>DAOSNS010000032.1:0-24613 GCA_035373625.1 Anaerolineae bacterium | reverse complement strand
GTACGTAGGGCAAACTGTTAGTTTGCCTTCGCCGCAAGCCGACAGCTTGCGCTACGGTGTTGACAAATGCGTGTGCTTTCGTCAGATACGTAGGGCAAACTGTTAGTTTGCCTTTGCCGCAAGCTGACAGCTTGCGCTACATTGTTGACAAATGCGTGTACTTTCGTCAGTAGGGCAAACTGTTAGTTTGCCTTCGCCGCAAGCCGACAGCTTGCGCATTGTTGACAAATGCGTGTGCTTTCGTCAGATACGTAGGGCAAACTGTTAGTTTGCCTTTGCCGCAAGCTGACAGCTTGCGCTACATTTGACAACTATGTGTACTTTCCTACAATTGAGGTGGAGGCGTTATGACCACGATCCCACCCACAGTCAGGGTTATCGCGCCGGACGGACGGCTCACGCCAGCGCGCAGACGGCGGTTGATGCTCGATCTCTGCTTGCAACGCGCCCGTCCGGGAAGCGGCAGCGCACCGGAATTCTTGCGCAGGAGGACAGCTATGCACCCCTGGCCCGATTTGCGTTCCATTCTCCAGGGCATCCCCTGGCTCATCGTCGGCGGCGTGGCGACTCGCGCCTATATGCCGGAGCGCGCCACACAGGATATGGACATCCTCATCCGTCGTGCAGACGCCGACCGCGTCTGGCAGAAGTTACAATCCGCCGGTTATACGCGTGTTTCAGAACTGGCAATCCCCGGCTTTGTCGCGCGTTCCCCCGATAACATCGAGTTAGATGTCCTCTACGGCGACGCCGCCTGGCTCGATGAAGCGTTACAGCATCCAGAAACCGACGCCGCCGGGTATCCCGTCATCGGGTTGCCGTATCTCGTGTTAATGAAACTGGCTTCCGCGCGGGCGCAGGATATGGCCGATCTCGCGCGGATGCTCGGTCTGGCCTCGGAAGAACGTCTGGCGCAGGTGCGCGATGTTGTGCGCCGCTACGCGCCGGACGAGACCGAAGACCTCGAAGCCCTGATTTATCTGGGACAACTTGAAGTAGCTGCGTAGGTGGGACGCACTCGGGTGCGTCCCACCTGCTTCGTTAATTGCTCGACCGCAGCACCAGCGGCAGGTAGATGCGCTTTGTGGCATCAAGCGTGACCACGCGCGCCTCGGTCGCTGTGCTGTTGTATGCCACGTACCCAATGACGCGGTAGGTTCCAACCGCCGGCGGATTCCACGTTTTGTCAACCTGCAACGCCTGCCCGGCTGCCAGCGCGGCGATTGGCTCCGAGAGCGTCGCCACGTCTGCGCCGGATGCGTCTTGGATCAGGAAGTAGGCCGTGCCGTTGAGCGGCAGGCTGCCCGTGTTGCTCACCACCAGCGATAGGGCGATCGTCTGGCCCGCCTCGAACGAAGTCGGTGTAGCGGTCAGCGCGGTGAGTTCGGCGGAGGTGACGCCCACGCGGAAGTCACGCTCGTCGCTGTCCAGCAGGGTGCCGTCGCCGCGATACAGGCCGATCCACACCGTGTAGCGGCCCGGCGTCACGCCGGTCGTGTCCCACTCGAAGGCCAGCGAGACCGTGTCGGTCAGGCCCTTGAGCGAGCGCAGGGGGAATCCGGCCACCGTTGTGTCGGAGACGACGGAACGCACCTCAGCCGCGACGATGACATCTTGCGGGTCGCCGGGATTGGCGACGAGCAGCTCGAACAGCGCCGTCTCCCCCGGCCGGTAGGCCGTTTCGTTCAACGTCAGTGACTCGATCTGTGCCGTCGCGGTGACCGTTTCAATGTCGAACGTGTAATCCTGGTAGAACACCACATTGTCCGCCGCCGAATCGTAGTAGAAGGGGTAGACGATGATGATGAGCCGAGATGTGCCGTCGCCGTTGTCGTCAACCCGCCAACTGTACTGCTGATCGAGCGGCGGATACCACCCCGCCGGTGGCGCGACGACCGGGACAAGGCTCTGCGGTTCGCTGGTGATGAACTGCGTCACCGTCAGGTGCAGGCCGGTGGTCACGGTCGGCGCGGAGCGGTAGGTGAGTGTGACGGCCTGCGCGCGCACGCCCGCCGGATAATCCAGGGCGACCGTCCAGTACGGCGTCTGGTAGTGATCCGGCTCGGCAATCAGCCGCCCGTTGGGAATTTCGACGTAATCCCAGCCGTCCATATTCGTCACTTCGAAATCAGGGATGTGGACATCGAGCGTGGAGGCAGGCGCCGCCAACGGGGCATCGCTCTGCGCGTTCAGCATCGAGGGCAACACACCGTACTTGGGATCGCCGTAGAAGTTGTACTCGTAAGCCCACAGCCGCCAGAGCGCGCTATCGCTGACGAACTCTTGCTTGAGATCGGTCAGCACTTTGCCCGTCGTCTCCGTGCGGCTCCAGTTACGGAAGAACCACTTACCGGCGCTGCTATTCGCGCTGTTGGCCGAAACCTCGGTCGCGCCAATAAAAACGCCCGCGCCACTGTCGAAAAAGTATTCCGGCATGCTCTCGGCGTTAAATTCGTAGCCGCCCGCAAGGCACGTGGTCCCGTAGACAAAGGGATTGCTACCGTTGAAATCGAGCGGCCAAACGCCGGACATGCCCGTGTTTAACCCATCCCCCCACACGCCGACGTTGCCGTGTCCAAAGAAGTAGACAATGTCCTGGTTGGGCGTCGCATCGGTGAAGACGTAGGTATAGGACGGCGTGTTGTCGTACTTCCAGTGAATCTTGGTCACGTCCGTCCCCTGACCGCGCAGCACGCCGTCAATGATGTTGACCGTGGGAATGAACGTGCTTTCCACGCCGATCCCGCGCCCGCTGACGATCATCGCATTCGAGCGGTCGAAGCGATAGCCCGACCGGCCTTCCGCGATAGCGATGCTCGTCTCGATTGGCTTGATGAGCGCGGCGGGGCTGTTGCCGACGATGCGGCCCACGGCCAGTTCGGGGTGTTTGTCCTTGCCGACGATACTGGCGTAAGGGAGATCGCTGTAGGCGACCGACCTGGTTTTGTCGCCGTCCGACCATTCGATATTGAACGAGTCTTCGTACCAGGCGGGGATGATCTCGCTTTCGCCCACGAGCAGCACATAGCCGCCCGGCGCGCCCGATTTGTAATCGGGATGCAGTTGGTTGGCCCAGGTGGTGGCCAGTAACGTGTCGAGTGCGTCGAAGCAATACGCATCCACAAACCCTAACACGCCCCGCTTGTGATACGCCAACTGCGCCATCGTGGCATAGAGCCGGTTGATGTCGGCTGCCTGCGCGCCGTAGAACTGATTGAGCCGTTTGGGATTGGTGACGATGATGTAATTGGCCTGGCTCAACACCGCCGACACCGAATCGGTCCAGGGCTTGTAGAAAGTGCCGTTAACCAGCGTGGGATCGGTGCCCACGGTATAGTTCACGATGCCGCCGGTTTCGTAGCCGATGCTGTAGCCCAGATCGTTGCCGCTGAACTCCTGGTCACGCAGGACAGGCACAGCCACATAGCGGACGGCATGTTGCGCGCCAGGGGCGAGCGGCACGTTGGCGATAACCAGCTCGGCGTTGGCGCGTTGGGTGATCGCATCATAGGTGGTTTTCGACAAGGTGTATGTAGGGGCGCTCTCTCCAGCAGCAGGATAAAAGCCGACCATCCCCCGGTCATTGAGACCTTTCAGCGTAATCTGCGCATTGCACGTGTTCTTCAATGTCAGATCAACCTGATAGAAATTAGCGATGTTCGTCACCTGGCGGGTCACATCCACGCACATCAGACCGGCCAGCAACGTGATCGTCTTCTCGCGTTCGACCACGACCCCGTCGCTGGTGGTGGTGCGCACCATGAGCGTGTGCGTGCCCAGTCCCTTGCCGACCAGGTCAACGACAAAGTCGTGCGTCAGGACGCCGGCCGGCGGCGCGTAAGTCCCCACAGCCGTTCCATCCAGGAACAACGTCATCTGCTGCACATCCTGCCGCACGGTCGAGCAGTCCACCGCTTCCAGGCCGGGCGGCGGGGTTTCTATCCATTCACTAAAGCAACCCCATTTGTATTCAGTCGCCCACACCGTTGCTGTCATATTCGTGCCGGCTGGGGCGATATCGCCGCCAATGTAGATTGTATTCGACGGCGCGAGCTTCTGAATGAAGGTTAGCGTCGTCATCTTCTTGAGCGAGGGCGTGACCGTCGCCACCACAGGCGTCACATCGCCTTCCAGGTTATACGCCTGCACCTGGAGCGCGTGGCTCTGGCCGAACCATTGCTGGCGAGTCAACCCGCGCGCGGCCGGCGAGAAATACACCTCGTACACCTTGCCGTCCGGCGTGTAATCCCTGCCGACAAGCTGCCCGTCCAGGAAGAACGACACGCGATCCACCGCAAAGGTATCGGTCAACACAGCCTGGAGGATGTAGAACTCGTACATGCTGGAGGGATAGTCCACCATGCCGATCGAAGCGATCTGCGGCGGGTCGGAGCCGGGCGGCAGTGTCTCGAAGAACGCGCCGCCGCTGGTAGCGAGATTGTCCGCCGCATCGGTGACGGAAATGTTGTACCAGTAGAGGCTGCCACCTTCGAGGCCGCTGAGCGTGGCCTGATGTGAGGTCTTGGGCGTATTGTCGCTGATCGAAGAAACATTGAAGGGGCCGTTCCGTCCATAATCCAGGCGACTGCGGCACGGCTCGCTGGTCGTCCAGGTGATGACAGCGGTATGCTCGGTGATATTGGAGACCGTCGGCCCGGCCGTGATTTGCGGCGGCGTGAGATCGCACGACCACGTCTGCTCGAAGCAGTTATTGGCCTCGTCACCCTCCGGGACGATGCCGGTCGCATCCGCACAGACCCGCATCTGCGCCGTCGTGCCCGCGCACGTCCAGGCGTAGGGGATGCTGCCCGCGCGCATCGCGCCCGGCGGCAGCGTCTCGTTGAAGAGTGCCGTCGCCACCGGACTGCCGTCGCGCGAGAGTTGCGCCGTGTATGCGGCCGGGGCCGTCCCGCCGCCGACGTTCTTGAGGATGTAGTAGACGCGCGCCTCGGTCACGTTGTACCACGCCCCCGAAATCGTCAGGTCGGGGCGTGGCTGCACGTTGACGGTGTAATGCTGCACGACCGTCCCGCCGCAGTTCTGCGCCGTGACCGTGATCGCCTTCGTCCCCGGCGTGGCCCAGGTGTAATTGCGCGTCGCCAACGCGCCGGTGTAATCCGCTTGCTCATCCGCCTGCCAGGTATAGGTGAGCGGCGGCGTAGCATTGGCCGGAACGGGCGTTGCGGTATAGGTGTACTCGGCCTCGACAAACCCGCTGGTCGGCCCGCCAAGCGTCAACCCGGTGAGCGAGAACTCGCACGCCGGCACGGGCGCGTTGATGACGATCTGGTGCGTGTCCACCACGCTGCTCTCGCAATTCGAAACCGTCACCGTGATCGTCTTCGTCCCGATTGTGGCCCAGGTGTACGTGACGGCTGATTGCGAGCCGCTGACCGGCGCTTGCTCATCGGCGATCCAGGTATAGGTGATCGGCAGCGTCGCCGTCGTAGGCAGGATGCTGGCATTGAAGCTATATGCCGTATCGGTGACGCCCTGTGTCGCCCCGCCAATGGTCACGCTCGTGGCAGGATAGCACGGCGGCGGGCCGTAGGTGATGATCAATTGCGGGTCTGGACTGCCTTCACGCGCAACCAAACTGGCAGAACCGAGTTCGCCGTTGGCGGGCTTCAGGCGGAAACCATAATTGAGCAGCGCGCCGGAACTCCACGCCTGCACGATATTCTTGACATCCCAGTAGGTAAAACCGCCGTCCACATACGCGGACGCGGGATCGCCCTGGCTCGCATCGCCAGGACGACTGTTCCAGGTCACACCCATTTCAGTCCAACTGCCCAGATTGGCGGTGGGAGAGATGAGAATCCCAACCGCAGGTGAAGCTACCGCGCGGTTGACCATACCATGCACAAGCAGTGTGGCGCTGATAATCGTGCTATTGGCCGGAATACTGGATACATTGAACTGGAGCAAGGCGTGATTTTCGTTGAAAGTCGTCGCGTTGCGTCCCACAAACATGTCCACAGCATTGCCACCGTTTTGCGTCGGGTTCGCTTGAGAAATGTCGGTATCGGCTGTCACGGTTAACGTCGCACGCCGCACGTACTCCACCACCAGACGCGGCGGATTCGCACCTTCGCGGGCACTGAAGTAGCGCGTACCATTGGTCCCGAAATTGAAGATCAACCGCACGCCATTGTTCGCGAGCGTACCGGCGTGCCACTTCTGCACCATCGGCGTAATGTCCCACCGCCGCCAACTGCCGTCGGGCAAGCCTTCCAGAACCTCATCTACTGTGGTGAAGGTCGGCTGATTGTTCCAGGTGACGCCGGTTTCTGTCCACGCACTGGTGAGCGCCTGCGCCTTGATATCGAAGCCCGAACCGCCGGTTTGAGACAATTCCAACGTCGCCGTCAAAATCACCGCGTCAGATGGCAATGTGGAAAGATCGAAGGCGACCAGAGTACGATACGTCGCCGCGATAGGTGAGGTCACAATGCCCACCCGTAAACTGGGATTTGTGCCGTAGTTCGTGTTAGTATACGCACTGCTGTTGTTCACATAACTGTCTTTGACGGCGGTGAACGTGCTCCGATAGCTCGTTCCCTGCGCAGCGCACACCGCTGCCGGTCCCTCAGGCAGGGATGGCGACTGCGCCTGCGCCGGTTGCGTTGTCAAAAACCACATACCGGCAACCAACAGGAGACCAATCCACCATAACGAACGCTTCATCTCTACACCTCCTTACATTGTGATCGTATCCAGATTCAAGCTTCATTATAGGGATACACCGTCATAAAAACGTCATAACCCGGCGACATTCGTACACATCGCTGCAAAAAGGCCGACATTGCCCTCCGACTTGCTTACAGGTATAATCAGCAATAAGCCTTCAGCTATCAGCCATCAGCTTTTAGCTATCAGCAAAGAGGCTTAAGCCCTGGCAAAGCGTCTGTGTAGACAACAAAGCTGACGGCTGAAAGCTGACAGCTAATCGCTAACGGTTGACATCATGGCGCAACTAAACATACAACTACTCGGAACACTACAAATCACCCTGGACGGCAACCCTTTGACCGGGTTCGCCACCGACAAGGCCCGCGCGTTGTTGGCCTATCTGGCGCTGGAAAACGCGCATCCGCTGCGCCGCGACGCGCTCGCCACGCTGCTGTGGCCCGATCAGCCGGAGAACAAAGCGCGCCAAAACTTGCGCCAGACGCTGCTCTACCTGCGCCAGACGCTCAAGGAGGATGACCAATGCCCGTTCCTGCTCATAGACCGCGAGACGGTGCAACTCAACCCCGCCAGCGATTACCGGGTGGACGTGGCCGAGTTCCAGGCGCTTCACACCACATGCAGGGGTCATCGCCACCGCCGCACCGAGCGCTGTCTGCCCTGTATGCGCCGTCTGGAGCGTATGACCGAGCTGTATCACGGGGAATTCCTGGCAAATTTTTACGTGAGCGACAGCGCGCTCTTCGAGGAATGGGCTACGCTCAAGCGCGAGTGGCTGCACCGCGAGGCCATCGAGGCGTTGTTCATTTTGACCGATTACTACACCCGGCGCGGCGAACTGACCCGCGCGCGACAATGCGCCCGGCGGCAAGTCGAACTGGAACCCTGGCGCGAGGAAGCGCACCGCCAGTTGATGCATCTGCTGGCGATGGAGGGACAGCGCAGCGCGGCCCTGGCCCAGTATGAAACCTGCCGCCGCATCCTGGCGCAGGAGTTGGGCGTCGAACCGATGGCGGAAACAACGGCGCTCGTCGAAACCATCAAGCGCGAAGAGGTGCAGGCCCAACCGCGCGATCATGGTCTGCCGCCATCACCCACCCGTTTTGTCGGGCGCGAGACCGAGCTGGCCGAACTGGCGGAATGGCTGGCGGCGACGGATTGTCGCCTCGTCACCCTGGTCGGAGCGGGCGGGATCGGCAAGAGCCGCCTGGCGCTGCAAGTGCTGGAGGAACATCGCGGGCTGTTCGCGCACGGTGTCGCCTTCGTGCCCCTCGATGCAGTGGCATCCGCCGAGTTCATCGCCTACGCAATCGCCAGGGTGCTCGGTTTCTCCATGCAAGGCCCGCAAAGCCCCGACGAGCAACTGCTCAACTACTTACGCGAAAAAGAGGTGCTCCTGGCGCTCGATAATTTCGAGCATTTGTTGCAGGATTGTGCGCTAATCGAACAGATTCTTACCCACGCACCGGAGGTCACTTTACTGATCACGTCCCGCGAACGGCTCAACCTGCGCGAAGAGCATGTCTACCACCTGGAAGGGCTGGCGTATCCCACCACGGATTCGCCAGGTCCAGACGTAGAACGGTACAGCGCCGTCGCCCTGTTCGCACAATGCGCGCAGCGCGCGGACCGGCGTTTCATGCTGGATGCGAGCACGCTCCCCGATGTGCTGCGCATCTGCCGCCTGGTCGAAGGCATCCCCCTGGGCCTCGAACTGGCCGCAGCCTGGGTAGACAGCCGCGCGTGCAGCGACATCGCCCAGGAAATCGCCGCCAACAGCGATATGCTGACGACCTCCCTGCGCAACGTTGATCCGCGCCATCGCAGCCTGCGCGCCTCCTTCGAGTACTCGTGGAAGCTGCTCACCGACCCCGAACGCGCGTGCCTCGCCCGGCTGGCCGTCTTCCAGGGCGGCTTCGACCGCGCCGCCGCCGTACAGGTTGCCGCAGCTACACCCGACCTGCTCGCCGGACTGATCCACAAATCGCTGCTGCGCACCGACGCCAGCGGGCGCTACACCCTGCATCCCCTGTTGCACCAATACATCGCGGAAAAACTCGACGCGACAGGCGAGGCCACAACCGTCTACGCGGAGCACGCCCGCTATTACGCCACGTTCCTGGAACAACGCGAAGCGCACCTCAAAGGCGCAGCGCAGAAGCAGACCCTTTCGGAAATCACACTGGAGAGCGATAACGTGCGCCGGGCATGGGAATGGGCCGTCTCCCAGGGACAGGCCCGCGCGGTCGAACAGGCCCTGGAGAGCCTCTACCACTTCTGCGACATCCGCTGCTGGTTCCAGGCCGGGGTGGCATTGCTCGCGCCGGCGATCGAAAGGTGGAGCGCCGAGCCGGAACAGCAAAGATTGCTCGGCAAGCTGCTGGCCCGTCAAGGCGCGCTGTATCATCACCAGGGACTCTACCAACAGGCGGCCGGCGTCCTGGAGCGCAGCCTGCGGATTTTCGAGTCCCTGGAAATGCCGTCCGAACAGATCTTCTGCCTGGTCAATCTGGCCAATGCGATCCGCCACCAGGGGCAAAATGACAAAGCCGAACAATTGGCGCACAACGCCCTTGCGCTATCCAAACAGATCGGGGATCGCAGGGGGATGGCCCAGTCGCTCCATTTGCTGGGTCTTCTCCGTTACTGGAGCGGCGACCTGGATCGAACGGAGGCGTTGCTCGAAGAGAGCCTGGCGCTGGCCCGGGAACTGGGCGACCAACGGCTCATTATGGCGCCGCTGAACGCCCTGGGTGACGCGGCCTGCCATCGCGGCGATTATGCCAAAGCGCGGCAGATGTTCGAAGAATGTCTGGCCCTGAGCCGCGATCTCGACGATCAGTTCAACGTCGCCATCCACCTCAACAACCTGGGGACGGTCTATCACATGCTGGAACAGTATCCAGAAGCCCGGACGTTTTACCAGGAGAGCCTGGAGATCTGCCGTCAGATCGGCGATCAAAACGGCCAGGCCATCGCGCTGAGCAACCTGGGGGAGATTGCCTATACACTGGGCGACTACCAGAAAGCGACACAATACTATCGGGAGGGCCTGGCTATCGGGCGCGCCCTCCAGGAACCGTGGATAATTATGACGTGCCTGAACAACCTGGGCGAGATCGCCTGCGCCCACAACGACTGCCAGGAAGCCCAAGCTTACCTGACCGAAGCCCTGCAGATCGCCCAGGAGACCCAGACGCTCACCCTGGCGACCAAAATCCTGATGAACCTGGCCCGCCTCTTCGCGCAGCAAGGTTTGCGAAGCCAGGCCGCCGCGCTGCTCGACCTGGTGCGCCGTCACCCCGCCAGCGAGAGCGACACCCAGGAGAAAGCCGGACGTCTGCTGGATGAACTGGGGCTTACCCCGCCGCCAGGTCCACCCGGCGGACTCAATGAAGTGATCAAGGCGATTCTGACATAAAACGATTTTCTCGACGGATGCAACGAAATCTGATGGATATTTTTCCGTTGAATCCGTTCAATCCGTCGAGATTCTTCTCAGGCAATCTGATACACCGGCTGCATCCCGGCCTTACCACGCACTTTGACGGACATTGCCGTAGCCTCCAACGGTTGACAGGCCTGAAACGTCGTTTCGTCCAGAAGTACCCCGCCGACCTGCGAAAGCGCCTGCAAGCGACTTGCCATGTTGACCGTATCGCCCAGAATGGTAACTTCCTGCCGGTCGCGCGACCCAACGCGGGCAATGAGGCACGGGCCTGTCGCCAGGCTAACGCGCGTAGGGAATGGATCGCGTAGCCGCGTCACCTGTTGCGCGTTGAAGGCGGCCACCCGTCGCTGTATCTCCAGGGCGGCTTGCAGCGCAGCCGCCGGTTTTTGGAAAAAGGCCAGCATCCCGTCGCCCAGGAACTTGTCCACATCGCCGAAGTTCTGGTACACGGTGGTCGCCAAAATATCCAGATAACGGTTCAAATCTTGCATCAACGGTTGCACCGGGCGGGTCGCGCTAAGCGTAGTAAAGCCCTGCACGTCACTACACAACACCGTAAGGGTGGTTTGCCTAAGCGTAGCATCGGCGGCAGATGGCGTGCCCTCGTTTTCAATGTCCTCACTCTGCAAGGCCACTTCTTCCCAAGCGGCGCGCGACATCAAAGTCCTGACCACTTGATTTAGCCGTTCCAGTGATTGCGCGCGCCGATCGAGGGTTTGATATAGGGCCGCCAACTGGCGATTACGTTTTTCCAACGAACTACTGAAGATTTGCAAGAAGGTAAGATACGGTGCGGGTGGTGTGGTGGAAACACCGGGTTTTGCGTTCGTCGCACGCCCCAATGCACGCGCGAGTGCCATCTGCGCCGCATTGACCAACGTTGGGTCAAAACTCAGCACACCCTGGTAGTAGCGGCCCCGACCAAACGTCATCAACATATCGTCGGTCGCACCAATTTCACGGGTCAACAACGCCGCCGCCAATTCAGGCCGGTCGAAGACAATAAACCACTCACGGGCAAGTGGCGCATCAGGTGACAATTCGATGTAAGTCACGTTGGGAATAGCCAATGCAGGCGCGTCCGGTACACCGAAAACCACCACGTCGCCACAGCGTGCTGCCAGACGCGCAAACCGATTCACCTGAGGCAGAAACGCCGAAAAACGCTGAAAACCGGCGTAGAATGTTCCACGCAGACGATGACGGATTACTGCATCTTCAAGGCCGTGGCTAATGGCGAGCAGCGTCGCCACCGAAGAGGTCACCAGATTCTCCGGCCCGGCCTGTAGCGTCAATGGATATAAGGACAACTTCTGCGCATCCATCTCTGTTTCCTCCTGCCCAAACTAACGGCTAAAACCGGCGAGTACCCATACCCCCCGACTTATGAAATTTAACAAATTAATCCAGACATAGTACAATCAGAGTAAAGCTCCGATATGAGGACGAGTTGACCTACTATCGCCGCCCAACCGTTGCTCAAGGCTACGCCGTCCAGGGCAGTGACGAGCCTTACGCTCGCCAGGGACTGCGCTCTAATTTGTATCAGCGGATCGCCACCAGTCTGGATGTGTCATCGGGACGTCTTTTTCAGACTCAACTCGATCCGTGCGGCTTCTATCGCATTCTTCAAGCTCTCTTTCATATGAGCAGGGCCGCTTACCGCCCCCAGCCGTTTCTTCAACGCCTGCAGGAGCGGCACGGCCTGCCCATCGCCCCACTTCTGGAGACAGAGCACAGCATGCCAGAGCACGTGCGGGTCGTTTTCGGTGCGCATGATGGTCTCCATCGGCGGCCACAGGTGAGGGCGTGTTCGCTCGTCCAGGGGGAGTGACCTGGCGATGCGGATGGTCAGGGGGCGCGTGACAGGCGTTCCGATGCCCTGGGCAATCACGTCCAGCAGCCAGGGAGATTGCTTCCGCTGCCAGCTTTCCAACACAATCTCCGCCACACCTGCAACGACGAGCGCGTCGCGGATCTCCGGCAGGGCCGCGC
Source organism: Anaerolineae bacterium (assembly GCA_035373625.1). Classification (GTDB taxonomy): domain Bacteria; phylum Chloroflexota; class Anaerolineae; order B4-G1; family SLSP01; genus DSWT01. The sequence continues at coordinate 12,477 of DAOSNS010000032.1, read as the reverse complement.
CGACATCCAGCTCACACAAAACGGAGACCAGTTGTTCGGCCAGCGGGTTGCGGGAGACGTAAGGGCTGGCGAGCTGGCCTGCACATTGCGCCCGCAACTGCGCTCTGAGCGTGGTCAAGACCTGCTCGCGCTGCTCGGCGGCCAGGACGGGGGCCAGTTGACCCAGCACGCGGACGGCGGCGATCTGCCCCTCGAGCGATCCTTTTTCCAGCAGGTTGAACAGCGGATCGAGCGCGGCGGAGCCTTGCCTGACCGTTTGCCGGATGACCGATTCGGAGGCTTTGCCGTCGGCCAGGTGGGCGATCAGACGGCTCAGGTCGTCCGTCCCGGCGCGGTAGGCGGCGAGCGCGGCTTGCGCCTGCGGGGTTTTGATCCTGGCCAACACCCGTTCGAGGGTCGCGTCGGCACGTTGCTCAAGGGCGTGGGCGATGGCTTCGGCTGCCGGCGCACCGATGGCGGACAGGGCCTTTTCAAGGGTGTCGCGCTCGGCGGGATAGGCCGTTTCCTCCAGCATCTCCAGCAGGGCGGGCGTCGCCGCCGGGTCGCCGATGCGTCCCAGCGTGGCGATGAGCGGGGCGCGGGAGTACGGCGACGGTGTCAACCGCCCGGCGGCGTGAATCAGCGGCCACACGGCGGTGCTGTCGGCCAGTTCCGCCAGCCCCTCGGACGCGAGGCGGGTGTTTTCCGTCCACAAGAGGGGATCGTTCGCGGCCAGGCTTAACAGGGTCGGCGCGGCGGCAGGATGCGCCAGGCGCGCGATGAACAGGATGGCATGTTCGCGCGCTTTTTTTCCGGTTTCCGCCGTGATCTGCGCCAGGTAGTGGGCGAGAAGCAGCTCTTCCGCGCCGGTGTGCCACAGGACGGCGGCCGCCTCGTTCAGTTGGGACTTGGGCAGGGCGTCCAGCCTCTCGGTGAGCGTCTCCGGCGGGATGTCGCCGCGCTCAAAGCAGACCACGGCCGCCGGCCAGTCGTCCAGGGCGGGCCATTTGTTCCACCCGTCCCAGCGTCGGGGAGGATGGAGCGCGGCCCGGGCGTAGGCTTTCACCAACTCATCCTCGTCGTCCAGCACGGCCCGGAGCGGTTGCGCGCCTCCCAGTCGCCAGAGGATTTTGGCGGCGGCGCGGCGGCGGTGTTTCTCCTTGCCTTTGTCCTTTTGCTGCGCCAGCGCCCCGGCCACGACGGGGATGGCTCTTGCGCCGAAAGTCAACAGGGCGGCTTCCAGCGGGCGGGCCACGTCGTTGTCGCCCAGCAGGCCGACCAGGCCGGTCAAGGCGGCGTCCGTGCCAATGCGCGCCAGCGTCTCGATGACCAGGAAGCGGATGCAGCGCCCGCTTTGCTTTTGCACGGCCAGCAGGCCGGGCACGGCCTCGTCGCCCAGTTCTGCCAGGCGACCGGCGGCGTAGGCGCGGACGAACGGCTGGGGGGATTGGAGCGCAGTCAGCAGCCCGTCCAGACTCTCCAGGTCGCCGGCGGGGCGGGGGAAGAGCACGTTGGGACACTGCGGCAGGGCAAGCGCCTCCCGGATGTCAATTCCGGTGGGCTTGAGCAGCCGCGTGCGCACCAGGCCGACGCCGGTCCAGGCTGCGGTCCAGGCGACGACGCGCGTCCGGTCGTCCGGGGCGGCCTCCACCGCGCGCAGCCGTTCGCCCAGTTTGCCCAGGCCCACGGCGGCCATCTCATCGGCCAGCGTGGCCAGTTCGCCCACCATTGGCCCGGCGTTGGCAAAGCCGGAGACGGCGAGGGTGGCCAGGGTCGTTTCGGTTTGGGCAAGTAGGTCGTGAATGGTCATAGGTATCCCTTCCTCACGTTTCACGCATCACGTCCCCCAACTCTGCATCAATCGCCGCGATCTCCTCCGTTGTCATCTGAGGGTCGGCGGCGGCGCGGGCCTGCTCGACGGGCAGGTCCAGAAGGCGGGCGAGCATCGCCAGCAAATAATCCACCTCGGCCGGCGCGAGGTCGGCAAAGGCGCGGCGCAAGATAGGCAGCGCGGCGACAAAACGCTCGGCCGAGGTCGCCTGAAGGTAGGTGTTGAGCCAGGCGACGACCGCCGGGTTGCGCAGGAGTATAGCCCGGTTGAGCGCGAGCAGCCCTTCGATGAATTGTGCGCCGGCGAGCGGCTCTTCGCCAGGCGAGAGACGGCGGCTCATGAGCATCGTCAAGTCCGCCTCGGGCAACTCGCCGCCAAAGAAAAGCAGCGTGCAGGCCAGGCCGGCCAGCATTGGGTGCGCGCCGTCACTCTCGGCGGTCAGGCGCAGGCGCGAGGCGAGCACGGCCGCATCCAGGGCAGATGACCGGCGCGCTACGTCGTGCAGGGTGATGAGCGCGTCGCGCAACGAGGGGGCGGCTTCGTCGGCGACGGCGGCGGCGCCGGGAAGCAGCAGACTGGCACGGACATAGACCTTGGAGAGCAGCGTTTCGATGGCCTCCGCCGCCATAGCCCGCGATGCGCCGTATTTGACCAGCGAGTGGAGATGGTAGGCGGCACGCGCCAGCGAAGGCAGGTCGTCGTCCGTGCTGGAGGTACATTCGCAGACCACCAGTCCCTCGATGTAGAGCGGTTCTATCTGGGTGAGGACGATGCGCAAGAGCACGTCGGCGGCGTCGGCCACGCGGCGCGCCTGGGCCAGCGCGCGGCGGAAGCGGCGCGTGCAGACCTGAGCCAATGAATCCCCCTCGACGCTTGCCTCGACCAGCCGGATGTCGGTCAACGGCGTCCAACGGAGCGTCCACTTTTCGCGCAGTTGCCCCAGCCAGCGGGCAGCGTCGTCCACGTCGGCCTCCGGCTTGCCCCGGCCGACCATCTGCACGGCCTCCACCTGGCCAAAAGGGATGTCGGCGGCAATCAGCCGGTGCAAAAAGATCGAGGTCTCGATGTCGGCGGGCTGGGTGAGGTGGAGCCGGCGCTCTTGCGGCGCATCGGTGCAGGGCAGGCGCAGACGAGCGACTGTGTCGTAGAACTCTTGCTGGAGCGCGGTGCGTTCCACCTGCGCCGACACACTGCCCACCGCCTCGCCCACCATCAGCGGCCAGAGCACGTTGTCCACCGACATCCCGCCGTGTCCATAGCAGGCCTGTGCGGCGTCGCGCACCTCGAACAAGCCCGGTGCGGGCTTGTCGCGCAGCGCGGCCAGCATGCAGGCCAGCCGGTTGGCCTCGATGGCGTCGGCCAGGCTGACCGCGTAACCGGCGCGGTGGAGCGCGTCGGCGGTGCGGATGAGGGCTTCTTGCGTGGCCCGCTGAAAGTCGCCGCCCTGTTCCCACACCATCTGGTAATAGGCCGGAGCGCGATTGCCGGCCCCGTAGCCCAACTGCTCGGAGAGGCGCGGGTAGGAAAAGGGGACGAGGGTCAATTGGGCGGAGCGCGCCTCTGTACGGGGATGGCCGTCTGTGGGGGAGAACGGCGGGACGAGGGCCGGAGCGTGGGCCGCGCCGCAGACGATCAGCACGTCGGCGAGGTCGTATCCCTCGGCCAGGGCGCGGGCGATCTCGGCGCGCATCCAGGCCTCGCGTTCCGCGTTGTGGGCCTCGCCCCCACATTCGCGCACCAGCGCGCCCAGCTCGAACATCGCTTCCTGCAGGTCGCCGTCGGCCATTTCAAAGCGACATTCCCAGAATTCTTCATAGTCGTCAAAACCAAAGCGGGCGGCGATGGCCTGCCACACGTTGGGCGATGCATCCTGTGGCGCATTGGCGGCCTGCGGTGCGTCCAGGAACGCGCCGGCCGGCATATCGAAGAAGCGGAGCGTCGCCCCCACCTCGCGTCCCACCTGGAGGGCGACATATTCGGGCGAGTAGGCACAGAATGGCCAGGCGGATGAGCGTGGCTCCTCACCCTCGGCCAGCCGGTCGGCGGGAAAGTAGGCCAGAATCGCTGCCGGTGGGCGGGTGTCGGCAGCCAGGAGCAGCGGGATGAGCGGCGTCGCGTCGCTCGGCCCTTCGACCAAAATCAACCGGGGGCGGGCGGCGCGGATGCGCTCGGCCAGGCGCAGGGCGCCGGTGGGCGAGTGGTGACGGACGGGAAAGACGATCACAGCAGATCCTTGCCGGCGCGGTAGAACGCCTGCCACTCACCCGGCTTGCGCGGGCGGACAACGTTTTCCAGATATTCTTCCACGCAGGTTACGTCGCGGGCATCTTCTTTGGTCACGGCGCCGACCAGCGAGCGCATCACCTCCGCCGGGCCGACCCGTCCGTTGCCAAAGTGCTGCGCGAGGATGCTGCTGTTGAGCAGCACCGAGATCGCTTCGGCCGTGCTCATCACCGTCGAGGGCGATTTGATTTTGGTCTGGCCGTCGAGTGTCAGGCCGGCGCGCAGCTCACGAAAGACCGTCACCAGCAGCTTGAGCAGGTCGGCGGGCACCTCGGCCTGCACCCGATAATCGGCCATTAGCTCGCGCGTGCGGGTCTCGACGATGGCCATCTCTTGCTCCAGCGTGTCCACCACCGGCAGCGTGACAAAGTTGAAGCGCCGCTTGAGCGCGCTGGACATATCGTTGATGCCCCGGTCGCGGGTGTTGGCCGTGGCGATCAGGTTAAAGCCGCGTTGGGCGGGCGTGACCTGGCCCAGTTCGGGGATGGCGATTTCCTTTTCCGAGAGGATGGAGAGGAGCGTATCCTGCACCTCGGAGGCGCAGCGGGTCATCTCCTCAAAGCGGGCGATCGTGCCCTGGCGCATCGCCTGCAGGAGCGGGCCGGGCACCAGGGCGCGCTCGCTGGGGCCTTCGGCCAGCAGGAGCGCGTAATTCCAGGCGTACTTGATCTGATCCTCGGTGGTGCCGGCTGTGCCCTGGATGATCAGGCGGCTCGTGCCGGAGATGGCCGCGGCCAGGTGCTCGCTGACCCAGCTCTTGGCCGTGCCCGGCTCGCCGACGAGCAAGAGCGCCCGTTCCGAAGCCAGCGTGGCGATGGCGACCTGGATCAGCCGCCGGTCGCCCAGGTACTTGGGGCGGATGGCAAGCTGTTGGCCTTCGGGCGTGGGGAAGGTCTCCTTGCCGGAACCCAGCAAAAAGATTTCCACTCGTTTGGGCGAGAGCGTCCAGCCAGGCGGGCGGGGGTGTGGGTCGTTGTGTCGCAGGGCAGCCAGTTCCTGCGCGCAGCGTTCCTCGGCGGGCAGGCGTATTACAGATGTCTCGTTCATAGGATGCTCCTGGTTGCAAGTTGAGATCAAGTTTACATCGAAAAGCAGCCAGGGACAAATTGTAGCGCAATGCATCAGGGGGTCAATGTAAACCAAAGGACACCAGGTGCGCACAGGAAGAATCCGGGCGTCCTTTGATAAAAAAGCTGGCTATTGCCCCAACTTCCACCACATCTTGCTTTGAGGTAAATATGCCTTCAACAGCGGATCGTCTTGCGCCTGCTTCTTCCAGGCCGGCTTGAGGCTGAGTGCATTTTGCAGACACTGGCGTGCCTGTTCGCTCTGCCCCAGCCGGGCGTGTACCATCGCGCCATAGTACCATGCCTCTGCCGTCTCCGGGGCGATCTCCAGGCAGCGTTCGAAAGCACGCACGGCCTCGTGATACTGCCCTGTCACCATCAAACACTGCCCCAGATCACACCACGCCTGGTCGTGCTCCGGCGTCCGGGCAACGACCTCTTCCAAGACCTGCGCAGCTTCCCGGTGGCGTCCCACCTGCATCAGCATCTCGCCGACGACGAACTTGTAGACAGCGTAGATGGGTGAATCGGGCGCCAGGTCTATGGCCTGCCGGTAGAGCGCGATGGCTTCTTCGTACTTGCCCTGGCTGGAATATTGATTGGCCTGTTTGATCAACTCGTTGGGGTGCTGAACCTCGCTCATATTGGCTCCTTTGTGCCTATCTGAACAATCCGTAGCATAGGGCCTTGTGCCCGTCCACTTGTGCCCGCCCACAAGGGGCTAGACTACAGTTATTCGGATAGGCTCTTACTGGGGACGTGCCTTACGGTTCCACGTAAGGGCGCAGGATGGATTCCAGAACCCCGCTGGGTGGCCAGGCAAAGTAATCTTCCTTTTCATCCCCGAACATGTAGAACATTGGGCAATCGTCAATCGTTGCTTCGACCGTCGCCGTGCCCACTTCTTCTCCTGTGCGAGCCGCGTAGATTTTCACCTCGTAGGTCGAATTGTAAATGTCGAGCGGGTAGGTTTCCTCGCTGTCGTCGTCCTTGTAATCGCAGGTGTCCACCAGGTCGCCGCCGGTACGCGTCAGGCAGGCGACGAGTTCGACGGTGGTATAGTCGCCCTGATAGTCCACCATCCACGGTACGGGTAATTCCAGCGTGACGGGAGATACCTCGTAGTAATTGTTGTCCTCCGGATCGTCGCGCCTGAACACGAGTATGGGATGCACCTGTCCAGGCGTCGGCTCGTAGGCCGCGGCCCCTTCCACCTTCCCGCGCCGGCAAACCGGCTCGAAGTCGAAACTCATCAGGGGCCGCTCGGTCGGCGGCGTGGTGGGTTCGACCGGCGTCGTTGGCCTAGCCGGCGCACCGGAGATATTGCAGGCGATCAAGGATAAGGCGATGCCCGCCATGGCCAACATCATTACGGTTCTTGTTCTTGACATTGAACTTCCTCCTGTGAAAGATGATGTATTTTACGGCGATGGTGGAACGTCCAACCGCTCGCCGCGCACGAACATGATCACCATGACGACAATGGTGAACAGCCCAAACAGCATCAGGAAAACGGCCAGCGCGCGTCACAGGCCGCGCGCATAGTGTTCTCTTGCGGCGACCAGCCAGTTGCCCACGCCGCTCAGCCCCAAGATCACGCCGACCAGCAGCATGCCGATCCGCTCGTCGAGTTTGAGTACCACGATGCCGCCGGCGGCCACCATCAGCGCCAGGAAGACGATCCCGCGCCGCGCGAAAAGTTCGAGTAAGGTGCGCATCGTTCTCCTTTTAAGTAGCCATACACACCCCAATCACCGCCAGCGCCGCCGAGATGATCCTGACCGCTCCGGACTTCATTCGCCACCTCCTCGCCGACATGGTCTCTACCGCCGCAACACCAGCGGCAAATACACGCGCGAAGCGCAGACAGTGGGCAGCGGAAAGAGCGCCAAACCATCTGGCGCATCCGGGAGTGGAATGGTCTTGATCAGGCTATTCGTGTGGATATTGATAACCGACATCTGCGGATCGAAGCCGCCCACGTAGACAAAAGGCCCGGCTTGCCATGGAAAGACCTCAATGCTCCGTTCGGCCTCTAATCCTGAAGGGATAGTGGTTTGCTGACCAGTTCTTACGTCTATAGCTGTAATTGTCCCTTGTTGAGGGCCGCCGGTCACGTATAACACATTTCCGTCGGGTGACAAGTCTATCTCTACGCTTTGATCGCCGACATGCCAGGTTTGGATAACGGTGTCGCTGGCCGTATCAATCACCCAGACGCAGGTGTTCCCCCACGACCTGTTCGTGTAAACCCTGTCACCGAAGGGAGAGATCGCCACGTCGCCTGGATGGTCCATTTCGGTGATCACCTCGGTCACCGTTAATGTCCCCACATCAATCACGCTCACGGTATCATAGATATTTGCCACATAAATCTTGTCCAGACAAGGACTGGAGGCAATATACCATGGCTCAACGCCTACGGGAATAGTGGCCGTCACCAGATGCCGAGCCGTATCAATGACCGAGACTGTGTTATCCGTCCAATTGGCCACAAAGGCATACTTGCCATCCGTGCTGAAGGCAATGCCTCTGGGTCTGACGCCTACCGGAATAGTCATCACTGGTGTGTGTGTTGTCCTGCTGATGACCAATACGCTGTTGCTGTTGGGATGCCCCAGACTGACATAGAGCCATTGTCCATCAGGGCTAATCGCACCGCTTGTAGGCAACTGGCCATAAGGACGTACATCAATCACCTGCCCGGTATAGGCATGGGATACCGTATCCAGAATAGCGATTTTGTCAGCCCACAGGAGAAATGCATAGCCCGGCCGGGGCACGCGGGTGGTCAGCGTGGCCGTGCCGACCAGCGTCGGGCTGAGATGCGAAGCCGCATAGAGGGTCACCGTGTCGCTCATCCCCTCGCCTGCCTCCGCCGGAATGTCCACCCACACCGTCACCGTCACCCCGGCCCCCGGATCGAGCACCCCCGTCTGGGTGAGCAAAAGCGTCGCCGTCCACACGTGGCTCCCCAGCGTCAACGTGAAGCGGTCGCTCGCACTGGAAAGGTTGCTCAGCGTTCCAGTGTACACCACCCGCGTGCCCGCCCAGCCAAAGCCGGTGGCCTCGGTGGGCGAGAACACCGCCCCGGCAGCCAACGCCTCCGTCGCCGTCAGCCCGCCCGGCGCCTCCGCCGCTGCGCCCCGTCCCCCCGCCGCCAGCGCACCCACCACCAGCCCGCTCGCCAGCAGCGCGCCGCAGGCCAACAGAAACAGCCACATTATGCGTTTCATCTTGACCTCCTCAAAACGGGGCAAACGCCTCAACTCCGACGCAAATCCTGCGGATTGTTCCCGTACCTGCGCTCCAACTCGGCCGAGTAGCCAAAGGTGGCGTGGCGCAATTGGGTCTTCAGTTCTTCGATCAGCCGGTCGGCGTCCCGCGCCGGTAGCCGCACCGCGACGCGATGTTTGTCTTCCAATCCAAAGACCACGAACCAAAAAGGGAAGATGGCCACCCCGTATGCTGCACCGATTGAAAGTTTCTTGTAAACCCACACCACGCGCTCAGGGTGCTCTTCCAGCAGTGCGACGACGTCCACGCGTCTCTTCCAATAGTACCAGGCGATGCCGACCCCCATGGCCAGCATGAGGACGCCGACCAGCGCGGTAAGGCACTTCTGAGCATCCGATACCAGGCCGATCACGCTGGTGATGCACCCCAGGAGCGCCAAGACGATGCCGGCAGAGATGTTGATGACCAGATAGACATTCGCGTTTCTCCTGAGCGCGGCCTTCAGGTTCTCCGAGATAGCTACCATTTAATCACCTCCCAATTGTTTGTGCGCGCTGAAGCGCCTGGGCCATAATTGCTCACGCCGGGCCATGTTTGGCGTTTTTCAGTGCGCCGGATATAATTGACCAAAATTCTCCTACACATGATACACTTCCAACGTCACGGAAACGTCACGGCGAGCGGCGAAATGGAACAGTTGAGCGTTACGTTTCCGGGCGCCTTTCAGGTTGCCGGAGACGGCGAACCGATTACCGAGTTCGAGGCCGACTCGGCCCGCGCGCTGCTGGCCTACCCTGGCGATGCACGCCGGAACGGCTTTCCCGCGGACAGCCCTTGCCGCCCTCCTCTGATGGCTTTGACAAAAACAAGTGTGTCCGCGATTTCTTTGCCTGCCGTTTGACCCTGGTGCATAGGGTCCTCCGCCACATCGAGCAGCGCGTTGTAGAAACCTGCCAGCGAATTGTTCGTAGCGCGAGCGCCTCGTGCGACGAGTCAACGAATGTCAGTTCGGTCAGTTGTCAGTTTTACGAGGAACAGTGCCAAAGAGATCTAGAGTACCTTCAGTTTCATTCCTCACGACCCATATCTGGGCAAAAAGCAAAAAACCTACAAGAAAAAGACCGTAGGGCCAACCCGCATCGGTCGAGCCGGCCAAATCCATCGCCACGGCGGCGATGGCGAGGCCTAACATGACCAGCGTATACAGCGTCAAACAACCGCGCCCATCGCAAGAACTGGACAGAAAGACCGCGGCTGTCGGCATCATCATTAATACTGAGAACATCGCGGCCATAAGCAGTGGTTTTTTATCGGTCACCAGCCCGGCGATGAGAAAGCCCAGCGCGGCAAGCAGGCATACGCCAACCCAATTCGCCGCAGCAATTTCACTCCGCAACAGCATGTGACGCCCTATTGGATGAAGACGCAAAAGCAAGTAGCTCAAAGGCCGCGCTACCCAGGTTAGAAATACAAAGATCAAGGAGATCCAGGCCACGATTCCTAACGGCAACCTGAGCATGGGCAAGAGTTTGTGAAAGAATAAGTTTCCGATCCGCACGATCTTCAACAGATAGGAGAAGCCGAGCATCGCAGCAAATAGCCAGATCTGACTCAGACTCGCCATCCACAGCAGGCAGGTGAGAAACAGGCGATACAATGGATTCCGCGCCTTGATGCTCTCAAGCAGCCCTTCTTTGGCCCATTCCATAAATGGATCGAGGCGCAATGCCTCGCGGAAAGGCTCCTGCGCCGCCCGATACTCGCCCTTATCCAGTAAAAGCCACCCGCGCGCCGCATGGCTCAGTGGATGATTGGGGTCAAGTGCCAACGCGCGCTCAAAGTCTTGCCTGGCCTCTTCTTTGCGTTGGAGTTTCCACAGCGCCAGCCCACGCAGGGCATAGGCCTGGGCACACTGGGCATCCAACTTCAAAGCGGCATTGGCTTCTTTCAGCGCATTCTCCCAGGACTGCCGGCGGCAATAGATGGTCGCGCCCAACAGATGATGGGGTGGAAACTTCGGTTTTAGGTTCATAGCTCCCCTTAGGTACATGAGCGCTTCACCTTCCTGCCTGGCCTCCATAAGGACCTGGGCACACACATAATTGCAGAACGGGTTGTCGGGGGCCTTGGTCGCGGCCTTTTTGGCTTCCTCTGCTGCCGGCGCGAAGCGTTCCTGGGGCAACAAGGCCAATGCCAGATAGGCGTGCAATTCGCCGTTGTCGGGCGCTGTATCTATGGCCTCGGTCAACCGCTTTTCCGCTTCTTTGTAACGACGCTCATCGAGGAGTTGTTGAATTTCTTGCAGGTCAACAGGGGGTGTCTCATTCATCGTTCAATGGTCTCCAGTCAAGATTTGTCGTCCACTCAAAGCGGCAAGCGTCTCGATTATCGGTGACGTCGCGTGTTCAGCTTGCAATCCCGCTACAGCGCCGCATCAGGCGCATCAGCAATGAGGGCAACCAACTCGGCGTGAAGCTGACGTCGCATAGCCTCCAACCGATCATTCATCTCCGGGACCGGGACACCATGGACATACACCACCAGGTCCGACAGCGACCCCATCCCACCAAACATCCTCAAAGCCTGGCGCGCCATGCTCTTGACCTCCTCCGGCGAGTCGGTTTGAAAGCTCGCGGCCAATCGGTCAACACGTTCGGCCCACTGCGGCTCATTTGCCTGAGCCAACAAGTCGCGCATCTCTAACAAAGTCCGAACAACATCCAGGTTATTCATCTTTCTCGATCAACTAGGAGCCGGACATATTCCTCCTCGAGTTCCGAAATTGCCACGCCGAGTTTATGGCCCAACGGCCACCGGTCAAGAATCAGTCTTGTCAGGGGACGATACCGGGCCTGCTTCGAGGGCAGCGTTTGCCCGCGCACGCTGGATATCATCTTTTTTATCTCGCGTTTGGCGATCTCGAGATCTTGAAGGGATATTTCCTGCCCATTCGAGTTCGCGTATGTCTCTATGGCTTGCACAACGCTCTCTGCGCGTCTGACAAAATCATCGGCCAGCCCGCCGACCACCAGCCCGCCGCACGCCAACAGAAACAGCCACACCATGCGTCTTACCTTGACCTCCAATGAACTCAACGCCGCATCACCAGCGGCAAAAAAGCGCCATACGGCCGGCAGAGGGATGCCCACGCTACCCGAAATTCTTCATTGGCAGGTCCCCCTATGAGATTGCCCTGCATCGCAATGCCAACACGCCCATAACTAAGGGACTGATCCTGGCCTGACCAGGCCAACTCGTCATTGATGTAAAAGGATAATTGATCTCCGTCGGCCACGGCACGCAAGGTGTTCCACGCCTCCCCTGTATGGATTGACGGGCAACTCCCATTAAAAAGTATTTGATACACACGAATACCACGATAATAAAAACTCTTGCCTACTAAACAACCTCCTTCATTCGTGTACACGAACAGGTACATCGTATTCCACCATAAGCCTAAATCCCAAAGCGGATCGGGATTCCCCCGAATGATAATTCCATTCTCACAACCGCTACACCCTTTCCGCCACATATGGGCCTGAAAATCTGTGCGGGTCAGGTTCAGGTTGTAACTAACGGACGCCCAATCGCCTTCCAGGCCCTTCGTGTAAATGTAACCCGTTCCGGTGTACCAGTCTCCGGCATGAACCGTCCACCCTTCCAGCGAGTCATTGAAGCCGATGCGCGTACAGAATGCCGGAGCGTCGGCGGGTTGAAGCGCTCCGCTACGCTGCGGTGGGATGTGACGGATGCCCCCGTCCATCCCGTGGGTGAGTGGGAATGGCGGCTGACCGACATCGCCTCCACCGGCGATGTCCCCCTGAGCCGCCGTCATCGCGCTGCCCGTGGCAACCAGCAACAGCGCCGACAGCAAAATGACACGAATCCAGATTAGATGACGCACGCTTGCCTCCTCCTGTTGTTGAGTGAAATGGCCGTTCAACCTTTCGCCGGCCCACCCGCGCGAAAGGTTGGCGCTTTGATGCACGTCGTGTATAATTGACACACCTGTTTTATTATACCGATCCAACGTCACGGAAACGTCACGACGAGCGGCGAATGGAACAGTTGAACATTGCG
>DAOSNS010000031.1:0-58776 GCA_035373625.1 Anaerolineae bacterium | reverse complement strand
ACGTGCTCGCGCTAACGCCGCAGACCATCGTCCCGGCCTCGTAGGCGCCCATATCCACCGTAGCGAAGGTATCATCATTGCCATCGGCGAAGCGGGGCAGGCCGTCCAGGTCAGTGGTGACGCCGCCCGGCACAGCGGCATTGCTGCCCGCGTCAATCGCCGGCGAGCCGAAGTCCAGCCGCAGGTTGCCGCCCGCCGCGTTCACAAACTTGGGGTCGGTATAGAGCATCCCAGCGCCGCAAGTAGCCCCAGACGGGCAGCCACCCTGGATGTCGCTGCAAGAGACGATGGGACTGGCGGAACTGTTATACATCTGCGGCCCATTGGGAGCGGTATTCCCCCACAGGATACAGTTGCTCAGCGTCGGGCGGCCGTTGCCACCGGAGCCATAGTTTAACATCCCGCCGCCGTAGTAGGTAGCCGTATTGCCGCTGAAGGTGACGTTGGTCAGCGTCGGGCTGCTGGTGCCACCGGAGCCATAGTTTAACATCCCGCCGCCCCAGCGGGCTGAATTGCCGCTGAAGGTGACGTTGGTCAGCGTCGGGCTGCTGGTGCCACCGTTTAAGCCATCGTTGTACATCCCGCCGCCGTAGTAGGTGGCCGTATTGCCGCTGAAGGTGACGTTGGTCAGCGTCGGGCTGCTGGTGCCACCGTTTAAGCCATCGTTGTACATCCCGCCGCCGTAGTAGGTGGCAGTATTGCTGCTAAAGGTGACGTTGGTCAGCGTCGGGCTGCACGCATGGCCGCTACCCGCCCCGTTGCAATACAAACCGCCGCCACTATTGTCAGGCGAACTCCCATTGGCATTCCCCGCCGTGATGGTAAAGCCGTCTATCACGGTGGCGCTGGTAATGTTCTCATAAGTCACGCCATTCACATACACCACGTGATAGGCATTGTCCGAGTTGTTGCCCACCGTCCCAATGTCGCCGCTGAGGATGGTGGGGTGCGCGACCCAGTCGCGCTGGTTACGGGCGGTTTCCGTCCCGGCAAAGCCGCCGTAGAGTTGCACGTTGTTGCGCTCAATGCGGAAGGAATCCGTGCGGGCACTGCCGGGCGTGTAGGTCCCGGCCTTGACCCAGATTTCGTCGCCGCTGACAGCGCCCGTGAGTGCGGTCTGTAAGGTGCAGGCGTTGCCCCAACTGGAGCAGTCGCCGCTGCCCTGCGCAGTCGGCGCGGCGTAGCGGATGGCGGCCTGCGGAGACAGCCCCTGGGCTGCTACAACGGACACGCCGAGTAGCATCACTACGATGAAAGCAACGGAAACGGTTCTGTTCTTCATGGTTGTTGCTCCTGATGTAGGTTATTTGTCTGATACAGTCGCCCAACGGCCTGCCGCTCAGCCGCGCCGCCGAAGGCGGCGTCGGCTGCAGCGGCAGGTTGGGCAGCCTTGCCCGATTACGGTTTGTAGTTTCTGAACACCAACGGCAGATATACCCGCACCGGCCCGACGACGAAGCGCTGTTCGGCATACAGCCCGGCCGCATCCGTCACCCGCAGCACCACCCAATTGTTGCCGCGATCCAGATCGGCCTCCGTCGGTGTGCCAGAAAGCGTGGCCGTGATCGTCCCCGGCGTCCAGTCCAGCGTCAGCCAGGCCGGGAGCGTCGGCGCGGTGATGGTGAGCACATCGCCGTAGGCCAGATCGTCATCGTCGGCGATGATCTCGTAGGTGTACGGCACGCCGGCCCGCACCTCGCCATCCGGCGGCCAGGTGATGAAGCGCGGCGCGTCGTTGCGGTTTTTCGCCAGGAGCGTGAACGGCCCGACCACCGTCCAGTTGCCCGCGCGATCCACAACCCGCACGGTGATGGTGTGCACGCCCGGCACGGAAAAGTCCAACTGCGGCACGCCGTGCCAACGTCCGTCCGGGAAGCGCACCAGGTCGGTCGTCCACAGGCCGCCGTTCGGCTTTTCGATGCGCAGATCGGCCCAGGCCAGCGCCGCTTCGCTCAGCGTGCCGGTAAAGACCGGCACCGCGTCGGTGATGGGCTTCCAGTACCAGGAATTGAAACTCCAGCCTGTGTAGTCCTCAAGCCAGACCTCGGTGAGGACCTGCGTGACGGTGAGGCGCGGCGCGAGTGTATCCACGCGCAGGGTGCGCGTCAGCGGCTGCGAGCGGTTGCCCGCGCCGTCCACGGCGTAAAAGCGCACCGTCTCGGTCACGCCTTCGCCCGTCACGCCGATGGTGTAGGGCAGCCACCAGTTGTCGCTTGTCTGCGGCGAGGGGATGAGCGCCCCATTGCTCTGGCAGGATTCGGCGCCCTCGTCCACGCGGCAGGCCAGCACGCCGGCCACGCTCAGGTCGTCGGTGATGACGCCGTAAAGGTTGATCGTCGGCCAGTTCAGCCCGCCAAAGATGCCAGTCTGAAGCAGATTTTCGGTGTACGCATCCAGCGCGATCTGCGGCGGGGTGAGGTCCACGGCGACGGTGATCGGCTCGCTCCACGCGCTCCAGTTACCCGCCGCGTCCTGTGCGCGTGCTTGCAGGCGGAATTGCGCGCTGTCCGTGCCGGCGTCCCAGGTGCACGTCCAGGCATAGCCGCCCGCGTAGGGACAGGTGAAGGTGCGCGGACTGCCCGTCGGCAGGGGTTGCGCTTCCAGTTGCAGGCGGGCCACGTCAGCGTCATAGACCCAGCCCCTGACGGTGTTGGTGAGGGGCAAGGCAAGCGCCCAGTCCAGTTGCGAACTGACCGGCAGCGGCTCGACGATGCGCGGCGCCTGCGGCGGGGCGTTGTCCACCGCGTGGTGCACCCAGAACCACTCAAAGGGCCGATGGGTGGCGTCGTCCACCGTTAGCATCAGTTCGGCGGCGTTGGGGTTGAGCGCGGTGTTCACGGTTGCCGTAATCGTCAGCGTTGCCACCTGGCCCGGTGCAACAGTCCCCAGGTTGTAGGGGTTTGGCGTGCCAAACCCCAACGCCCCGCGCGCCGTGGCGGTGACGACCACGCCGGGCATTGCGCCATCGCCGCTGTTGTGGATCACGATGGTATAGGTCACCGTCTGCCCGTTTCCCACCACGCCCGACGCTACGCCGGTGATGGGATGGTCAATGCTGCCGTCCAGGTCGGCGTCAATCGGCTGGCCGGGCGTGAGCACATCGTAGCGGTCGCTTTGCAGATAGCCGACCACGCCGCCGCGCGGCTGCGCGTCCACAATGATGGATGGAACTGCGCCGCTGTAGCGTCCGGCGTTGGGCAGGATGCCGGCCGGCAGGCTGTCAAAGGCCAGGGCTTGCGTCAGCGTGAGGGCGTGAATATCGCCCACGCGCGCCAGCGGGTTCCAGTCGGCGGCGCAGTTGAGCGGGTTGAGGTCCGGCGCGCCGACGAGCAGGCAGGGCAGCGCGCCGCTGCTGTATGCTTCGTTGGCGACAAAGGCCGCGATCTGCAGCGGGTTGTCGGCATTTGTGCCCAACGCGCCCAGCGGGATATAGAGGTCGGTGCGGCGCGGGATTTGATCGCTCGTCAGGCGGTAGACCGGCGGGCCGGCGGGCGTGGGCAGGGTTGTGGTGGACATTGTCGTGGCCGTGATCCACGCGCTGCCGTTCCACTGCTTGATGACAGCCGTGGCCGCATCGCGCACGTGGACAAGGTAGTCGGCCTCAAAGGGCAGGGTCACGGCTACAGCGTCCTGCCATCCCTGAGGCGGATAGGGTTGGTCGGCGGCCGTCGTGCCGCCGGCTTGCGTGTCAAAGTAGAACCACAGGTCGCCGTGCACGTCCCAGTCGCCATCCTCGGCGATCCAGGTCAGTTGCAGCGCGTCGGCGTTCCACGAGCCGTAGAGCCGATGTACGCCCTGACCGCTGCGCTCGCGGCTGAGCAGCGATGCGCCGCTTTCCAGCCAGTGCGAGTACCAGATGCCGTCCGCCGCTGCGCCGATCAGGTCGGGCGTGAGGGGCGAATCTACCAGATACGGCCCAAAGGTCTGCACGCGCGCGTTGCCCAGCCCGTCGCGGATGACCAGGTGGGCGTAAGCCACCTGCGCCTCGCCGACGACTTGCTCGTGGCGGCGCGGGGCGTCGGGCGCGTAGCGCTGTAGGGACGCAAGGCCTTGCGCATCCACCGTGACCGTGGGGCTGCTCGTCCAGCCGACATAGTAGCCCTCGATGCCGCTGCCGTCGCTGGCCGCGTCCCATTCCACGATGAGCGGGCGGTTTGCTTCGCGGACCACCGGGTTGGCCCACGAAAGCGGCACGCGCTGACCCAGGCTATCGGTGTAGGCCAGGGTGACGGTCACAGGCTCCGGCGGGAAGAGGTCCACGGTGAGCGTGGGGGTGATAATGGTCACTTGTCCGGCCAGGTCGGTGGCACGGATGGTGATGGTGAACGGTGTCGCGCCGGCCGGCGCGGTCATCGCCAACTGCCACCCGCACGCCGGGCAGGGGTTGGCGTCCAGTTGGGCGACCGCAAGAGTCGCCCCGACCTCTACGCGGGCGATGCCGCTGTCGTCGCCGGCGCTGCCGGTGAGCATAAAGGCGTTGGAGCCGGACAGGGCGTGCGTGGACGTGTAGACTACGGGCGTCACCGTGACCGTCGGCGGAGTCGCATCCACGATCACGCGCACCGGCGCGCTCTCGGCGGTGTCGCCGTTGCGGTCGCGGACCTGGGCGCGCAGCGTGTGCAGCCCTGCCGCCGCCGTCCAGGTGTGCGTTTCGCTCGCTTCGGTCAGGCCGGGGCCATAGGTCCAGGTCTGCGCAGGCGTGTCGTCTATGCTGAGGGTGAGGCTGTAGACCTCGTGCAGGGCATAGCCGCTCACGGTGATCGGAACGGCGCCCGGCGCGACGATGGTGTTATCCGCCGGCGCGTTGACGGCGGCAAAGACCGGCACGGCAGGCCAGACGTTCAGGATGACCTCGCCGGTCGCCCCCGCGCCGCGATTGTCCTCCACGCGGTAGGTGAAGCGATCCTGCCCGGCGAACCCGACGGTTGGGGTGTATGTAGGCGCGCAGCGCGCAGCGCCCGTACATAGTCCGGTAAGGATGCCATTTTCCGGCCCGTCCAGCAGCGTAAAAGTCAGCGGATTGGCGTTGGGATCGCCCGCCCCCAGCGTAAAGGTGGTCGGTGTGTTGTGCGCCACCTGCACGATCTGCGCCGTGGTCGTGGGCGGATGGTTGATGTCCAAATCCAGGCTCAGCGTCCAGAACAAGTGATCGGGCGCAGTATGGACTGTCTCCAGGTCGCTGCCGTCCAGGTTGGCGCGGCGCAGCGTGGCCGTGTAAGGGCCGCTGCCGTCCAGCGTGGCAAAGTAGAGTTTGCCTCCGCCGCTGTCCACCGCCAGGCTGGCAAGCGCCAGGTAGAGGTTGGAGGGCACGACCAGCGTCGCTTCGGTGTAGGTGTGCGCGCCGCTCCAGGCGGGCGGATAGGGGATGCGCAGGATGCCCGTTCCGCCGTCGGTACGCTCGCCGGCCACATAGAGCATCCGCGCCTGTGGGTCAACGGCCATCCCGTTGTCCAGCAGCGTCTGCACGATGGGCTGCCCCAGTTCTTCAATCGGGTCCATATACCCGCTCTCGCCGCTTTCGGCGTAGAAGCGGATGCGCCCGCCGACGTTTTCGGCCACAAAGACCACGCCGGCAAAGGGATCGGCAGCCAGTCCCACCGGGCTGCTCAGCGCAGTGGTCAGGGTGACTACGTCGCTGCCGTCCAGGTTGGCGCGCAGCAACGTCCCCGTTCCGCCGCCAGCCTCCAGCCAGTAGAGATGGTCGCGCGTGAGGGCGATGGCCCGAATGTCGCCGCCGATGGTGCGGGTGATGATCTGTTCGGGGTCGCTGCCGTCCAACCCCAGGCGCCAGATGCGGTCATCGCTTGCAGTGGGCAGCGCCGCATACAGCCGTTCGCTGTGCGGATGTACTTTGAGATTCTGGTAGCTGTAGAGGGTATTTTGTCCCAGCGCCAGGAGGTCGAGCAGGTGCGTATGCGCTGCTGTGTTCAGGTCCAGGCGATAGAGCGCGCCGTCGTTGTTGGGGCTATAGTTCCAATAGAGGCCGCGCGTGTTCGGCGGCTCGGGCGGGAGCGCGCTGAGCGTGGCGACGTGGCCGTAGCGGTCGTAGGCGGTCACCGTCGGCGGCGTCGTCACATAGCCGGGCACGCTGCACTCGCCGTACAGTTGATAGAGACGGGTGGTCTCGCCAAAGATTTCGCGCCACCAGGCGGTGTCGTAATAGTAGGGGCGCAACGCCGCTGCGCCTCCAGGGCAGGGGGATTGCAGCCCCTCTTCCACCAGGTTAAAGTCGTTGACCCAGACGCGATAGCGGGTCTGGGCGGTGCTGCCCACGCCGGTGTAACTCACGTCCAGGGCGATGCGCGGCGCGGCGGTGTCTATCTCGCCGCGCCAGGCCGCGCCGGTCAGCGCATTGCCCAGCACGTCGGCGGCGCGCGCATCCAGCCGGTAGAGACCCTCCATAGCACAGGATGAATCCTGTGCTACGCAGGGCGTGTATTCCCAGGTCGTGGCGAGCACGCCCGCGCCGCTCTGCGCCAGGGTGACGGCCTGCCAGTCGGCCTCGGCGAGTTCGGCGCGGAAACGCAGGCGCGCCTCACCGGTCGCCTCGTTGTAGCGCAGGCGCAGCGGATGGACGCCGGCGCCCAGCGTCAGCGTGAGCACGGCGCTGGTCTGGCCGTCGGGCGCGCTCAGGTGCAGCGTGCCGTCCACCCACAGCGCGGCGGTGGAATCGGCGTCTTTGGTGACGGTCAAGGTGTACACACCCGGCACGCGGAAGAGCGCCTCCTGCTGCCATTCGGCGATGAAATGGTCGGCAGTGAGGCCAGGGGCCGGCGCGCCGACGCCCCAGTCCACATCAATTTCAGGGGTGACGGTGTACACGGTCGTTTGCGAGCCGCTCCGGTCGTACAGGCGCCCGCGCCACAGCCCCGGCGCCACGCCCAGGTCGGCCGGCGTCAGGCGCACGTCCAGCGATTGCACGCCGCTGCGCACGTCTCCCATTTCATAAACCGTGCCGGTGAAGGGCAGACTGCCGGTGATGGGCTGTGGCGGCGGGTAGAGCACCAGCGTATCCGAGATGACGGTCACTTCGCTGCGCGGCGGTTGCTGTACCTCCACGCGCGGGGCCGTGCCGTCCACCTGATAGGCGAAGGCAAAAGCGTCGGAGACATTGCCCACCGTATCGGCGGCGCGCACCAGCGCGGTGTAGACGCCGTTCGGCTCCAGGAGTGGCAGGCCGTCGGCGTCTGCGGCGGGCAGGGTGTAGGTGACCACCCACTCGCTGCCGATCCGGGTCGCTGCCTGCCAGCCGGCGCTGTACGGACGCAGGTCCATCTCCACGCTATCCACGCCGCTGCCGGGGATGGAGTCGGGCAGGTTCGGGTCGGCGGCGGTGAAGCGCAGGACCAGTTGCCGGCGGCCATCCTCCAGCGCGATGGGCGCCAGCACCGTGTACGGCGCGATGACGGCGTTGACGGAGGGCGGCGTGCCGTCGGCGTAAACGGCAATGCTCTGCTCGGATTGCGACGCCGCCGACTGCACGTTGCCCACGGCGTCGGTCGCGCGCACCCAGAGGGTGTGGATGCCCTCGGCGGCGGGGATGGGGACGGCGGCGCTCCACCGTTCCCGCCCGTTGGCCGTCTGCCACGCGTCGTTGTCGGCGCGCGCCTCCACTCGTGCGATGTACGAGGTCGGGTCGCTCGCCGTGCCGCCGATGACCACGCTCCGCCCGGCGGGCAGGTAGGCGTGCACCGTCGGCCAGGTGATGGCGGCAGTGGGCGTATCGGCGTCTACGGTGACGGTCAACTCTGCCGAGGCGGTCAGGTCGCCGGGCAGCCGGCTGCCATCGGGGTTGATACCGGTAGCGCGCAGGGCGGCCTGCAGCGCCGTGACCTGCGTGGGGGCGTAAAGGGCCACGTGCGCGCCGCTCTCGACCCGCACTTGCGCGCCCGGCGCCAGAGGGGGGTTATTGCCGAACGTCCAGACCGTCGCGCCGCCGCCCAGGTCGGTCGGGCGGGTGAGGGTGAGCGTCCCCTGCGCCGCGATCTGCTCCATCGTGTTGCGCACGGTGGCCGTGATGGCGAGGGACTGATCGCGCGCCAGGTAACCGTCGGCGTCGTTGTGGGCCAGCGTAACCGCCAGGCCAAAGGGATTGTAGACCTGCGGGTGGAAGGGGTAGGCCGCCGGGTCGCTCAGGTGCAGCGTGCGCTCCAGCCGGTCGCTGATGCCGTCACCGTCGCTGTCGGCGATCAGCGGGTTGGAGGTGACGAGCGTGGTCCGCGTGGGGTTCGTGCTGTAGGTGAACGTCCAACCCCGCACCTCTTCGAAATCGGTCAGGCCGTCGCCGTCGGTGTCGGCGCGGGCCGGATCGGTGCCCAGGCGCAGTTCCTCGGCGTCGCTCAGGCCGTCTCCATCGGTGTCGGCGACGGTCGGCGAAATCGGCGAGCCGCTCTGCTGCCAGCGCAGTTCGATCAGGTCGGAGATGCCGTCGCCGTCGCTATCCCACAGCGCGTCGTTCGGGTCGTTGCCGCCGCGCGCCGCCGCGAGCAGGCCGTCGCCGTCACCATCGCGCAGAGGCGGCAGGTGGGGGTCCCAGGTCCAGGCCACCAATTCGTCCAGCGTGGGTGGCAGGACATCCAGCACCAGGTTGATAGGGAAATCCTGATTGGCCTGCATCTGATTGATGCTGCAATTGGCCTGCGTCTCGGTAGAGAGCCAGCACTCGGCAGTGGGCAGGGCGAAAGCAGTGGAGAGCCATAGCACGTGCTGGCGGTTGAGGCCGGTGGTCAGTTGGATCGCCTGCGTGCTGGAGATGACACGGTCGGCGCGCAGGGCGTACAGGCGATACGTAGTGGTGCGCCAATCGTTATAGCGCACCTCGCGGGTGTACTCTGCCTGGCCGAAACTATGCCAGTCGCCCCACGTGTTCCTCATCTCGTTCAACTGCGCCTGACCGACGTTTTGGATGAACGGCCCTAACGCATAGCGCAGGGCGACGCCGCGCTGCGTGGTCTCGTTGGGCGCGGAGGCCAGGTATTCGTGGAATAAAATCTCGCTGACATCTTCATAGCGCGGCGTCTTGGCCCAGTGGCGCAGGTGCAGGTCCGGTATGACGGCGCTGCCGCCGGTCAACATCGGCTGCGCGCCGCCGACGGGCAACAGGTCAATGCCGCGAATGTTCAACAGGTCGTTGCCGGTTTCGGTCACCACGCCGACGCGGTAAAAGGCGCGCCGCAGGAACGAGTTGATGGAACCGGCGATGCTGAAATGGCAGGCTGCATCCCACAGGCCGGTCTGACACAGGGCAGTGGCGACCAGGTCAATGAGCGCCAGCACAGACAGCCCAATCCCGATGACCGCCAGAAGGGCGCCGAAAATCCAGCCCTGCGGGCCGGCTCCCAGGCCAGCGATGATCAACGCCAGGAGGATGCTCTCGGTGACCAGGAGCACGAAAATATCGGCGACCGTCTCGGCCAGCAGGATGTGGCCGGCGACGCTACTAATCGCCACCGTCCCGCTCAGGTAGACGTAGAGCAGAAAGGCGATGCGCGCGGCGACTTGCAGGATCAACCCGATCACTTCCAGCACCAGCATCGCTTTGGTGATGGCAAAGGCCACCGTGGCGAATCTGGTCAGCGAGGCGATGATTTGATGCGTTTTATAGATGGCGTAGAGCATCTTGCCGATTTGAATCAGCAGCGAGACGTTCTTGATGAGCATATAGACCACAGAAGTGATCAGCGAAAGGCCAACACCGGCGACCACTTTGGTCCACGTTGGGCCGCCGAGTTGGGCGGCGATGAATGAGGTGATGAACACGGCGGCGACCGTCACCAGGATGAACACCACTACCAGCACGGCGCCGACGATGACCAGACCCTTGAAGAGTGAGAGTGCTTTGAGTTTAGCGCCCAGCGTCCCCAGCGCATCCTGCACCTTGCTGACCACGCCACGCGCCAGGTCGCGCGCCGTTTCCGTCGCAGCATTGGTCAGCGCCGTTTTGAGGTCGCCAAACACCCGGAAGGCGGAGACAAAATTGAATCTGACCAGTGGCCCGATTTCTTCGACGAGCAATTTCCCGATTTTGGTCGTCACCGAGAGCAGCGCGCTGGACGCCGTCCCACTGAGTTTGATGATCTTGGCGACAATGCCGGTATCGGCGGCAAAGGTGTAGCGCACGATCTGATCGCCCACCTGCACCAATTGCACCACGCCTTTATAGAGCGCCAGATAGTACAACTGATAGATGAATTGCTTGCCTTCGGCCTCGCGCTGCGTCTCGCCCGGCTCGATGAGGGTCGCTGCCGGATAGCGCCGCTCGATTTCCTGCCAGTAATCCTCCACGGAGACGGTCTGCCAGGCGGCTTGCGCGGCGTTGTAGCTATAGGGCGTCCACTTGAGGCCGGCGTGGACGCTCACGGCGTTGACCGACGGGCTGGCAAAATCCACCGTCACCTGCGCGCCATTCCAATTCACCGCCTGCGTCTCGGTGGGTAGGGCCGTGCTTTGCAGGTTGATGAGGCGGAAACGCTCCTCGGTGGCAAACAAAAGCGTGGGGGTGATCGGGCGATAGGCGTCAAAAGCGGACAGCGCCGCTGCTACGTCTGTGCTGGCCAGCGCCTCCAGCGCCGCGTCCAGGTGCGCGTAGGTGTGCGTTTCCACCTGAAGCGTGTCGGGAATGGCCCATTGCCACGTTTCGTCGTAAGGGCCGTTGGTGTCGCGGTCAAAGCGGCGATAGATTTCCCCCACGGTGATGTCGCGTTGTCCGTCACTACGGCACGCGCCCGTGGCCGTGAGCGTGCAATCCCGCCCGGAGAGGAAGCCCTCCTCCAACCCCATCGTCAGCAGCGTCAGTTCGCGGTCATCGGCGCGGTCGGGGTCCACCGCCGGGTCTTCGTAGATGATGGCCGCATCCACGCCGTGATCCTCGCGCACGTTCAGGCCGGTCAACTGCCAGGCGTCGGGATAGACCATCAGCACCTGCGTCTCGTTGTAGGTACAGTCGCTGCCGTTGCACGAGTCATTCAGGCCGACCACGGCCCACACCAGGCGCACCTGATGCGGCGCGCCCCACGTCCCGTCCTGGGGACGGTAGATCATCCGCGCCTGAAAGGCCATCTGCGCGCCGGTCGTCGGATCGCTGATCAGTTGCAGGGGCACATAGACCGAGCGCCCCTTCCCCGCCCCCAGGCCGTTGACCGCAATGCCATATTGCTGATAAAAGTTCAGATTGGCCATC
Organism: Anaerolineae bacterium; assembly: GCA_035373625.1. Taxonomy (GTDB): domain Bacteria; phylum Chloroflexota; class Anaerolineae; order B4-G1; family SLSP01; genus DSWT01. The sequence goes on along the minus strand of DAOSNS010000031.1, from coordinate 47,597 downwards.
CGCGCGGGCGTGCTCTCAAAGGGCAGCAGGGCGGGGATGTCGGCGCAGGCATAGTTGGCGTTGAGATGGCGCGGGTTAAAATTGTTCCAAAAATCCTCGTAGAACAGCAACGCGCGCGGTTCACCGAACAGGCTGTCAAAGCGGATATCGGCGCTATTGAACGCGCGGTTCACCTCTGTCCCTTCCACGGGCAGGCGCGCCAGCCGGGTTTCGGGTCGTTCGCACGTCCCGCTGTAGAGGGCCAGGTAGTGTGCCACGCCGCCGCCGTAGCCCGCACGCGAGACGGTCCCGTTCACTTGCACTTCGCCCCCATTGCTGCGCGTCAGCGTCACCGTGCCGGTGAAGGGCGTGCCGACGCGGAAGCGCGGGTCGGTGTATTCGCGCAACGTCAGGTTGAAGGAGGGGTTGTTGGTGGTGACCAGTTGGCTGGGCGTGTCGGGGATATGAATCTCCAGCATCGGCACCAGGCGCACGTCGCCATAGGCGTCCTGCGGGCGCGTCGAGTTGGGGTTCACGTTCTGGAAAGTTTTGCCGTCGCGGTCCTGCATCTGCCCATCCTCATCGCGCGGCCAGTCGCGCGTGGTGAGGGCGTACCACAGGTGATTGGGGTTGGTGGGGCGCAGTTGATACTCCACGTAGAGGTATTTGCCGGCAGTGACGTTGGCAACGCTGAACGCCAGGGGGTTGGTCTGTGAAAAGACCGTCGTCTGCTGGGAGAAGGGCGACAGGTCGTAGCGGTCGGGCACGCCGTCGCCGTCGTTGTCGTCGTCGTAGAGGTCAGGCGTGCCATCGTTGTCGGTGTCCACGCCCCATTCCAGCCCATCGGACAGGCCGTCGTTGTTCGTATCGGTCAGCAGCGGATCGCCGTACCACCAGCGCCCGTTGTAGAAAAAGCCGGTCACCTCGTCATAGTCGGAGATGCCATCGTTGTCGCTGTCGCGCCCGTCGGGGATGCCGTCCTCGTCCCTATCCACGGTGATGGACAGCGTCCCCAGGCGTTCTTCCTCGGCGTTGGTCAGCCCGTCGCCGTCGTCATCGCCGTCGGGGTTCTGTTGGGGCAACCACAAAGGTTGCCCTGGTTGGGGCAACCCTTGCCCTGGTTGGGGCAACCCTTGCCCTGGTTGGGGCAACCCTTGTGGTTGCCCCGCAAAGGCCGAGGGCGGCGCAGCAGCAGGCAAATTGACGTTCAGCGCGCCCGCGCGAGCGGACTCTAACGGCGAGATGCCCGCCACGGCCAACCTGCCGGCAGGGGAGGGTTCGGCCAGCGTCTCTTGCAAGGCGGTCATCGCCTCGGCGCGGGCCTGTTGCGCCTGCTGACGGGCCTGCGTCGCCTGCCGGCGTTCGGCGGCGGCCACGGCGCGCTCCGATTGCGCCAGCGGGCCGAACAGGGTGCTGGCGATGACCAGCATGCTCACCACCGTGCGGATGCGGAGCGAGCGTCCTCCGCGCGCCACGACCAGCGCGCCCAGCGCAACCAGTGCGGCCGACAGCGCGCGCGTCCCCACTTCCGGTGCGGTGGGCAGGCGGGCCGCGCCCAACGCCCGTGCCACCGGTGACGCGGCCAGGCGCACATCGCTGAAATCCACCTGCATCGTCAGGCGCGTCATCCCGCTGTTCTCGCCGGGCAGGTCGTAGGTGAGCGTGTTACGCACGGGAAGGCCCTGCTCATCCACCCACAGTTCGCCCGTCCCCGCGATGTTCCGAAAAGCGGTGGGAAGTTCAACCTCCGCGCCGGGCGGCAATTCGCCGCGGGCGGTCAGGGCGGCGACGGTCCATTCTTGCAGCGCGCGGGCCAGGCGCGCGCCGTCCAGACGATACGGGTAGCGGGTGTAGGGGCGAAGCGCCGCTTCGTCCCCTTCGCCCCTACCCTCCGGCACGATGGTCTCCTGCGCCGCCGTCAGCAGGGCCAGCCAGTCGCCCTGCGGGGCAAAGGCGGCGCTGAAATCGTCCAGCGGCTCCCAGTCCCCATCGGTGCGGATCCAAGTGTGGCCGTTTTCCAGGCGCAGGTCTATCTTACCCTCGCCGGTGAGCAGATTGCCGCCCTGCGTCCAGAGGCTGGCCTCCATTCGCCGCTCGGCGGGCCAGGATTGGCCGGAAAGGTAAAAGCGGTGTCGCTGCCCCACCTGTCCGACGGTGGTCACATCGGCGATGGGGATGCGCTCCTGATCCAGCGTGGTGGAAAAACGGTAGTATTCCACGGCGTCCCATTGGCGCTGCGCATCCGCCAGGGAGGGGGTGGGTGAGGCCCCCCGTGCCGTGCGGTGTGCGCCCACGCCGAGAAGGGCGATCATCAACACAATGATCAGGGTTAGTTTTTTATGCATCTTGGCCTCCGTTATTCGTCCCGGTGGCACAGGATTCATCATATCCTGTAAGCCGATTTCATTTCTATTCCTTTCTGAATCTGATGTTTGACTTCACTGCAAAAACTCACCGCAGAGGCGCCGAGAGTGCAGAGTTCTACATAGTATAATCTCTGCGTACTCTGCGTCTTGGCGGTAAAAGGACCTTTTTGCAGTAGACTCATTGTTAGCCTCTTGTATCAGGTTCTTGAAGTTCCGTTGCAAAATCTTGAGCTTCCTGAGGCTGCTCAGGATTTTCAATCGCCTGTGTTTCCAAAAACATCTTTAGCCCGGCCAGATCGCTGAACCCCACGCGCTCGCCCGTGGCGATGTTCTCCAACAGCGCGCGGCAGGTCGTCCGGCCCTGCTCGCCCACGCGCCACACGCGCAGGAGGTAAGACGTGTAGTGAGATGGAACACCGGTAGCACAGGATTAATCCTGTGCTACGCGCGCTTCAATATTGAACCCCTTGCAGCCGCACGCTGAACAGTTGTTGCTCCGGCGTGAGTGGGCAGGCCGAAATCGGCTGATCCGTCGGGCAATCGGCGTCGGCGCGGGGTTCCCAGGATGCCATCGCCACCAGCAGCGCCCTATCCCGCGTGAACGCCGTCATCGAAGACGTGGGGCTATCGGCCGCGTAGAGTGGATTCTCCTGCCAGCCGGCCAAAACGCTGCGCACTTTGGTCATCACTTCGGGGAGCGCGCCGAAATCGGCACCGGTGCCGTTGGCTTCCAGAGTACAGGCCATGCCGCTCGCCCCCGTGATCGGATCGGTAAACGGCGTGTCAATGAGGGTGAAACGCACCCCAAAGGCGCGCGTCAGGTCTGCCTGGAGCGTTTGGCAATCCTGGAGCGAGAGCGGCTGATAAGCAGGTATCGCCGTGTGCACCGAGAGCGTGTAGGAGGCGTTGCCGCGCGTCGAGCCGACTACGATGCTGTGCGCGCCGCCAGCAGGCAGAATGACCGTCCAGCGGGTCACATCTCGTCCCTCTTCGGTGCCCGGCAGCGGTGCGCCATCGGGGCCCAGAATACTCAGCACGGCGTTGCCTTCCAATGACATCAGCCACACATCCAACATCTCGCCCGGCACGACTTGCAATTCGTAACGGTCGCGCTGGCCGCCCAGCACTGCGCCTTCAGCCCTAAAGTCAAGTGGCTCGCTGTCGAAGCGAATCACTTGCTCGTGGGCATAGGCAGTGGCCGATGTCGGCTCTGTCGTCGCCGTCGGCGCCGGGGCAGCCGTTGCGGTCGCAGTGGGGGGCGCTGTTGGCGTGACAACGGGCGCCGCTTGACATCCGCTATTCGATAGAACCCAAATCAATACGACGATCAACCCGTATATCCTGTAAGCCGATTTCATTTCTATTCCTTTCTGAATCTGATGTTTGACTTCACTGCAAAAACTCACCGCAGAGGCGCCGAGAGTGCAGAGTTCTACATAGTATAATCTCTGCGTACTCTGCGTCTTGGCGGTAAAAGGACCTTTTTGCAGTAGACTCATTGTTAGCCTCTTGTATCAGGTTCTTGAAGTTCCGTTGCAAAATCTTGAGCTTCCTGAGGCTGCTCAGGATTTTCAATCGCCTGTGTTTCCAAAAACATCTTTAGCCCGGCCAGATCGCTGAACCCCACGCGCTCGCCCGTGGCGATGTTCTCCAACAGCGCGCGGCAGGTCGTCCGGCCCTGCTCGCCCACGCGCCACACGCGCAACAGGTAAGACGTGTAGTGAGATGAAACACCGTCGGCTGACATCGGACCTCCGTAGCACTGTAGCCCAGGATTAATTCTGTGCTACTATAGTGTACATGAGGGGCGTCAGGAAAACGTCAGGAGGAAGAAGGAACAATAATGCTCTCGCTCATTCGGACTTGACGCAACGCAGGGATATGCCTATAATGTCATCACACACGTGACCGCATCCGAAAAGAACGGCTACGGAAGAGATCGGCATTTGTGAACTCAAAGCGCACGCCGTAGCACAGGATTAATCCTGTGCTACGATTGAGGAAGAATTCGTGTCGCAGCTCTCGCTCACTTTATTGGGGACACTGGCGATCACCCTGGATGGCCAGCCCGTCGCCGGTATCGAGTCGGACAAGGCGCGCGCGCTGCTGGCGCACCTGGCGCTGGAGCCGGAGCGCGCTTTCCGCCGCGAGGCGCTGAGCGCGCTCTTGTGGCCCGAAGCCGCGCCCGCACAGGCCGCGCAGAACCTCCGTCAGGCGCTCTACAACCTGCGCCGCGCCCTCGGCGAAGCCTTTTTGCTGACGACGCCCCAAACCGTGCAGTTCAACGCCGCCGCCGACGTGACGGTGGACGCGCTGACCTGGCGCCGCCTGTGGAGTGAGACGCAGACGCATCGCCACCGCCGCCGCGAGACCTGCCGTCCCTGCCTGGAACGCCTGGCGCAGGCCATCGCCCTCTATCGCGGCGACCTGCTGGCGGGCTTTGCGCTCAAGGATTGCCCCGCCTTCGACGACTGGCTGGCCGTCGAGCGCGAACGGCTGCACGTGCAGGCCCTGGAGGCGCTCACGTTGCTGGCGAACGCCGCCGAGCGGCGCGGCGATTACCCTGCCGCGCAGGAGTACGCGCGGCGATTGTTGGCGCTGGAACCCTGGCAGGAGGCCGCGCATCGGCATCTGATGCGCCTGCTGGCCCTGGACGGTCGGCGCGCGGCGGCGCTGGCGCAGTTCGAGGTGTGCCGGCGCGCCCTGGACGAGGAGTTGGGCCTGGAGCCGACCGAGGAGACCCGCGCCCTCCACGCGCGCATCCGCGCCGGCGAGCCGCTCTCCGCTGCGATGCCGCTTCCCCCCGCGCCGCCCACCACCGATTTGCCGCTGCAACTCACCTCGTTCATCGGCCGGGAGCGCGAGGTGACGCTGTTGAGCGAGCGACTGGGCAACCCCGCTTACCGCCTCATCACCCTCACCGGGCCGGGCGGGGTGGGAAAGACGCGCCTGGCGCTGCAACTCGCGGCGACCCTGGCGGAACAGTTTGCCGATGGCGTCTGTTGGATCTCGCTGAGCGACGCCGTCACCGAAAGCGACCTGATTCTGGCGATTGCCGACGCGCTGCACCTGCACCTTTCCGGCGCACAAGACCTGCGCGCGCAACTCTTGCAGGCGCTGCGTCACGACCGGCGCGACCTGCTGCTGGTGCTGGACAATTTCGAGCAACTGTTGCCCGTCGGCGGCGCGACGCTGGTGCTGGAGGTGCTGCGCGCCGCCCCGCGCCTCACGCTGCTGGTCACCTCGCGCGAACGGCTGAATCTGCAAGCCGAGTCGGTGCTCCCGCTGGAGGGCCTGGGCTGCGATCTGCCCGCTCCTGACGCGCCGCCCTCCGAAGCCGCGCAGTTGTTCGTCGAGCGCGCCGGACGCGCCCGAATGGACCTGAGCGTGGGCGCGGCAGACCAGACGATGATCGCCGAGATTTGTCATCTGCTGGAAGGCTTGCCGCTGGGCATTGAGCTGGCCGCCGCCTGGGCCGGTGAAATGTCGCTGGAAGGCATCGCTGAAGCCATCACCGCCACGCGCGATTTCCTCGCCTCCACCAGTCCCGACATGCCCGACCGTCACCGCAGCCTGCGCGCGGTGTTTGAAGGCTCCTGGCAGTTGCTTTCCTCGGAAGAGCAATCTGCGCTGATGCGGGTTTCCATCTTTCGCGGCGGCTTTCAGGCCGAGGCCGCGCAGCATGTCGCCGGGGTGAGCGCGGCAACGCTCAGCCGTCTGGTGCGCAAATCGTTGCTCTTCCTGGACGGGCCGCGCGGTCGTTACGGACTGCACGGCGACATCCGCTACTATGCGGCGGAGAAACTGGCGGCGCAGCCGTCCACCGCGCAGGAAGTGGCCGCGCGTCACGCCGCGTATTTTGCTGACCTGGTGCAGCGACGAGAACAGGCCCTGCGCGGACGCGCGCAGCAGGCGGTGCAGGCCGAACTGGAACACGAATGGCAGAACATCCTCGCCGCGTGGCAATGGGCCATCGCCCACGGCGACGAGGCGCTGCTCACCCGCCTGACGCACGGGCTGTTTGCCTTCTGCGAAGCCAAATCCTGGTTCCGCGAAGGTGCAGCGCTCTTCCAGCCCGCTCTAGAGCGGATGCGGGAAGCGGCCCGCGCCGACCCGACGGCGGCGCGCCTCCTCCGCCGCCTGCTGGGACGGCAGGCCGTCTTTTGCCGACAGATCTCGCAGTACGCGCAAGCGCATCAGTTGATTGAAGAGAGCCTGGCCTTGCCGAGCCTGCCCGACGACGAGGAGCGCGCGTTCCTGCTGTATCAAAAGTCCTGGGTGGATTTTTTGCAGGGGCGGTACGCGCAGGCGCGCCAGTGGGCCGAGGCAAGCCTGGAGCGTTACCGCGCGCTGGGGCAGCCGGTGGGCATCGGTGATAGCCTCTACGTGCTCGGCTGGACGGCCTACGAGTTGGGGGATTTTGCCGCCGCCGAGGCGCTTTGCCTGGAGGCGCAGGCGCTGTGTGAGCAGGCCGACTATGCCTGGGGTGCGCAGTACGCCATCTACGGGCTGGGGCTGGTGCGACGCGCGCAGGGGGACTATGCCGCCGCCCGCCGCTGTTTCGAGGAGAACATGACGTTTTGCGACGCCATCGGCTACCTGTGGGGCGTGGCACAGGCGCGCATCAACCTGGGGCTGGTGGCGCTGGCCCAGGACGAAGTGGAAGAGGCCGAAACGCACTTTCAGAAGAGTCTGCTCATCGGCGAGCAGATCGGCAACGAATGGGTCAACGCGCAAAGCCAGAAGGGCCTGAGCGCCGCGGCCCTATCGCGCCGCGACCTATCCACTGCGCAGACCTTGGCGGAGCGCAGCCTGGCGCTCTATCAGGCGATGCAAGACCGGGACGGGATGGCGGATAGCCTGTTGTTGCTGAGCCAGGTCGCGCTGGCAAGCGGTGACCTCCCCGCCGCCCACCGCGCCCTGACGGAAGCCGAGGGGTTGATCCAGGCTACGGAAAACGGCTTCCGCGCCGCCAGAGCCCTGGTGCAGCGGGCGGACATCCTGCTGCGGGAAGGGGACATCGCGTCGGCGCGGGCGCTGCTGGAGCAAGCGCTGCGCCATCCAGCCTGCGAGGCGTCCATCCGCAAGCGGGCTATGGAGGCGCTGGATGGGTCCGGGTTGAACGGCCTTGCTCCTCTTGCCGAAAGCGAAACCCATTCCCCCAAACGGTAACGCTGCCGTCAGCAGCGCCGGGACGTTCCTCTACCCTATCCGGCGCAGCGCCGGGATGGGTCATGACCGCAGGCAGGAAGACCTGATAGGGAGGCGTGATGTCCACCGCGTAAGGTCCGGCCAGCGTGACATTTCCCGCCAGGTCATACGCCCTGACCCACAGGATGTAGCGCCCCAGGCTCGCTGGCTGCAGGTCGTATTGCCATGCCTCTCCGTTCCACGTCGCCAATTCTTGATAAACCCTTTCCGGCGTCTGCACGAGCACGGCGATCTGAGCCACCTGTCCGCCATCGTGAGCCAGGCCGCTCAGCACGCGAACACTGGGCTTGAACACCGCGGCGCTTACCCACTGCGTCACCGTCAGCACCGGCGGCACATTATCCACCGTGACGTTCACGACCAGCGGCTCCGCCGTGCGGTTGCCCGCCAGGTCCACGCCATAGATGGACACGGTCTGCTGAACATAGTCCAGGTCTCCCGTGTTACGCACCGTAAAGGACCAGTCGCCCGATCGAGGCGTGGTGTGCTCCGGTTGCGGCTTGAGCGTCAGGCGGCTCCGGTGGTAGAAGCCATGGTCCGCCGATGGATTCGCGTCGCAGATGTAAAGCGTCCACACGCCGGCCGAAGGTTGCCCCCTGAAGGCTCGCAAGGACTCGTAGGGGCGAGCCTCGCGGTCGTAGAAGGGCGGTAGCACGTCGTCGTGCCGGGCGTTGTAAGGACTCACCGCCGCATCGGTCAGGAGCACGTCGTAATCGCGATAGTGGGTGCCCACCAGACCGTCATCGGAGAGCAGCCGCACGCGTGTGTGAGACGGCGATTCCAGGTCAACACGGACATCGTCGCGGTGGGTGTGTTCGATGTCCAGGCCCACGCTCACCTCGCCGATGGCAAAACTATCCGTCACCACAAACGTGCGCACGATTTCGCCACCCGCGCACGTGGTCGCGTTGTTGATGGTGATGGGTGGGGCAGGCACGTCCTCGTAGACGTGAACCGTGTCTGCGCCGGTAAGTTGAACATCGGCCGGCACGCACCTGCTGCCTTCGAGGCACGCCTCCACCCGACCCAGGCCATGATTATCCAACACCTGGCCGAACAACGGGTACGCGCTGCCCTTGACCACGCTGCCGGGCAGCACCTGGCTCATCGTCAGGTCGAGCGTGACGGTAGGCGGGATAGTATCCACCACAAAGGTCTGCGGGCTGGTGGGGGCGTTGGATTGTCCAAAGCTATCTGTGGCTTGCAGGCTCACCTGGAAAGTGTCCCCGTCGTTGCTGCCCGTTGCGTCCAGGATGCACGACCATTGCCCGTCTTGCGGGGTGGCGTCCGGGCAGATGAGTGGACTGCGCCCGGCAAGGTGCAACGTCATCGTGGGCACGGGCGAATCGTCGTACACATAACCTTGCAGCAGGTTGCGACCCGCCCGCAGCACGTAGGCCGGCTGTTGAATGTCCATGAATTGGGGAACGCTGGGGTCTACGTGGTGGTCTACCCACAGGCGTTCCAGCGGCGGCCCGGAGGGTGTGTGCGTGGCGTCATAGATCGCGATTTCCACCGAGGCCCACGGCAAGGTGCTTGCGCCCGGATCCACCACAGCGCTAAAGGTGACGGTGTATTCTTCGCCAGGCCCCATGTCGTGGGGAGGTAGCGCCATGCGGTTGCCGCCTCCGGACAGACGCAGCGCATCGTGGGCTGTCACGTCGGCGTAGACACCGGTCGCCGTGTCGGCGCCCTGATTGCGATAGCGAAGGGTATAGGTGATCCGCTGACCGGCGCCCACGGGCGGATTGTCGCTCAGCCAGTCCATGAGCGAGGTCACATCGGGGGTTTTGTCGCCCAGCAGCAATCTCCACAGCCAGAAGAGATTGTCGCCAGAGAAGCCGTAGGCGTTGCCCGCGGGCGTGGCGGATACCTTGACGCGCAGGTCGGCGTCCTTGTATTGGGCATTGGGGCATAGCCCTGCACCCAGGCCATTCCATTGATAATGCTGGCTGAGGGCAAACTCGTAAGCGTTGCCGGCATAGGCATCCGTCTCGATCACGCGCGGGCTGTTGACCGGGTTGGCGCCGGGCTGGGTGGCCCACAGCCGGAGCGCGCCCGGCTCTGTGGCAAAGGCCACCAGTCCCAGTGAAGCATGGGGCGGATCCGTTATGCCCAACAGCGCAAAGGGCAGATACAGATCGGTCTGTCCGCCGTTCACATCAGAAGCAAAGCGGTACTGATCGGCGGTGAGCAGGGTGGATGAGACCCAATCGCCGCCATCCCAGCGCAACAAGGCGGCGGTGGCCGAATCCTGCACCCACACCGCGTAATCGGCCATCATGGCGTTTGCCGTCGAGGTCGGTGTGACGCCGGGCAGGTGGATGATGCCGCTGCTCGTGGCCGTGTAGGGGTTGTAGACTTGCGTCGCGCCGCCGGGTTGCGTGTCCAGGTAGATGAACAAATCGCCGTCGTCGTTCCAGTTAGCGCCGGTCCAGGCCAGGCGCAGCGCCTCGGCGTTCCAGGTGACGTAGAATTTCTGCCCGGCGCTCAGGGCTGAACCTTCCTGAGCGGTTTGCTTGACCCGCCGATCCACGCCCACCAGAGTACAGCCGCTGTCCATCCAGCCGCGATAGATGCCGTCCCGGTCGTCCAGCAGGACATAGTCCGGCGTGCGGGGGCTATCCACATAAACCGGCCCCCAGCTCTGCCAGCGCTGTTGGCCGTAGCTATCCTGACTGCCCACCCGCACCGATACCTTTTGGCCGTCGCCGGGGTCGAAGGGTGAGGTGCGTGTGGGGTATTGCGTGTTGCGTAAGGTGTGTTGCGTATTCGTGATGATGGTGATCCAGTCCACCAGGTAATCAGACAAACCGCTGCCGTCGCTGCTGGCCGTCCAGGCTGCGACCAGCGTGGGCGAAATCGTCCGCACGGTGTCGCCGGGCGCAACGGAACGGCCATTGCTGCTCATGGCGATGACGACCGGCGTTGGCGGCACAACATCGGCCCATACCATCCCGGTGACCTGGGCTGTGCGCATGGCGACGTCGGTGACCCGGGCTGTGACGGTGTAGGCTTGGCCATCAGGCGGCGGATTCTGGCCCAAATACCAGGACAGGCGCCAGGTATTGCCCTGCACGCTGGCGGGGTAGGACACGCCGTCTTGTTCCACTGTGACCTGAACGCTTTGGATACCGCCGGTATCGGTGACCAGGCCGGTCAGGTCCAGCATCCTGGGTTGGTGATAGTGCGTGCTGGTGAGCACCGTGGGCGTGATGTTGATTTCGGGCGGCAGCGTGTCCAGCGTGACGGTGAACACGTCGCTGGCCGTGTGACCACTCCAATCTGTGACCGTCGCTTTCAGCGCGTGCGCACCTTCGTCGGATGGCGTCCACGAGGTAGCCCACAGGGTACGCGTGAGCGCGCCGTTGGCCCAGGTGTCCGAGTAGATGATGGCGCTATCTACACTGACAACCAGAGAGTGCAAGGTATGGCTGAGGGCGCTGGCCTGACCGGTGATCGAGATGGCGTCGGTGCTGACCAACACCGGGGGCACATTCCAGATGGCGGCGGATGGATCCCCTGCCTGTCCGGTCGCCTGCAGAGCGAGAGCGGCTGTTTGCGCTGTGCTTTGCAGGGGTGTGGCGGCTACTGTGGTACATCTACCAAACCTATCGCATGCCCGGGCAGAGGGGGCCACGCCGCCCAGGTTCACCACGCGCAATCCCTGGGTACGAGCGGCCAGGTAGCCCCGATCCCCGGAGATAGCGATGCCCTGCGACAGGTTGCTATAGGGGAATCCCGGCGGCGTGATGATGTTGCGAACCGTCTGCGGGTGTTGCGGATCGGAGACATCCACGACGTGTAGGCCGTAACCGACCACATAGGCCAGAGACCCTGAAATGACGACATCATTGGCCAGCCCTCCTGGCGGCAGGTAAGCGCCGATTTCGGTGGGCATGCTGGGATCGGAAACGTCAATGATGCGCAAGCCTGCCCCTTCGTCGGCCACATAGGCCAGCGTCCCAGAGACGGCCACGCTCGCTGCGTACCCCGGCGTATCATAGCGGCCCAGGAAACGCGGACAGGTGGGGTTGGATATGTCCAGCACTTGCAGGCCAGCCATGTCATTGGCCAGATAGGCACGGGTTCCAGCAATGGTGATGCCTCGAACAGGCCACAAGGTGGCGTAGACGGCCACTTCTACAGGCGGATTGTAGGAGATGTCGAGCACGCGCAGGCCATCATAACCGGCGGCCACAAATGCATACTGACCCAGGGCGGCCACATCCAGCCCCACCCCGTTTCCGTTGTAGGTACTCGTCAACTGTGGGTGGGCAGGATCGGTGACATCCACGACCCGCAGCAATCTGGATGCATCGGCGATTAAGGCATAGGTTCTGGCCGGCAGCGCACTGACCGTGACCTGGAATGAGCGAACGGTTTCGGACAGGCCATCGGTGACGGTCACGACGATGCGGGCCACGCCGGATTCGCCCTCGGTCGCGGTAAAGCGCAGAGCGCCGTTTGTGTTGGGACTGACATAGAGGACGGTGGGCTGCGGTATCAGAACGGGGTTGGTCGAACCGGCCGTCACCGTCAGAGGTTGCGTTTCGTTCGGCCCGGCGCTGATGCCGCTCAGGATGACCTGGTTAGGAACACCCGCCGAAACCGTCATGTCGGGAATCGGGGCCAGCGTCGGCGGGTCGTTGATGTCGGTGACGGTGATACCAAAGGTCTGCGGTAGACTGGTATCCACCCCGCCATTGGCTGTGCCACCGTCGTCATGGAGGGTCGCCGTCACGACAGCATGGCCAAACGCATTGGCGGCCAGGCTAAAGGTGAGCGTGCCTGACCCATCCAGTTGCGGTTGGACGGAAAAGAGGGCCGGGTTGGTATTGGTCAGCGTGAAGGTGAGCGCCTGTCCCACTTCGTCGGTGGCGGTGGCCGGACCCGGCCGGATGTTGGTGGCCCAGCCGGTCACGACATGCTGACCGGAATCTTCAAGCACCGTCTGGTCGGGGCCTGTGGTGAACTGCGGCGCGTCATTGACCGGAACGACCGTAACGGTGACGCGCGCCGTGTCGGTCAGCGTGCCGTCGCTGATGGTGTAAGTAAAGCCATCTGTGCCGCTCCAGTCCGCCGATGGCGTATACACAACCGCGCTACCGATGATGGCGGCGCTGCCATGCGCCGGCGTCGTCACGGCCCACAGGAACGGCATCTGACCGTCCGGGTCGCTATCGTTGCTCAACACATCAATCGCTTTGGGGATATCCTCATTCGTCGTATCCACGTCATCCCGGGCAACAGGCGGATTGTTGACACCTGCAACGGTGACGGTGACAAGAGCCGTGTCGGTCAATCCGCCCGGATCGCTGACGGTATAGGTAAAGACGGCGGTGCCGCTAAAGTATTGCGTGGGCGTGAAGAAGAGATAGAGACTGGAGATAGAGACTGTGCCGCTGGTGGGTGCGCCCACGGCCACGATCCTGAGCGCATCGCCGTCGGCGTCGGTGTCGTTCGCCAGCACATCCAACTGATTGTTGCGGCTTCCTTCGGGCACGGTAAAGGTGTCGTCATGGGCAAGGGGCGCGTTTGCGTTGTTGATCCAAACCGTGTCAGCTTCGCTGTTTCCCACAAAGGCGTCCAGGTCGCCGTCGCCGTCCAGGTCGCCCAGCCTGACAACCATCGTGCCTTCATCGCCTAAGCGTTGGTTACTGTCGGTCAAAGCACCGCTTCCATTGTTCAACCAGACGGTGTTGGGTTCTCCCACCTCACCGCCGTGCCCGAAAAAGGCGTCGAGATCGCCGTCGCCGTCCAGGTCGCCCAGCGCCACGGCGTAGGTGGGCCGGTCATACAGACGTTGGCCACTATCGCTGAACCTGCCCGTGCCGTCGTTCAACCAGACCTGATTGCCCGTGCCTGCGCTAAAGGCCATAACGGCGTCCAGGTCGCCATCGCCGTCCACATCGCCCAGGGTCAGGGTGTATGCGCCAATGCCGAGGCTTTGAACGGGTTCATCGCCCAAAAAACCGCTGCCATCGTTCAACCAGACCTGAACATCCTGACCCCAGTTGGCGACAATGGCATCCAGGTCGCCATCGCCGTCCAGGTCGCCCAGCGCCACAGCCGTGCTCGCTTCGGTGATTTGCCCCAGTAACTGGCTCTCGCTAAAGACGCCGGTGCCGTTGTTCAGCAGGATTTTGTTGTAGCCATCGTTCCCGACCAGCGCATCCAGGTCACCATCGCCGTCCAGGTCGCCCAGCGCCACGGCCAAAGTCTTGTCGTTGCCCAGGCTCTGGCCGCTGTCTGTGAACACGCCGCCGGTGTTGAGCAAGACGCGGTTGGGGATGTCATCGTAAAAGCCGCCATAGCCCACAAAGGCATCCAGGTCGCCGTCGCCGTCCAGGTCGCCCAACGCCACAGCATGCGCGCCACTGCCCAGCGTTTGGCCGCTGTCGGTAAACACACCGCCTGTGTTGAGCCACAGCGTGTTGCTCAAGCCGTTGGTCGTGAATGCGTCCACGTCGCCGTCGCCGTCCACATCGCCCAACGCCACGGCGGTGGTGGTTTGATTGCCCAGGCGCTGGCCGCTATCGGTGAAGATGCCGGTCCCGCCGGTGACCGCCGCCCGGAATTGCCAGGCGTAAGGGACAAGATACTCGCCATGGGTTGAACGCAGGGCCATGCTCAAATTGGCAACAAGCTCCTCGCCCGGCTTGAAGTCGCGCGCGGCATCGAAGCGCACCGGGCCGCCCGCATAGGTTCCGGTGTACATGCCGGTCTGCCGTCCGTACACGGTAAAGGTGCGCGTGCTGACCGTGGTGATGCTGACCGGCTGGCTGAACGTGGCCGAGATAACGCCATGGCGAGCGATCATGTGCCCGTTGCCGGCCGGGCTGGTGGCCGTTACGGTGAAGAAGGGGACGGTGACGATGGTGGGGCCGGCGATGTTGTTGTCTTCGTTGGCTTCGGCGACAAGGCCCAGCTCGTCCACGCCGACGAAGATGGCATGCTGACCCGGCCTGGCAAAGCCGGGATGGGTGGCCGTGATGGCGACGGATTCTCCCGCTCCCAGCGGCGGGGTGTCCACACAAGCCCAACCCAGACACTGCTCAGGAATCGGCAGTTCATCCAGGTGGATGCCGGTTGTGGAAGCGCCTGCTGCGGCTGTGCCTGCGTTCCTGACGGTCACGGTGACGACAAAAGGTTGGTTGAGATCGAGCGATGCAGGCTGCGCCACGATGCTATCAATCACCAGGTCAGGTAGATCGGTCTGTGCGGTTGGTGCAGGGTCCTGTAGCCGACACGGTGCCATCAGGCCGGCGCCCTTGCCGGGTGTATGAGCGCGGTCGGTGACGATGCCGTCAGCCATCAGCGCGACCGTTGAAGAGGGAGTGGGCGCCTGAGCCATGTCAGGTTCGCGCAGCATATCCAGGGCTATGCAGTACAGTCTGCTGCCGAAGAAGCCTTCAAAACGCACAATCCAGGTCCCGGCCGTGCTGTGACCGTTCAAGCTCCACAGGCTTTGCTCGGGCCGGAAGGGACCGACAAAGGGCGATGTCCCCGCGCCGATGGGAGTCGTTGCAGCGTCGTCGAACTCGACCATGTTGCACCGCGAACAATCGGTGGGACCGCTGCCATACGTGGGGCGCGTGTCGGTCTGATGCAATAGAATCTGCGTGCCATCGGGACTGATGAGCATCACGCGGGCCTGCCCGCTGCCGGTGCCCGGCTCCAGGCGCAGGCGCACCCTGATATCCTGGAGCGTGCCCGCATCTGGAACGTCAATAGCTATGTCGAGCGGATCGGTGCCAATCCCATACCCATCCCGTGCGAAACGGTAGGTGGACCAGAGATACGGCGTGGCCTGCGGCGGCGGCATGGTCACCATGGCCACGCCGGACGCCGATGTTCCCATGTCCAGGTGTCCCGAAAGTTGCGGACGGGTGGGATCAGAAACGTCAATCACCTGCAGGCCGGCCGGGCCATCGGCGACCAGGGCATAGGTGTCCGAGATGGCGACGCCATACGATTGACCGGGCGTGTCGTAAGCGCCGATTTCGCCCAGGCTGGCCGCAATGGGAACATAGCACTGCGCGGTCAGTTGATACAGTCTCTGCTCGCGAGCGGAGGTCTGGCCGGAGGCGGATAGATACCAGGGCGATTGGTAATTATCGCGCGTCGTGACCGAACCCGGGCCACACGGCGACGAAAAGCCATCCTCCGTCAGGTTCCAATCCTGGGCTATGGTGGTGAAAAGATAGTTAGAGCTGATGGTTTGCTGGATCAGATTGACGCGCGGCGCCAGCGTGTCAATCTCGCCGTTCAACACGCGGCGGGTCTGAGCGGAGCTATCCGGATGACCGGCTGCGTCAATCCCGCGCAGGTCAAGCGCATAAGCGCCCTCCAACCCCTCCGGGATTTGAGCGTTCCAGGCGACCAGGTTGCTGCCCGTCACGCCAGGGGTCACGGTCGCCGCGCGCCAGCCGCTCTGATAGAGCGCCTTGACTTCCAACTCGGAAAGCGCCCGACTGTAGATGCGCACGTCATCTAACTTGCCGGTAAAGGGCAAAGTTCCCGGCACTTGTCCCAGGGTGATAGGGAGGTCGTTGCGGCAGAGGCGGACGCTGAGATCGCCCAATACCTCGGCTTCGCCGTTGATGTACGCTCTGAGCCGGGCGCCATCATAGGTCACCATCACATAGTTCCACCGGTTAAAGTTCAGGCCGCGAGCGGTGACGTATGTATAGCTCGTGCTGCAGCCACCATCCTGAAGCGAAAGGTAAACCCGGTCGGAATTCTGCTGGATAAACATCCCGTAGTTGTGTTTTCCCCCGACACTTCCTTTGGCGATCAACGGCTGAAGTTGGGACTTGACCTCCGTGGGAAAAACCCAGACGCCCACGCTAAAGGTATCCAGGTCGAGTGCGGGGCTATCCGGCACAGACACGGAATCATCCAGGCCATCGAACTGCAAGGCATACGCGCCGACGTTACCCGCAACGGCCTTGTTCGTCACATCGCCGGTGTACAGCGTGCCGTTGTGATGCCAGTCCGAATCATCCGTCACGGTACTGCCATCCACCAGCCGGGATTCTTCAAAAGGCAGCGCCAGCACCAACCCGTCGCTGGCCGAAAGGTAAAGCGCGCGAATCTGGACTTCGTTCAAGGCGGTGTTAAAGACGCGCACATCATCCAGCAATCCGGCAAAAAAGGCCGAGGGCGAGGCCGCTCCCACTTCGGTCATGCCGCCGATGAGCAGATCGTCGTCGGTATCGGGTAGAGCAGCGGATGTGTAAGGGACGGTCGGAGCGTATTGTCCATTGACGTAGAACACCAGCGAGCCGTCGCCTGTCACCACCACCGCCACGTGATACCAGACGTTGGGGACGAGCGTGACACCGGGGGCGTCGTACTGCTGGCTGCCAAAAGCCCACAAGCGCAGGCCGGTGTCGTTCGTGCCAAAAGCAAAGCCGTTATCGCTGTGGGTGCGCGCCGTGGCAAGGATGGGGCGGAAGCCGGAGAGTTGCCCGGCTTTCATCCAGGCCATCACGGTAAAGCCGGAGCTTACCTGGTTGGCGGCGCTGTTGCTGAAGCGCACGTAATCTTGCAGGCCGTCAAAGTGAGCGGCGCTGCCCGCGCGTCCGGCCTGACCGTTGGTGGTGGGGCAGGCTTCACCCTCGCAGACGCCATCGGGGACGTGCCCGGAAATATCCCGGAAGGAGAGCACGCCGTTCTCGTCCGGCTGATCATCCAGCGGCACATGCAAGATCTGCGAGGGCAGCGGCTTTTCATTGTAGAAAGGCGAGCCGGGCAGGTCAGGCCGGAAGGCGATCTGGACGCCATCCACCCCCACAGCCTGGGATTGGGCCAGCGCGCGCACCTCGTCCGCTGCAAGCGCCCGCCCCACCACGACCAGTTCATCTATGCGGCCGTTGAATGGCCCGTCGGTGACGCTGCTGCCTGCGGCGGTCGTCGCGCCGACGAGCAGCTCGTCATCGGTATCGGCGTTGAGCGAGACTGTGTGCGTGACCGTTCCTCTGGCGATGCCGTCCACGTAAAAGGTGACGGCGTTCTCGCCATCCATGACGGCGGCTACGTGCGTCCAGCGGTTGGGCTGAAGGCTGACGCCGCTCAAATCATAGTCCCCGACGCCGAAGGATGTAAAGTGCAGGCTGTCGCCGTTGAGGCCAAAGCCAAACCCGTTGTCGCTGCTCGTCCTGGCCGCAGCCACGATATACTGAGTGCCGGACAACTGCGTAGGATTGATCCACGCGGCGATCGAAAAGCCGGATTGGAGTTCATTGATCGCGCTGTGCGAGATGCGCACAACGTCATCCGTGCCATCAAAGCGCAAGGCGCGGCCATACTGCCCGGTGACAGCGGCCAGCGGACAGGCGCTGCCCACGCAACTGCCGTGATGGTTCAGGCCGGAGCTGTCGCGGAAGATGACAGAACCGGCCTCCTCTTCCCCATGCAAGCGCAGCAGCGTATCTGCAAGCGCCGGCAATTCGCTGACGACACCCGTCAGCGGCAGGGTAGCGGTCAGGGTCGTGGTGGGGACAGTCCACGTGTTCAGGTCGGCGGCGGGCGCGGTGGCATCTACCTGGATGACGCCCAGATTAGCGATGCTTTCGTTGCCCACTCGATCCCTGGCCGTGATCGTGACGGTGTAACGGCCGGTGGGCATAGCGCCAACCAGGGCATAGTCTATGCTCCAGGTATGGCCCATTACCTCTGCCTGCTGGCTTGTGTTGCCGGCTGGCCCGCTCTGGGCAGGTTGCAGTGTTACCCAGACGCCATCGGATGGGATGCCGCTGCCGGCCACTCCACCCGATCCGCGGATGGTTGGGTCTTGCACGGTGCCGTTCAGGCGTACCCTCCAGGTATTGGGCCGGGTTGGATGTAGCGCAGCGCCGAGGACGTTCCCGCTCCAACCGGCGGTCACCTGCGGCGGCGTGTCGTCCACGTAGAGCGTGTAAGTGCGGGTGGGCGTCTCCTGAATGCCTACGCGGTCGGTGGCGCGGGTCTGAAGCGTATAGACTCCCTCGCCTCCCAGCCGGGTCGGATCGAACGTGGGACACCAGGCCGAGCCGCCGACGGCGTCCAGACAGGGCGGCACGTCCAGGCGATTGGGCGGGCTGCCCCAAACTCCATTGACGCTCATTTCCACCAGCTCCACGCCAGAGGTGGGGTCGTGGGCTTCGACATGCATCACCGTATCCTTGTTTGCCATATACGGGAAGGTGGATGTGTAAGAGCGCAACACAGAGATGGGCGCATCCTTATCTATGATGATGCTGTGGCTGCTGCGTTCTTCGACCAGCTTGCCCTGGTACAAAAAGAGGTCTCGCACCTCAGAAGCCGTGAGGGCGCGATTGTACAGTGTGATTTCGTCCAGGCGTCCGTCAAAAGCCTGACTGCCGCCACCGCCAATCTCAAGTGAGTCGCTGCTTGTGCAAGCGGCAGGAGTGTTGGTGGTGGTGGTGCTGCCCTGCTCGTAACCGTTTACGTAAATTTTGAGCGCCTTGCCGTCAAACGTGCCCACCACGTGATTCCACTGGTTCATCAGCAACGGCGCTGTGCTGTTCACCCGCGTTGACTCGTGAGGGCAACCGTGATCTTGATAGTAGAGAACCGCCTCTAAAGTGACCGTCATGCCGCCGGGCGAAATGTACAACTTGTAGTTTGTACCCTTGTTGATCAGCATTTGCGCATGAGAGGTGATGACGTCCCTGGGCTGAACCCACGCGCCCACGGTAAAAGTAGGGAGGTCCATGGTCGAGGTATAGGGGACGCTAATGGCATCGTCCACGCCGTCGAACTCGGCCGCGCGCCCTACCTGGCCGGCCGTGTCGGCGGCCGGGCAGGTGGTCCAATCATACGGATCGCTCACTGCCCAGTCGAGGGTGACATCATCACCGGCTTGTTGAAAGCGCTGGCTGACCACGCCCGGCCTGGTCACATCAACTGTGAACGCCCCCAGGTCATCATAATCGTACTGATACGCGCTGGTGCGGTCAAACTCCCACACCTCACCGGAAACGTTGGCGCACAGTTGGCGAGTTACGTTTATCGGATAAGGCTCAGCGCGCGCCGTGATGTTTTGACCTTCCCAGACCCGGTAATCGCCCAGCCAGATGATAAACTCGCCCGCGCCTCCATCGCCGTATGAATCGTTATCATCCTGGGCATGGCAGACCAAGTCTTGAAACGTAACCGACGCGCAATTGCAGACGACCTGGCAGGGGGTGCTGGTCAGGCCGCCCGCAACGTCGGTGAATGTGGTTGCGCCCGGTTGTTCATCCAGCGGCATCTGAAAGACCGGCGCTAACTTGTAGAGGGCCTGAATGTCGTCGGTGGATAGTGCCCGGTTGAAAATGCGCACATCGTCTATCGCGCCGTCAAAGTTAAAGTTATTGCCAGGCTTGTTGCCAATCGCCACCGGGGCGGTGCTGGTGTCGTAGCCTATCGTGGCGTCTGTCTTGACCAGCACGCCGTTCTTGTAAAAGCGTGTCCCCACGCCCGGCTCAAAAACGGCAGCGATGTGCTGCCACCTGTTCACATCCACCGTTGCACCGGTGTCCAGGCTGCCATCGCCATTAAAGACCCGCCACGTGCGGCCGTGGCGAGCCAACGTCCAATCCCAGCCTCCGTCGTCGGTGCTCACCACTATGTGGTAATCCCCACTGGTGCTGTTGGGGTAAACCCAGGCCATCATGGTCGCGCCTTTGGATGTATCGGATTGATCCAGGATCAGGCCGGTGTTGAGGACATTGCTCGTGCCGTCAAAGAGCGCCGCCTGATTGATGCGTCCGGCGACGCCAGCCGTGGGGCAGGCGTTCCCTGTGCAAAAAGCGTCACTCTGGCGGTTCACACTGACGGCGTTTTCAAAAGACCGGCTGCCGGGCGGGTCGTCCAGACGCAGATGGAGCGCCGTCGAAGCGGAGAAATACAGTTCCTGCACCTCGTCGGCGTTGAGCGCCCGTTTGTAGATCACCAGGTCATCCATCTTGCCGCGGAAGGGGATGGTGGGGTTAGTGTATTCGACATGAAGCCTGATGGCGGTATGGTCTTCGGGGCTTGACCCATCACCCTGCCAATCGAACCAAAGGGGCCTGCTGGGCTGATGGGTGCTGAAGGTGTAAGGGCTGTTCGTGCAGTCGGTCGAGCCAGCATTGCACAGCGGGTCATCGCTAGAGGGTCCCCCGTCGGATTCCCACGCTTGCAGGGTAGCCCAGTTATCGAACGTCTTGGACAGGCTGACGTCCACCATGCTGTTTTCGCCCAGATTTTCCCAAATGCAGTTCTCGTTCTGGGGTGTGCCCGTATTGGTGCAAATCTTGTTGCCGTCCCATGTGAGGTATATCTCACAGTGGGGCGATGCGTCGGCTACATTTAAGACCTTGAAAGCGTCAATATAGACCTGGCCCTGCTTGCTGGCGCGGCCTACCCATAACTGCGAAGGGCTGGCGGTGGGGAACCGATTGCCCAGGCCCCAATCGGCTACGAGCTGATTGTTGACGTAAAGCATAGCCCGGTTCTGGTCAAAGGTACCATCGGTCTTGTAGCGGGGGCCAAAGGTCAGCACCACGTGGTTCCAGGCGTTGGCTGTCAGCACATCATTGGCGGTGGTGAACGAGACCCACTCGCTGCCGGTGCCAAAGCCAAAGCGCAGCTTGCGCCCCACGCGCATCAGGCTGGGATATGAACTCTTTTCGCCGCCGGCGCTGGTGACGTTGGTATCACCGTAGCCTGTATAGTTGCCCAGGATGCCCTGCACGTGATCGTCGAATGTACTATTGCCGCTGTTTTCGGGATAGACCCACGCCGCCATAGTAAACTGGCCATCCCGCATGTCCAGACTGGGACCGGGAACGACCGACAAATAATCGCTACCTCTAAAACGGGCCGCTCCCTGCCCCTGGATGCCGACGGTGTTCTCCGGGCAACTGACACCGTAAATGCATACGCCATGGTTGCCCAAGCCGGAAGCATCGAGGAAATAAGAGGAATACAGGTCAATTTTGTTTTCGAATTGCAGGTGCATGACAGGCTTGCTGTGAAGCGCGCGAATCTCGTCCAGCGTGAGCGCGCGCCGGAAAATGCGCACGTCGTCTATCCAGCCCTCGAAGCCATAGCCTCCCCGCGACCGTCCCAAATAGACCGTGCCTTCGCCCTGGAAGGCCGCCGCACCGGTCCTTTTGTTTTTCAATTCGCCGTTGATGTAGATGGACTGTTCACCCAGGTCTTTGTCATAGCGAAAGACCACGTGGTACCAGACATTGGGTTGGAGAGCAAAGTTGCTGTTAAGGTCATTGCCATAAAAGCCCATATAGGGCATTCCGTCGCGGACGACCAGGTGCAATACCTTGTTGTTGACGCCGTCATAATCTGTGCCCAGAATGGATCTGTCATGCTCAGCGCCGCTGCCGGAAAAATCGCTGCCTTTGATCCAAACCGAAACAGAGAAACTGCTGTCCCTGAGACCCAGCCGGTCGGTATCAGGCAGAGTGATGAACTGATTGCCGTTGAACTCGACGGCGTAATCAAAGTAGCCGGCTTCCTGGCGCGTTGGACATGCGCTGCCTGCGCACGTCCCGTTGGCCGGCGGCAAGCTGCCGGATTGGTCGGCAAAGGTGGTCGCGCCGCCCGGCTCATCGAGCGGCAGCCACATCTCGGCAAAGTTGGATTGCTCGCGCCAGTCGGTGATGAGGGCATCGGCTACTTGCGTCAGGCTGACCGATTGCGAGGCATTCACGTTATCGCTCACCTGGACGTTGCCGGAGAACGTCGTCGCCTGCAGGGGCTGAAAGACAAAGGTTCTTGGGGGGACATTGATTTGAGAGAACACGGCGGGCGCGGTTGTTGCCAGACTGAACAAGCCCTGGGCATAGCGGTCATAGAGCCTGTTGGACAATGTGGAAGTATAGTACACCGTATCGCCCGGACGAACAAACAGGTCGTTGGGATTATAGTGCGCGGCCATGAGCGTATAGATTTCTTGCTGGGTGAGCGCGCGGTCAAAGACGACGACCTCGTCTATCAGGCCCTTGAATTGCTCGGAGGCATCGGCGCTGCCGACAAGCGTCGTTGCGCCGATGAGCAGCACGTCGTCGGTATCGGCATTGGCGGGAGCATCATGGGTGACCTTGCCCATATTTTTGCCATCCACGTAGAATGTGACGGCGTTGTTACTGTCCATCACAGCCGCCACGTGATACCACTGATTGGGTTGCAGGCCGATTCCGCCAGGCGTGTAATCCCTGACGCCGAAGGTGGTAAAGCGCAAATTCGTGCCATCGGTGCCAAAACCAAAGCCGTTGTTGCTCTTTGTTCGAGCGGTCGCCACAATCTTATGGAGGCCAGACAGGTCGGCGGGCTTGATCCACGCCGCCACGGTCAAGGTGTTGCGCAGGGCGTTGACGCGGCTGTGACCCAGGCTCAGCCAATCATCGCCCAGGAACTGCAGCGCAGTGCCGTACTTGCCGTCTACCCCGGCGGTTGGGCACGCCTTGCCTATGCAGATAGCGCTGTTCCCATAGCCGGAGGAATCGGCAAAGCTTTGTGAGAGGGCCGGTTCTTCAAAGCGCAAGAGCAGGCCGGGCGCGTTGACTTCCCACGCGCCTGCTTCCATTCCCAGGACGGTGGCTTCTTGCCACACGCGCGGATTAAAACCGTACACCTTTTCCTTGAAATCATTGAGGCCGTCCGCATCAGTATCCGACGTGAGCGGGTCGGAGGTGACCCGGGTACGTAGCTGTGTCCCGTTGGCAGCAAAGGCATAGACGAATTCCCAACCGTCCACTTCTTCCTTGTCCGTCAGGCCGTCGCCGTCGCTATCCCGGCGGCGGGGATCGGTATCCAGGCGCAACTCTTCGGCGTCGGAGAGACCATCGGCGTCGCTGTCGAACAGGGTCGGATCGCTGCCGTGCTGGAATTCGAACAGGTCCGACAGGCCGTCGCCATCGGTGTCCCAGCGGCTATCGTCGGGATCCGAGCCGCCATCCACAGGATTGAGCAGCCCGTCGCCGTCGAAATCGCGTTGTCGGGCAAAGGTCGTTTCACCGCTTTGCCCCCAGGCCAGGCTATAGCCGCCATCCTTGCCGACCGCCTGATAAAACTCGTCCAGCGTGGCCGGAAAAACATCGAAAACAAAGTACTGCCCCAGGTTTATGTTATGGGTGCCTCTTTCGGTGCGGACGTGGCAGACCGGGATCAAACAGACGTAAGGCGCATACGAGGTTGGCGGGGCGTAGCACAGCGGATTCGCGGCGTTAAAGATTATAAAGCACTCCTGAGCCGGCACGGCGTACCCTTCGGCCAGATACAGCGACAAGCTTTGATTGAGGCCAGCCTGCGTCAAGGTGACGCCATCGCTGGCAGCCGCCGGGGTGATGTAAAATGGGCGCGTGCCTGTGCTGGATTGCCAGGAATAACCCGTCTTGGCTTGCCCGTTCAGATTGATCAGGTCATGGCCTTCCTGGTCTACGTGGATGTCCTGCGCTTCGCTCTGCCATGCATACTCGAACGTGGAGGATTTCAGGTTACTGTCGTTATACTGCCAGGCATACGAGGCGGCTTTCCAGTCTATGGGAATCCCCACCAGGTTGATGGTGTTGGTGAGGCTGACGCTATACACCAGTTGATTGTTCACCGACATGCCTTTTTCCGGCCAGACCAGAGCGTGGTCGAAGCGGCTAAAAGCCAGGCGGTCTTGGGCCTCAAAATCCACCATGACGGTTGCGCCATAGATGAACCACTTGACGGCCTCGGAGACCAGGCCAGAGATACCCAGGCAGAACCACTGGCCAGCTTTGGTGTCTGCCAGTTTGTCTTTCGGCACGGCGGCGCAAATCAAATAGATCAGGGCGTCAATTGCCGTGATGACGGCAACGATAATCTGTCCCGCCACCGGAATGAGGCCAATGGCGAACATGATGACGCTGCCGATGACATAGGCAATCGCGCCGGCCAGCGCCGAGTTGAAAGCTATGCTGCCGACGCTCACGTGTCCGATAGCCGCGGCGACGATGAACGCCGCAAAAGCCACCACGACCCCGATCACCAGCCCAACGACGCCGGCCGCCATGGTGGCTTTGTTTACCTCATCCAGAGTGCGATTTACGGCCTTCACGATCGTTTTCACAGCCTCGTACACGGCCATCGCCAGCGTGATGGTCCGGGCGGCAATCTCGATCACCAGCGCGGCCGTTTCATTTTTGAGCGTCAGATACAGAATGGTCAGCGTCACTCCGATCACCGCGCCCACCAACATGATGGCCGATTCGGCTGCCTTCATGCGGTCCGCCCTCTCGGCCATCTTGTCAAACACAGTCTTGAAGGCAGAGGCTTTTTCTGCAGTGGCCTCCTTGGCTCCACTGAGCAGGGTCAGGAACCATACCAACTTGTCAGAGCAGTACTCAGTGCGTCCTAACTCTATAAAGTATTCATCCTTTTCAAATACATCGTACAGCGCCTTAGCGGCTTCTTCAGCAACTTCTTGAATACGGCCCTGGAGGTAATCGCCATACAGCCAAAAGCTGGCGAGGGTGGCATCGAGAAGAGATGTATCGGTCTCTTGCGGATTGTACTCATAGACGGGCTGGCCGTTCATCGCCACCAGGCCCACCCGCCCCAGGAAAAGCGACAGGTAAAGCGCCTGGGCCATGAGGACCTGCCCCTGCTGCACGTCGGCAGCGATGTCGCCCAAAGCCGGATCGAGCTTGAACCGTCCCTTCAAGTTCACCTCAAGCAGATCCCAGTATTCTTTCATAGGATAAGCCTGCCAGGCGCCATCACGGTAGCGGTAAGGTGCCCAACTCAAAATAGCCAGGGTCTCTACCGGCCGTTTGGTGTCACCCGAACCCAGGTCCAGGGTGAGCGTGTTCCCGTTGATGGTGCGGAAATCGGCTATGTCCAGGCTGGCGATGCGGTAGCGTTCCTCGCGGGCAAAGAGCAGCGTGGGATTGAGACTGGTATAAAGGCCAAAGTTGTCTCTCAGAATCTTGACCGTTTCCGTCATCATGATCCTGGCGATTTCGTCCTGAGTGGCATAGGAAAAATTCGCAACCTGCAAGGTCGCCGTAAGAGGGATGCCCATGCGGTCGGTGATGGTGACAGAAGGAGCTACGGGCGAATCAAAGCGCCCGGCGATGCTGGTTTCGGCGACGGTGCCGCCATCGGCCACGGTGACGACGCCCAGGTCGCGGATACCATTCTGGTCCTGATCTCGCCCGCTGACAAAAGCATCTTGCAAATGGTTCGCCAGCGCCCACAGAGAGTCGCCATACGGCACAGGCGATGGCGTGGTGGGCGCCGGGTCTTCCCAGGCAATGGCGACATCCAGGCCGTGATCCTCGCGCACCGAGAGGCCGGTCAGGAACCAGTCTTCGCCGTAGACGTGCACAATGTCGGTATGATCCAGGAGCCAACTGGTATCATAGTTGCACCAGTCGCCGGCCTCGCCCGTGTAGGCCGATGGGATGGGCCGGCATTGATCGGTGAGCATCTGCACAAGCCACACCACGCGCACCTGTTGGGCGCCGCCCAGGTTGGCCTGGCGGGGCTGATAGGGCATGCGAGCGGAAAAAGCCACCCGTCCTCCGCCGGACTCGTCAGGGACGATGTTCAGAGGCACGTAAACCAGCACCGTGCCGGCCTTGTCCTTATCCCGCGCTGTGATGCCGTAGGCGCTGAGCGGCGCCGGGTCAATCATCTTGTCTGTACCGGCGTTGGCAAGATCGCCCAGCGATGCGCAGGCAGCCGTGTGGCCCGCCTTTTCCAGGGCGATGACGTGTTCACCATCGGCAAGCGAGACCAGATTGCGGTTGGTAATGGTGGCTGTTCCACCCGAGACGTTTTCCCAGTGATAAGCCAGGTCACCGCCGCCCATGCACGTGCCCCTGTAAATGCCGATCCTTTCCACCGGCGTTTGACCCTCCAGGTTAAAGCTCAAGCTGATGTCGTTACCGTTTTGCAGCAGGTGGATGGTAGCACTGATCCACGGCTGATAGCCGGTGGACGGGTTGACCCAATCCTCGCCACGCAAATGAATGGTGGTTTGCGGATTGGTCAAAGCCAGGGGAATGTTGTTGCCGCCGTCCATCTGAATCTCTAACATAGGGATAAGGCGCAGGTCGCCGTTATCTACCCGCGGATCGGCGGCGCGCTCTTGCGGGGGCATGGTACTGCCCAACGTAGAGTCATTGCCCGACCGGCGCTGAATCTGACCGTCTTGATCACCGCCCGGCCAATCCAGGACGTTGAGGGCATAAGCCAGATGATCGCCGTTGACCGGGCGCAGTTGAAAATCCACAAAGACCGGGTAGTAAGCGCCTGACTGGTCTGCTCTCTGGCTCACGTGGTTCACGACCAAGTTAAAGGGATTGTCGCGCGTAAAATGCCCTTCGCCGGGAGAAGGAAGGATGGTCAGGGGAGACAGGTCAATCTTGTCGGGGACACCGTCGTTGTCGCTGTCCGGATCGAACAGGTCTGAGATGCCGTCAGCATCTGTGTCGCGGCAGGCCAGGGCCGGGTCCGGCGTCACCCCCTCTGCCGTCCTGCGTTCTGGACATTCCTCAGAATCCGGGCGACCGTCCTTATCCGTATCGGCATCGTTAGGGTCGCTATACCACATCTTGCCGCGATACAAAAAGCCCGCGACTTCCAGGCCATCGCCTATCAAGTCGCCGTCGCTGTCGGGGTCTTTGGGATCGGTGCCCAGGCGCAGCACTTCCCATCCGTCGCGCAGCCCGTCGCCGTCGGTATCGGGGTTATTCGGCTGGGTTCTATACCGCCGCTCCTGGCAATCGGAGAGGCCATCCTGGTCGGTATCGGCAGCCTTTTCCTGATCGGTGCAGATGATGCCGTTGCCCAATCCGCCCCCGTCCGAGGTCTGCGCGGCGATGACCGGGGTGAGTAGCGGGTCGCGCTGCGGATCCCAATCCGAGGCTTGCAACGCTTCCTCCACCTCGCGCACCGCCTGCTGCTCCTCCAGCGCAGCCCGGCGGGCGGCCTGCCGTTCTCCAAAGGCGGCCACCTGATGGCTCTGCAACAGCGGAGTAAAAACCATCATCAAAGTCAAGCTCACCGCAAAGACAGCGTAGACGCGCTTCGATCGGCTCTGGGTAATGAGCACGGCCATCAGGCCGATGCAGGCCAGGAACAGACCGGCCTGACCTGCCGCGCGTTGCCCCCCCTCCAGCGTGCGCGGCAGGTTCAGCGCGCCGGCCAGGCGCTCCCACGGCGAGGGGGCCACCGCGAGCCGCTCGCGGTTGAAGCCGGAAAAGTCGGTTTGGATTTGCGCCTCGACCCGCTCGCCGTTCTTCTCCGGCGGGTACGTGAGGTAGACGGACAGGCGCAGTGGCAGGCCGTCGTTATCCACCCAAATCTGCCCCTGGCCGGTGACGCCGCGATAGAGGCTCGACGATTCGAGCGTCAGGCCGGGCGGCAGTTCACCCTTTTCGGCCAGGTAGCGCTCCATCTGGTCGCGCAGGTAGGATGCAAAGGCGGGGCCATCTACCTCGAAACTGTAGCGCGTATAGCCGGGCGTGAGGGCCGAAGGTGCGCTTGTCTCCTCGCGCCGGACGTTCTTGACGCCGGCCAGGTAGGCCAGCAGGTCGTTATCGGGTGCAAATGCGCCGGAGAAATCGGGGATTTCCTGCCATGGCTCGCCCGGT
The DNA here is from genome assembly GCA_035373625.1 of Anaerolineae bacterium. GTDB lineage: Bacteria > Chloroflexota > Anaerolineae > B4-G1 > SLSP01 > DSWT01. The sequence continues at coordinate 19,414 of DAOSNS010000031.1, read as the reverse complement.
GCGTGACCATAAGCGCGGTCGCCTTCGACGCGCACCTCGATGCCGTCACGCGCGTTCAGGGCGCTTCCGCCGTCCTGCCACAGCGTCATCAGCAGCGTGCGGTCGGGCAGGCTGATCTCGCCTTCGATGCGCAACCTGTCCTGGCGGCTGCTGCGCCCGACGTTGACCAGCGCGGGGGCCGGATAGGTGGTCTGGAGAATCTCGGTGGCAAAGCGGTACGCGCCAGCCCGTTGGGCGCGCTGCCAGGCGGCCTGCACCTCTTCTTCAGCAGAGGATGAGCGAGCGTGTGATGCCTGTTGAGGGATCAAAGCCATCATGAGCAAAAGCACCGCGGTGGCAAGAACGTAAGACCAACGCGGAGACGAGAAGGGTTTCATCATTCACCTCCCTGTCTGGGCCATTTTGGGGAAAGGCTCTCGGCCAAAGAGCAGGGAGCGGGGAGCAGTCCCCCAGCGTGGCTTATTTGATTTGGTTTCGTCCGACCGGAAAGAGGCGCTCTAGTCCGGGTGAAGAGGATTCAAAGCGCCGGTATTCGGCAACACTTTTTCTACATTATACTTATTTCTGCCATAGAGGGCAAGAGTCCAAAGATAACACTTGCATGGCCTTATCATTCTTGCTCCAAGGGGAACGCCTTGCTACACGGGGAACGCCAGTTCCCCGTGTTAGTTGAGCAACGCGGATCTGGCGATCCGCTCGACGCCAAATGAAGTTGCTGTAACGAGAATGATAAAGCCCTGGGTAACACTTGTCTTTGACAGATCAAAAAGCCAATCTATACTTGCAGCACAAATTCCTATCGTCTCTCGGCTCTAACATCGGAAGCGATAAGCGAATACCCCAGCAAAGTCAGGAGGTCCCATAAATGAAGATTGCTGTCATCGGTGGAGGTTCTACTTACACACCGGAACTGATCAACGGTTTTTTGGAGCGCGTCGGTAGCCTGCCGCTCGCCGAACTCTGGCTGATGGATGTCCTGCCTGAACGTCTGGCTGTCGTGGGGGGGTTCGCGCAACGGATGGTCGCCGCGAAAGGTGCACCGTTCGCCGTCCACCTGAGCACCGATCTGCGCGAGGCAGTGCGCGGCGCGAGTTACGTCATCACCCAACTGCGCGTCGGCTGGATGCAGGCCCGCCGCGAAGATGAGTATCTGGGTCAACGGCACGGCCTGATCGGGCAAGAAACCACCGGCGTCGGGGGAATGGCAAAGGCCCTGCGCACCATCCCTGTGGTGTTGAACATCGCGCAGGCAATGCGTGAAGTCGCGCCCGGCGCAATGCTGGTCAACTTCACCAACCCATCGGGACTCATCACCGAAGCCCTGGCACGCTATGCCCCCGACATTCCCTCGGTAGGTGTCTGCAATGTCGCCATCCACACCAAAATGGAATTGCTCAACGGGTTGAAGGAACACCTGGGTATGGACATCCCGCCGGAACGCGCCCATCTGAACACACTGGGGCTGAATCATCTCTCGTGGCACCGCGGACTCACGATTGACGGCGAGGAGATGTGGCCGCGCGTGCTCGAAGGCTACATCGCGCATCTCAAGGCGGAAGCAGAGCCAGAATGGGATCCACGCACGATCGAGACGCTCGGTATGATCCCCAACGGTTACCTGCAATACTATTACTACACCGAACGCAAGCTGGCCTTGCAAGCCCAATGGCCGCCCTCCCGCGCCGAAAGGGTGATGGAAATCGAAAAACAACTGCTTGCGCAATATGCCGAACCCGACCGCACCGAGCCGCCGGAGGGGCTGATGCAGCGCGGCGGCGCGTACTATTCCACCGTGGCGACGCAACTGCTCAATGCCCATTACAATGACCTGGGTGAAGTTCATGTGGTCAACGTCCCCCATCGCGGGGCCGTGCCCGGCTGGCCGGAGGATTGGGTGTTGGAGATGCCCTGCACTGTCAACCGTAACGGCATCGTTCCGCTTCCGGCAGAACCTTTGCCCCTGGCTTGCTTCGGCCTGCTGGCAAACGTCAAAGCCTACGAGCTGCTCACCGTCGAAGCTGCCGTCCACGGCGACCGCAACGCCGCGTACCAGGCATTGCTCACCCACCCGCTGGGGCCTGCAGCAGACAAAGTCCAGGCGGTATTGGATGATATGCTGGAAACGAATCGCGCGTATCTGCCGCAGTTCTATCAGCAGATTAAGCAGATTTAGCAGATTGATAGGTGCATATCCGCTTAATCCGCCAAATCTGCTGACCAGTTTTATCAGCAAGTTAAGCAGATTTAGCAGATTGATAGATGAATATCCGCTTAATCCGCCAAATCTGCTGACCAGTTTTATCAGCAAGTTAAGCAGATTTAGCAGATTGATAGGTGCATATCCGCTTAATCCGCTAAATCTGCTGATCAGTTTTATCAGCAGGTTAAGCAGATCAATAGATGAATATCTGCTTAATCCGCTAAATCTGCTGACCAGTTCTTCCAGGAGCACACACGATGAATCAATACTTCCTCGGCATTGACATCGGCGCGACGAAAAGCCATGCGTTGATAGCCGACAAACAAGGGCGCGCCGTTGGTTTTGGGGAATACGGCCCCGGCAGCCACGAAGTGGTAGGATATGAGGGATTGCAGGCCGTTTTGCACACCATTGTCAACACGGCGCTCGCCTCGGCCGGCATCGGCAAAGCGGACATTGCCGGTGCGGGGTTCGGCATCGCCGGCTATGACTGGCCCGGCGACGCCGAACCCCATCGCCGCGTCATCGCCTCGCTGGGACTGTCCGCGCCTTATGCCCTGGTCAACGACACGATCATCGGCCTGGTCGCCGGTGCAACGGAAGGCTGGGGCGTGGGCGTCGTTTCCGGCACGGGATGTAACTGTTGGGGACGCGACCGCCAGGGACGCGAAGGCCGAATGACCGGCGGCGGCGAAGTGTTCGCCGAATACGCCGGTGGTGGCGACCTGATTGCTAAAGCCATCCAGGCCGTAGCCCTGGCGTGGGGACGGCGCGGACCTGCCACGCGCCTTACCCAGGCTTTTTTGAAACTGACCGGCGCCACCGATGAGATGGATTTGCTCGAAGGGCTATATCGTGGACATTACCATCTCACATCGGCGAACGCCCCGCTCGTCTTCCAGGTTGCAGCAGAAGGCGACGAGGTCGCCCAAGAGGTCATCCGCTGGGCCGGACGCCAACTGGGCAGCCTTGCTATCGGCGTCATCCGTCAGTTGGGCTTTGAACCATTGGATTTCGAGGTCGTCCAGATCGGCAGCCTGTACAACGGCAGCCCAATGCTGGGAGAAACGATGTTGGCGACCATCCACGAGGTTGCGCCCGGTGCGCGCGCCGTCCGCCTCGCCGCGCCCCCCGTCGTCGGCGGGGTGCTGTTGGGGATGGAGCAGGCGGGGGTGGATTATCCACCGCTGCGCGATATGTTGATTAAAACAACCAAAGGCTACCCCACCACCGGCAACCACAAAGTTACCATCCCCATAGGCCCGGCCCCGTCACCGACCACACCGGCCGAACCGGACAATTCTGCCATTTATGCACTGCTCACGCACCAACCGGCGCTGGCGAGCGTCGCGCCTGACCTCCTGCACATTTATCGAGAACTGGAGCGCTGCTTCGCTTCCGGCGGCACGCTTTTCCTCTGTGGGAATGGCGGCAGTATGGCCGACGCCCTACACATCTCCGGCGAGCTGCTCAAATCCTATGCCCGCCGCCGCGCGCTGCCGGAACATCTGCGGGACAAACTCGCCGCGCAGCCCAATGGCGACCTGCTGACGCGCAATCTTGAGCCGGGATTGCGTGCCGTTGTCCTCGGCGCCAATGTCACCCTGAGCAGCGCCGTCGCCAACGACATGCCCGACCGCGATATGGGCTACGCGCAAGAATTGCTCGCACTGGCACGCCCCGGCGACGTGTTGCTGGGGATCAGCACCAGCGGCAACGCCCGCAACGTCATCTACGCCGCCCAAGTCGCGCGCGCGTTGGGGCTGACGGTCATCGCTTTCACCGGCGAAAGCGGGGGGCGGCTGGTAGAACTCAGCGACATCGCCTTGCGCGTCCCCGCCGCCCGCACCGACCACATTCAGGAACTACATATCCAGTGCTACCACGCTTTGTGTAAGATGTTGGAGAATAACTTTTTCAAGTAGACGGTAGACAGTCGCGGCTCAACCTAACGCCGCCCGGCAAATATGATCTGCCACAGCCATTTCAAAAGCTCAAACAACCGGCTCAATGCGCCGTCTTGACGAGCCTGCACGGGTTGCGAATCCGCGGCCTGCGGTGGCACATCACCTGTTGATTGCGGATCTGCCGACTGCGGATCGCGCACTGCGACGACCTCGCCGTTGTAGCTGAAGAGCACGTTCGTTCCGCTCTGCAGGAAAGTACGCGCTGCCGGGTCGTTTGCCAGGGCAAAGTATTCGCCGGAGCCGAATTCGATCTCGCGGTCTACTTTGATGTTTGCAGCAATCCACGCCTCGGTGATCGGCTCATCCACTTTCCCCTGCGCCTGTACCAGCGACAAATCCACGTATTGCCGTGCCACCTGTGCCATACTGCGCTGCTCGCGGTTGATAACATTCGCGCCGACGGCCAGGTTCGCCTGATTGGTCTGTTGATAGCTCTGATTCTGCACCCGCGCCTGGATCGTCGTTCGCCCGGAGACCTGATTCAACTCAGTCTGGTTGCCGTACAATGCCATGTTCTCCATCGAAGCCGCACCTTCCGCCTGCGCCGAGATGACGAAGGTGGTGTAGGGTGTGACAATGCCATAGCTCAACCCTAACTCGCGGATCTCTTCGATCAGCGCCGCTTTCTCCCCCTTGACGCGCACCTCGTCCAGCAACGCCCCCACCCGGCGCGTGGCCCACAGCCGCGTCACGAAGTCGTGATTGCCGGTCTCTGCCAGATCGTAACGGTAGACGTACTCGCGCTGTTCCTCTCCGGCGCGACCGCGCACGCGCACCGTCACCTGCTCGTCCGTCGCCTTGTAACGCCCGGCAAGCAGCACGCTCGATCCACGGAATAGATCGGGCATCGTCGGCGGATACAAATCGGTCACACGCATCCCTTCAAATTCGATTTCCACATCCGTCAGCACAGGGTTGGCGATGCGCCCGTAGAATTCGGAGAGCACCACTTCCAGGTTTTCGCCGGGCTGGACATAGGTGACGCTGCCGTCGTTATCGAGCGCCAGCCGGTCAAGCAGGTGCGTGTTCACATCGTAGCCCACGCCGAACATATGCAGACGCGCTTCCACCCGCGCGTTGGCCCGCTGCACCAACCTGGCAATCATCACATCGTCGGTAACGCCTGCGGTGGGCAAACCGTCCGTGAGGAAGACAAGCAGCCGTGAAGCCTCAGCACGGTCTTCACTACGCGAAAAGATCGCCAGACCGGCCTGCAATGCGCCTTCGATGTCGGTGCTGCTGCGGGCGGCGAGCCGCTGGACAAAGCGCCGGGCGTCAGAAAGCGCATGTTGATCCACTGGCGTCAGGGTGTCGGCGAAAATGTCCAACTGATCATCAAAGCTCACGATGGAAAAGCGGTCGTTGGGATTCAATTGCCCCAGGATGAACTGCAAAGCATCTTTGGCCTGCTCAATTTTCTCGCCGTTCATGCTACCGGAACGGTCAATGACAAAGATGATATCTTTGGGCAATGTATCGTTCTGCATGGCGGCGTCATCCGGCGCAAAGAGGAAGAGAAAATGGCTGCGGTCCGCGCGCGTGCCGGTCAACAAACCACTGCCAAAGCCGCCCTCCGCAGGGCTGAAGAAGAGGTCAAAATCCTCGGTGGGATTGACGTTTTGCGCCTCCCACGTCACCCGCGCGCGATTCGCACCCAAGCGTTCCGTCGTCACCGCATGGGACGAACTGTACAGTGCGCCCAAGCCACCGGACGTCGTCACGTCCACGGTAAGCGTGACCTCCGCGAGTGGCGCAGAGACGTACTTTTCGGTGCTCAAGATGTAACGGTAGTGAAGCATCCCGCCGGTCGGTGCGAGCACCTGCTCGTATTCGAGCGTCATTTTTCGGGAAGCGCGCGCGGGCAGGCTGAGATCGAAGGCGATGCTCTCCCAATCGGCGTACTGCAACAGCGAGGGGTCGCGGCGCTGCGCGACCATGTCGTAGAGCGCGGCGTTCGTCGTCGCCACATCCTGGCGCGTCACCGTCTGCACCTGCCCACCCACGCGCGCCTCGAAGCGGGCGAGGATCGCGTCCGGCGGCACAGGGAAGAAGTAGCGCCCATCCACGGGGAAATCATGCGGGTTGACGAACTCCTGCTCCACTCGCGTGATCGCGTGATTATCCTCGATGGTCACGGTGACGCGGTGGTAGCGCACTTCCAGGTAATCGGGACTGGTGCTTTCGGGGAAAATCATCCCATCGGCCAGAACCGTAATGCTTGCAGCGTTCAATAGAAGCACACTCAACAACAAAGCCAGAATCATTTTGCGCATGTCACACCTCCTGGGTTGTCTTGTAGTCTTCAGTCCGTAGTCTTTAGTCCGGTCGTCGGATAGTCGCATGGACGATTTAGCTACAGTGTAGTAGGGAAGTATGACAAATTGGGGATAGAAGTGGAATAGCCAGAGGATATTTCTATAACACCGGACAAGAGTATGCTATAATGGAATCAAGCACAGGAGATTAAGTACGATGAGCGAAACCGCCGTAGTCGGGAGGTACAACTATGTACAATTGGCAAGATTACATTACAGTGGATCCAAACGTATGTCACGGAAAGGCTTGCATTAAAGGAACCCGCATTATGGTTTCGGTGATATTGGATAATCTCGCCGCAGGGTTAACGCCAGAAGAAATCACACGCAGTTACCCATCACTCAACCATCAAGCGATACAAGCCACGATTACCTATGCTGCGGAGTTAGCAAAAGAGCGTCTGATTCCCATTCCAGCGTAAATATTTGCCATGCGATTCAAAGTTGGCGAGAATCTCCCGATTGAAATCGCCGAACTTCTGCGAGAAGCAGGGCATGACGCGCTTACAGTGCAAGAACAGCACCTCGGCGGAAGTTCTGACCCAGATATTGCATCCGTGTGCAAGAAGGAACACCGCGCTTTAGTAACGCTCGGCACAGATTTTGCCGACATTCGAACTTACCCGCCAAGTGATTACCCCGGAATTATCGTCCTACGGTTAAGGCAACAAGACAAAGGCCACGTGCTGAATACCTTCGAGTACATTGCATTGCTCTTCGCCCACGAGCAACTCGAAGGCAATCTATGGATTGTTGAGGAACAACACATCCGCATCAGGAGTTGAGCGAAGTTCATACCCCCGGCAGCGTAAACCGCGCCGTCGTTCCCTCGCCCTCGCGGCTCTCCAGCCACAGCTTGCCGCCGTGCGCTTCGATGAGCGCCTGCGCAATCGCCAATCCCAGGCCGCTGCCGCCATGCGCCCGCGAGCGCGCTTTGTCGGCGCGATAGAAACGTTCACCGATGCGGGGCAGCGCGTCGGCGGGGATGCCAACGCCTTGATCGCGCACCTGAATCAACACGGTATGCTCAGGGCCAGGAGAAACGCTCACCGTCACCTCGCCGCCGGGACGGGAGTATTTGATGGCGTTGTCCAGCAGGTTGACCAGCACCTGTGCAATGCGGTCGCTGTCAGCCCAGACGGACAGCCCCGCCGGCGCAGCCGCGACCTGCAACGTCACGCCGGCGACGTCGGCTTGCGGCGTCATACGCTCGACAGCGGCACGCACCAGCGCGACGGCGTCCACCGGCTCGCGGCGCAGGTTCAGCGCTTCCGAGTCGGCTCGCGAAAGCAATAGCAAGTCGTTAACCAGTCGGATCAGACGGTCAGTCTCGCTTTCCACCGTCCCCAGGAACCGGTCGCGCACATCGAGGTCCTCCACCGCGCCTGCACGCAGCGTCTCCACCATCCCCTTGATCGAGGTGAGCGGCGTGCGCAGTTCGTGGGAGACGTTGGCGACGAAATCCGTCTGCATCTGACGGGCGGCGCGCAAACGCAAGGTCATGTCGTTGAAGGCACGGCTCAACTGTCCCAGTTCGTCCCGTGAACGCGCCGGGACCTGCGTGCCGAAGTGTCCTTGCGCCACTGCGCCCGCCGCATCCGTGAGATGCCGCACCGGGCGGGTAATCGCCCGCGAGAATACCAGGCCAACGATACCGGAGAGCAGCAATGCAATCATCGTCGAAAGCAACAAACGGCTACGGACATCGCGCACGACCGTCGTCACATCGGTCAACGGCTGGCTGAGGTAGACCACGCCGGCCAGCTTGCCGGTCACGTGGAGCGGCAGCGCCACGGTCATTGTATTTATGTCGCCACGTTCAACACGGTTGACGTATTGTCCGTTCAACGCCTGTGCCACGAGCGGATCATCACGCAGATTCACGCCTATATCGGCGTTTCGGGAATCGAGTACTACCATACCCGCGGCATCCACAATACGAATATGGGTTTCCAGTTGCGTGCCGAGTTCCAGGGACGTGTTCGCCAGATAGGACAAATCCACATTGCCAACCGTCACAGCGCTCTCGGGCACGGCGAGGTTTTGCGTTTGCACGGAGATATTGCTCACCCGGCGTTGTTGTAGCACGTTGACGGTAGCAGCGTCTTCCGCAGCCTGCGGTTCGATGTCTGCTCCCGCCACCGTCGCGCCAGGGATCAACGTCTGCGCGGTGATCTGCGCCTGAGCCATGAGATTCTCCTCGATGGCTTCCAGGAAGTAGCGTTCGAGGAATGACAGCAACAGCACCCCCGAAAGCCCCATCGCCAGGATAATCACGGCGAGGTGCGAAAGCAGTAATTTTATGCGTAGACTTGAAAACATGGCAAATGGCAAATGGGAAATGGCAAATGACAAATGGCAAATGACAAATGGCAAATGAGAGAATCAGCGAATCAGCGAATCATCCAACCATCCAACCACCCAACCACCCAATCATCCAACCAGCTTCCAGCATCAAGCTTCCAGTTTGTACCCCACCCCACGCACGGTGACGATGAGGTCTTCGCCGGGAGCGGCGTCGCGGAGTTTGGCGCGCAGGCGTTTGACAAGGGCATCCACCACGCGCAGATCATCGTGGTAGTCGTAGCCCCAGACCAGATCGAGCAGTTGTTCGCGGCTCAAGACTAATCCGGCGTGCCACGCCAGGACGTGCAATAGCTCGAATTCCAGCGCGGTCAGGTCGAGTTGCGTTGCTCCCAGGCGCGCTTCGTGGCGGGCAATGTCTACGGTGAGCGCACCGACACGCACCAGGTTCGCCGGACCGGCAGGCGTCTGCGGCGCAATCCGGCGCAGGACGTTTTTCACGCGCGCCAACAGCTCGCGCACGCTGAAGGGCTTGACCACGTAGTCATCCGCGCCCATTTCCAGGCCCAGCACGCGGTCAATTTCTTCATCGCGCGCGGTGAGCATGATGATCGGCACGTCGCACTCGCGGCGCAGCATACGGCACACCTCGATCCCGTCAAGTTTCGGCAGCATGAGATCGAGGATGATCAAGTCTGGCTGCTCGCGCCGGGCCAACGCTAACGCCTGCTCCCCGTCCCAGGCCGCGACGACCTGATAGTGCGCTTGCTTCAGGTTGTAGGAAAGTACGTCAATGATCGGCGCTTCGTCGTCTACAATGAGTATTTTGGTCATGAGAATGAGTGAATCAACAAATAACACCCTGCCCCTTGTATCTTTATTGTAGCAGAAACAGCGCGGTTGGTAAAGAGGGGGATGTGACAAAATGATGACAGGGAACCAATAAATGTAGTACAAAAACCCTTGCGGAGGTGCGAGACGACCCACGCAAGGGTTTTTTGGAAGTGTATGTATGACAGAATCCCCGGTAAGCCCCAGGGCAACAGATCCTAATGGATTTCCACCCCGGGACTCAACACCTTACCACATCATAGCAGGTGGATGTTGTGGGTGCGGCAGGTCTGTACCATTGTTTCGGGCCACAGGCTCGATTGGATTTCCCCAATGTGGGCTTTGTGCAGATACAGCATACACAGGCGCGATTGCCCGATCCCACCGCCGATGGATTGCGGCAGTTCGCCCGCCAGCAATCGGCGATGGAAGAGCAACTCGCGCCGGTCGAGTGCATTGCACAGCGTCAACTGCCGCAACAATGCCTCGGCGTCTACACGGATGCCCATAGATGATAATTCATAAGCCGTGTCAAACAACGGATAATATACCAGAATATCGCCGTTCAGACCTTTGTAGCCGTCCATCGTCGGCGTAGACCAGTCATCGTAGTCCGGCGCGCGTCCATCGTGGGGTTGGCCGTCGCGTAGCGGTCCGCCGATGCCGATAAGAAACACCGCCCCATATTCACGGCAAATCATATCTTCGCGCTCCTTCGGTGAAAGGTCGGGATAGCGCGCCTCCAGGTCTTCGGCGTGAATAAAGGTGATCGTCTCCGGCAAAAACGGCTCAATGACAGGGTACAAATGATGTACATAACGCTCGGTACGCCGGATCACGTCGTAGATGCGACGAACGATGGCCTTCAAGTAGTCCAGGTTGCGTTCCTCAGGCAACATCACACGTTCCCAGTCCCATTGATCCACATACAACGAGTGCAGGTTATCCAGGTCCTCATCGGCGCGGATGGCGTTCATGTCGGTATACAGTCCTTCCCCAGGCTTAAAACCCAGATCGGCCAACTGCATCCGCTTCCACTTCGCCAACGAATGGACGATCTCGGCGCGCACATCGGCCATTGCCTTGATAGGGAACGCCACCGGGCGCTCTACGCCGTTGAGGTCGTCGTTGATGCCGGTGCCGGCCTGCACAAACAGCGGCGCCGTCACCCGCGTGAGGTTTAGCTCGAAGGCCAGATTCGTCTGGAAAAATGTCTTGATCTGGCGGATCGCAAGTTCCGTCTCACGCACATTGAGTAGACAACGATAGTTTTCTGGAATAATCAGCCGTGTTACCATGTTTCCCCCTCTTGGAATTAATGGTGAATTATATCTTGCCTTTTGCTATCCTACCCGCCCACTGATGTAGTCTTCGGTCATTTTTTGAGCAGGACGGGTGAAGAGTTGAGCCGTCTTCGCTGCCTCGATCAGCTCACCGAGCCAGAAAAACGCCGTTTGATCCGAAACACGGGCAGCCTGTTGCATGTTGTGCGTGACGATAACAATGGTGTACTGCTCACGCAATTTGCGCATAAGGTCTTCGATGCGCAGGGTGGCGATGGGGTCGAGGGCCGAGCACGGCTCATCCATCAAAATCACCTCCGGCCTGACCGCCAGCGTGCGCGCGATACACAAACGTTGTTGTTGTCCCAGCGACAAGCCCAACGCCGGGAGCAACATATCCCCCTTGATCTCGTCCCACAGATCCACTTCCTGCAACAACTGCCGCGCCATATCCTCCAACGCCGATCCGGTTTCCAATCCCAACGCGCGCGGCCCCATCACAACGTTGTTGTAGACAGACTGCGGGAAGGGATTGGGCTTCTGGAACACCAACCCCACCCGCCGCCGTAGTTCAACGATATCCATAGTGGGAGCGTAAATATCGGCGTCGTCCAGTAAAATCTCCCCTTCCACACGGGTATGGGGGATTTCGTCGTTCATGCGGTTCAGGCATCGCAGGAAGGTTGTCTTTCCGCACCCCGACGGTCCGATAAAAGCCGTGATCTCTTGCGGCATGATGTCAAGCGTGATGTCCATCAACGCTTGCTTGACGCCATAATAGAAATTCAGGTGGCGCACGCGGACTTTCGGCGCAATCGGTATCCCATCCATCCTTGATCCATTCCTTCGCAACAGATACCCGCAAGTATAAACGGTCTTGAGAGAGAGTCAATCGGCCAGGTCATGAAAGGCCACAATCGGTTACCGGATAGCCCCCTCTTGGGTGTTGACGCTTTTTCTCACCGCAGAGGCCATAGAGTTCACAGAGATTTTTTAGATTTCTCAGCGCTCTCTTTAGGAAGACGATCGTTGCCAATATGCTTTTGTATCTTCCCGCATTTGTGATACAACAGGGGCGAACAGGAGAAACAATCAACGCATTGAATGGATTTTCAAACGTACCACGTGCAAACGTGTTAACGTTTCAAATTTTTTTAAGGAGGGCACTATGCCAGTCATAGTTATTGTCGGAGCACAATGGGGAGATGAAGGCAAAGGCCGGGTCGTGGACTACTTCGCATCCCAGGCCGCGGTCGTGGCACGCTTCAACGGCGGCGACAATGCAGGCCACACCGTCATCGCCGAAGGACATAAACTCGCCCTGCATCTCATCCCTTCCGGCATCCTGTATCCCCACGTCACCTGCCTGATCGGCGCCGGCACGGTGGTCAACCCGCTCACGCTCTTGCGGGAAATACAGACGTTACGCGATATTGGGGTGGATGTCAGCCCGGCACATCTCAAACTCAGCGCCGCTGCACATCTTGTCTTGCCCACCCATCGAGTGCTCGATGGGGCGTCGGATCTAAAACGCGGTTACGAAGCCATCGGCACGACAAAACGCGGCATCGGCCCGGCTTACGCCGATAAGATGGAGCGCGTGGGCCTGCGCGCCGGACAAATGCGCGATCCGAACCTCTTCGCCGAAGCCGTGGGCGCCCTGGTGGATGCCCACAACAATCGCCTGGTAAACCTGTACGGCTTGCCGGCGCAACCTGTGGGACAGATTGTCGCCCAACTCCACCAGGCCGCCGGGGAACTCGCCCCTTATCTGGTAGATGGGACTGCGTTGATAGGCCAGGCCCTGGCAGAAGGCAAACTTGTCATCGGTGAGGGGGCGCAGGGAACGCTGCTCGACATCAACCTGGGTACTTATCCCTTCGTCACCAGCTCATCGCCTGTCAGCGGCGGGGTGCTCACCGGTCTGGGCATCGGTCCCAAAGAGGTGACGCGCGTCATCGGCATTGCCAAAGCCTACACCACCCGTGTGGGCGCCGGTCCCTTCCCCACAGAGTTAAACGACGCTCTCGGTGAGCACATCCGTGAGGTGGGGCACGAGTATGGAACAACTACCGGACGTCCCAGACGCTGCGGCTGGCTCGATGCCGTGCTGCTGCGCTACGCTGCCCAGGTCAACGGTCTGACCGACATTGCGTTAAGCAAGCTGGACATCCTCAGCGGGCTGCCGTCGCTGCGCATCGCCGTTGCCTACGAGTTGGACGGTGAACGTATCGAACACTTCCCTGCCGAGTGGGGTGCAGAAGTGTTGAACCGTTGTCATCCGATCTATGAGGAGCTGCCAGCCTGGCAAGAGGACATCAGCGGCGTGCGCCGCCGTGAGGACCTGCCCGCGGCCGCACAGACCTACATTGCCCGCATTGAAGCCTTGACCGGCGTCCCCGTCACTTTCATCAGTGTGGGGCCAGAACGTGAGGCGATGATTATCGCATAGCTTTCAGCAATCAACCATTAGCTTTCAACAATCAGCCATCGGCTTTCAGCTTATTGAAAGCCAGGCGGCGGTTAATCGCTGATCGCTGAGGGTCAATAGCTGATCGCTTGATTCCGTCTGGAAACCTGGTGAAAATCTGGTATGATGGAAGGATGTGCGGCTTTTGTGATCGCACCATCCTGAAAAGCATGAGGATACAGAGGATATGATTCCAGACGGTGTTGTAACGTGGGCAGAGATTGACCTTGATGCCATCGCCCACAACGTGCGGGCCATCAAAGACTTCGTCGGCCCTAACACGGAAATCATTGCCAGTGTGAAAGCCAACGCCTACGGACACGGGTTGTTGCCGATCGCCCGTACAGCCCTGGAGGCCGGCGCCAGCCGCCTCGCCATCCATCGCGTTCAAGTTGCCGTGATCCTGCGTGAAAGTGGGATCACGGCGCCGATTCTGATTATGGGACACGTTCCCCCTTCAGGCGTGGATCTCATCCTGCGCAATCACATCACGCCGACGCTCACCAATCGAGAAACGGCGCAGCTCATTTCGGCGCGTGCCGAAGAGCCGGTTCCCGTGCACATTAAGATTGATACCGGGATGAGCCGCTACGGCCTGGATGCAGAAAAAGTCGTGGATTTCGTGCGCTACGTGGCCTCTTTGCCCAATTTGCGGGTGGAGGGCCTGTTCACCCACTTCGCCACAGCCGACGAACCCGACCTCACCCACGCGCGCCGGCAATTGGAGCGTTTTCAGGCCATCCTCGACGAGTTGGCGCGCATCGGCTATCCTATCGCCGTCCCGCACATTTGCAACAGCGCCGGTCTGGTGCGCTTCCCCGAAGCACACATGGCAGCAGTGCGACCGGGTCTGCTCATCTACGGGATGGCGCCGTCGCCGGCCAGCACCCCACCCTTCCCGATAAAGCGCGCCCTTACCCTTAAAACGACCGTCATCAACGTGCGCGACCTTGCGCCGGGCACAGCCATCAGTTACGGACGCACGTTCATCGCTCAAAAACCGATACGGGTGGCGCTCATCCCGCTCGGTTACGGGGATGGTTATCCGCGCCAGGCTTCCAATCGCGGTGCGGTGCTTATCCGTGGCCAGCGCGCACCGATCTGTGGACGCATCTGTATGGATCAGATGGTTGTCGAAGTCACCGACATCCCAGGGGTGTGCGTCGGCGACGAAGCCGTCGCCATTGGGCCACAGGGAGATGACGAGATCACGGCTGAAGAGGTGGCCACGTGGTCCGACAGCATCAACTATGAAGTGGTGACCGGGCTTTTGCCTCAAGTCGTGCGCATCTACAAGTTGAACGGTTACTATCCCGCTCCCTACGAAGGCGTCGAACAGTGGCGGGCCTATCTGCGAGCACTGTAGAACCTTACCTTGCCACGAATTAGCAAATTGACCACATGACCAACTGAAAACTGATACCTGAGGACTGCAATGGATTTTTTCGATGAAGACGTATATGCAGTGGCTCCAAAACACGAGTCACCGTTGAAAATCAGCCCGGTATTCGGGATACTGGTGGGCGGGACGGTTATCGCGGGGGCGATGATCTATCGTGGGGGTCTGCCTGTGCTACTACGGACACTGATGTTTATGCTGTTCATCATCGGTGGGTGGCTGATCAGCCTGTCGCTGCATGAATTCGGGCACGCCCTCACGGCCTACTGGGCCGGCGACAAGAGCGTCGTCCGCAAAGGCTACCTCACGCTCAACCCATTTGCCTATACCCATGCCACCTACAGCATCGTCTTGCCCCTGCTCTACCTGGCAATGGGAGGCATCGGCCTGCCGGGCGGCGCCGTATACATCAACACCGAGGCGATCAGGAGCAGGCTGAAGCGTGGCCTCACTTCTGCTGCCGGCCCCGCCGCGACCGCGCTATGCGCTTTTATCCTGCTGTTGCCGTTCATCACGGGGTTGGCACGCACCGGGACGGCCGCCCACCGTGAATTTTGGGCCGGCATCGCGCTTCTGGCCTTTCTACAACTCACCGGCCTGTTTTTCAACCTGATCCCCCTCCCCGGTTTTGACGGCTGGGGAATCCTGGAAACCATTCTGCCCGACAGTACTGCCCAGATGGCGCGCACGTTGAGCAGCTTCACCTTTCTACTGATCCTCCTCCTCTTTATGAACAATACCGTCGTCAGTCGGGGATTCTGGCAATGGATTGTTCTCATCGGTCAGCAATTCCGGCTAGACTTTGCCCTTGTGCGTGAGGGCCTGCGCCTTTTCCGCTTCTGGATGTGATGACGTTGAAACGTTGAAGCATCTTTCCCGTTTGACAATCCTGTAAAAAAACATATAATTCCCTGTGTAAGCACTATTCGTAATTCGCTATTCGTAATTCACACGGAGGGAACAGGGATGATTGAGATGCAGGACGTTTTCCATAACGGGCATGCCGCATCCCTGGATGGATTCCAATCCTGACGTCTAGCATCACCATACAAGTCAGCTCAAGGCCGTGGGCATTGCCCGCGGCCTTTTTTGTTTGTGCGGGGAGAAGACCACGTAGGGAAATGGACGATAGGATGAGCATGACTCACGATCTGTTTACAAGGAGACCAGGCATGATATGGCAGATAGCGGTCAGCTTTCAGCAGTCGATGATAGGTAACGTTCCCAATCACGCATCACGTTTTACGTCTTTACGTTTTACGAGGTTTCTATGCTACAAGTATCGAATATCACCAAATACTACGGCGACGCCATCATCCTGGATGGGGTCACGTTCACCATAAATGCCGGCGAGCGCGTGGGTCTCATCGGGCCAAACGGTTGTGGCAAGACCACACTGCTGCGCATCATCACCGGCCAGGAGACACCCGACAGCGGCTCCGTGCTGCGGGATCCGCCCGATCTGCGCGTGGGCTATCTGGAACAGGGTCTCACCTACCACGAGGACGCCACACTCGATCACATCTTGCGTGCCGAAGAGATCGCACTCGAGCAGCTCGAACGCAACATCACCGCCCTTGCCGATGCCCTCGCCGCTGCCGGGGGCGCAGAACAGGAACGACTTATGGACGCCTACGGGGAGGCATTGGCCGAGTTGGAACGCCTGGTGGCGCACCAGATTCCCCCTCATGAGGTCAAAGCCATCCTCGCCGGACTGGGGCTGGACGATGTATCGCTCGACACCCCCGTCCGCCACCTCAGCGGCGGGCAGAAGACGCGGCTCGGCCTGGCGCGGCTGCTCATCCAGAATCCCCAGATGCTTCTGTTGGATGAACCGACGAACCATCTGGACATCGAAGCGCTGGAATGGCTCGAAGGCTGGCTGCGCACATACCGGGGCGCGGTGCTCATCGTTTCCCACGATCGCACGTTTCTCGATAACACCGTCACCCACATCCTCGACCTCGACCCGCTCACGCATACCATCACGGCGTACACGGGCAACTACTCCGCCTACATCGAAGAATGGACGCGCCGCCGCGAGAAACAATGGGCACAGTGGCGCGACGAGCAAGCTGAAATCCGTCGCCTGCAAGCCGACATCCACCGCACGAAGATGCAAGCCATGAGCGTCGAGTTGACCACCACGCCCGGCGACCCCACAACCCGCCGTTACGCCAAAAAAGTCGCCAAAAAAGCGATAGCCCGCGAAAGGCGGCTAGAACGCTACATGGAAAGCGATGAACGGGTGGAAAAGCCGGCCTTAACCTGGCGTATGAAGCTCGAATTCGTGGACACACCTGCCAGTGGACAGGAAGTATTGCGGCTACGGGGTGTATCCGTGGGCTACAACGGCGTCCCCCTGCTCCATGATGTGAACCAAACCCTGCGTCAAGGCGAGCGCGTGGCGCTCATCGGAGCGAACGGCTGTGGTAAGACCACGCTGCTGCGCGCCATCGTCGGTCAGATCACCCCGTTATCCGGCACCATCCATCTGGGTGCAAACGTCAAAACCGGCTATTATGCCCAGGAACAAGAAAATCTCGATCCCAACAGCACTCCCTTCGATACCCTGCGCCAGGTCGCGGCAATGTCCGATACCGACGTGCGCTCGTTCCTGCACTACTTCCTCTTCACCGGAGACGAAGTCTTCACGCCGGTGCGCAACCTGAGTTATGGCGAACGCGCGCGGCTGGTGCTCGCGCGGCTGGTGGCAAGTGGCTGCAACTTTCTGCTGCTCGACGAGCCGATCAACCACCTGGATATCCCCAGCCGCGCCAGTTTCGAGCAGGCGATGACAACCTTCGAGGGTACTGTGCTCGCCGTCGTCCACGACCGCTATTTCATCCGCCAGTTTGCGACGGGCGTGTGGTCGGTGGAAGAGGGGACGGTGAAGGAGTATGTGGATTTGGAGGATTATCAGAGGATTCAACGTTTCCACACCTGACAGGTCTCGGAAGACCTGTCAGGTGCTGGAATCATCCTCCAACGTGAACAGAGCCGCAAAAGTCACAGACGACTGCTGCATATTCAAAAACTCCTGGGGGCCGCCAAATTCTTGAAATACGCCTTTCCCATGTGAAAACCGCGAAAGTGACAGACAAAAGCGCCGGATTATGATCCGGCGCAAGCGTTTAGGTGGATTGTGTTGTTATTCCCCGGTAAAAATCTCCGCGCGCCCCGTCAACCCCGGCAGCAGCGCGAGATCCGTCGGCGCGAGGCGCACGTGGACGGTGAAGCGGGCGTCGGTGGTTTGCGCCGCCTTCGCCTGGGGGATGATGGCTTCGACGACGCCTTCGAGCGGCGTCTCCGGGTAGGCGCGCAGGGTGATCGTGGCCTTCTGGCCCGGGCGCAGGGCGGCGACGTGCTGCTCGCTGAGGTTCTCGGAGACGAAGCGCAGGCCGTCGGCGATGTTGAGCAGCGTCATTACGGGCGTCCCTGCGCTGACGGTGGCTTTGGGCGCGACGTCCACCGAGAGGACGATGGCATCCCACGGCGCGAGGAGTACGGCGTTCTTGAGCGCGGCCTGCGCCTTCGCCAACTCACGCTCGGCGTCTTCGATGGCGCGGGCGTAGCTCGGCGCGATCCCGGTTTCGAGGGCGGCGCGTTTACGCTCGGCCTGGACGACATCCTGCTCGCGGGCTTCGATGTCCAGCGCGCGGACGCTACGGGCGTTGAGCGCGTCTTTCAAGCGCATCTCGGCGAATTCGCGCTCGCGGATGGCGTTCTGCCAGGCTTTGTAATCACGCTCACGTTCGTCGTCGGGCGTGTAATTGCCAAAAAGTGGGGTCTCGTAGGCTTTCTTGGCGTCGGCCTCGGCCTGACGCGCGCGTTCGAGGGCGGTGCGCGCTTCCTCGACGGAGGTACTGGAGTATTGCAGGCGCGCCGACTCCAGCGCCCGCTGCGCGGAGGCCAGCGATTGCTCCGCATCGGCGACGTCCCGTTCCCACTGCGCCTGCGCCCGTTCCCGGTCGAGGGTGGCGCGGTCAAGGGTCAGTTGCGCGGTCTCCACGGCGCGGCGCAATTCTGTATCGTCCAACTGCGCCAGTACATCACCGGCGTGCACCACATCCCCGGCCTGCGCGGTAATGGTGAGAACCACTCCGTTCACGCCGCCGCTGAACCCCAACGCCAGGCTCGGAAACGGCGACGCCAATCGCCCATCCGCCACCACCAGCTTACCGACGGCAACCTCGGGCGCCACCGGCGTTGGTATAATGCTAGCTTCTGCCGGCGCTGTTATCGCACCTGCCGGGGCCTTTACCACGCGCGCACATCCTGCCGTGAACAACACAATCACTAACAGCCAGAATAACCTGGACCACAATTTCATATTTATCCTCCCAAGAATGGAACCGAACCCGCGGCTCAACTCCGACAATGTAGCACAAGCTGTCAGCCTGTGACAGAGGCAAACTAACAGTTTGCCCTACATTCATCCCGCGATGTTTTCAATGTAGCACAAGCTGTCAGCCTGTGACAGAAGCAAACTAACAGTTTGCCTACATTCATCCCACGATGTTTTCAATGTAGCACAAGCTGTCAGCTTGTGACAAAGGCAAACTAACAGTTTGCCCTACATTCATCCCGCGATGTTTTCAATGTAGCACAAGCTGTCAGCCTGTGACAGAAGCAAACTAACAGT
>DAOSNS010000030.1:0-61505 GCA_035373625.1 Anaerolineae bacterium | reverse complement strand
GTTAGCCTAGTTATACCCCGGCTTTGGTTAATGGCGAATACTTTATGACACTAACGTAAGTTGTTTCTCGATGTATTGATGGTTCAGCAGTTAGTCATTTCTCGATCCTTTGATGGACGACACCTATCAGATATCAATTCTCTGACTTGCGGCGGCTAACATCCGCTAGAGCCGACAGCGCCTTCTGCGCTCGTTGGATTGCGATTTCTTGACTTTGTCGGCATACTCGTTCAGAAATGGTGGTCCTGCCCACCCGGCGCTGCGGCTCAGCTTTTCGGTTAGCCAGCGCACCTAGTCGCATTGATGGAATGGAAGTTCATTGGGAGGCACGTTGTGAAGCCAATCAACACCGATTTACTGAGAAGCCTTTTGCCACGCTTCCGTACTTTTCTCGAAACAGAAGGCGAGCAATGGCAGAAGGACCGACAGAATAAGGATGAGTTTTTCGCGCGCTATTTTTCAGAGCAGCAGATTGATCGCCTTGATGAAGGCGTATTGCGTGAACTGATTCACGTTCTCTGGGCTTTCAACGGCTGGACAAACAAGGATTGGCTTCTACAAGAGATGCTTCGTTCTGGGTTACCAGCGATTCGGGCTGCATTCAAGCAACTCCTGTATGGAACAGAGCCTCTTCCAAAGCGATTTGACGATGTCAGGAAGAGCGTCCGCATGATGGGGGCGGCCTGTATCTCAGAGATTCTGGCACATCATAATCACACCGAGTATTCCATTTGGAACAGCAGGAGCAGGCAAGGGCTAATAACCCTTGGAGTTGATGAGTCACGCCTACCAAAGTCTGCACAGATTAGCGGAGCACAGTACGCGGCTTACTGCAAGTTAGTCCAAGATGTTCGCGGCCAGGTCGCGAAGGTAGATCCTGCATTTGACGATCTGTTCAAACTTGATTTCTTGCTGTACTACATTTCCCTTGAGGAAATACGCCCAGAGATGTCAATAGAGACACCAGTTATGACGCGAGTAGAAGCCGAAGACTTCGAACATGATGTTGTAGTAGACCAGGTAATTGAGCTGGGAGATGGCCTTGGGTTTGAGGTGCAGAAGGAATTTAGCGTAATGCCAGGATGTCGTATTGATGCGATTTGGAGAAGTCGTGTGGCGAATTTGGGCACCATTTCTTATGCATTTGAGGTGCATAGGAAGGGGAGTCGCGATTCTGCCATCTTGAACCTGCAACGCATCAGGCGCGATCCGACCATTCAAAAAGTGGTCATTGTTTCATCAAGGGATGAGCTGGACCAGTTCAAGCGCGAGATAGCATCATTGGACGAAGGTTTCCGCAATGCTGTGGGGTACTTTGAGGTTCGAGATCTGCAACGGGCATTGAGTCATGTACAGGGCTTGAAGGACATCCTTAACACCTTGGGTTTGTTAATCGCGGGCGCTGGCTAACAAGCGGCTGTAGCCGATCGCGCTTCGCGCTCGCCTTCGGCTTGCGCTCGCGCGGCGGCTAAGCCGCGAGCCGTTGGGCGGTCTTAGCCGAATGAGTAGCAGAAAACGGAAGCATCCAGATGAAACGTTTAATCTCTCCCGTCTTGGTAGTTTATTTGCTGGTTGCCTGTAGTGGCCCTGCGACACCTGCTACCCCAATCCCGAGTGATGTTGCAAAATCTGTTTTGGAGAAAGTGGCAGAAGAAATCTGTTATGGGCATCCCCAAACAAGTTCATTCTTCTATGACGAAACGACTTATGGACTCCTTTGCTCTCCAGCGGGCGGTCATCATACCCTCATAACATTGGAATGGTTCAGCAACGAGAGTGACGCGCAAGCCGCCTTCGATGTACAGAAAAAAGGCCGCATAGTCATGGAATTCCATGGGGCTTCGCTTTTGGTGTGGGGTGAGGATCATCCCTCATTCCCAGGTGGAAGAGAGGAGTATCGGATTTGGCTTTGGCAAATGCGACAATGGCTTATCGGGGTTCGGGCGTTTGACGACACTCATTTCATAAGTGCTCCTGACCCAGGTAAGGTTTCTGAAGCCATCTACCAAGTTGGATTGGAATATGGGCTATTCACTACCAATGACCAGTAGTCTTGTAAGCCAATCAAATGAGCAACAAAACCGCCCAACCTGCCGCTCCAGCCGACACGCTCCGCTGCGCTTCGCGGCGCAGGTGAAGCGCCAACCGTTAGGCCAGGATTACGATAACAACACAATTTCAAACGGAGGTGTAAAATGGGAAACTTTAGGCGTACTTGGGTAATACTGCTGTTAGGTTTTGTCTGTATGATTTTTGTTTCATGTAGTAGTGGCGGAACAAAGGGAGCATGTAAGGATGGAAATTGTATCACTATGCAACTAGAGGAACCAATTACTTTCGGACAATCTACAACATTAACTGTCACCGTAAGTACAGAAAATAGTCTCTCAAACGTGGAAATTCATCTGAATGCCAGTGCTCCTGATTTACAATTTCTTCCCCAGAAGCAATGGTTTGTAGATACATTGCCGAATCAGCCTGTGATTGTAACTACTACTATTGTGTTTCCAGCACGAGAAGAAAACTACCTCATTGTTGCGGGCATTGCACATCAGAGCGTATACGTTGATACCAGCATTCGGGTACGTTTAACGGAGTTAGGTGGTACTCTTAATCCCACAGAAGAACATCGTTTTACCCCTGGGCCAGTAGTGCCGGTCAGCACTACGATACAACCCCTGAGCTTACCCCCATTTGTTAGACCACAAATGGGTTAGAATAAGTTGAAACGGGGACGCTGTCATCTTGCCCCTGACGCCCCGTAATGGACCTTAACAGGCGTTGCATAGTTCAGGCTCTGATGCGGTCGCTCCTGGTTGTAGAATCGGAAGTACCGCTTCAGGCTATGTTCTAGTTCAATGACGGTGGCATAATCGTGCAGATACACCTCCTCGTACTTCACAGTGCGCCATAAGCGTTCAATGAAGACGTTATCCAAGGCCCGTCCTCGCCCGTCCATACTAACACGGATGTGGGCTTTTTCCAGTCGCTCCGTGAAAGCCTGCGCGGTGAATTGGACGCCCTGATCGGTATTGAAGATCTCCGGCGTGCCGCAGCTCAGGGCCTGTTCCAGGACGGCCAGACAAAACTGCCCATCCAGGGTGTTGGAGAGTTCCCAGGCCAAGACATAGCGGCTGTACCAGTCCATCACCGCGACCAGGTACATAAAGCCGTGGCGCATCGGGATATACGTGATGTCGGTGCTCCAGACCTGGTTAGGTCGCTCAATGGTCAACCCACACAGTAAATACGGATAGACCTTATGCCCTGGCTCCGCGCGCGTGGTGCGCGGGCGCGGGGTCAGGGCCTGTAAGCCCATCACCTGCATCAGCCGCGCGATCCGCTTGGGATTGACCCGATAGCCTGCGTTACGCAGATACACCGTCATACGCGGATAACCGTAGAATGGTGTTTTCAAGTACTGCGCGTCAATGAGCCGCATCAGGGCCAAATTCGCGGCGCTTTCCTGGGCCGGCGTGTAGTAGTAAGTCGCCCGGCTCAACCCTAGCAATTGGCATTGGCGGCGAATACTTAAGTCGGGATGTCCTGGCTCGATCATCTGGCGCTTGGCCTCAGTGGGTACCGGCAGCTTTTTTTTCAGCCACTCTAATTCCATTTGAGGCGGCCAATTTGCTCGTACAGTTCCGTTTCCAGTGCAGCTTGCTCGCGCTGCTGGCGGGCGGCATTCTGGCCGAAAACCTCGCCGCCATTTTTCAGCAGCTGCAGCTTCCACTCACTGATCTGATGCGGATGCAATTGGTATTCTTGCGCCAGTTCATTTAGCGTTTTGGTCCCTTTGGCAGCTTCCAGGGCGACTTTGAACTTATACTCGGCAGTAAATGTGCGACGCTTGGTCATTGTTTCCCTCCACATGCTTGGTTAGAATTGTACACCATTTCCATTTAGCATGTGGTCTAGTTTTTGGGGTAAGCTCACCTTGGCGTCGTTGGGCCACATGCACCGTAACATAGGAGGAAAGAACCATGCCAATCAATGCTGAAACGATATTGCAACTTCTCAAACAGACTGCAAACAGTCATCAAGGTAAACTGAAGGAGAGAGTGGATGAGAGATTAGATGAGAGAGAGAGGCGCGTTTTGAAATGGCTATTCGAGCAATACGAGGATGAAAGCAAAAGACGATGGTATGACCCTTATCATATACTGTTCTCGACCAATTTTGCTTTGCGGCTTGTTGAAGAGGAGAAACTCGACCGCCTGATTGTTCCCGGCATCATACTTCACGACATAGGTTACTTTGCACTGGAGGATAAATCGCAATGGAGTGCCAAAGAGAGCCGAATAACCCACATGCAGGAAGGTGTGCCATTGGCGGCCAGGGTCCTATGTGAAAATGAGTTTTCTCCCCTGGAGATAGAAAAAATTCTGGGAATGATCAGCGTCCATGATAATCCTTATATTGGCCTCTCGATTCATGGAAGGGACCGCCTGGGTTTGAGGGATTGCGATAGAATTTGGGTCATGCACTTGCTTTCGTTCTACAAGGACTTGACCTCGAAATCTGAAGGGGGCGGACTGCAAAAGGAATTTCTCCATGATAGGATGACTCAGTTTTACGGTTGGAAACATCCATTTGAGAATGAATGGGAAATCACGATAGAGAGAGTCATAAGAAATGCGCCACGCATTGAAATCCCCACCTATAACTTTACCCAGGAGTACGTGAAGAAACAATTCAAACACCGTTTACAGGAATTGGAAAGTGATGTATTGAGTGATGCGGATAAGTTTAGAGCATATCTGAATGTCCAGATTGACAAAGAATGAAGTTGTAGATGTGGCCCCCTGATGTATGCTCTTGTGAACTGATGTATGCCATTGTCAAGAGGGAGAACCCTAAAAAATACGGGAAACGTGATCATGGGAGGCGTGTCAGACGACGACCGGTAGCTTGTGAGCAATCGCGATGATGGCCTGGCTGTCGGGCATGCGCTTGGAGAGTCGCGCGAACCCGGCCTGTCGGTGGGGAGGGGGGCGCACGGCGACCCGGGCGACTTCGACCATCGTACAAGCGATTGTGTACCGTTAGCGGAATAAAACATGTTGGCAGCATTGTTGAAGACGTAGAGTTGCAATACTGTATTTTCGATGTATGCTTAGTTTGTGTAGGCGTTATGTCGTGTGTCATTAAGCGATTTCAATCGCTGATGTTCAGCCTGTATGGATGAGAGGTGCGCGCGATGAATGGGAACTGGTTTGTCCAGCGTAATCAAAAGCGTGACATCTGGCTGATTGTGGGCTGGCTGTTGATTGTAGGCCTGGGGATCGCACTGATCTGGTACAGCTTCAGACCAGAACCGGGCCGGGCGCCTTCCGGGCCGGCCACGCCGTTGCCTGCAACCACGACCGCACCGACGCAACCTACGGCGACGTTGGTGTCGCTTCCCCGACCGACCAACACCCTGCCGCCGACGGACACGCCCGTGCCCACGGCGACGCCCATTCCGCCAACGCCCACACCGTACATCGTCGCCGGGGCCGATGGGGTCAACGTCCGCGCCGGGCCGGCCACCACCTATGAGCGGCTGGGGTATCTCGATCCCGGAACACAGGCGCCGCTCACCGGACGTGAGGGAGATTGGTGGCAGATTGCCTACAAGGACGCGCCGGCCTGGGTTTACGGCCCTCTGGTCACGCCTTACAACATCGAGACGACTACGCCCACACCGTAGGTAGAGCGGACCTCTGGCCCACTCGCAGGATGGACTCGCCGATGAGATGCGCGGGCGGGACACTCACGCTAGTTCCCAATCACTATTTCTATAAGGAAAATGTATGAACTCATCTCTTATCTTGACACCACAACAACGACTCGGCACGTGTGATGTAGAAGATGTTTCGGTTCCAATTGACGGTGCGACGGCTTACGTGGCGCAAGCGACCGGCGATGGACTGCTTTACGTCTTCCCCAGAGGGGCGCTGGCCGGGGCGCGTTATCTCACCGCCGACACCCTGCTCGCAGGGCACCATCTCGCCGTCTTCGCGCTGCATCTTCAGGAAGGCGAGAGCGGCCCGACGTTCGTGCTGACCTATGGCCTGATTACCGAATGTTCGGCGCGGCTGCGTGTGCCCCTGGAGGCGGTCAATCAGAATCGTTGGCGTTACCCCCGCGAGGGCGCGTGGCTCAAGCCGCTGTGTGGCGGACAGCGCGTGGACTTGCGCAAGGTAGATCGGATGCGACTTGTAGTGCTGCGCAAGGGGCCGCAGCCGGTACGCTTCTGCCTCACGCCGATTACCGTCACGGTCGAAGAATCGCCCAAACTGGAGACATTGACGCTTCCCAAAGGCAAGCTGTTGGACGAATTGGGGCAGAGCACACTGCACGAGTGGTCCGCGAAGAGTCGTGGCTCTGAAGAGGTGACGGAGCTTTTACACACCCAACTGGCTGCTGCGCCGGAGCATAAACTGCCACAGGGTTTCTCGCGTTGGGGAGGCTGGCTGGGCAAACGCTTTGCGGCCACGGGCTTTTTTCGCACCCAACGTGACGCATCGCGCTGGTGGCTGGTGGACCCCGATGGTTACGCCTTCTGGTCTTCGGGGTTGGATTGCGTGGCTTTTGGCATTGATACGGCCTATGAGGGGATGGAGGCAGCCCTCACCTGGTTACCCGATACGTCCGGCCCTTATGCGCAGGCCCACCACACGCGCGGCGAAGTGCGCGCTTTCGATTACCTCAAGGCCAATTTCATCCGCGCCTTTGGATCCGAGGCCGCTTACGAGAAATGGGGCGTCATCACGCTGGGGCTATTGCGGCAGTTGGGTTTCAATACCATTGCCAACTGGTCAGATTGGCGTCTGGCGAGCGCGGCGCAAGTCCCCTATGTGCGCCCACTGGACACCCGCGCCCTGGATGTCCCCATGGTCTACCGCGACTTCCCCGACGTCTTTCACCCCGATTTTGAGCGCGCGAAGGCCGAATTCGCCGAGCAGTTGCGCGAAACCCGCGACGATCCGGCTTTCATCGGTTATTTTCTGATGAATGAGCCGAACTGGGGGTTTGCCCAGGAGACGCCCGCCGCCGGCATGCTCTTCAACACTCCTGAATGTTCCGCACGCCGGGCGCTCAGCGCCTTCCTGCGAGGCCGTTACGGTGATGAGGAACGCCTGTCCCATGCCTGGGAAACCGGTGTGACATTCGCGGCATTGGCTGAAGGCGAGTGGGATATCCCGCTAACCAAAGCCGCGCAGGCCGATCTGGCGGACTTCAGCACGATTATGGTGGAGCGTTACTTCGGTGGTCTGAGTGCCGCATGCCGCGAGGTAGACCCGAATCACCTCAACCTGGGGATCCGCTACTACACTATCCCGCCCGCATGGGCCATCAAAGGGATGCGCTGCTTTGATGTTTTCAGCATGAACTGCTATCGGACGCGCGTGCCGGCCGAAGAGATGGCAAAGATCAACGCGCTGCTTGACCTGCCCATTATAATCGGCGAGTGGCACTTTGGCGCGTTGGATGTGGGATTGCCCGCCAGCGGCATCGGGCATGTGCCGACGCAGGCCGACCGTGGCAAGGCGTTCCGGGTGTATTTGGAGGACGCGGCGGCCAGGCCCTGGTGTGTGGGTGTCCATTACTTCACCCTGTACGATCAATCGGCTTTGGGGCGTTTCGACGGCGAAAACTATAACATCGGTTTCCTCGACACCTGCAACCGTCCTTACGCGCCTCTCGCGGAGGCTGCACGCCGCAGCCATGAACGGCTCTATCCAGTGGCGATGGGTGAGGTCGCCCCTTACGACGACGCACCGGAATACCTGCCGTTACTGTTTATGTGAAGCAAATTTAACACAATTGAAACGTATCCTTACGCATTATGATATTGACGACTCGGCCATACTGTGAGAAAATATAATTGCTATGGATGCTCGAGGCCGGTCACCTCAGGCACCAGGTGTCACCTATCGTTATGCTTGTCCAGGATTTCTTTAACTAAGGAGGTGTTCCATGCGTAGAAAATTCCCTGTGTTGTTGCTCGTTTTGGGACTGCTGTGGTTTTCCAGTGTGCCGGTGTATGCTCAACCTGCTGCGGGTGGGATCATCGTCACCCATGTTGTCAAGCCGGGTGAAACGATCTATTGCATCGCGCGTGCGTATGGCGTTGACCCGAATGCGATTATCAAGGCCAATCCGGTTCCATATCCGAACTGGATTTACCCCGGTCAGAAGCTTGACATCCCGAATGAGCCGGCTTTGCTGCCGCCCGGGCCTGTGTGTGCACGCCAGGATGTCCCGGCGCCCCAGCCATGCACCTGCGCCAAATACCATACGGTCGTCACCGGTGAAAATCTCTACCGGATTTCGCTCAAGTATGGGGTGAGTATGTGGCGCATCGCCGAGTGTAACCGCATCCAAAACCTGAACTACATTCGTGTCGCCGATGTGTTGTGCATCCCCAGCCAATAGTTCCGCATAGGATCAGGTGCAACGTGCTTTTGGGGACACAGTGCACCTGATCCTTTTATCTATCCCCTTAATCTTGTTACGACGTTTGCCTGTCCGGTCGCCATGAACCTGTATACGTTGGATTTCACGGCGCTTGAATCGTTGTTCGTCGGGTGGGGCGCCGCTCCTGTCCATGCGCGGACGGTGTGGAAGTGGCTTTACCGTCAATGTCCTGCCGATTTCAACGGGTTGCCGGATACGCTGCCACAGGCCCTGCAACAACGTCTTGTTGCCGAGACAACGCTGGCATTGCCGACCGTCGTTGCTTCTCAGGTTGCCGCTGACGGCGGAACGCGCAAGGATTTGCTGCAACTGGCAGACGGTCAGCGCGTCGAGGTCGTCATCATGCGCTACCGCCATCGGCACAGTGTTTGCATCTCCACCCAGGTCGGTTGTGCCTGTGATTGTCGCTTCTGCGCCACCGGGCAGATGGGTTTTGTGCGTCACCTGACCGCCGACGAGATCGTTGCTCAGGTTGTCCATGCGCAGCGAGTTCTGGCGGCGAGTGGGCATACGCTCACCAACTTTGTGTTGATGGGGATGGGCGAGCCGCTGTTGAACTACGACAACACGCTCGAGGCCCTCCGCCGCTTGTGCGACCCGCGCGGGATGGGATTTGTCGAACGCCGCATTACGCTGAGCACGGTGGGCATCGTCCCGGGCATTGAACGGCTGGCCGATGAGAATTTGCGCATCAACCTGGCCGTGTCGCTTCACGCTGCCACCGACGCCGTCCGCGATGGGCTTTTGCCGATCAACCGGCGTTATCCCCTCGATGTGCTCTGCGCCGCGCTTAAGACGTATACGGCCCGCACCGGACGCCGCGTGATGCTGGAATGGGTGCTCATCGCCGATGTCAACACCACACGCGAGCAGGCCGAAGCCCTGGTGACCCGTTTTGCCGACATTCCCGTCCATGTCAATCTGATCCGGTTGAATCCCACGGAGTATGCCGGGCAGCCCGCTTCGCCGGAGGCCGTGGAGGCTTTCATCGCCATCCTGGATCGCGCCGGCATCCCTCATACCATGCGCCAACACCGTGGCGCACCGATTGCGGCGGCGTGCGGACAATTGCGCCGCCGTTCTTCCTGAGAGGTCAACCACAAAACGGGGTATGCGCCGTGCAGTTTTATCTTCAGGACGGTTATCTCTACTGCGAGCGCCTGAGCGTCAAAGAAATCCTGATGCGCGTGCCGGACACGCCCTTTTATCTCTATAGCGCCGCGCAGGTACGGGAGAATTTCGCCGCTTACGTGGCGGCGTTGGCGGGAATGAACGCGCGCGTCTTTTACGCGCTCAAGGCCAACAGTAACCCAACCCTGCTCGCCATTTTGCGCGAATTGGGTAGCGGTGCAACGCTGGTCAGTGGCCATGAGTTGCGCATGGCGCTCCGCGCCGGTTTTGCGCCGGGGGATATGCTCTTCAACGGAAACGGCAAACGGCGCGACGAGCTGGCACTCGCGGCGCAGCATGAGGTGATGCTCAATGTGGATAGCGAGTTTGACCTGGAGCACATTGCCCAGGCAGCGCAGGAAGCGAGCCGCCCGTTGGAGGTGTTGTTGCGCGTCAACCCGGACATCCGCCCCGACGTGCACCCTTACGTCGCCACAGGGATGCGTGACTCCAAGTTCGGCATCCGCGCAGAGCGGCTGGGATGGTTCCTCGATCGGTTGAAGCATACGCCGCTGGTGCATCTTGTGGGCCTGCATTGTCATCTCGGCTCGACGATCAAGGATGTGCGAGTGTTTCATGATGCAGCGGTCCTGATGCGCGATCTCTTTAACGCTGTGCGCGACTACGGCTTTGACGTGCGTTACCTCAACCTGGGCGGCGGTTTGGGCATTGACTACGAACGCGCGGGTACCTATCCCACGCCGGCTGATTTGATCGGCGCGTTGCGCGGCTTGCTGCCCGACGCGGCGACCCTGATTGTTGAACCGGGGCGCAGCCTTGTCGGCAATGCCGGCGTGCTCGTGTGTCGGGTGCTCGGCGTCAAGGCCAACGGGGATCGGCGTTTCATCGTCACCAATGGCAGCATGGCGGAGCTGATCCGCCCCAGTCTCTACGGGGCGTACCATTCCATCGGCTTCATCGAGCCGGTGAACGGTGAAATCTGCACATTTGATATTGTTGGCCCGGTGTGCGAATCTGCCGATTTTCTGGGCAAGGTGCGTGAATTACCCACGCCGCCCGAAGGTGTCGGTCTGGTTGTCTACGATGCAGGGGCCTACGGCTATGCCATGAGTTCCAACTATAACCTGCGTGCGCGTCCCGCCGAGTATCTGGTGGATGGCGACCGGTTGCTACAGATCCGCCGCGCCGAAACGTATGACGATTTGACATTGACGTTGTCCCCGCTTTCGCTATAATGCTCGATAATGTACCAAGATTATCCGATTCTGGAATTTGATCCCACCCGTGAAGCGATTATCGAACCGAGCCGGCTCATTCCCTGTCATCATGTGCCTGAACATTGCGTTGTCTGTTTCTTTCAGGACGTGATTACCGAACTGGTGGAATCGGGGCGTGCTCATCACATTGCCGATAACCGTTCGGAGATGGGGCGTCATCCGCTGTATGAGATGGACGTAGACGGCAAGCGTCTGGCCTTTTTCCATCCGGGCGTCGGCGCGCCGTTGGCGGCGGGCCTGCTGGAAGAGGTGATCGCGCGCGGCTGCCGTGTGTTCATCGCCTGCGGCGGCGCCGGCGTGCTGGATAGTGAGATTGCCGTGGGGCACATTGTTGTCCCCACTGCGGCGGTGCGCGACGAAGGCGTCTCGTACCATTACCTGCCGCCGTCCCGCGAGGCTTATCCTTCTGCTGAAGCTGTTGTGGCGATCGAGCGTGTGCTGCAACGTCATAAACTCCCCTACATTCTGGGCAAGACGTGGACAACCGATGCTTTCTACCGTGAGACGCCCGATAAAGTGCGCCGTCGCCGTGAGGAAGGCTGTCTAACGGTGGAGATGGAGGCTGCATCATTCTTTGCCGTAGCGCATTTTCGCGGTGTCACCTTTGGACAGATACTTTACGGCGGCGATGATCTCGGCGGGGAGGCGTGGGATCACCGCGATTGGGTGGATCTTAGCTCGGTGCGCGAGAAACTCTTTTGGCTGGCAGCCGAAGCCTGTTTGGAGTTATGATGGTCGTTCGTGCTGGAAGCCTGGTCATCCATCCACTCCATAAAAAGTGTGTTACAATGGGGCTATCTCTCGATTTCTGGGTGATATTTGGGAGTGGATGTCTATGTCAATTCGCGCTGCTGTTCAACCAACCCACGTCGCTGCCATAACCAGAGGCGCGTGTGCCCTTCGCCGTTGGCGTATTTACCTGTTGACGGCGATACTCATCGCACTGCTCGTAGCCTGTACAGGTGCGAGTCCTACCCCTTCTCCTACATCTGCCGTGGTGATTGTGGAGGATCAATTTTCGCCGCCCAACGCTGCCTGGGCACGCTTTGATACCGCCGAAAGCGCCGTCTATGCACAGGGTGGGGAACTGTATTTAGAAGATCGCGGCAAGGGTGTGGCCGTCTATGCGCCTTTCGCCGGTAAAACATACACCGATGTTATGGTGGACGTTCAGGTGCGGCACGTTCAGGGCACGGTGAACAACTGGATGGGGGTGATCTGTCGGCAACAGGATGAGAACAACTATTATTTGCTGGCGATCAGTGCGGATGGCTACTATTTGATCTTGCTTGTCGAGAACGGCATTCCCACCCCTCTTGTCGGCCCGCAGTTTGACGAAGGAATCAAAACCGGTAAGACGCGCAATAATCTTGAAGTGCGTTGCCAGGGCGAGCAATTGTCGCTGCGGGTGAAAGGGGCTCTCATCGTCACCGTATCGGATGCCACATTGCGTAAAGCCGGGGGAGTGGCACTCTTTGCTGATGCCGTTGAAGGCGGCGAAACGGCGGTGGTGGCTTTCGATAACTTTGTGCTCACTCAGCCGTGAAGGAGAAGGAAGAGAGAAGGAAGAAGGAAGAGAGAAGGAAGGAAGAAGGAAGAGAGAAGAAGGAAGAATGGAGAATCGGGAATGGGAGAATGAAGAATGGAGGTTAAGAAGTTGAACTCTGAAATTCAGAAGGCTCCTCCTCACTCCTCCCCCCTTACTCATTACTTTTTACTCATGACTCGTTACTCGTTGCTCTTTATTCCTTTCTACATCCTGGCTCTCATCGGCTATTTTGGCCCGTGGGTTGGACGGCGGGCGGCGGCATTGGCCTGGAATGCCTACGATCTCTTCGACTTACTGCGGTTATTGCCGGAGATCGAGACCGGTGCGCTTTCCGTGAACTTGCAGACCTTGCGGTTGCCGTTGGTAGGATTGGCCGTATTGCTGCCGTTGTTGTTGTCGCAGGCCAACCGGGGATGGCGCATCATGGGCGCGCTCCTGGGGATGGGGCTGGCGTTGGCGACCCTGCCGCCTTATCCCGAAATCGTGACCGCATGGTATACGCCGGGATGGCGCGTTCCGTTCTGGTGGGGTATCGGCGCGACGCTGGCGACAGGGGCGGCGGTGTGGTTTGCGCCGCGTTTGGGACGTTATCGTGCCTGGCTTATGCTGGCATGGATTGCCGTCACCGGCTTGCCGGCCGTGGCGACACTGTATCGTCTGCTGCCGGCGCTGCGCTCGCTCCATGCCGCGCCGGTTCAGCCTGGCTGGGGATTCTGGGTTTGTATGGGCGGCCTGCTTGGTCTGGCACTTTTCCTCATCTCTGGTCGCTACTTTCAAGGGGGGTAGTATGCCAAAAGAACCTGATGATGAAATCACGATTGCGGAAATTCAGACCGTCAAAGCGCGCTACGAAGCTGAGCTGCTTAGAAAGCCTAACGTCGTGGGGGTGGGGATTGGGTTGCGCATGCGGGATGGCAGGCCGGTGGGCGGGCCGGGGTTGATTGTAAATGTGACCCGCAAGGTGCCGATGCTGTTCCTGCGGCCCGAAGACCGTATCCCCAAGACCCTCGACGGTGTGCCGGTATGGATCGAGGTTGTCGGTGAGATCAAGGCCCAATAGACGGCGCATTAACCTTCTGTTTCAATATTCCAACGACCTGTAGGGAGGCATTATGAACGATCAACTTTTTGCACAAGCAAGTCGAATCTACCAACAAGCCCTGCCGGATATTTTTCGTCGCCGTAATGTCGTGGCCTGCGGCCTGGGGTACAAGAGCAGCGAGGGCCAATCCACAGGAGATCTCAGCCTTATCGTCTCCGTGACGCGCAAGTTGCCTAAAGACCAGCTCGCACCCCAGGACCTCATCCCCAAATCTGTGGAGGGGATGCTGACCGACGTGGTGGAGACCGGGCGCATCCGCGCGCAGATTCCAGAGAATCCCAAAGGCCGTTTTCGACCGGCGCAACCCGGCATCTCTATCGGGCATCACGACATCACCGCCGGTACCTTCGGCCTGCTTGTGCATCGCCACGGTGAGCCTTTCATCTTGAGCAACAATCATGTCCTGGCCGACGCCAATGCGGCGCAGATCGGTGATACGATCTATCAGCCCGGCCCCGCAGATGGCGGAACCGCTGCCGACCGCATTGCGACCCTTGCGGCGTTCGAGGCGTTGGATTTCGGCGATAGCCCTTCACAATGTAATGTGGCGAACACAATCGCGTCATGGCTTAATTTCCTGGCGCGCGTGAGCGGTTCTGACCATCGCCTGCAAGCAGTGCAACAGGCAGGGGGTGTCAATACGATGGATGCCGCTCTGGCCCGCCCGGACACGGTGGACCTTGTCATGCCGGCAATTTTGGGGATCGGTATGCCGGTCGGTGTGGCAGGCATCGAGTTGGGGCAACCGGTGCAGAAAATGGGGCGCACCACCGGGTTGACGCAGGGCTATGTCACCCAGATCAATGTGACGGTCAATGTGGATTACGCCGGACGCACGGCGCGCTTCACCGATCAGATACTCACAAGCAGCATGAGCAGCCCCGGCGATTCCGGCTCCGGCATTCTCGACTTGGATCGCCGCGTTGTGGGCCTGCTCTTCGCCGGCTCTACCAGCGTCACCATCTTCACGCCCATCCAGCGTATTCTGGATCGCTTTGACGTGCAGGTTGTGGTATAGGGCGGTCTTGTCAGCCCAACGCGACGTCCAGGATCATCATCACCGTGAAGCCCAACATTA
Source organism: Anaerolineae bacterium (assembly GCA_035373625.1). Taxonomy (GTDB): domain Bacteria; phylum Chloroflexota; class Anaerolineae; order B4-G1; family SLSP01; genus DSWT01. The sequence continues at coordinate 46,902 of DAOSNS010000030.1, read as the reverse complement.
CCCCTAGCGTGGCGAGGTGTGTATGGCCGCCGCTTTGAGCTTCGGGGATGAGGTCTTCGGCGACGACAAAGATCATCGCGCCGGCGGCGAACGCCAGCGCGTAGGGCAACAGGGGACGCGCCACCAGCACGGCGGCCGCCCCCAACACCCCGGCGATGGGTTCCACGAGGCCCGATAATTGCCCGTACCAGAAGCTCTTGAACGGCGTGTAGCCCTCACGCCGCAGCGGCATAGAAACGGCCAGCCCTTCGGGGAAATTCTGGATGCCGATGCCCAATGCCAGCGCCAGCGCGCCCGCGATGGTGGCCGAAGAGAATCCCGACGCGGCGGCGCCAAAGGCCACTCCCACGGCCAGACCCTCCGGGAAGTTGTGTAGCGTGATCGCCAGCACCAACAGCGTGATGCGCCGCCATGCGGTTTTGACGCCTTCAGGGTGCGCCTCATCGCTGCGGTGCAGGTGCGGCAACAGGCGATCAATGCCACGCAGGAAAGTGCCGCCGAGCATAAAGCCGACGGCTGCCGGAACCCATGCCGGCAGCCATCCCCCTTCTGCCATTTCGATGGCCGGCGCCAACAGCGACCAGTAGCTTGCAGCGATCATCACACCGGCTGCAAAACCGAGCATACTGTCCAGAACTTTGCGGTTGACCTCTTTGGCTAAAAAGACTGCTGCCGATCCCGCCGCCGTCATAAGCCAGGTAAAAAGCGTAGCCAGCAGGGCTTGAATGGCAGGATTGAGTTGCGTCAGAAATGTCGCCATACGCTAAAACTCTTCTTCGAGCACCGACCCCTCTTCAATATCTGCACTGGCACCGAATTCCAGCGGGATGTCCTTCATATCCACCAGCTTCTTGCGGATCAAGTCTTCGATGGTATTGGCAAATTCGGGGTTTTCTTTGAGATAGACCTTCGCGTTTTCTCGTCCTTGCGCAAAACGTTCCCCGTCGTAGTAGTAGAACGAACCGCGCTTGTCAATGACGTTCAACTCCAACCCTACATCGAGCAGGTCGCCCTCGCGGCTGATGCCCTCGCCGAACATAATGTCGAATTCGGCAACGCGGAAGGGTGGGGCGACTTTGTTCTTGGTCACGCGCACGCGGGTACGGTGTCCGGTGATTTCGCCTTGTGTCTTGATGGCCGTCACGCGCCGCACATCCATGCGCACCGAAGCATAAAACTTGAGCGCGCGTCCGCCGCTGGTGGTCTCCGGTGAACCGAACATCACGCCGATTTTCTCGCGCAACTGGTTGGTGAAGATCATGACGGTGTTGCTTTGCTTGATGGCGCCGGAGAGCTTGCGCAACGCCTGACTCATCAGGCGCGCCTGCAGGCCGGGGTGCGAATCGCCCATTTCGCCTTCGATTTCCGCGCGCGGGACGAGCGCCGCCACCGAGTCAATCACGACGACATCCACGGCGCCGCTGCGGACCAGGGTTTCGGCAATTTCGAGTGCCTGCTCTCCGGTATCGGGCTGGGCGATGTAGAGGCTCTCGACATCCACGCCGCAACGTATGGCGTAGCTGGGATCGAGCGCGTGTTCCATGTCAATGAACGCCGCAATGCCGCCGCGGCGTTGGGCTTCGGCGACGATATGCTGGCAGATGGTGGTCTTGCCCGAACCTTCCGGCCCGTAGATTTCGGTGATCCGCCCACGTGGAACCCCGCCGACGCCCAGGGCCACATCCAGCGCCAGCGAGCCGGTGGGGATCGTTTCGACGTTCAGGTGCGTCGCATCGCCCAGGCGCATCAAGGCACCGTCACCAAAGCGGCGTTTGATTTGTGCTACCGCTTGATCTAATACTTTTTGTCGTCCTTCGTCAGCCATTATAGCCCTCCTGAAAAGAATCAAGAATCAAAGAATTGAGAATCAGTTATATTATAGTACAGATGTTCTAAAAGGCAATGGTTACTTCTTGTATAGGGCCATCGCATTTGGTCGCCATTCCCCGGCCGGTATCCATTACCTTTGCGCTGTCTAGCGTTTTTTCCGGCTGCGAGAACGGGGAGGTTGGGGGCTATCGGATCTGCCACTTGCGCCCCGATAGGCCGGTGCAAGGATGCTGAAAACGGTGCAGCGGCTCACATCCAGCAGGCGGGTGCGGATTTTGGGATCGAGGTCCTCTAATAGCCGCGCGGTGGTCAGCACGGTGGGCAGTTTGGCGACGTAGCGGTGGTTGAGCAACTGGAAAAGCTTTTCTTGCGCCCACGATGTCGCACTTTCGGTACCCAGATCATCCAACACCAGGAAGGGCGCATGGCGCACTTCCTCGAAACGCTTGTCATAGGTGATCGGACTCTGCGGGTTGAAAGTCGCGCGCAGGTGATCGAGCAAATCGGGCACGACGACGAACAGCGCCGGGTAGCCCGCCCGCACGCGAGCGTTGGCAATGCCCGCCGCGAGGTGCGTTTTGCCGCAGCCATACGTGCCGGTGAACATCAGCCAGCCCACGGGATTGGCCGCGAAGGTCCGTGCCAGTTCCAACGCCCGTTCGAGGTTTTCGGCCTCTGCGGTGTCGAGTTCATTGCGCCGCAGATCGAACGATTCCAACGTCATATCGGCGTACAGAACAAGTGTGTTCAGGTCCGATTCGGTATGTTCCACACCGGCCTGCCGAAAATCCGGCGCGAGGATGGTGACAATTTGCACCAATTCGGGGTCGCCCAGCCGCGAGCGCAGGCGCGGTTCCATATCCTCCAGGTCGCGGTTGGTGGTGATGACGGTGGGCAGGTGCGCCATATAGCGGTAGTTGAGTAACTGGAAGAGCTTTTCCAGTGCCCAGGACGTGCCCTGTTCGGTGCCCAGGTCGTCGAGGATGAGTAAGGGGGCGGTGCGCACTTCCTCGAAGCGACGATCGTAGCTGGTGGGTGAGGTGGGAGCATAGGCTGCCCGCAGGTAATCCAGCAGATCCGGCACGGTTACAAAGATCACCGGCAGTCCTTTGTCGAGGGCCACATTGGCGATGGCGGCAGCCAGGTGCGTCTTTCCACAGCCGTAACCGCCCAACAATAGTAACCAGCCTTCGGGGTGTTGTGCGTAGGCCAGGGCCGTCTCGTAGGCGCGGCGCAGGTTCTCCTGACGCTCCGGCGACAGTCCATGCCCTTCCGGGCGAAAGGTGCTGAAGGTAAAGCGCTCAAGCGTGGCGAGATTGCTCGTCAGGCGGAGGGACTCGGCGCGTTGGGATTGAATTTCGCGCGTCCGGCAGGTGCAGGGGAAGAGTTTGCCGAAATTGGGATGGTCAACAGGCACATCCAACCGCACGTAACCCAGCCCGTGACACAGTGGACAATCCGGGCGGCCAAGCATTCCGCGCCCTGGTGTGAGGCTCGCGGTGTCATCTGTGGCTGCCGGCGCGCTTTTGCCGGCAGGGACCCGCGCCGCATCGGATGGTTCAGTGCTGGATGAAGTCTTTGTACTTGCCTTCGATGTAGCGTCGCGGATCTGCTTCACGATCTCGTCTATCGGCTTCATCTTTCCCTTCCGTGCGCCACCGTTCCAGGATGGCGTGAATGTATTTCCAGTTGCGTTTGTTACGGCTGACGGCCTCGTGGAAGGCTTCTTCGATCCACTCTGGCGGGTAGGTTTTCTCGGCTTCGCGCAGGTCATCGCTGAGCAAGGCGGTGAGTGGGCCGATGTTTTGTTCGTAGAGGATGAAGATGTTGGGCCGTGTTGCCGGTTCCAGCCGCGCCGGTTCGACACCGCGCTGCATTGCCCGCCATGCGGCCCGTCCTTGTGGGCTATTGGCGAGATAGCGTCGTTCGACCGTCCCATCGGCCAGCCGCCACTCGGCCACGAGCAGCGTCCCGCGTTGTTCGGCGCGGGCCAGCGCTTCCATAAGTTGCGTATCCAGGGGATCGCCCAGGGCCGCGCGGATCGTCGGATCGGCCTGTAGCTCGGCGAATGTGACCCAGGGCGCGGCATTGGAGCGCATCTGCGCCAGCCGCCGCAATACCAACAGCGTCACTTTAAGCTCGGCCAGATCGTCAATCTGCGGAACCAACTCGGTGAAGATCAGATCCGGCAGGGTGATCGCGGCGACTTTGGCCTCTGGAAAGCCGGAAAAACGGGTCAATGTCACGATTCTCCTCGAGCGTTTGACTGTTGGGACATCGAAACGTTATTGCCCCCCACCGTAATCATCGGGGGAGATGTGGGTAGCGGCGTCGAGGAACTGGGTCAGCCGCTTGTTGAAATAGAGCTGCACCGTTCCCGTTGGGCCACTGCGATGTTTGGCAATCATAATATCGGCGATATTAGGATTCTCTGTGTGCTCGTTATACAGCTCCTCGCGGTAGATGAACATCACAATGTCAGCATCTTGCTCCAGGCTATTGTGTACGATGATGTCACCGGCCACAAAATTGTGATATTCAGGCACGGCTAAATCGTAAACGTCCTCTTGTCCGTCCGGTTCGATACTTGCAATTTTGTCCCAGTAAATAGCGCTTTGAGCGAGATTGATGATTTCTTCGCTGGCAACGATTTGTCCAACGCGCAAAGCTCTTTCTCGACTCAGGTTGGTTTTGTAAAGTGCTGTCCCACAATACTGTGTATTTAGTGCAGCCTGGAACTCACGCTGGCTCATATTTGATTGTTGTCGTGCCGGTTCAACAAAGTTCTTCCAGATTTCTTTAGGAATGATATCCCTGTTTGTATTGGGTGTTTTATCTTTGTAAAAATCACGGATAATTTGGGCTACGGTCTCTTTGGTGGACAACACACCCACTCTGTCAAGAAAAGCCATCACATCAGGTTTCCCGGTAATGATCACATGCCATTGGTCACGTCCACGTTGGCCTTGAGGTACACGGGTAACCCTCGAGATGATGCTGAGTCGAAGTAGAAGGTTTTGGATATCTCGGGCTAAACCGGCACTGCTTGTCGTATAGGTGATAACAGCACGTGGTTTCTTTTTACCGAAGACCCCCATTGTGCCATCTGTAGCCCATAGATGGCGTAGGAATCGAGAAGTGATATTTTCTGGCTGCGTGAATAGTATCACAGGCACTCGTTTCTCGTAGGAACGATATCCCCAAACGCCCAAATTATCCAACCATTCCGCGACCGGGTTACGTTTGCCATGCGTAAGATGCTCGGAGGCGCTCAGATGGAGCTGCCACCATTGACGTTCACGTGTAATTTTGGGTTTAATCGCATCGCCAAAAGCTATATTTGCTAATCCCGCGACCTGTTCAGCCAGATCTCTGTCATTCGTTGTATACTGAACGGCGTGTCGTGGCAGCGTACAGCCATCCCCCAATAGGTGCCCTAACAACGCGGCCTCAGCTTCACTAAGGGTTATATTGCGGGTTTGTACGCAGTTCAAGGTGCGTGGCAGCGCGATATGTTCTCCGGGCTTCAGGGCATCCAGACGTTTCCATCCTTCAATGGTCAGGAACTGATGATTTCCAGAAGCTCTGACCTCGTGTCCAAGCCGGGTAGTGAGCCGAAAAACGGGTTTAACGCCGGTATACCAGGCCCTAGACATTTGTGCAGGTTCCAATTGTCCAGTCTTCTCATTGAGAGCTATAACCTCGGTGGGATGATTCTCTTGCGCAAGGTCGCGGATTGGAATACGCCGTCCATCGGCTAACTGCACCAACGTCTCACCTGTCAGGCATCCGCTTTCGCGTAGATCTGAAAGCACCGGGCGTTTGTCGGTGCGCTGTTCGACGGCGCGGGAAAGCTGAGATGCAGTCATCAGCGGGATGTCCAGCTCACGGGCAATGCCTTTGAGGGAGCGCGAGATGTAGGAGACCTCCTGCACCCGGTTGTCGGACTGGATGTCGGAGTTCATCAGTTGCAGGTAATCCACGAAGACCATTTCCAGCGGACGTTCGGAGGCCAGACGGCGGCATTTGGTGCGCAGTTGCAGCACCGAAATCGAGGGCGTGTCATCAATGTAGATCGGCAGGTCCGAAAGGTGGCCGATGGCGTCGGCAAAGCGCGGCCATTCGTCATCTTGCAACTGTCCCAGGCGCAGGCGCTGCGCATCAATCTGGCTGATGGCGGCCACCATGCGCTGCGCCAGTTGTTCCGCCGACATTTCCAGGCTGAAGATGGCAACCGTGCGCCCCTTTTCCGCCGCCTTGAGGGCGAAGGTGAGCATCAGCGAAGTTTTACCGACGCCGGGGCGCGCGGCCAGAATCAACAGGTCGGAGCGTTGAAAGCCGCCCAGGATGCGATCCAGGTCGCGGAAGCCGGTCGGCACGCCCATCGGCTCGCCGCGGTGCGCGTAGAGGTACTCCACGCGGTCATAATAGCGTTGTACGACTTCCTGGATGGGTTGCAGATCACGGGTTGCCCGTTGCTGAGAGACGCCGAAGAGCGCCTGCTCGGACTTGTCTACAACTTGCTCGATGGGGAGTTTCTCATCGTAGGCCAGGCGGGCGATGTCACTGACCGCGTCCAGCAGGCGGCGGCGCACGGCAGTTTGCTCGACCAGTTTGCCGTAAGACTCGATGTTGATGGCCGAGGGGACGGCGTTGATCAACTGCGAGATGTACACTGCGCCGCCGACAGCTTCTAACTGCTCGCGCTGTTCCAGCTCGGTCGTCAGAGTGAGAAAGTCAATCGGATCGCGCCGGTCGTGGATACGGACGATAGCCTCGTAGATCCAGCGGTGTTTTTGCAGGTAGAAATCTTCGGCCCGCAGGAAGGGCAGCACGCGGAAGATGCCCTCAGGATCAATCAGCAAAGCGCCGAGGACGGCTTCCTCGGCTTCGATATTGTGTGGTACGGTCTTATCGAGTGTGGTCATGCCCCTTAACTATCTTTGTCTGAAGGCGCATCGCCGATGTCCAGGGTGCTGAGGAAATCGCGGAAGACCCCCAGGTCTTCCTGTTCCTTTCCCAGGAGATCGTGCTCCGGGAACACGCCAGCCTCTTCCATCACCTCTTCTGCAACATAGATGGGGACCCCCATGCGCACGGCAATGGCGATGGCGTCGCTGGGGCGCGTGTCAATATCAATTTGCTCCCCGCCAACTTCGAGTGCCAGTCGTGCGAAGAACGTATTATCGGTGAGCGCGTTGATGTGAATGTAGAGCAAATCTGCATTCAGCGCATCGAGGATGTTGACGATCAAGTCATGGGTTTGGGGGCGTGGGATTTCGACGCCGTTGAGCCGGTTGGCGATGGCTTCGGCTTCGCAAGGGCCAATCCAGATCGGCAAGTAACGTTCCACATCCACCTCACGCAGCACCACGATTCGGTGTGGCGAGACAAGGCTCATCTGCAAGGTTTCCACCGTGACTTCGATCATCATACCCTCCTGATCACACCTGTGGGGTGTTTTGTATGTTATTATACTCCCTATGAAATGAAGTCAAAAGAAGCGACGCACTTGTGCAAATACCGCGTCGAACATCGCCGGTGTCAGCCGGCCGGTCTGGGTGTTCTGGCGGCTGGGATGATATGACGCGATGAGGGTAGGGTAAGGCGCGGGCAGCGTATAGGTCGCGCCGTGGGCGAAGGGCAGGGTGGGAATCTCGACGCCTTGTTCGCGCAACAGCAGCAGGTAGCCGTCGAAGGCGATGCGCCCGAGGGCCAGGACGACGCGCGTATGGCGCAACAGTGCCAGTTCGCGGGTCAGGAAGGGGCGGCAGTTCGTCAATTCTTGTGGGGTAGGCTTATTCGCCGGTGGTGCGCAGCGCCCGACGGCGGTGATGAAGGTGTCGTACAGGGTCAGGCCGTCATCGCGGGCCGTGGCGGTGGGTTGGTTGGCGAAGCCTGCACGATACAACGCCGCGTAGAGCGTGTCGCCTGAGCTGTCGCCGGTGAACATCCGCCCCGTGCGGTTGGAGCCGTGTGCTCCCGGCGCCAGTCCGATGATGACCAGTCGTGCATCCGGGTCACCGAAGCCGGGCACGGGTTTGCCCCAGTAGTCGGCGTCGCGGAAGGCGCGGCGCTTCACGCGCGCCACTTCTTCGCGCCACGAGACCAGTCGCGGGCAGCGCCGGCAAGTTTCGATGTCGTGGGTGAGGGCGTCCCAGGTGTCGGTCATAGTCGGGTAGTCTTTAGTCGGGTAGTCTTTAGTCGGGTAGTCTTTAGTCGGGTAGTTCTTAGTCGGGTAGTCTTTAGTCGGGTAGTCTTTAGTCGGGTAGTCCGTAGTCGGGTAGTCCGTAGTCGGGTAGTTCTTAGTCGGGTAGTTCTTAGTCGGGTAGTCCTTAGTCGGTTAGTCTTTAGTCGGGTAGTCGGAATGGGAATCGTCATATTTTCTCTGAAAAATCTGCTAAATCTGCTAAATCTGCTGATAAAATAGGCATCTCTGCCTCAATGCTGTAATTTCTTCGCCAGGAATGTTTTGGCCTGCTCGTATTGCGCAAAGCGCTGCTCGGCCTCACGGAATTCCGACGTGTGCGCGTATCGCCGCCCGTTGACCAGTTTGATGCCGAGTGATTTATGCAGCAGTTCGTGGTACATCACGAATTCGACCACATAAGGCGGCACGGCGGCGTCATCGAGTGATAGGCTCAGCATGACCGTGTCGGTGTTGAATTGATAATGGCCGAGCTTACGCGCCGTCAGTGTCTTGTTCCACGTTAGACGTGGTCTTGAAAGTGTCCCGCCGAAGTAAGCAGTGTTCACCTGCTCGAAGATGGTGGCCAGATCGTAATGTTGCCCTTTGGTGTTGAGTGCGAGATCGGCGGTGGTCAGTTCCAGGGTCAGCAAGATTTCCTCGAAAGTCTCGGATCTGGAATAAATCTTAGCCTGCTCCGCGAGTTTTTTCTCCGGGTGGCGCAGCGTTGTGTAGACGAGGGCTTTGAGCACCGGATGTGGTGCGCCGATGAAGCCTTCGCTGGCCGTGATCGTGATGCCATCCGCTGCGATGTGGGAGCGGTAAATGTGCCCGATGGTGTAGAATTCAATATGGAGCGGAAGTTGGCGCTGGGCGGGCGAAAGCGCCTTCTGCGCCGCGTCGGTTTGGGCGATTTGATAGCCTTCGGTCAGCGTCGTCAGGTGTAATGCCAGGTTAGCGGGATCGCCGAGGAACGCCAGCCATTGGTAGCCGTGCCGTGACTGCGTCGGCATGTCGGCGGGTGTACCGCCTTCCTCACGGCACAGCGCGGCGATGCCTTCGGCCTCGGCGCGCAGTTCTGCCGCCAACCGCTGCACTTCTGGATGCTCGACGCTCCACACGGGCGTGTCCTGTGTTGTTGCAAGACGGGCGAAGACTTTGTGATAGTCATTGCACGTGGCAACGATATTGGTGATGCGGATCGTCTTGGATGCGGCACGCCCGTCCCCGGTGGATGCCTGTGGGGCGGGGAGCGGCAAATGCTTGAGATCGAGACTCCTGAGGTAGGCGTAAGCGCGGCGCGACGGTGCAGGCAAATCGTTCGGCGTGATATGGTTCCGGCGGCAAATCTCCTCGACGGTGCGCACGCCGTCCATCACCAGCGCGCGGAACTCGTCGGCGTGCTCCGGTGGAATCCCCGCGCTCATCTGCTCGCGGACGCGGTTCATCAGGCTGACCAGGCCCTTGATGCGGAGAGAGGTTTTCTTCATAAGGGGAAGTGTACTACTTAGGATGTGAGCACTTGTGGCCTACCAGCGGTCGTACTTGACCAGCGCGGCAAGTGCCTTACGGTTCTTGGGACGCGGTTGGTCGGCGGGATAGCCCAATGGCGTGAAGAGGATCGGCTCAACCTCTTCCGGCAGCCCCAGGACTTCGCGCGCGGCATCGGGGTTGAAGGCGGCAATCCAGCAGGTGCCGAGTCCTAACGCCGTCGCCATCAGGATGATGTGGTCCATCACAATGGCGGCGTCAACATCCACATAGCACTTGCCGTCGTGCTTGCGCACCCAGGCTTCGTCTCTGACGCCGCACACACAGAGCACCAGTGGCGCTTTGACGAACCATTCGGCGCCGTAGATACGTTGCAGCTCGGCTTCGCGCCCGGCGGTTTGGATCACGATGACCCGCACCGGCTGGCGGTTGGCGGCCGTGGGCGCCAGTTGGGCGGCCTGCAAGATTTGTTGAAGTTTATCGGCTTCTACCGGCAGAGAAACGTAATCACGCACGCTATAACGTTTTTGAATCAGGTCTATGAATTCCATCCATGGCCTCCTCGGAAAAGAGTTGCGAGTTGAAACTCAGGGTACAAGGGTCTGACGATGCTTTATATACCCGATTCCAGGAAATGCATAATCCACTCATTCCTCGTTACCCATTACTCATTTCCCTCACTCGTGGTACAATCCTCTTATCTCATTCTATTGAGAGGCATTATGATCCACACTGAAAACCTGACCAAGAAATTCGGCGACCGCACAGCGGTTGAGGCGTTGACGTTGGATGTGCGCGAGGGTGAAGTCTTCGGCTTTCTCGGCCCCAACGGTGCCGGCAAGACGACGACGGTGCGCATGCTCACGACCCTCATCGGCCCCACGGCGGGCACGGCGACGGTCAACAACTATCGCGTGGGCCGCGATGACATCGCCATCCGCCGTTGCGTGGGGATTCTTACCGAAACGCCCGGCATGTACGATCGGCTGAGCGCCGAGAAGAACCTGACCATCTTTGCCCGTCTCTACGAAGTGGCGGACGTGAAGGGGCAGGTGGAAAAATACTTGCGTCTGCTGGGGTTATGGGATCGCCGTACCGACCTGGTGGGCAATTTCTCGAAAGGGATGAAGCAAAAGCTCGCCATCTGTCGCGCGCTGCTTCATGAACCGGCGGTAGTCTTCCTCGACGAGCCGACGGCGGGGCTTGACCCGGAGGCGGCGCGGCTGGTGCGCGACTTCATCGAGGAGATCAAGGCGCAGGGACGCACGATTTTCCTTTGCACGCACAACCTCGATGAGGCCGACCGACTCTGTGACCGTATCGGCGTGATGAAGCAACGCTTGATCACCGTGGATACCCCCACCAACCTGCGGCAAAGGCTCTACGGACGCAAGGTGGTCTTTCACCTGCGCGTGGCCGATGATGCACTGTTGACCCGCGTGCGCGCGCTGCCGTTCATCAAGGATGCGCAGCGGGTGGATAACAAGCTCGTCGTCGGGCTGGATGATCCCGAAACGCACAACCCGATCCTGGTGCGGCTGCTGGTGGAGGCCGGGGCGGATATCCAGTTTGTAGGGGAGTTGCGTCACTCGTTGGAGGATGTGTACCTGTCGCTCATCGGTACGGGAGTGTCAACGGATTAAACGGATTGGAGAGAAAAATCCGTTCAAGTCCGCTGACATATCTTTGGAGGCGTGCAATGCCAAAAATATGGACAATCATTGATAAAGAATGGGCCGAGGTTTTCAAAAACCGGTTGGTGTTGTTCACGGTGGTTTTTATGCCGATTTTGTTCACCGCGCTGCCCTTGATCATGATCGGCATCGGCGGCGCACAAGCCGATCTGGGTGGCGACGCGACCGACATCCCGCCGCAGTTCCTGGAAATGTGCGGCGATTTAACCGGCACGGCCTGTTTTACCCTGATGATGGTCAATCAGTTCCTGCTGCTCTTTATGATGTTGCCCCTTATGATCCCGGTCACTATTGCCGCGTACAGCATTGTGGGCGAGAAGACCACCCGCTGCCTGGAACCCTTGCTCGCCACGCCGATCACCACGGCGGAACTGCTCATCGGCAAGAGCCTGGCGGCGCTCATCCCCGGCGTCCTGGCGACATGGTTGAGCTTTGGCGTCTTCGCCGTTATCGCTTATATGCTGGTGCAATCCCCGGAACTGCTGCGGCGCATCCTCGATCCGATGTGGATTACGGCCATCGTGTTTGTGGGACCACTGCTCGCCCTGGCGGGAATCAACGTGACGTTGATGGTTTCTTCGCGCGTCAGTGATCCACGGGTTGCCGAGCAGGTCTCGATGATGCTGGTGCTGCCGTTGCTGGGCGTTTTCTTTGCGCAGATTGTCGGCGTGTTATTGGTCAACGCACAGGTGATGCAATTAGCGGCGGTCATCCTGTTAGCTATTGATGCCGGATTGGTCTCACTGGGAGTGCGGGTATTCCAGCGGGAGACAATTCTGACAAAGTGGAAGTGAGAGAATGAAAGAATCAGCGAATCGGCGAATGGGCGAATGGGGACGATGGGTTGTCGCTACGCTGTTGATTGTGGGGCTGCTGGCGGCGCTGCCGGTGGGGGGCCAGGAAACGGGGCTGACGCTCACCGTGAGCAAGCAGATAGGTTACAATATGGGCAGCCAGATTCAAGGGACGTTCAAAATTCGGGTACGTGGGCCGGCGGATTTGGCCTCCGTCACTTTTTTGCTTGACGGGGAGCCGCTCGGCGAAGCGAGCGCCGCGCCGTTCGAATTATCGTTCAAGACCGACAAGTATGCGCCCGGCTGGCATGAAATTACCGCCGTCGGGACGACGACCGATGGGCAAACGCTAACGGCGCGTTCGTTGCGCTTTCAGTTTGTCACAGCCCAGGACGCGGGGAAGGGGGTTGTGCAGATTGTTGTGCCCGTGCTGATGTTGGTGTTGATCTTCACCGCTGTCACTGCCATTTTCCCGCTGTTAGCCAGCCGCAAGCCGGCACCCATCTATGATCCCTCGGCTTATACGCCGGGTGAACCGCGCAACTACGGGCTTCTTGGCGGTGTTGTGTGTCCTAAGTGCGGGCGGCCCTTTGGGATGCACTGGTGGGGGCTGAACATCAGTCTCGTGGGCAAGTATGATCGCTGTCCGCACTGTGGAAAATGGAGCCTGGTGCGTCGGGCCAGCCGCGAAGCCCTGCTGGAAGCCGAAGCAGCCGAGTATGCGGCGTATGTCGCGGCTACCCCGCGTCCGACGCCCGCCGCCGAAACACAACTGCGTGAACAACTCGAAGACTCGCGCTTTACCGATCGTGTCTAGCCCCACGTTTCAACGATCCAACAATCCATATTCTCAAGGAGTGTAGCCGAGCCTACGGTACGGCCCTGATGATAGAAATTTCACCGCAGAGCACACAGTTTTTGCTGTGCCCTCTGTGGCCATTTACAGAGGAGTCATTGATGAAACCTGCACTTGACCGTAAACGCCTTTTCATCTTCCTTGCATTGGCCTTTGGCATTGCCTGGGCCGGGGCATTGGTGATCTATCTCACCGGCGGGCTGGCCGAAAGCCCGTTCGCCTATCTGATTCTCACCGTTTTCTACATGGGTGCACCCACCATGGCCCACATACTCACCCGTGTCATCACCCATGAGGGATGGGACAATCTCTATCTCCGTCCCAGACTGCGCCGTGAATGGCCCTATTGGGTTGCCGCGTGGTTCGCGCCCGGCCTGTTGACGATCATCGGCCTGCTGGTCTTCTTTGTGATTTTCCCACAGTATTATGACCCTGACCTGAGCGCTGTGAAGCAGATGCTCAAAACCCAGGCCGAGATGACCGGGCAGGCAGTTCCAGAAACTAATCCCTGGTTGATCGTCGTCAGTCAAACGGTTATGGCGTTGATCCTGGCGCCACTGCTCAATGCGTTTGCGACGTTCGGCGAGGAATTCGGCTGGCGCGCCTATTTGCAGCCCAGGCTATTGCCGCTCGGCGGACGTGCAACCATGCTGCTGATGGGGGTAATCTGGGGGGTATGGCACTGGCCCGTTATTGCGATGGGACACAACTACGGCCTGGACTATCCGGGGGCGCCGTGGGGGGGCATGGCGATGATGGTCTGGTTTACCCTGGTGATCGGGACGTTGTTCGGTTGGCTGACGTTGCGCGCTGGAAGCGTATGGCCGGCGGTCATCGGGCATGGGGCGATCAACGGCATTGCGGCTTTGGGCGCGTTGTTTGTCAAAGGGACGCCGAATCCCCTGCTAGGTCCCCTGCCGGTGGGATTGGTCGGTTCGGTAGGCTTTGCCGTGGTGATGCTGGCGCTGCTGATATGGCCCGGCGCCTTTGCGACGCCATCCACGGCCTCGGGAACTGACGCCGGGTAGCGCTAAACAGCAGCCTACCCGCCGCCGACCGGAGGAAAGATACCGACCTCATCGCCGTCTTTCAGGCGGTACATCTCCGCACGCGCGCGCCCGTTGACGTACATCACCTTCACTTCATTGGCGTGGATTTGTAGCCGTTCCACGAGATCGGCGAGCGTGCTTCCTTCGGGAAGTTCCACCGCGAAGGCTTCCCCGGCAAACACGCCCGGTTTATAACGTTGCAACGATGCAAACAACTTGACGTTGACCTGCATATTTCACCTCATTAAAATCCTTTGTGTGCTTGGGGTTTTTAGTGGAGTCTATCATAACACCGGAAATGGGAAATGAGAAATCAACATCCCAAAACAAAACGGGATCGCCGGCTGCGATCCCGTTTTCTGGTGCCGAGACTCGGAATTGAACCGAGGACACAGGGATTTTCAGTCCCCTGCTCTACCGTGCTGAGCTATCTCGGCATCACGCTATATTCTAACGTAAGCGCTTGATTTGTCAAGCTCACATTGTCCAACGCCGCGGGCCGATTTCGCCGGGGCCTTCGGCCTGCGGTGAGCGGCGGTGGAAAGGTTCGGTCAGTTCTTCCTCGTCGGGGCCGAGCAACAGTCGCAATTGCGCCAACGCGGCATTGTCGTAGCGGGTGAAGCTACACGAATCGCAACGCCACGCGGCGAAATTCGGGATCACAATAAACTGCGTCCCCCACTGACGGGCATAGGTCACCTTGACCGGCTTCAGGTTTCCGACGTTGCACACGGGGCAGGTGTAACTCATACGCTGATTCTTATCCTCTGGCTCAATGGTCGGCATTTCAGGGGTTGCCTTCCAGCTCCGGGAAGGTGTAATGAGGAATCACCCCCCACTTCTCCGGCGGCCAATAACGGAAAACCGATTTGCCGATAATGTTCTCACGCGGCAAAATGCCCCAAATATGGGAGTCGCTGGAATTGTTGCGATTGTCGCCCAAAACCAGATATTCATCCTTCCCCAAAACGAGACTTTCGGAGTAAGCGGGCGGACCGCTGACGTAAGGCTCATTCAGCGCAATGCCGTTGATCCACACCCGCCCATCGCGGATTTCTACCTTTTCACCGGGCAGACCGATGACGCGCTTGATGTAGGGAATATCGCTTTGATGATTGGGGGGATCGAGCACGATGATGTCGCCGCGTTCGGGAGCGTGGAACCAGTAGGCCACTTTGCTGACAATGAGATACTGCCCCTCGTGGAGCGTCGGTTCCATACTGATAGATTGGACTTCGTAGCGTCCCGTGAAGGTATTGACCACAAGGAAGATGATAAGGGCTAACACCAGCGTCTCAATCAGATCGCGGAGCCAGGCCCATACATCGGTCGTCCCTTCCCCTTTCTGGGATAAGGTTTCTATGTTGATGTTTTCTGTTTCTCGCCCTTGCATTGTTTGATCAGTCCACATTATCCCATCCCTCATCCTATTCCCAACTATTTTCAATTCGTATCTGTCTTTCCCCGTTTACCGTCTCCTCTTGTCTATTGTACATTTTGCAATTCCGGGAAGGTATAATGAGGAATAGCCCCCCATGTCTCCGGCGGCCAATAACTGAAAATCGCCTTGCCGAGGATCAACTCTCGTGGCAGCAACCCCCACGCATGGGAATCGCTGGAGTTATTGCGATTGTCGCCGAGGACAAAGTATTGATCCTTCCCGAGCACCCAGTTGCCGGTGTAGTTGGGCGGCGCATAGATGTAAGGTTCGTTGAGCGCGACGCCGTTGACCCACACTCGTTGCTCGCGCACTTCTACAATGTCACCCGGCAAGCCGATCACCCGCTTGATGTACGGCACGGCGCTTTGTCCGCCAGGGGGATCGAGCACGATCACGTCACCGCGCTCCGGCGGATGGAGCCAGTACACCACCTTGCTGGCAATGAGGTATTGCCCATCGTGCAAGCTGGGTTCCATACTTTGTCCGTGGACCTGGTAACGTCCGGTCAGGGTGTTGATGACCAGAAACAGAATCACTGCCAGCAGCAGCGTCTCTAAAACATCTTGTAGCCATGAACGGATGCCGAAAGAGCGACTTAATGAAGGTTCGCCTTCTTCTTCCTTCGCTTCTTCTGCTTCTTTCTCCTCTTCTTCTAATGCCTCTACGGCGACATCCGCATGTTCTTCAACCAACTTTATGCCTCCGGGCTATGTTTCTAATTGTCATCATCGTTCATCGGCGGATTATAGCGTATCTCCACGAAGGTGCAACCCAAAAAGACACCCCTGGATTGCCCAGGGGTGCAGCATGCGGTTGAGGAACATGCGCCGTTATGCTTTCTGGGGGGATTGGTCATCGGCTGAAGGCGTGGCTTTGCTCTCTTCTTCCTCATCTTCCCAGCCGATGATCCACACGGCAAGCCCGGCCACAGCGATGGTAGCGACAATCAAAGCGATCCACTGCCCGGCCAGAAGGCCCACGTCGCGCGCCGACCAGACTAAAATGGCGACCATACCGATAGAAAGCACAATCCACGATGTCAACTGTGGATGCACATTCACGAATTGCTTAATTTTTTCCATGAATCACAGCCTCCCTTGAGAATCGTTGAAACGTTGACTCGTTTGAACCTTATTTCCCTCTTCCCAATCCCTGATCTTAAATCGGCCGGCGTACCAGATCTTCGCGGATTTGTCGGATTACCACCTCTGTTGCCGAAGGATTCCACTCCATCGTTGCTTCGCGCCAGGGCCTAGGCAGGTCTGTCACTGCCCTTTGCGCATACCCGAGTTCGCGCCAGTAATTGAGCAACGCCTGGCTTGGACGGGCAGGGAGGAAGAGGATCACGGCTTCTGCCTGGAGGAGTTCGCCTTCCCTTTCCATAGCACTGACAAGCGCGCGTCCCAGGGCCACGCGGTCTATCCCAGGGGCGATCAGAAAATCGGTCACGCCGATGACCAGATTTTCAACACGCCAGCCGATCAACCCCACCAGACGTTTGCCTTCTTCGGCCAGCAAAAAACCGACCTGACCAAAGCGTTCTGCAACCTCCAGTTGGGTCAGCAAACGCTCCGGGCGAGCGCTGTTCACAAAATTTGCAATTGTTTCGGCATCGCTCAGGCGTGCTTTACGAATCTCAATTTTCATCGCCATGGTGTTTTCCTTTCACGCCATTATTTGATAACCATTCAAACTCATCACCTCCCATTATACTCTTGTTTCAAAGATGTACAAAAGTGGAAAAGTTAGGGTTGCATTTTCACCCTCTCGGTATATAGTAAGGATTGATTCAGCGCAGGTACCACACCCGTGGATTCTCTGGAGCGTTTATCGAAGCATGGGCAAAACCACATCGTTCAACCTTGTCGCGGCGGCGACGTTGTCGCACGAGCGGCTGGCGACTTTTCTCAATCAGGTGTACGCGAATTATTATCTCCCCATTCGGCTTGACGCAGAGCAATTCAAGCAGATGTGCTATACTGAGGACATTGACCTGCGGAAGTCCGTTGTCGCCTTGATTGACGATGCCCCGGTGGGGATCGCGCTGCTTGCGCTACGGGGGACTGCGGGATGGGTCAGCGGCGTGGGAGTTCTCGCGCCGTGGCGGCGTCAGGGGATTGCGCGGCGGTTGATGGAGCACATCCAGGCGACGGCGCGGGCGACAGGGCTGCAAACTCTACGGCTGGAGGTCCTGGCGCAAAATGAGGCGGGGCTGGCGTTATATCAGCAATTGGACTTTGCCTGGGAACGCGATTTGCTGGTGCTCACCCTTGAACCCGGCATTTTCGATCCCCAACCGTTGCCTCCCGGCGTCGCACCGGCCTCTTCCGGTACCGTTCTGGCGCACTACGCGGCCTTTCACGATATACGTGCGCCCTGGCAACGCCAACTGGCCTCGTTGCAACATCGCCAGCATGACTTCCGCGCTCTGGCATTTGGGAATGGCGAACGCATGATCGGCTACGTGCTCTATCATCTGCAACACGGCAACCATGTGGTGATGGATATGGGGGTTGATCCCGAATACCCTCAACGCCTGCGCGTGGCGCGAACTTTGCTTACCGCGATGCACAGCGCCCGTCCCGACCTGGGGGGGTATACCATCAACATCCCTGCCGATGACCCATTGTTGCCTGCTTTTACCGGTTTTCGTTATCGTATATGGCAGCGACAGCACGAACTGGTGTGGAAAGCGGGGAGTTGAAGATTGGGAGATTGGGGGATTGGAGATTGGGAGATTGAAGGTTGAGGGAGCGATTAACTGAGGTACGAGATGGCTGAAGACACAAACACGATACCGACAACACCAACCGGCGCGAACTGCCCAAGCTGTGGACGTTTTGTAGGACCTTATACGACATGTCCTTACTGTGGCGCAAAGCTTAGCGGACGTATCCCTGTGCGCATCGTCAAAATTGCCGCGCTTCTCCTGGCGACGGTGGGATTGCTTGCTCTGTGGTGGCTGGCACACCGCATGGACATCCCCACCGTTTCTGCCGCCGACGCGCTGGGTACGATGAATATGGCTTACGTGCGCCTTCACGGGCGTATCTCGCGTAGCCTCAGCTACGATCCGGCCAGTGGTTATCTGGCGTTCTGGCTGGATGACGGCACCGGCGAAGTGCGCGTTTCCTCATACCGCGACGTGACGCAGGCGCTGCTGGCGGCAGGAAAAATCCCCGCCTTGGGTGATGAAGTGACCGTCGCCGGGACGCTGCGCATCCGCGAAGATTACGTCGCGTTGACGCTGAATGTGCCCGACCACCTTGAATTATCCCGCCCGGAGCCAATGATGCTGAAAGCGAACGCCATCACGCCGCTGGATGTAGGCGCGCGTGTGCGCGTGATCGGCGAAGTCCGCCAGGTGCGCACGCCTTATGAGGGGATGACGCTGATTACCGTGCGCGACGATTCCGGTGAGATCGTCGTCGCCGTGGATGAAACCACGGTGGCGCTGACCGGCGCGCTGCCGGAGATCATCGAAGGCCAGGGCATTGACGTGACGGGAGGGGTGAGCCTTTACAAGGATACCCCACAGATCGTCCCGGCGACCGTGGCGGACATCGTGCTTTCCGCTGCGCCGTCCCCAGCCGCCGCGATTCCTATGACCAGTCTGGGCGAGGCGCAGAACATTGCCATTGGAAGCTGGCTGCGCGTTCAAGGACGTGTAATGTTGATGGAGGGCTTCAAGGGCGGGATGAAGGCCACGCTCGACGACGGCACCGGGCAGATTATGTTGGTCCTGTGGGATAACGTCTATACCGCTCTCGAAAACCCATTTGCCGTTGACGTGGGTGCAGATGTCGTGGTGGAGGGAGAACTCGGCGTCTATCAGGAAGAACTACAAATCGTCCCCGAACGCCCATCCGACATTACCATCGTTACACCGGCGCCGGAGATCCCGTGGGTCGCCGTGGGCGATCTGAAAGCCACCGATGCGGGGCGTGTGGTGCGCTTACGCGGTATCCTCGGTACGCCTAAAGGCTTCTCGGCGGGGGCAAAGGTGCCATTGGATGATGGCAGCGGCGTGATCACCATCTTGCTGTGGACCAACATCCTGACGCAACTCGACCCGCAGCCTACCGCCGACCAGACCGTCGAAATCATCGGTATCATCCAGGAATATCGCGGCGATCTGGAAATCGTCCCGCGTTCGCCACTGGATTGGCGCGTCGGAGGTAATTAGAAATGAGAAGAGAGGTGTTGGTTATGCAGCCTAATACTCGTTCATTCGCCATTTGCCATTTGCCATTTGCCATTTGCCATTTGCCATTCGCCATTCGCTGATTCTTATGTTTGAACTCATCCTTTGGACACTTGCAGGGACACTGTTAGCCTCACTTCTGGCGTTGGTGCCGGCGCTACACATCTACAACGTGGCGGGCTTCATCCTGCTTGCCAGCGGGACGCTCGCTGCGTGGATGAACCCGGAGCAGATGGCGTTCCTGTTCCTCGGTCTCATCACCGGCTATGCGATGCTGAACACGATTTCCAGCATCTTTCTCTCCGTACCCGACGACAGCACCGTCTTCATCGTCCTGCCGGGACAGAAGTATCTGCTGCAACGGCGTGGCTACGAAGCCGTCGTCCTCACCGGCATCGGCGGATTGGGCGGGCTGGTGGCGCTGGCGCTGCTCGCGCCGGTCGCCTCGCGCATCCTGCCGCCGATCCGTGAGATTTTGCGCCCGCACATGGCGTGGATTTTGTGGACGATCATCGCTTACATGCTGCTTTCCGAGTGGCCCAAAGGCACCGACCGCGCCCCCGCCGGGTGGAAACGCTGGTGGGACGGCTGGCGCTCGCTCACGGCGGGGCTGGCGACGTTCCTGCTTTCCGGCCTGCTCGGCTTCGTGATGATGTACCGCTCGCTTGTGCCGACGGAAGTGGCCTACCAAAACCTGTTGCCCGCATTTGTCGGCCTCTTTGCCGTCCCGTGGGTGATCCAGAACCTCATGGCGCGCGTCGAATTGCCGCCGCAGCACATCGCCCGCAGCGTGGATGCTCCACTCGGTGCAATCTTCCAGGGGACGGCGGCGGGCGTGCTCGGTGGGATGTTTGCTGCCTTCTTTCCCGTGATTACCGGCGGTATCGGCGGATTCCTGGCCGGGCACGCGACGGCGCAACGCGACGAGCGCGCGTTCGTCATCTCGCAGGGGGCGTCGAAGGTCGTCTACTACGTGGGCGGCTTCCTGCTCTTCTTCGTGCCGGGGCTGCATCTTACGCGCGGTGGGATGGCGTGGATGGTGAGCACGCTGTACAGCACTTACACGCCCGACCGCTACTACTGGGCGACGGCGGCGGTGTTGGCGGCGGGCGTCCTGGCGTTTTTCCTCTCTCTGGGGCTGACACGCCTGGCGATCGCCTTAACAGCGCGGGTGAGTTACCGCGTCATCAGCTTCGTCACGTTGGGGATCCTGCTCGTGGTGGTGTTCACGATGACGGGGTGGGGCGGGTTGGCGATCTGCGCCGTGGCGACCGGCATTGGCCTCATCCCCGTGCTGTGGGGGTCGCGCCGGATGAACGCGATGGGCGTGCTGCTGTTGCCCATCGCGTTGAACATGGCTGGCGCGGGCGACGTCGTGGCGGGGTGGTTGGGGCTGCTGTGATCCGGGATGACCATCTCACCGATCTGATGCAGCGCTACCACTTCTCCATTGCGGGGATGCGGACTTTGGGTGGCGGCAGCGCGCCGTGGCACAACAGCGCGGATGGCAGCCTGGCCTTCGATCCGAGCGGACGCTGGCGTGAAGTCGTCTTGCAGGTACGCCGCGAACTGACGTGCGAACAGTGCGGGGAGACGTTTGCTTACACTTTTACCGTTGTCGAAGAGGGCCACGTCTACCGGGGACAGTATACACCGGGCTACGAGGAACTTGCCCACGCCCTGGGACACGAACTGCGCCGCCGCGTCCATTGTCCGTTCTGTCGTGCGGTGCAGCGAGAAACGCGCCGCGCATTTGTGCGCCGCGAACGGCAACATACGCTCATCGGCAGTGTCGCAATGGGTGGGGGGATTCTCGGCGCGACGGTGTGCATCTTTGGTGGGTATGCGCTTGCCGGAATGTGGGGGCTGGCGCTCGGCGCGATTGTGGCGATGGGATTGGTCATCAGCCTGACGCAATGGATGTTAGCGCGCGTTCTCTGAAAATGATGCAGAACTTTTCATTATAGAGTTCCGTATAAATACATGCAAACTCGACATAATCTGCCATAAACAGTGGCTCTACAATGTTAGATTACCCTGGCTGTCAGTCCTGGCCTGGCTATGGAAGTTCAGGCTGCGTAAAAAAGCGACGAAAGCCGGATCCAACATTGTCGGGGTAAACATTTTGACTATCTGACTGACAACTATCAGACTCTATGGAGGGAACTATGAAATTCGTAACCTATCTCATTGCTGCGATTGTGGCTGTGTTTGGTCTTATCTTTATCGTCGGCGCGCAGGGACAGATCATGCGCCTGGTGGTCGGCGTGGTGTTGCTCGGTGCGGCCGGCGTCCTCATCTACCTCACCCGCGTTCAGCCGACAAAACAGGAGATCACCCACGTGCAGAAGATTGACCTGAGCGGGGATGTGAGCCTCGAGGCGATGAAATGTACTTCCTGCGGTGGCGCACTGGGCAAGGATAACCTCATCGTCCGCGCCGGTGCGATTTTCGTGGATTGCCCCTACTGCGGGGCCTCCTACCAGATCGAAGAAGCGCCGAAGTGGTAAAAGTGGCAGGAAGCAAGGGGCAGGATTCTTGCACCTTGTATCTTGATGATGCCAATGAACGGGTTGTGGAACGACTTGCGCCGGGGATTGTCACGGTGGTGGCCTGCATCGCTTGAACCGCCCGCGCCGGGATTGTACACGTATCCCATCGCGCTGGATGGCGGGCAGCGGCGCGTGCATTTGCGCGTCGAGGCAGATGGCAACGGCTTGCTTTTCATTGATGTGACCGATGTGTTGCACCTCAACGCCACCGCCACGGAAATGGCAAAGCTGGCCCTGGATGACGTCCCCCTGGAGCAGGCGCGGAGCCGTTTCTTGCGGCGCTTCAACGGGGTGGATAGGGACCGACTCACCCGTGAATTGACGGCGATCTACACGATGATTGCGCATTTCCGCGAGAACGATGGCCATTGTCCGGTATGCACTCTCGCCGATCAGTTGACCTTTCGCCCGCTGTTCAGTATGCCGGTCCATGCCCCTTACAAAGCCGATGTCGCGCTCACCTACGGCTGCAACAACGCCTGCCCGCACTGCTACAATGAGCCGGGCCGTTTCGATATGCCGTCCCTTGCGCTGACGGATTGGTATCGTGTGCTCGACAAACTTGCCGGGATCGGCGTGCCGCACATTATCCTTACCGGCGGCGAGCCGACGCTGCATCCCGATCTGCCCGCCATCATCCGCTATGCCGACAGTCTCGGATTGATTGTGGGAATGAACACCAACGGGCGCATGCTTTCCCATGCACCCACTATGGCGGCGCTTGTTGAAGCGGGTTTGAACCACGTGCAAATCACGCTGGAGACGTACCAGGCCGATGTCCACGATGCGATGGTGGGTGCGCGGGGGGCGTTTGCGCAGACGGTGCGCGGCATCGAGAATGCCCTGGCCAGCGACATTCACACCATCACCAACAGCACGTTGACGCGGCAGAACTATCGGGATGCCGTCGCTATCGTCGAATTCCTGCACGGCCTGGGCTTGCGCACCTTTGCGATGAACGGGATGATTTACGCGGGTGGAGGACTTGCAACCCCCGACGCCATCCCTGCCGAGGAAATGGCGGCGACACTGGTCGCCGTGCGCGAGCGCGCCGAGGCGCTGGATATGCGTTTTCTCTGGTATACCGTCACCGATTACTGCCGCCTTTCCCCGCTGGAACTGGGACTGGCGCCCAAACGTTGCAACGCTGCCGAATACTCGATCTGCATCGAGCCGAACGGCGACGTGCTGCCCTGTCAATCGTATTACATGGCGGCCGGCAACCTGCTCACCGACCCGTGGGAGCATATCTGGAACAGCCCGCTGTTTTTGAGCTTCCGTAACCGTGAGGAAGATCCGCTTGCAGCCGGTTTGCCGGAAGCGTGTTGGGATTGCCCCGACCTGGAAATGTGCGGCGGCGGCTGCCGTCTTGAACGCGAAGCGCGCACCGGACAGCGAGCTGCCGAACACGGTTGTGCGCGGGGGAGAAAGCGTAAAATGTGAAACGTGATGCGTGAAACGTAATCGGCTTGAAGAATTACGAATTATGAATTACGAATTGCGAATTACAAACTTTTAACGAGGAACAATGTTACGAGAGGACACAATCTTACAACAAAATCGCTATCGCATCACACATCTGCTTGGCAGGGGCGGCATGGGTGCGGTTTATGCCGCATGGCATTTGAACCTGGAAATCCCTGTTGCTATCAAGGAGCTGACGCCGCAGGCCGATCTCGACCCGGAAATGCTGGCGCAACTGCGCGCACAGTTCAGGCGCGAAGCGATGACGCTGGCGCGGCTGAATCACAATAACCTGGTGCGCGTCCTGGATTCTTTTGAGGAAGGCGATAACGCTTACCTGGTGATGGAGAT
Organism: Anaerolineae bacterium; assembly: GCA_035373625.1. Classification (GTDB taxonomy): domain Bacteria; phylum Chloroflexota; class Anaerolineae; order B4-G1; family SLSP01; genus DSWT01. The sequence continues at coordinate 22,989 of DAOSNS010000030.1, read as the reverse complement.
GGTCCAAGGCGAAAGTCTGGCCGACCGCATCGGACGCGAGGGCGCGTTGCAGCAGGCGCTCGTGTTGCAGTGGGCACATCAGTTGCTCGACGCGCTGGCCTACTGTCATGGGCAAAATGTGCTTCACCGCGACATCAAACCCACCAACATCATCATTCGCCCCGATGGGCAGGCCGTTCTGGTGGACTTTGGCCTGGTGAAGTTGTGGGATCCGCGCGATCCGCGTACTGTGACCGTCGTGCATGGCATGGGGACGCCGGAATATGCGCCGCCGGAGCAGTACGAGGCTGAAGCCGGCTTCACCGACGTGCGCAGCGACATCTACGCCCTGGGCGCAACGCTCTATCACGCGCTTGTGGGACAGGCGCCGCCCACCGCCACCAAACGTATCGTCAACCCGGCGGCATTGCTTCCTGTGCATGCTTTGGTCCCCGATATTGATCCCGCCGTTGATGCGGCGCTCATGCGCGCCCTTGAACTGCGGCCCATTGACCGTTTCCAAAGTGCCCGCGAGATGGCGAATGCCCTTTCCCAGCCGGCTCAATACCAATCTGCTGCACCGCAGGTTGTATCCCAGAGAGTACAAACCGTCGTGCGTCCACCGACGGATGAGGTGCCGGTTGCACCGCCGTCTGTGTCGGCTCCGCAAACCGCGTCATACATACCGGTCACGCAACGCGTGCGTCCTCTTCCTATGCGCAAAGCCTGGAAGGGCAACAAAGCTATTGCATCCTGGGCAGCATTCGTTTTGGGGATCGTGGGATTGGTCACCATGGCCATCGCGCCGGTTTGTAATCTTCCCCTGCCGATGGTCGGCATTGTCGTCAGTATCCTGGGAATCAGATCAAAGCAACGTCGTGGATTGGCGTGGGCGGGATTGGCGATGTGCCTGCTGACGCTGATTCTGACGTTTATCTTGCTGGCCGTCGGCGCGCTTGCGTCCTTATGGGAAAATGGGACCTTTTGAAACTCCACGTTTGTATTTGCGTAGGTTTCGGTTAACAGATCTGGACGACATCTACACTCAGGTCTACGCGGATCCTGATGTATACCGGACATACTGTGGGGAAAAACTGAACCGGACGCAGGTTCACGACCGGTTGTTGTATCGTGTCAATCAGCCTGCCGGCGCGGAATTCGGCTACCTGGCGATTGTGTTGAAGAAGACCTTGCGGGTCATCGGCCAGATCAATCTGACGCCGTTTACTAACAGCTACTACCGGCTGCCGGGTGAACCGGTGACGCCCATCAACACCCTCGAAGTGGAGATGGGTTTTGCTATCGGTAAGGCTTACTGGGGGCAGGGATTGGCGTTCGAGGCGTGTCAGTCGGTGATCCACTATGCTTTTCAGGATCTCAAGCTGCCACGTTTGATGAGCGGCATCATTGCGACCAATACGCGCTCGATCAACCTCCACAAACGCCTGGGCTATCGTATCGAGCGCAACCTGTGTAAAGAGGACATTTGCGGCCTGGTTGCCGTGCTGGATAATCCACTCATTCGCAACTCGTAATTCGCAAGAGGTGAACCATGACAATCGAGAGACGCCCTTATTCGCAGAGCATGCGCTGGTTTGGCATCATCCTGATTGTTCTCGGTGTTCTGGGACTGTTTGACCAGCTCTTCAACATCCGGTTAGGACATTTCCTCTGGCCGTTCTTCATCCTTGTACCGGGTGTGGTGTTGATTGTCCTGGCTTTGCGGACGGAGCGCGATACCGGTGAGCCGTTTGTGATATTGGGTAGTCTGGTCACGATGACCGGGCTGCTGCTGTTCTACCAAAATCTCACCGGCCATTGGGCAAGCTGGGCTTATGCCTGGGCGCTGGTTGCACCTACGGGGGTTGGCCTGGGGCAATGGCTCTATGGAGCGGCCAACGGACGACCCGGCACGGTCAAATCCGGCAGGGACTTGATCGGCATTGGATTGCTGATATTTGCCGTCGGATTCGTATTCTTTGAACTGATTCTCAATATCAGTGGCCTCAACCCGGGGCCGGCCGGATGGGGTGTTCTGCTTATTCTTTTGGGCGCGTTTATGTTGATACGCCCCTTTTTATCCAGATCGAGGGAACGATGAACACCCATATCCTGGATGCAATCCCCTTCCGGCCAGAACTTATGGACCTGGCGCGGCGCTTGCGGGTCAGAGAAAACAGCCCTTATCTGGCCGACTTGCAGCGACTGCGTGACGAGGCCGAACGTATCGCCAGGCCCAAGGCCCTGTACAAAGTCGCCTTCATTGACGCCCGAAACGGCGACGAGGTCACCGTAGACGGCGTGACGTTGACAAGCCGTGTTTTGCGTGTAAACCTGGAGCATGTTCAGCGCGTCTTCCCCTACATCGCCACATGTGGCGTGGAACTGGATCAATGGTCGCACGCGCAGGATGATATGCTTTTCCGCTATTGGGCCGACGTAATCAAGGAGATGGCGGTGCGGGATGCCGTGCAGGCGCTTTATCAACACATGACAACTCAGTACGGCTTGGGGAAAATGGCGTTGATGTCCCCGGGGTCGCTCGCCGATTGGCCGTTGCCGCAACAACGCCCACTCTTCACTATTCTCGGCGATGTCAAGTCCGCGATCGGCGTGGAACTGTCCGACAGCTTCTTGATGATACCCAACAAGAGTGTGTCGGGGCTGCGCTTTGCCACCGAGGAGGACTTTGCCAGTTGTCAGCTCTGCCCCCGCGAGAATTGTCCCAGCCGCCGCATGCCTTATGACGAAACGCTTTACGATCGCAAGTATCGTCAAAGGTGACCCCGGTTGATTTAAGTTCGCGGGTTCTGGGGGATTTGATATGGTCAAGGCAATTGTGAAACAGTAAATCTAAATCGGCAATCCGCAATCATAAATCTGAGGAGGGACCATGGCAATGGAATGGCTTAAAAATCTGTTCAGCGTTAAGCGCACGGTGCGTCCACCTGCAATCCCCCCCGGCATTTACCATGCTATGCAGGAGACTGACGGCGCTTACACACGCTTTCACCTGCGGGTGGAGCGTGATGGAACCGGCCTGTTGATCGCCAACGCGACGGCTGCGGCGCGCCTGTCGCCTTCCGGCGTCCTCATCGTCAAAGGGTTACTCGACGGCAAAACCACCGACGCCATTCTCGCCGATTTGATCGCCAACTTCCGTGGGGAAAGCGCCGACACTATGCGCGCCGACATTGCAAAGGTTGAGGATCTCATCAAGAGAATTACCACGCCCGGCGATATGTACCCGGTCTTCAACCTTGACGACGCAGCTCTGTCGCCCTACGCTGCGCAGCTTATCGCGCCGCTGCAAGCCTCTGTGCCGCTTGCCGAACCGGAGAAACTGCTTCCGATTCTCGACCGCTTATGGGCGGCAGGTATCCCCCATGTCACAGTGCTTGTGCCACCGCAGCCGGAGCCGTCATTTCTCATCCGCGCCGTCGAGCATGCCGAGGATCTGGGGATGATCGCCGGTGTGCGCGGGCGCGCCAGCGATCTCTGGAATACCGACTTGTTGACGGCCTTGACCCAGGCGGGCGTGGATCACATCACCTTCCTCTACGCCTCTACCAATCCCGCCGTCCACGACGCGCTGTGTGGCGATGATGATCATGCGGCTGCAGTCGCATTGCTGGCATGGCTCGAAGAAAACCGGGTCTGCGCCATTGCCGAAATCCCCCTGCTTCAGGCCACGCTTGGCACGTTGACGGCCACGATTGATACCTTGTTGGCTGCGGGCACGGATAACATCGCCTTTGTGGCCTATGCCACCACCGATGCCGCTTTGGCCGAACGGGATGGCGTCTTCTATGCCGATGCGATGCCTCAGGTGGCGGCAATCGTCGAAGAGACCGCCGACAATGCGCAGGCGCGCTTTATTTGGGATCCACCGGTGCAGCGCGATCCGGCGCTCCCCCTGGTCGAGCAGGTTCGACGGGGGCCACGCTGTTCCGGGGATGTGGCAGTGCGCGTCGAGCCGGATGGCAGCGTTATCCCGCCGCGCGGCCCCTACCAGAGCGCGGGCAACCTTCTCACCATGGCCTGGGACGACATCTGGAATCACGATGTCTTCCGCGTGTACCGCGAGCGGGTGGAGTCGCCGACCCATTGCAGTATCTGTCCGGGCCTGGTCATCTGCGCCGCCGACTGCCCTCGTGAACCATCTGGTTGGGCGCAAGGGTAACACTCCCGATTAACCGTGGCTCCGGTTTGTTAACGGGCTTCGGTTTGTCAGCGGATTGAGCGGATTTTAACGGATTTGCAAATTTTTATAGATTTTCCGTGAGCACACAGGCCAACGTGCCGGCGTTCAAACGGTATTTCCGGGAGACTGAGATGAACAAACAACATTTTGGGCGGTTATTGGCTTTGTGGGGAATAGTGGCGCTCCTGGGCATGGCTTTGCGTATGCCGGTTTATGCGCAAACCTATAGCTTTGCCGTGCCGGAGCTGCTGATGCAGGTTTTCGTTCAGCCGGATAGTTCCACGAAGATCGTTTATGACATCACCTTTCAGAATTACGGCAGCACCATAGACGTTGTGGATATCGGGACGCCGCACAGCAAATACAACATCGGCAATATGAGCGCGTCCATTGATGGTGTGCCCTTGACCGACATCCGCAAGTCCGAGTACGTCAACCCCGGTGTGGAAGTGCACCTGGGGAACAAAGCCATCCCCTCAGGCGGAAAAGGCACGCTACATTTCGAGATGACGATGCCGGAGATGATCTTCACCGACACGACCAATAAGGAAAACGCCTCACTACAGATCACGCCAACGTGGTTTGACAGCGACTCGGTGCGCGGCACGGGGACGATCGAAATCCGCATCACAATGCTCGAAGGCATTCAGCTTGACGAGGTGCGTTACCAGGATGTGCCGTTCAGTGACAAAGGCACCGAAAACGGGCGCGTCGTCGCGGTGTGGCGTTTTGAGAATGTGGCGCCAACGCAAGCCTACCGCGTGGGCGTTTCCTTCCCGCAGCGTGGCCTCACCGGCATTACCAAAGTGACGGCGTGGGACCTCTTCTGGCGCTGGGTCAGGCAGTTCGCGAGCGCCATTGGGGTTTGCTTGCCGTTTGTTTTCCCGATTCTCTTCATCTGGATGGTGATCCGTGGTATTATCAAGGCCAGTAAGCCCAACTACTTGCCGCCTATTGCGCAGGTTGAAGGCGGAGGGATCAAGCGCGGGTTGACGGCGCCTGAAGCTGCCGTGATCCTGGAAATGCCGTTGAACAAAGTGTTAGCGCTGGTCATCTTCGGCATGCTCGAAAAAGGATTGCTGCGGCAGGTGGACGACACACCGCTCAAAGTGGAGGTGGCTCCGCCGTATCGCGTCGCCGACAAAGCTGACCTGAAGGATGCAAAGGCCCGCGCGGCATACCGACGCACCGTGGCGCAGCAACAGGGCACCGTCATCCACAAGTATGAGGATGCTTTCCTGGATCTGATCGAAGCGCATCCTGACAAACCGGTGAAGCAATTGAACGTTGTCGCGGCGATGGAAAAGCTGGTCAAGGACACTGCTGCCAAGATGCAGGGTTTTGATCTCTCGGACACACAGGATTACTATCGCCGCGTCATCGAGCGGGCCATGCAACAGGCCGCTTCCCTGGGCGACATCCCGCAGCGCGAGCAATACCTGGATCAGTACGGACCGTGGGTGATGCTGGATAGAGACTACCGTTCGGTGATGACCGTTGGCGGCTACAACTACTGGCCACGATGGGCGCGGCAAACGGCGCGTCCCGCTGCGGCGGCCGGTGGTGCAGCCGGGGCAGCGGGTGCCGCAGGTAGTGCCGCCGGCGGACGTCCCGCTCCCAAATTCGGCGATGTTGCCGCTTCCTTCGCGGGTTGGGCAGAGACGACGATGGGCGGCATGGCCGCGGCGATTATGCCCACGTCACTGCAAAAACCTGCGCCGCCCAGTACCTCGTCATCCTCACGAAGCGGCGGCGGTTTTCATAGCAGTTGCGCGTGTGCCTGCGCCGGATGTGCCTGCGCGTGCGCGTGTGCGGGTGGGGGACGGTGAGGTAGCTGTCAGCTTTCAGCCGTCAGCTATCAACATAGGACTTACGCAAACCGGCGGAACTTTACCGCAGAGCACGCCGAGAGCGCGGAGATTTTCTCATTTCTCGGCGTTCTCCGCGGCCTCGGCGGTGAAAAGTGGATACGTCTGCGTAAGTCCTGAACAGTTTCTGCTGATAGCTGATTGTTGATCGTTGACTACTTATCAGTGTTGGAGGGATGAGGAATGAAGAGCAAACACTTTTATCGCGCGTTGGCCTTTTTGGCGTTGTTGGTGCTGATGACGTCTTTCGGCGGGCCGGTGGCGGCGCAGAGTTACAGCTTCGACGTGCCGGACCTGAAGATGCAAGTTTATGTGCAGCCGGACGCTTCGGTGAAGATTGTCTACGACATCACATTTGCCAACCACGGTAGTACGATTGATGTGGTGGACATCGGCATGCCGCACAGCAATTACGACATCAGCACGATGCGTGCTTCCATCAACGGCGTCAATCTGCGCGACATCCGCAAGTCCGAATACGTGAATCCCGGCGTCGAAGTGCACCTGGGAAGTCAGGGAATCCGACGGGGGGCACAGGGGACATTGCACTTCGAGTTTACGATGCCCGATCTGGTGTTTCAGGATACGACCAAAAAGGACTATGCCTCGCTACAAATCACCCCTACCTGGTTCGACAGCGATTTCGTGCTCGGCACATCGAACATCCAGATTGCAATCTATATGCTGGAAGGTATCCGACCGGACGAAATGCTGTATCAGGATGTCCCTTTCACCAACCGGGTACTTTACCAGGGCCGCGCCGTCGCCGTGTGGCAGTGGCCGCAGGGCAAGGCGACGAAGGCATATCGCGTCGGCGTCTCTTTCCCCAAGCGCGGCATGACGCGCGTGATCAAGATGTCGCTCATTCAGTTGACGAACAAGTGGCTGAGGGACAATCCCGGGACGCATTTTATCATCGGCAGCGTCGTTGCCATACTGTTTGCCTTCCTTTTCTTCCGCTTTTCCGGTGGTACCGGCATTTCGGTGTTTGTCATTCTTATTGCCGGACTGGTATTCCTCTTCATCGCCGCACCGTTTTTCACATTGCTCGCGCCGTTGGTCCTCGTGCCGCTTATTATCGTCAACGAAGGTTCGCTCAAGAAAAAGCGACACGCCTATCTGCCTGCTATCGCGCAGGTGGAAGGCGGCGGCATCAAACGCGGCTTAACGGCCCCCGAAGCGGCCGTCTTGCTTGAAATGCCGTTGAATAAAGTGCTCACCCTGGTTATCTTCGGCCTGCTCGAAAAAGGTGTCGTGGAAGTGGTCAAAGACAATCCATTGACGGTCGCCGTCACCAAAGATTTTCAGGTACTCAATCGGGCGCATCTGAACAATGAGAAGGAACGCCGTGACTATCGTCGCCAGGTGGCGCAGGCGAAGGGGACGATCATCCACAATTACGAAGACGGTTACCTGACCTTGTTGGAGCGTCACGCCGGCACTCCCGTGCGCGATATTGACTTCAGCAAGCCCACCGAGGTGCTCATCAAGTCCACAGCTATGAAAATGAAGGACTTTGACCTTTCGGATACCCAGGAATACTATCGCCGTGTGATCGAGCGGGCGATGATGCAAGCCGCGTCGCTTGGTGAAATCGAAGCCCGCCAACAGTATCTTGACAAATACCTGCCCTGGGTGATGATGAACGATAACTACCCCACCGTGCTTACACATCGCGGCTACAACTATTGGCCGGTGTGGGTGCGTGGCCCACGGTCTATTGGCGGTGGCGTCAGTTCGTCTGCGCGGCCCAGCGGCCCGTCCATCGGCGGACGCACGCGGGCAGGCGATGTGGCGGGGTCATTCGCCGGCTGGGCCGAATCCACGATGGGTGGCCTGGCGGCGGCGATCATGCCCGGCTCGCTCAATATCCCCGGTGCAAAAGGCGGTTTCGTTGATTTGAGCGGCGTGGACAAGGTCACAGGTGACATCTTCACGGCGCTGGCAAAGTCCAGTGGTAGCGGCGGTGGGGGAGGCTGCGCATGTGCCGGGTGTGCATGTGCGTGCGCCTGTGCGGGTGGGGGAAGGTAGCTTTCAGCCATTAGTTTTCAGCTATCAGCTATCAGCTTTCAGTTCCCGGCTTTTGCCTGTCGGCTATTGACAACCGATCACTTCTTGGAGATCACAATTGGAAAAGTATGCTCTTCCCGCGCCGGAGATGCTGATCCAGCAGGCGGAATGGCTGGCGCCGGCGCGTGGGCGGTTGTTGCGGCAGGTGGGCATTGCGCGGCGAAAGCGCGTGTTGGATTTAGGCGCCGGATACGGTGCTGTGACCGGTGAGTTGGTGCGCCGTGCCGGTGGGGCGGTCGTGGCGCTGGATTGTGCTGTCGCTGCGCTGCGGGCAGAGGCGGGTGCGTTCGATGGGGCATATCGCATCGGCGGGGAGGCTCTGCATTTGCCCTTTGCCGATGGGACATTCGATTTGGTCTTCGCGCAGTTGACATTGCTGTGGGTGCGTCCCGTTACCGGAGCGGTGCGCGAAATCGCGCGGGTACTGGCGAAAGATGGCGCCTTTGTCGCGCTGGAACCCGACTATGGTGGGCTGATCGAATATCCGCCGGAGATTGCCACGCGCGAGCTGTGGATGAACGGGTTGACACGCGCCGGCGCCGATCCCCTCATCGGGCGTAAATTGCCGGGGCTGCTTGCTATGCACGGTTTCCGGGTGAACGTGGGGCTGTTTGATACCCTGTATGCTCCATCCACTGTGCGTTTTGACTTTCTGCGCGAGCTGCCGCTCAATGTAGAAGAGACGGCGGCGTTGGCGCGCATCGAGCGGGAGGCTTTGGGGCATCAGGACCCGTGGGCGCAGATTGCGCATCTGCCATTTTTTCTCATAACGGCGGTCAAGCCGGTGATAAACCACCAGGCTCAGAAGGCTCAAGCCCGCTCAAGCGGGCCGTAAGGACGGTTTACCGCTCTTTGTCCTTTTCGCTCGACGATTTATCGTCAAGAAAGATTCGCGTAGATTCGCGGGATTAGCGGTTATTTTAGTAAGGAGTGTAATCGAACCGGTGGTACAGCCCCGATAATTGAGAATGATTGCAAGACTATCTGACTAACGACCATCAGACTATTTTCAGAGAAGGTGAAGAGGGGAACTATGACCATTCTGGATGGATTCTTAATCTTGATCGGTGTGCTTATCATCATTCTTTGTACGATGGAAGGGTTGCTGCGCGCGCTAATCGGGTTGTTTGGCTTCTACATCGCCGTCACCGTTGCCGGCCTGGTCACATTGGCGACGAACATGCTTCGTGAGATCGCCGTAGCGTTGAGCCGTGCGACCGGTAGCGGTGTACCGAATATGATCATCGCCGAGACGATTGCATTTGTCGGGCTTAGCGTTCCGTTGTTTATCGGCATTTACTTGTTGAGCAAGTTGCTTTTCCCTGATACGACGCTGCCCAAACTCCGTGCGCTCGACAATATCCTGGGGCTGTTGATCGGCGTTGTCCTGGCTACACTCGTCATGGCTGTGTTTTACAACACCTGGGGCGTGGCAGTCAGTACGCGCTGGAACAACCTGCAACTCTGGTACAATATGAGGTACGCTTATCTGGGGGCATTTTTGCGCCCTTATTTGCATCAAGCGCTTATCTACTATCGGTCCGTTTTCTTTTTGTTCACCTTGATTCGTTATCCGGTATTCTTTGTGCCCCAATGAGGGTTGAAATCAGGTCGTATCTTGCCGGGATTGTTTCCCCGGCGCTGTTTGGCTGCTTTAGGGAGGGTTTTTGTGGCGGGGCAAAGCCCCGCCACAAAAATTCCTCTTTTATTATGTTGCATTTGCGCTTGGCACGGTTCATGCGCAGATGATCGGGGCGAGTTTTGCCCATCCCGGCCTACGTCTGGTTTCCTGGGTGATGCTGGCGATCTTGTTCGGTGTGTTTGTGTGGAAGCGCACGCGTAAACAACGGCCGACTACGAGGGTAAAAATGTAATAAATTCTTCAGGAACTGCCTCGCACAAGTAGATGTTTTCCTCCGGGTGATAGAATATCACGCCTGCTGTGTATGCATGCGCCGCATCAATGCGCAAGATGATTGGCTTGTTTGTATGACGTAATGCGATGCTGCGCGCCATTTCCGGTGTTGTCGCCAGGTGGACGTATTGCCGCTGCATCGGTCGCAACCCCTCGCGCCGGATGGCGTCGCAATTCTTCGGCGCGGTCCCGTGATAGAGTACCTCAGGCGGCGCGACCGGTGTGTAGGTCGGGCGGATAGCACTGTGCCCGTACAATGCCCGGATGCGCCCTCCGATGATCTCGAAGCGTTGACGTCCCGGTAGTGCAAGCACCGCGTCAATGTCGGCGCGCGTGGCCCAACGAAAGTTCGGCAGTCCTTTGAGAATCTGCATCACCCCATCGAGGTCGGTGTAACCTTCGGCATCCATGGGGATGGGAAAGCGGTCTGGCCGGTGGCGTAACAGCAACGCCAGAAAGCGGCTCAGCTTGCGGAGTTGCGCTTCACGTCGTGGATCTTGGCTCATGTTTTCCTTGTCCATTTGAACTTAGAACGGTTCAACGTTTGACGTTTGAGTGTTCGCCAGAGTCCGTTTGAACCCGTTGCGCGATCCGCCACAGATTGGCGCGGATTTGTGTGCGTTCCTTATCCTTAAATGTCGCCAGAAAATGCTCGAAGTGGCGGCGACGGTTGGTCTGTTCGCGCGGACAGGCCAGTTCCGGCGGAAATGTCCAACCGCGCGCGCGGGCGTAGTGGATGACTTCTTTTTCCGGCGTGCAGATCAGGGGGCGGATGGCCGTTATGCGCCCCCCGAAAAAATCCCGGCGTGGCTCAAGCGTCTCGATCCGCCCGGCATACAGGATATTCATCAGTGCGGTGATCGCGGCATCGTCGGCGTGGTGGCCCAACGCTACCTTGTTGCATCCTAGCTGCGCGGCGGCGAGGAACAATGCCTTGCGCCGGTTCAGCGCGCAGCGAAAACAGGCCATCGGCAAAGGCTCGTCATCTGCCACCGTCAACGGCGCAATGTGATACGCAACGCCCAGCTCACGGAACCACGGCTCCAGGACGGGGACGAGGTTGGGCAGGCCCACATGGGTTCCATCCACATGCACGGCGACCAGGCTATATGTGCCGGGGAAGTCTATGCCGTCGCGCAGTACGTCGAGCAACACGCGGCTATCCTTGCCACCGGAGACGCCTACAGCGATACGGTCGCCGTTCGCAATGAGATTGAACTCGCGCACGGTGCGATTGACGGAACGCAACAGCTTGCCACCTTTTGCCATACCCCAGATTAAACACGGATCATATTTTGTGTCAAGGAAGGTCATGACATTTTTGCAATCTTGAGATTTGGGTATAATGAGGTTGTGTAAGATGATATACCTCAGCAGCTTGATCCCATATACAGAAAGGACAAAATCATGAAGATATCTCGTCGCTGTTTTGTGTTTATCTTGTTGATGGCAGGTGTGTTTCCTCTGGTGCTCACAGCATGTAACTCTACAACTCCTGAACCTCCCACAGCTACGCCGGAGCCAACGGCTACACCCGCGCCGACATCCACACCGTTGCCAACGCCCACCCTCACACCAACGCCTGATCCGGCGGCTTTTATCGAGGAAGCAGAAAGCCGGTTCTGGCAAAGTGACCTTGAAGGTGCGGTGGCGCTCTATCAAAAAGCCCTGGAGGTGCAACCTGATTATGTGCCGGCTTACGTCGGGCTGAGCTGGATGGAAAGCTGGCGTTCGGCGGAAAATTCCGAGGCGGTTCTGGAATATGCGCAGAAGGCTGTCGAGGTTGCCCCGGACGATGCTATGGCCCAGGCAACACTTGCTCGCGCTTATCTTATGAGAGATGAAGCTGCAAAGGCGCTTGAGGCTGCTGAAAAAGCCGTCGCTCTTGACCCCCAAAGTGCTTACGTTCAGTCTGCCCTGACCCAAGCTTATCTGCTGGATTCTCGTTATGATGAAGCCCAGAAGGCTGCGGAAACGGCATACACCCTTGACCCCGAATCGCTTGATGCCAGATATGCGCTGGCCGGGTTTTACAGGGAGACGTCTGATTTTGCGCGTGCTCGCGTCATCTATGAGCAAACGGTCGCTTTGAAGCCGGAGTTTTTTGGCACGTACAAGCTCCTGGGCCGATTTTGGTTGCTGCGTGAACGTTATGATGAAGCAGAGGCTGCTTTGAACAAAGCCCTTGAGCTGCTGCCACAAGATTTTGACTCGATGCTTTCCCTGGCAGAGGTTTATATCGCGCGCCACGATTATGAGTCTGCTAAGAGCTGGCTGGAAAAGGCGGAAGCATCGGCAACGGAAGCTGAGAAGGCCGCTATTTATGTCGAACGCGGCTATCTCTATTACCAGAAGCAAGAATATGATGAGGCGTTGACGCATTTGAACCAGGCATTGAAATTGCGCCCTGATGATTATAACGTGCGCTTGCAGATTGGGTTTGTGTATTTGGGCAAAGAAGAATGTAGTCGTGCCGAGCGCGAATTTCAAAGTCTGACCGAAGCGCAACCTCGTTTTATCGGCGCGCATGTCGGTATAGGATTCGCCAAATTGTGCGATGGCGATGCCGCCAAGGCCCTCACCTATTTCCGCAAAGCGATCCAGATTGACCCTTATAGCGTCTCGGCGTATCGTGGTATGGGGATTGCCTATGCTGAACAGGAACGCTGGGAGGATTCCGACGCGGCTTATATCGAAGCCATGCGCTTGAGTCCGGCGCCTGCTACACTTCATGTTGACCTGGGACAGTCGTATTTGCAACAGGAAAAAACAGACGAAGCGAAAGCCGAATATCAACTGGCGGTCAAATTGAATCCTTATTCGCAGGATGCTTTGATCGGATTGGCACGGATTATGTTGAATCAGCAACAGGAAGAGCAGGCACTGCGCGTGATCCAGGAAGCTGCCGCGCTTGACGACTCTAAAAAGGACGTGCAATACTTATTGGGAATCTTAACTGTGTTGCGAGGTGATCCGCAAGCAGGGGCGGCGATCCTGGAAAATGTGCTGGTCGAAGACCCGGAAAATGCGTATGCGCATTACTTCTTGGGTGTCGCTTATTGTGAGATGGGCCGTTACCGCGACGCTAAAAAATCCCTTGAGACCTATCAAGCCCTGGCTGACACTCAACAGGACTACCAGCTTCAAAACTTTATGACGGCTCTGGACAAAGGTTTCAAATTAGCGGATGATAAGGCGATCAAGGAAATGCAGGAGTTGTTCGACCAGTTTATGGATGACAAGCCAGAGATCGTCATTGCAGAGACCGGTGATGCCACCCGTATGATGACCATCACCATAGCCTTATCTGCCGATGACCTCAAGACCGACAACACCACACAACTCTATCGGAAGATCGGCATAGTTGCCGCTATTGCCGCCCTGCGCGCCCCGCAAATTGATCCTCCTGTGGCGGGAGGTGTACTCATGCAATATGTGCGCTCCGGCAAACCCCAATTCACCGTGCACGCTGCTCTCAACGATTTGAAACGCTTCTTCTACGGTTGGACGGGGGGACAGCAATTCGCCACTGCGCTGGAGTATTCCCGCATACTGACTTCTGGGACGCGAACTTCCTTACGCGATGTCGAGCGTCAAATCGCTGAAGTCCGCGAGTTGGATTTTAAGGCGACCGTGCCTTCAGAAACCATCACTAAAGACGAGTTACGTGACCGTCTTGTGGAGGGGATTGATCACCAGGAACACGAGGCCCTTGAGAACGATGAGGCAATGCTCGAACTCCTCGGCCTCATTGACCCGGCTTTAGATTTGGAAGAAATGCTGGTAGATGTGCAAACCGAGCAGACGGCCGGGTTCTACACGCCGGAAGACGACCGGTTCTATGTGTTGGAGACTGAAGAACAGACCAGCGCTGATCAAACCGTCATCGCCCACGAATATGTGCATGCCTTGCAGGACCAACACTTCGACCTTGCTCAACTGGACGATGAGACAGCTGACGATGATCGGCATCTGGCTTTCCGCGCGTTGGTGGAGGGTGATGCCACCCTATCCACAATTCTGTACGCGAGTGATTATGTCATGGCAATTGACATGCTTGAGCTAATGTCAAGCGTCGGCGGCGTCGAAGACGAGGTTCTGGAAACGACCCCCATGTTCATCCGAGAGTCGCTCGCCTTCCCCTATTCAGCGGGGTTGAAATTCGTGCAAGCCCTCTATGATCGCGGCGGATGGGAAGAGGTCAATGCAGCTTACGAGACGCCACCCCAATCCACCGAACAGATTTTGCACCCGGAGCGTTATTGGGATAAAGATGCGCCCGTAAGTGTTACGCTTGGCGATTTGACGAGCAAACTGGGGGGCACGTGGCAAGAGCTTGACAACGATGTGATGGGCGAGCTAGGTCTGCGCCTCATCCTGGCGACGCATGCCGGACCGGCTTTAGCCATCAAGGCTGCGGAAGGCTGGGGAGGAGATCGGTATGTGTTCCTGCAAACGGACGGGGCGTATGTGACCGTTCTGAATACCAGTTGGGATAGTGATAAGGAAGCCGCCGAGTTTCTCAAGCTCTATCGGGCAATGATGGAGCACCGCCCCGATTTCACCCTGGAAGTGCCCGCCCTGGTTGGCGAAATGCACGATTATCGGTGGCTGGCCCAGGACAATTGTGTGTACGTGACCCAAAAGGAAAAACAGGTGACCATCCTTGTGGGAACGACCTGTGCGGCTGTTGAACAGGTCCAGGCCGTAGTGCCATAACGTCGTACTGAAGAAGGTGTAATAATGGTTGGCGCGCCGCTCTGCGGCGCGCCAACGACGTTAACCGGCCATCCTTTGGCTATTGGCTCAATCGCTTGCCGTATTGAGCCGCATAATAGGCTTTGTATAACTCCCCGCTTTTGATAGGACGCCACCACCATTCGTTCTCCGCGTACCAGCGCACGGTCTTCTCAATGGCTTCTGCACAGGTGTGGCGGGGTTCCCACCCCAGGCCGCGGAGCTTGCTCACGTCCAGCGCGTAACGGCGGTCATGCCCGGCGCGGTCTTCCACATGTTTGATGAGGCTTTCGGGTTTGCCCAGGGTTGCCAGCACGATCCTGGTCATCTCCAGGTTGGTCATCTCACTGCCCGTGCCGACGTTGTAGACTTCACCGATCTTGCCCTTGTGAAGCACCACGTCAATACCCTCGCAGTGATCGAGCACGTACTGATAATCGCGCATTTGCAGACCGTCGCCGTAGACCGGCAGCGGTTGATCGTCTATGGCGTTGGTGGCGAACAGCGGCACGACTTTTTCCGGGTACTGGTAGGGGCCGATGTTGTTCGAGCCACGGGTGATGGTGACGGGCAAGCCCCACGATTCGTAATAGGCCAGCACCATCAGATCGCCGCCGGCTTTGCTGGCGGCATACGGACTGCGCGGCTTCAGATGGTCCGTCTCGACGGAGCGGTTTTCCAGCACTTGCCCGTAGACCTCATCGGTGCTGATCTGATGATAGCGCTCCATCCCCAGCTTCTTCGCAGCTTCCAAAAGCACATACGTACCGAAGACATCCGTCTGAATGAACGATCCCGGCTCCATCAGTGAGCGATCCACGTGCGTCTCGGCGGCGAAGTTGACGATGGTGTCGAGCGCGTAGTCCTTTAACGTGGCCTCGACTTTGGCGCCGTCGCATATATCGCCCTGCACGAAGGCATAACGCCCCGCAAACTTCGCCGCTACATCCTGCAGATTCTCCAGACGCCCGGCGTAGGTGAGTTTATCGTAGACGACGATGAAATAATCGGGATATTTTTCCAGCATGTAGCGCACAAAATTGGATCCAATGAACCCGGCTCCCCCTGTGACCATCAAACGTTGCATAGTGTTCCCTCCGTTTAGGATGAGCGAATAACTCAACTACCTACATCAGCCTCCAGCAACCAGCAACCAGCAGCCAGCCTCCAGCAACCAGCAGCCAGCCTCCAGCTTCCGGCTTGGATTCTACCACACATTGACGAAATGCCTATTGTAATGTAAAATAGCCTGGCTATGGACTATCGAGTTGACGCGCCTTTAATCGTGCAAGGGGACCGCACGGTCCTGCTGGAAGTGAATAACGCATTTTACGAAGCGGCCAGAGATCATCTGGCACGCTTTGCCGAGCTGGAAAAAAGCCCGGAGTATATCCACACCTATCGAATTTCGTCCCTCTCGCTGTGGAACGCGGCCTCGGCCGGCATGACCGCCGATGAAATCCTCACGGGGCTGCGCCAGTATGCCAAATATCCCCTGCCCGATAACGTCGTCGTCGAAGTTAAGGAAGCGATCGGACGCTACGGGCGCGTGCGGCTTACCCGTGATCCCGACGACCCGACCCGTTTGCGCCTGATGTCCGACGATCCGCTCTTGTTGATGGAGCTGGAGCGCAACCGCAATGTGCAGCCTTACATCATCGGGCGGGTGGGGCCGCATACGTTGCAAGTTCCGGCCTCGCGGCGTGGACATGTCAAGCAGGCACTCGTCAAGGCCGGCTATCCCGCCGAAGACCTGGTGGGCTATGTGGCAGGCGGCGCACTCCACCTCCAACTGCGCGATGTGACGGCGTCGGGCCAGCCTTTCGTTATCCGCCATTATCAAAGGGACGCCAGCGATGTCTTTTGGGCCGATGGTTCCGATGCCGGCGGCGCGGGCGTGATCGTGCTTCCTTGCGGCGCCGGAAAAACCATCGTCGGCATGCTGGCGATGGCACAGGCGCAGACCAACACCCTTATCCTCACGCCGAGCACCGTAGCGGCGCGCCAATGGCGCGAGGAACTGCTCGACAAAACCACCGTCTCCCCTGAGATGATCGGCGAATACACCGGCCTGCGCAAGGAAATCTGCCCGATCACCGTGACCACCTACCAGATTCTTACCCACCGCAAGCGCGGGACGAAGGGGCAACATCTGCCGCTGGAACAGGAATTCCCGCACTTCGGCCTGTTTAACGAGGGCGACTGGGGCCTGATCATCTACGATGAAGTGCATCTGCTGCCTGCGCCGGTCTTTCGCATCACCGCAGAATTGCAGGCACGCCGCCGCCTGGGGCTGACGGCGACGCTCGTCCGTGAAGACGGGCTTGAAGAGGACGTTTTCTCACTCATCGGCCCCAAGAAATACGATGTGCCCTGGCACGACCTTGAGCGCCAGGGCTGGATCGCACCCGCGATTTGCTACGAAATCCGCGTGGGCATGCCGGAGGCCGAGCGGCTGGAATACATCGTCGCCGAAGAACGCCAGAAGTACCGCATTGCGGCCGACAACTCCATAAAACTCGACGTTTTGGATCGGCTGTTGCGCTATCATCGGGGCGATCAGATACTCATTATCGGGATGTATCTGCAACAATTGGAAAAGATCGCCAAACACTACGATTTCCCCCTTATCACCGGCGACACGAGAGTCGCAGAGCGTGAGGCGCTGTATGCGAAGTTCCGTACCGGTGAGGTCAAAACGTTGGTCGTCTCCAAAGTTGCCAATTTCTCCATAGACCTCCCCGATGCCAGCGTTGCCATCCAGATTTCAGGTACGTTCGGTTCCCGTCAGGAGGAAGCGCAACGGTTGGGACGCATCCTGCGTCCCAAAGCCGGCGGACGACAGGCGTATTTTTACTCCATTGTCACCAAAGAGACGGTAGACCAGGAATACAGCGCCAATCGTCAACGTTTCTTGACCGAGCAGGGCTACCGTTATCTGATCCTCTACGATGAGGAAATTCCCGGCGCACTGCCCCACACCCAACGGCGTTAAGGCTACCGATGATGTTAGCTAACCCGTTTTTCTCCCAGAGAAAGTCGCCCCAGGGCGCTCAGGATGTTGTGGGTGAGTGTACGCCGGAGTCCCTGACCTCTAAGCTCAACTACGTATGGCCTAATCCCTCCTCGCCGGTGCCGCCGGACAGTGAACCGTTCTGGCTTCGTCCATCAAAGGATCCAAAGGAAGAGTTTGTTGAAAGCCTGGCAGAAGATGGGTGGCGCGTGGATCATATCCGCCAGCAGATCAACCGGCTCAACCTCTCGCCCAAAGGACGCACGCGCGCCGATCTGTTGCGTCAACTCATCGAGGGATTTCTTGATCCTGAGCGTGTGAACCGACAGTTGCGCAGGCTCAACGATGAGGAGCAGCGTTTTTACACGTACTTGCTTCTTTACCAGGACCTCATGGATTGGTACACGGTGCCTACACCGATTGAACAAATGGAGCCATTTTCCGGGAGTCCGGCCACGTTTTTACGAAGAATTATTGACATCGGCCTGGGGTTATTTGATGAAAATGGAGAATTCTTCATCCCCTCCTCACTTTTGAGCGTGCTCCCTCCACGTTACCTTCCCTTTCCTACGGAGCCGGAACCCACAACTTACGTCAAAGCTGCCGATCCCCAGCTTCTGTTGTCGCAGATTCAACAGCTCCTGAGCCTGGTCCAGAGCGAATCTTACTCGTTGCGTCCACGCCCGCGTTGGCTTGTACCTGCTACGATGTATAGCCGGGATTACCAGGTATGGCCGCCTGTGCCTGCGGACGTGCAACGCCTGCTCAACACCCCCAATTTTCAGGGAAACATTACCCTGTGCCCCCCGCTGCCTTATCTGAGCGACGCTGCGCTTGTGGCGTGGTCAGCTAAACTGGAACTTCCGCGGGTGAATGTTGAATTCCTGTACCATATATTGAGCAGCGCGTATCTGCTGTTTGCCGGTTCCCCCGTGACCGTCAACAACGCCTTGATTCCGGCCTGGCTGATGTGTTCTCCGGGCAGTCAGGCGGTGCTATTGTTCCGCCTCTATTGTATTGAAGCAAATTGGGCGGAATGGTGGCCCGCCTGGCGCAGTGGGCAGGTCAAGGTGGAATGGGGACACCGCGTCTACTGGGATCTGGGCGGTATTGATCGTGTCATGGCGACAACATACTCCATGTTGCGCCGGGTGATCCTGGCCGTTCTATCCTTTTTGCCACATGACACATGGCTTGCAGTGGATAAAGTGGTGGATTTTCTGGTGAAATTGTATCCGCGACCCGAAACCCATCACTATCAAGACAGCTTGCTGTTGACCGACGCACGAGGTCATTGGAAGGGGTTTCTGGAGCAAGTGTTGCGGGCGATGTTGCAGGGGCCGTTGTACCTGCTGGGCTTCGTCGAGGCCGCGCCCGATTTGGATAATATGGAAGTCTTCCGTCTACGCTACCTCCAGGACGTGTATTGGGAGCGTATCGAAGCGCTGCCCATTGCCGAAGCTCCGACATTGCGCCGCGACGATGTGACTTTCGATGCCGGAGAACAGACCCTACGAGTGAAGCCGCCGGCTCGGGCGCAATTTCTCGCTGCGGTGCAACAGTGGGCGCGATCTAAAGGATGGGTAAACAACCGACTGCTTTATCAGCTTGATGTACACTTGCTTCACAGTGCTTTTGAGAGGGGCGCGACACCGGAAACGCTTAAGGCTGTCTGGGAAGAGAGCGCCGACTTCCCTCCGCTGCCGGAGATTCAACAATGGTGGCGGTATTGGTGGGAACGCTATGGGCACGTTCGGTTTTATCCTCAACAGGCGCTGTTGTTGACCCGCGATGAATTCACCCTTCATGAACTACAGGCTGCCCTGCCAACGATGCGCGAAGCGATTCTGGGATTGGTGACGCCGCGGGTGGCCCTTTTGCGTCCGGAACACGTGAGCCGCATTTTGAGCGATATGGAACGTCAGGGATACATGCCCAAGGAGGAAGTGTGACCGAGGCGCTGCGTACCTCGCTCGATCTATACCATCTTGAAACGCTTAAGCAGATCGCCGAAACCCTGGATGTTTCTCCCACAAAGGTGGCTTTGCGTAAAGAAACACTGGTCGCCACGTTGAGCGAGAAAATCCGCGCCATCGCCGGTTTGCCTGCCTTCATTGAGCGTTTGAGCCAGGCTGAGCGCGCTGTTCTGGCCTTGATGCTCAAAAAGGACGGTATTTACACCCTGCGGGACATCACCTTGCCGCTGATCATGGCCGATATGATCTATGTCGAGGGTCTGGAGGCGACGCTGGACCGCCCCCGGCTGCGAGATGTGATACTTTCCCTGATGCGCAAGGGACTCGTCGTCAACCTGAACGAGCTTACCGTCGGTTCGCGCCGCACCTTCGAGCCACTTGACAAATTCGGCATTGCGCCGGAGGTCAGGGCTGTTCTGCCTCGGGCGCTGTTGCCGTTACCCGAACCCAAACTCGACCGGCAAGCGACTGTTGCGCCGGCGCATATCAAAAGTACGGACACGGTGCTATGTCTGCGCCGGCTCTTCTTTGTTTGGGCAGAACTGCGACGTGAGCCGGCGGACCTTTTGAAATCCGGCGAGATGTCCAAACGCGACCTGCGTCGCATCGCCAAAAGCCTGGGATTGGATGCCGAAAGCGATATCGAACATCTGGCCTGGTTGCAGAGGGTGTTGCAGGCCCTCAAATTGTTGGAAGTTACGCCGACATCTATTATGGCGGTGGACAATGACGCCGTTAAGCTCTTCTGGAATGCTTCCCCGCGCACGCAATTGTTCGATATCCTCAAAAGCTATCCAGATATCACTTTTCATACGCCCGTGGATATCAATATCCTGTCGCAGTTCATTTATTACACCAATTTAGCGACGTGCTCGTTTGCAGAGATACGCAGGCAGGTTTTGGGCCTTCTCAAGGAAATCGCCCAGACGTCCTGGTTCCCCTTCCCCCTCTTTGTTGCTTTTCTCAACGGTGGGCGCAATGGAAGCCTGTTGCTGCCCAATCATACCTTGCAGTCACTCTACGCCGGTCTGCGCTGGCTTCCTATAAATCGGCGGGATATGCTTGACAAGGCTCTGCAGCAACTGGATCATCAAACGGCTGTCGTGATCCTGAAAGAGCTTCAGGCGTTGGGTGTGGTAGAACTGGGCTACGCGGCGCCGGACGGTGTTCCCATCGCCCTGCGGCTCACGCCTTTGGCCTGTGCACACTTCACCAACCAACCTGCCACCCCATCCGCGGAGGAAACCGGGCAAGTCATCTTGCAGCCCGATTTTCAGATCCTGGCTATGGGGCCGGTGCCGCTCTCCGTCATGTCCAATCTCGAACGCTTTGCCGAACGCGAGAAGTTCAATGAGAGCGTGGTTTCGTATCGGATCACCCGTGAGGCCGTGTATCAGGCCCTGCAACGTGGGGAATCGTCGGAAACCATCCGCGTTTTTCTTGAAGAAGCCACCGGACAACCCGTGCCCCAAAATATCATCCGCACGCTGGAGGAATGGGGCGGTCAGTACGAGCGGATCGTCATCCGCCGCGATGTCGTCATCTTGCAGGTTGACGACGCCGCCCTGCTCGACAAACTGCTCCGTCACCCGCAGCTCCACAATCTTTTGCATCGGCTGGACGAGCGCGTCGCCTGGCTGCATACCAAGCACCGTGGCAAGGTCGAGGCGGAATTGGAGGCATTGGGAGCATTGCCGACTTATTCTCAAGGCCCCGAGGCAGATCTTCCCAACAGCCTGTACTGGGATCAGGACAGCTTGCGTTCTCGACAAGCCCTGCCGAGCCTCTATGTGGACGGCACGCTCCGTCGCATTGCCGAGGCAAGCGACGACGGTTGGCGTCTGACGCCGCACAGTGTGCATCTTGCCGTTTCCACAGGATTAGATATCCCCGACATCATCGCGTTGGTGGAGCGCATGACGGGAACACCGCTGACGCCGGAATGGCGCAAGCAGCTCAAGGCGTGGGGCAAACATTACGGTTCCGGGCAGGTCGCCCGCGTCCTGTTGTTGCGTCTGGAGAGCGATGAGACGCTACAAGAACTGCGGCGTGCCGACCGTCGGCTGAGTCGTTGGCTCCGTCCACTGCCGCAGGCTCCCGGCCTGGCCGTCATTGATGAGAAACATTGGGAAGAGATGCAAACTTTGTTGACCGAATTTGGTGTTGATGTGAAGCATGAACCGTGGTGGTAGTCTTTGACGGGTGGATTGTGTCTGAACATTACTTTAGTACCTTCGTCATGTTGGCATAGCAGGTAAAAATGTTATAATAAGGTATAAGTTATCGTCTATGGAGGCTATGTATGAGTCCAGCACAACCCAGCGCGACGGATCGGAAAAAATCAGAGGCGTTATACCAGGAAGCTATCACTGCCTATGAACGTTGGGAAGTCGAACTTGCGATCAAAAAGCTCGAGAGCGCTCTGGAGCTTAATCCTAATAACCCATCTTACCATATGACGCTGGCGCAAATCCTTTCTCGCGCGGGAGATTTCGATCGCGCGTTGCGTGCTCTGGCGAACTATCTCCGCCTGGCGCCGGATTCGCCGGTTGCCAGCCGTGTGGAGCAGCTTTTTGCCAGCGGCATGGACCCTGTCGAAGAAAGCCTGACCGATCGGATGACGGCGGCGCAGATGCCGATTGATATGATCGGTGCAGCTATTCAAATGTGGATGGAGTTCCGCATCGCGCTTGGCGAGGAACCCCTTAACATCCCCAAGCCTGAAGCATGGGCTGCCGCGCTTGATTATACCGTCCGCAAAGTCAATTTGCGTGATGTCCCGGTGGATAAATTGGCTTCGCTTTATGATGTTGCTCCCGAAACTGTTCGTAAACATAATGCTTCATTGGTCAAAATGCTCGATATTATGCCGTGCGATTATCGTTACTTCACCGGTGCGCAAAACCCGCTTGATAAACTCGTAGAAGCCGCCGAATTGCTCGAAGAATTGGAAAAGCGGTTCAACGAGGAATAAATTCCGTTTACAAGTCGCCTGGGCCGGTCTCTGACCGCGCCCTCCAGCAATTTCTCGTGATATAATAAGCGCGGGGGCCAACCAGGCCTCCGCGCTTACGTTAGAAAAATGACAAATTGATTTCCCGACTACGACTGCCCGACTATTCGATTGATGACTATCTGACTAGCGACTATCCGACTATTCGATTGATGACTGTCTGACTAGCGACTATCCGACTATTCGATTGATGACTATCTGACTAGCGACTATC
>DAOSNS010000029.1:47148-61744 GCA_035373625.1 Anaerolineae bacterium | reverse complement strand
CACATTTTGCTCGTTTTTAGCACTTTGCGCTCTGGTTGCACAATACTTACGCTAATTTCACCGCGCGGCGTAACTTTCTCCCCGCACCGCACAAAGGTCGCCCGCCCAAGTATGGCGCCTTGGTGCGACCGCTGCCGCGCAAGCACAAGGAGAAAACGCTGTCTGCTACCGCCCCCGACGCCACCGATTCATGGAAGGAGAATGGCCGTGAAATCCGCGCGGAGATCTGGCGGGCACTGGTCTTGAATAAGACGGTCCCCGACCCGGCGAATGAGACGTTCGACGTCTACGTGATCTATGACCCGGATTTCAAGGAACCCTGGCTGTTGGCGACGCCTGTCAAGCTCAAAGCGGAGAGTGTGCGGGCTATCTACCGCGACCGCTGGCCGGTAGAACAAATCCCCCTCAGCGCCAAACAGATGGTGGGTGCGCAGCGTCAATTCGTTCACAATGCCGAAAGCGTACAACGTTTGCCGGAATTGGCGCTCTTGGCCCGCTCCATTTTGAGCTTCCTGGCGGCCTCTTTCCCGCCCACGTCCACCGGTTTCTGGGATCGCAAACCGAAGCGCACCCCCGGGCGTTTTCGTCGGTTGCTGATGGGGCAGCTATTTCCCAAAGATGCCGCACTTCCGGAGCAATTTCGCAAAAAGGACTCCGTGACCGACCAGTTACCCAAGGGCATCCTGGCGCGGGGGCCAAAAACGGAGGTTGTAGCCGCTACTTAGCAGGCTCAGTACCGTAAAACCCCTCTTTTGATAAGGTTCAAAATCGCCGGGAGCATTTCCCGGTGCTTGTGTTTGTTCAAGGTTAGCGGAAACTAAAGTTGGAAGGACAGTTTATTGGGGTGTTTTCAATCAGCCTTGACTGCCCCTGATGCGGCAGGATCGAATTCTTCAGGCCAGATGGTGTACTGATTGTAGGTCGCCCCATCGAGCTTTGCCCCATCCAGCCGTGCATGACTGAGGTTTGTCCACAGCAACACCGCGCCGCTCAAATCCGCTGCCGTCAAGATGGCTTCTTCCAGGTTGGCGCGCAGCAGATTAGTCCTGGAAAAATTGGCCTGTGAAAGGTCCGCCCGTTTGAGATTCGCCATAATCAGGTTGGCCCCATGGGCATCAGCGGCGCGCAGGTCAACGCCGGTTAGCGTTGCGCCGCCGAGTTCGGTCTCGACCAGCCGACTTTGCGCCAGTGTGCTCCAACTGAGGTTTGCACCGACCAGGATCGCGCGGGACAGGTTAGCCTCTTTGAGCAGCGCAGCAACCAGATTCGCGCCTTGCATATCGGCTTCTGCCAGATGGACGCCGTTCATTTCTGCCTCGACGAGGTGAACGCGCTTCAGATCGGCGCGGGCCAAGAGGATGGTCGGCGTGGGGGTGGAGATCAATCCGGCGTTATATAAGGTCTGCAGGATCTGCCCTTTTTCTTTGGGAGTGCTGTGTTCCAGAACCGCCAGCGTGCGTTCCTGGATCATAGCCTGTGTCGCGGGGAGGGGGACTTTTTCTCGCGTCGCAAGGGATGTCAGCCAGTGTATGTATTCTGCAAATGAGAGCACCGTTTCGCGCGCGGCGACAGCAGATGCCGTTGTATCGGGGACGGTCTCGCAAAAAGTGCTGAAGGGTTTGCCGGTGAGTTCCAGACAAAGACGGTTGAGCGTGTCAAGGATGTCGGCATGGGCGGTGGCCCGCTCCGTCGCCGGGCGGTCGGCGCTTGCCGGCGCGCCCAAGTTCTCGACAAGCCGTTGTTGCAGGATGCGCAAGGTCGCAACCTGCGGGTGCTCCTCCCCGATTGCCGCGATGAGTCTTTGCAAGCCTTGCTTATAGTAGCCAAATATCGCCCTGGTCATGCACACCTCCCACGATTCAGGTATAGTGTGTTACACGGTTTGCTTCCCTGGATGGGGGTTATAAACAAAATGTGTGATCTACCGTGACCAGCGTTCGTGGACCGGCGGGAAAGGCGGATATGGCGCGTGCGGCTCGACCTGGTACCAGTAGGCGACCGAAGCAATATCATCGGTCAGCGGTTCGTACTTGCCGTTGGGCCACCAACCGAGTGCCTGGATGGTTACCTTCAGGTCGCGCTTGAAGCGGATGGGGTCGAAGATGTGCCAGCGATAAAGGCCGTGGCGCGGCACTTCTCCCGGCTCCTTGCGGTAGAGGGGATACCCCTGGAACGGCGCGGAATAGGTCTCGCCGTTGAAGCACCACGCGCCGCCAAAGTAATCCTCTGTGCCGGTGCCGCAGATGGTCGGGAACCCAGTATCGCCATCCATGTAAAATTTGATTTCCCCCTCGCCCCACCAGCCGTTGGAAAGCTGCGTCCAGGCCAGGAATGTGCCCACATAATGCCCTTGCCCTCGCACACCGTCGAGGATCACATGCTCTGGATACTCGCGGGTGGTCAGTGAACGGCGCCACTGGGCATGGAAGTAAGCCGCATGGTCGGGAATTTCGGTGAGCGCGTAGGTGATCTGGTAGAAAAAACCGTGGATGGCCTTCGGGTGTTGATTTTCGATGGTGATGCGCGCGTGTTTGCGGAAAGGCATCGGCCAGTAACTGTTGAAACCGCCGGAGGGATTCACCGCCATTGGCAGCGAGTTGACATTGTAGCGCAGCGCGTGGCCGTTACAAAAGAAATCGCCCAGCGGAACTTCGACGGAGGGCGTTTCTTCATCATCCCAGAAAAAGCGCAGGATTGTGTCACGGTAGGCACACGGATCCACGGTGATCCAGATGTGTTGAAGAATGCCCGACCCTGCAATGTCGGCCAGTGTCGTCGTGGTGTCCGGTTCCAGAGTGATGCAAGGGCGAATTTTCCAGCCCTGACCGAGCATTGAACCGGCGTTGTGTGCATCGGGGATGGCCTGTGCGCCGCTGCCCCTGGCGCCGGTTGGATTCTCGGCAGAAATCGAGCGTGTTTCCGCGTCCGAGAGCAATGGCAGGCTACCCAATCCCAAATTCAATCTGTAAATGTTGTCCATGAAAACCTCCCCGGTCGTTTGAACGTTATTTTTCCCCGACCGCTGATGAATCGCAGGTCAATGAAGACGAATTCCCTACTCCCTACTCATATAATAGCGCGTTCGGCAAAAAAGAGCAATTGGCGAAGAAAAGGTTATGATTGGGTTTGATTGATATTGACAGAAACCTGAATTTGTGCTATGATTACTTTTGTAACAGCACATATCCTATAACCCATACGCCTAATGTTTCCATCTGCGGGGATGGGACAACGGGGGAACCAAACAGGGGGCGAGTCGGTCGGTAAGACCGTAGGGCGAGCTTCTTCGGCCCGAGTCCGACAGCTAACCTCGTAGGCGTGGAAGAAGGCACCTGGTTTGAGGTGCCCTTTTTCTTTTTAGGGCGCCTTATTGGTGAAGTGGCACGTCCAACGTGCGTGTTTGAACCAATAAGGAGGATTGGATGCGTGAAGTTGAGCAACCGGTCGCTACACCGGCGGTCGTCACACCGGATTTTGCGGCAGAACTACCATCCCCGGTGATCACCATCCTGCGCGCGGAAGGCGTCCGGCCCGCCGAACTTGCCCTGGCCGTGCAATCGGATCTGGCCCCCGACGGGCAGTTTGGCGAGCAATGGCTGTTGCTGGATCCCCAAAACCTGTGGGTGATCGAGCGCCGCAATGGAACCGCGAACCTGCGACACAAATTCCCACTGGACAAAATCGAGGATGCCAGGGTCGAACGTTGCGTTGGCAACGGCCTGATGCAGGTGATGGTAGATCAGCAGCCTCATGTCCTGCTGCACTACTCCAATGAGCTGACCAACCGCTTTGGACGGGTGGCGCAGTATTTGCACACCCGCGCAGAGTACGGCGCAGACGTTCCCGTCCCCGATCCCACAGCCGATAGCCACAGGTGCCTGGTGTGTGGGCGCATCCTTGTGGATACCTCATCTAAAGTTTGCCCTAACTGTATCCAACGCGGTAAACTGTTTCGCCGTTTGATGGAACTGGCCCGCCCCTATTGGGGCAAGATGGGCCTGATCGTGATCCTGTTGGTAGTAGGGGTCCTGGTGGATTTGTTACCTCCCTACCTGACCCGTATTCTGATTGATGACGTGCTGAGGATCAACGGAAATGCGGGGGGCGACCCGGCACTCCTGCCCTGGCTGGTAGGTGGATTGCTGGGCATACAGGTCGTCCGAGTGCTCCTCACGATCGTGACCAACTGGTCTACGATTAACGTCAGCACTCGTTTCACATCCAGTATCCGCGATCAATTGTTCGCGCATTTGAAAAAGCTGTCCGTGGATTACTTTGACAAGAACCAGGTGGGGCGTCTGATGACGCGCGTCAATCAGGACACGGAAGAGCTTCAGGGTCTCGTCTCACAGATGACGACCTTTGCCCTGAATATCTTATTGGTTATCGGTATTGGAGTTGTGTTGTTCACGATGGCACCGTCTTTGGGGCTGTATGTGCTCATCCCCACCCCCTTCGTAGTCGCGGCCGCCTACTTTTACTACCGTTATATGCAACCGCACTTCCGGCGTTTCTGGGTGGCACGCTGGCGCTTGAATGCGATGTTGAACACTTTCCTTTCCGGCGTGCGTGTAGTCAAAGCGTTTGCCCAAGAGGACGAAGAAGAGCGTCGCTATCACAACCGCAATGTCCGGCTGCTCGACTCCCGTTTGCAGGTAGACCTGGCGTGGAGCAAGTTCTTCCCGTTGATCTCGTTTGCCTTCAGCGCCGGCGGATTGATTATCTGGTATGCCGGTGGACGTGCGGTTTTGGCGGACAAGATCACCCTGGGGACGCTGATGGCCTTCCTGAGCTATCTGGGGATGTTCTATGGGCCGCTTTCCAACCTCACGCACATCAGCCAGGCCCTGAATCGCTTCCTCACTATCTCCCAGCGCACGTTCGAGTTGTTAGACGAAGAACCGGAAAAGCAGCCGTCCCACCCGGTACGTCGGTCGTGTCTGGGCGGACGGATTGAGTTTGACCACGTGACCTTTGGCTATGATCCCTATTATCCGGTGATCCGCGACATCAGTTTTACCGTGGAACCCGGTGAACTGATCGGCATTGTGGGACACAGCGGCGCGGGGAAAACAACGCTCGTGAACCTGCTATGTCGCTTCTACGACGTGACCGGCGGCGCTATTCGCATTGACGGCGTGGATATTCGTGACCTTTCGATGGAAGAAATCCGCCAGCAGATCGGTATCGTGTTACAGACGCCGTTTCTGTTCCACGGCACACTGGCCGAGAACATTGCCTACGGCAAACCCAATGCGACGCGGCGTGAGATCATACAGGCGGCCAAAGCGGCCAACGCGCACGGTTTCATCACGCAATTGCCCGAAGGCTATGACACGATCGTGGGAGAGGGCGGAGCCGGCCTCTCCGGTGGAGAGCGGCAACGGATTTCCATCGCCCGTGCGATTCTGCATAACCCGCGCATCCTGATTCTCGATGAAGCGACTTCCTCGGTGGATACCGATACGGAACGCCAGATCCAGGAGGCACTCAACGAACTGGTGAAGGGGCGCACGACCATTGCCATTGCCCACCGCCTTTCAACGCTCTACAATGCAGATCGCATTCTGGTCATCAACCGTGGTCGGCTCGAAGAACAAGGCCCGCCCAGGCAACTGATGGATAACAAAGGTTCCTTCTATCATCTTGTGCAAATGCAGACCCAGTTAGCCAGCCTCGACGGCGTGGCAACAGTATAGAGGCCGCGATGACGAAAGCTTTTGAAGTCGTCTATCTGGATCCCCAGCGTGTCAGATTTGAGCGTCGTGGCGATACTTTGAGTTTGACCCTGTTGACGGATGAAGCGGAGGCTAACATTACCTATTACCCGCGCGTGGCATTGCGGGCATGTTTCCCGGTGTCTGACAACACCACATTCCTCTCGGTGCGCGACGCAACCGATGAGACGCTGCCGGAATTGGGCATCATTGAGGATTGGAATCAGTTGCACCCGGAGAGCCGTGACGCGGTGGCTGCCGAGTTGCGGTTGCACTACTTTGTCCCTGAGATTACACAGGTTTTCAACATCAAAGAAGAATTGGGATTTCTGTATTGGACGGTGCAGACGGACAAAGGCCGTAAGGAATTCGTGATGCGCAACAGTGTGATCCATTACGCGCGTGAGGTCGCACCCGGTCACTGGCTGCTGATTGATGTCAACGAAGCGCGTTATGAGATTCCCGACGTCACTATGCTGGATGCGCATAGCCAGAAACTGGTGCAACAATTCTTGTATCTTTAAACGTTCAAACGCAGGAATGTTCAAACTTTCGGTATCTTGGGAATGGCAGATGGGGCCTGCGATTCTCTAGTGATACAACTCGCGCATTGCTTGCTTTCTCTTCTGTTGTCGCAGAGAGCGCAGGAGCTTTGAGGTTTCTGCGCTCTCTGTGTTGAAGAATGGGGCGAGCGCGCAGTGCACCCGGCAACCAGGGCTTTATCCTTGCTTTGGGGGGAATGTCGGTTTCCCCCCCGTTTTGGGCTGGTTGAGTAACGCGGATCTGGTGCTCTGTTCGAAGCCAGTTGAAGTTACCGTAACGGGCACGATATCATGCCATTGACAGCCAGTCCATATCGGCTATCATGAGGCCGGTCCTCAAAATTCTGAATAAAAAACCAGGAGGAGAGCCTTGATGAATTCCTGGCCGGTTACGGCTATTAACCTGACCTACCTGGGTATCCTATGGGTATTGTTCATCGCCACCGTTGTACGTATCCCGCGTTTGAGCGCCGAGCGACGGCGCAGCGCCGGCTGGGTTTTGGTGGCTTTGTTTTTGCTTGCTTTTGGCGACTCATTTCACCTTCTCTCCCAGGCTTACGAGACTGCCACAGGCATTAATCCGCTATCGCCCTTTGGGGGCCTGACGTGGATTGGGTTTGGACGCCTGGCCAGCTCGGTCACGCTGACCATTTTCTATCTTTGTTTGCTGTTCTACTGCCGGAGCAAATTCGACTTGCGTTGGAGGGGATGGCTGTGGCTGCCGTTGGTCAGTTTTGTGGTGCGGATGGTGTTGCTCGCCTTCCCGCAGAATAATTGGGACGGCGGGCGGACGTTGTGGAGCATCTGGCGCAATATCCCTTTCGTTATTCAAGGCGCAGGGGTGATGGGAATCCTGTTCCAACAGTCACCGCGTCATTCGCTTCCGCTGTGCCGTCAGTTGCAGGCATTGGCTTATGCCATGCTGGTCTCTTTTGCTACATACATCGGCACCGTCGTCGGTGTGTTCTGGCATCCAGCGTTTGGGGCACTGATGTTGCCTAAGACGATCGCTTACGTGGTGGTGGCCTGGTTGCTGTACGCGATCGAGTTCAAGTCCTCAGGAGGTATACTATGACAAAACCGATTACAATCAAAGACATCAAAGTTATTCTGACCCAGCCCGCCGGTTCACGGTTGGTGATCGTCAAGGTTATTACCTCGGAGCCGGGATTGTACGGCTTGGGCTGTGCCACCTTCACGCAACGCTTCCACGCGGTTGTGGCGGCCCTCGAAAAGCACCTCATCCCCTTTGCCATTGGGCGGGATGTGGCGCGCATCGAGGAATTCTGGCAAATGGCGATGGTGCACGGCTATTGGCGCAACGGCCCGGTGCTCAACAACGCTATCTCCGGCATTGACCAGGCGTTGTGGGACATCAAGGGTAAACTGGCGAACATGCCCGTCTACGATCTGCTGGGAGGTAAATGCCGTGAAGCTGCTGCCGTTTACGCCCATGCCGATGGGCGCACGCCGGAGGAGGTGACCGAGAACGTCAAGAAGTTCATGGCCGAAGGCTACCGCTATATCCGCATCCAGATGGGCGGTTACGGCGGACGTGGGGACACGATGGTCAAGCCTGAAGGCGCGCCCGAAGGCGCGTATTACGATCCCCGCGCGTACTGCCGTAACATGCTGCGGATGATGGAGCACGTCCGCCAGGAAGTCGGCGACGAAGTCGAGCTGCTGCACGATGTCCACGAGCGTCTGCAACCCATTGATGCGGTGCGTTTTGCCAAAGATGTGGAGAAGTTCAACCTCTTTTTCCTGGAAGATGCCCTTGCCCCGGAAGACATCGCCTACTTCCGCCACATTCGCCAGCAGTGCGCCACGCGGATTGCGATGGGTGAGCTGTTCAACAGTCCGCACGAGTGGCAACCGCTCATCGAGGAACGTTTGATTGACTACATCCGCATGCACGTCAGCCAGATGGGCGGTATTACGCCCGCGCGCGCCGTGGCGCTGTTTGCCAACATGTACGGCGTGAAGACGGCATGGCACGGTCCCGGCGACACATCGCCGGTGGGCCACGCCGCGAACCTGCACCTCGACCTGTGGGCGCCCAATTTCGGCATCCAGGAATGGTGTCGCTTCCCGGAGCACGTCTACGCGATGTTCCCCGGCCTGCCCGAGGTGCGCAACGGCTATATGTATCCGAACGACAAACCCGGTCTGGGCATTGACATTGACGAAAAGCTGGCGGCGCAGTATCCTTGTCAGGATGGCGTCGAGTGGTGGACGCAGACCCGTTGGCCCGACGGCAGCCCCGCGCGACCGTAACAAGACAATGGCCCAGCGTGCCAATGTTCCAACATCTCAACGTTCCAACGCCATTCTCAGGGGGTGATGATGACGCTTACAGGCATAGAACGCATCGGCAACATCTTACAGCGTAAACCCGTGGATCGCATCGGCTTGTTTGAGCATTTCTGGTCGGATACGCAGAAGGTATGGACCGAGCAGGGGCATATCCGGCCGGAGGAGAATCTGGCGGATCATTTTGGTTTCGATATGGAGACCTGTTGGACCTTCAACGTGGTCGCCGACCTGGACTTCGAGCCACAAGTCCTCGAAGAGACCGAGGAAACCATCCTGACGAAGGACGGCAACGGTGCGATCCTGCGGCGGCACAAGTTGCATGACGCCACGCCAGAGCACGTGGATTTTACGGTCAAGGATCGCGCGGGATGGGAGGAGCACATCAAACCCAAGCTCACGCCCGACCGGCGGCGCATAAACTTCACGGCGTACCGTGAGGCAAAGGAGCGCGCCCGGCGGGCGGGGCGCTTCTTTATGTGGAGCGGCGTCAATGTTTTCGAGATTATGAAAGACGTGGTCGGCCACGAATATATGCTGATGGGCATGGCGCTCGATCCCGATTGGGTGCGCGATATGGCGATGACCTATGCACAGCTCACCGTGGACTTGCAGGAAATCCTCTTCGCCGAGGAAGGCTGGCCCGACGGCATCTGGTATTACGAAGATATGGGCTTCAAACAGCATCCCTTCATGTCGCCGCGCATGTATCGAGAGATCATCCAGCCGGCCCACACGCTGAGCATCGGCTTTGCGAAGGCGCATGGCAAACCGGTGGTGATGCACTCCTGCGGCTATGTCGAACCGCTGGTGCCGGGGATGATCGAGGCCGGCATTGACTGCCTGCAAGTCATCGAGGTCAAGGCCGGCATGGATTTGCTGAAGCTCTACAGGAACTTCGGCGACCGCATATCTTTCATGGGCGGCATTGACGTGCGCGCGTTGTATACCAACGATCGCGCCGTCATTGATGCCGAGCTAGAGGCCAAAATCCCCGTGGTGATGCAAAACTACGGCTATGTCCTGCATAGCGATCACTCGATCCCCAATACGGTGTATTACGAAACGTACCGTTATTTCATCGAAAAGGGATTAACCCTGGGGACGTATCGGAAGAATGACTGATTAAGGACGGAAATTTCAGCGCGCGGTCGGTATAGTAACCCCCTGCATCTTGAGCGACTGCATCCGATAGAGGAGCGCCGCGCCCTCCATGAGACGCCGCCCCACGTCGGCGACATGCCGGTTCTCCGGTTGTTCTAACGGTGTGCCGCGTGTCCAATCGTTGAACGCGCCCATCGCCGGGCCGCACCAGATTTGATAGTCCACCTCGCGCCCCGGTTCACCAACGATGCCCCAGCGTGTCGCCAGACCCAGGTACCAGCGGAAGATCAACGCCATCTTGCGCTTGGGGTTCTGCTGCGCCTTTTCAATCTGTGTTGGATCGCGTTGATTGAAAAAAGTAATGCAGTCCGCCCATACGTCATCGAGATTGCGTTTGAAAATCTGTTGTTCCAATTTCTGTCGTTCCGCCGCCGGGATTGCTTCGATGCTGTCGTAAGCCTGGTAGATCTCGTAAAGTTTGCGCGCGCGCAGCGGAAACATGGTGCCGCGCTTGAGCACCTGCACATTGACGCCCATCTCGAACATGTCGGCGGCGGGCGCCATCATCACATCCGCCATGCCCGCCTGTGCCAGAAGGTGCTTCACGTGCGGTGACGTCCCCGCCTCCACGCAACTGTGGTTGATCGAACCGGTGAGGACATAAGCCGCGCCCATCATCAACGCACCGAGCACCGCCGCAGGCGTCCCGATCCCGCCCGCCGCGCCGATCCGTACCGGCGTCGGGTAATGGTACTGCGCCTGGATTTCGTCCCGCAGCGCCAACATTGAAGGCATCAGGCACACCAGCGGACGATTGTCGGTGTGCCCGCCGGAATCGGCCTCCACGGTCACATCATCGGCCATGGGGACACGCTCCGCCAGCCGCGCCTGGGTTGCGCTGATCAAGCCCTGCTCACGCAACTGCGTCAGAAGTTTGGCAGGTGCGGGCTGCATAAACTGCGTCGCCACCTCGCGGCGCGAGACTTTGGCGATGATCCGGTTGTGGATGATCACATTGCCGTCCGGCCCGACTTCCAATCCCGCCGCGCGGTACTGCACCACGTAGGGCGTGAGTGTCAGATAGGCCGACGCCTCGATCACGCGCACGCCATAGTGGAGGTACAGTTCCATCGCCCGACGTTCCAACGCCGGTTCGTTGGGGCTGTGGATGAGATTGAAGGCATACGGGCCATGGGGTAGCGCTTCCTGGATGCGCAGAATCGCGGCCTCCAACCGTTCCGGCAACACGCCCCCGGCCCCGAACGAGCCGAGCATCCCGGCCTTGCCCAGCGCGATCACCATCTCGACACTCGAAATGGCGTTCGCCATCGAGCCGGCCATGTAGGCATATTGCAAGCCGTGAGCGGTGCGGAAGCCGGCATCGCCCAAGTGCTGCGCGCGCACCGGCGGGACAATGGCGAGTACGTCCGCTCCATTGCCTTCCATCTGTACACCGCCCTCGTTCGTCAGGCCGATGCCGCGAGCCGTGCGTATCGCATAACACGGCGCATCCAGTGTGTGCACCCGCGCCGCCATCCCTTCCTCATCATAGGCCACAGACTCCGCCGGGCCGGTCCAGGTATAGTTTTGCATAACCATCGCTCCTCGTGAAGGGAGTATGGAGTAAGGAGTATGGGGCGCCCCCCTTACTCCTACTCCGTACTCCCTACTCCTATTTCTCGCACTTCATAAATCCGCAAATCGCCGCGCCACAGGCTGCCATCGCCGATTAGCAGGTGGCCTGCCGAAGTGCGATGGCTTTCTTTGATGTGAACTTCCAACCGCAGACGTTGTAGCATCGGTGGTACCTGTCCGCGATATTTCCACGTCATCTGTCCCGCCGCCGGCATCCATGCCCCCGTCCCAAGCTCCTGCGCGTGCGCGTAGACTTGCATCGCTTGCGCCATCGCCTCCACGCCCAGCGAACCGGGCATCACCGGGTCTTGATAGAAGTGGCAGCCGAAGAACCAGTCGTCGGGTGTTATCGGAATCTCGGCATAGACGTAGCCATGCCCGTATTCGCCACCGTTGGGAACGCACCATACTTTATCCACGAGGTCTAGTTGCCCAACTTTTTTTATGTCAACGGATTGAACAGATTTTAACGGATGTGAATCCGTTTCATCCATTAGATCCGTTGGTGAAAACAACCACGGACGCCGCGTTGCGCCGCCATCCAGACCGGCCTGCCGTCGCAACGCTTCCGGCGTGAAATAGCCGAAGGTCGCCGTACCACGATAGAATACTTTCCCCGCGCAGGCCAGCTCGAAACTAAACTTTTGCAGGATGATGCCCGACAATGCGGTCGAACTGAGCAACGTCACACGGTTGACGATCGTTTGTCCGCGCACATCCACGGTGCGCAGCAGTTCGCCTTCACCGTCGAGATTGCGGAAGTAGAAATCACTCTCCGGGTAGGGCAGTATCGAGCCGAGGTAGGCGGAAAGGACGCCGCACGGTTGCAGGGCCGTTTCCATCAAGATCGAAAGCGGCAGCATGGCGCGGTCGCGGTAGAACCAGGCGTTGGCGGGGACATCGAATTCGCTCGTCAGTGCCGCGCCAGGCTCCACAACCCCTGGCGTGCCATCAATTGCCAGGATGCGGCTCACGCAGAGTAAGTCGCCGTTGGGCAAACGCGGCATCCGCCGTCCGCGGTAGCGTGCATAAGCCGCTCCGAACGTCTCGACAACATCGCCCGTGGCGAAAGCGCGCAGATGCTTCCCGGTGAAAATGGGGGGATGAGGGATGAGGGCGTGGGAATTGGGGGGGAGGGCGTGGGGATCAGGGATTGGGGATTCGCAATCCGCAATCGCCGCCTCCTGCCCCCTGCCCCCTGCCTCTTGCCCCCTGCCTCCTGCCTCTCGCACCATTTGACCCGCCACGTCCATCTGCAGAGCCATCAACGCAGCAGTCTGTTGCAACGCGACTTGTCGCGCCTGCAAAAAGGCGATGTGACCTTCGGCGGTGTAATGGGTAATCGGTAATAAGGAATTGGGGATTGAGGATTGGTTGATTGGTTGATTTGCGATTTGGAGATTTGTTGATTTGTTGATTTGCCGATTTGCCGATTCTTGCCCTCTGCCCCTTGCCCCTTGCATCATATCCACCCGCTGTGTGACCAACATCGCCAGCACGGGAAGCAGGTTGTCATAATCGGATTTTCCGCTGCGGTTGATGGGGATGGCGGCATGCGGCTGGTCGCGCAGGATGCGATCAATCCAGCGGGAGCAGGTACCGAGCGGGCCGAGTTCCACGAAAATGCGTGCGCCTGCCTCGTAGACGGCATGCACCAGACGTGGAAAATCTACCGGCGCGCACGTCATATGAGCCAGCACCCGGGCCAGCGCAGTGCGCTCCAACGTCAGTGGCGCATACGTGGCCGCCGAGTAAAAAGCAATGCCGGGAACAGCGCGTGTAGGCAGTGTGTACAAATCCACAAATGCCGCGTACTCCGAACGCAGCGGCGGGGCATGGATGGCCGCATCGGAAGGCAAAGGCAGCGCGTGACAGTCGAGCGCCGCAATGACGCGCGCGCAGGCTTCAGGGTGTCCGGCAATCACCACTTCTTTTTCTTCGTTGATGATGGTGAGATAGGCGTGCGGTTCGGCTTCCAAGGCCCGGCGCACCTGTGTTACCGGCGCTTTGACGATATAACTGCACCACGGTGCAGCGGCGGTCGCATCCAGCCCCCAGTATTCGCGCACTGCTTCCCGTGGCCCACAAAGCCGTGTCCTGAAGAGCGGCGACGTGTTCCAGGTATCGCTACCGGCATCACCATCTGACCAGACGCCGAGTGCCCACAGCATACTCACCTCACCCAGGCTATAGCCAAATGCGGCGGATGGTGTCACGCCGAACACATCGCGCATAATGGCCGTGTAGAGGATGGCGAAACTTGTGCCGGCTTCGATCATCGCGGTGGGATTAGCACGCAGATGGGCTTCGTCAACCTGCGTGTCTGCATCGGTTGGTGGATATAGATGGCGGGGATAGAGCAACTTCTCGGCGGTGACGCGGCTGACATAGCGCGTGGCTTCGGCAAGGCGGGTATGAAGGTGAGGGAAAAGCTGGAACAGATCGCGTCCCATCCCTACGTAGGCGCTGAACGCGCCAGGGTAGACAAAAGCCACACTGCCGGTCGGTCCTAACGGTCGCGCCGTAAAGCTGCTGCCGAGCGGCGATGTCCAATCCTTACCTTCTGCAAACGCCTTCTTCACACCGTTGACGGCAAACTCCGCCTCGCGGAGCAACTCCTCACGGTCGTGTGCGAGCAACGCAAGCGCGTATCGAGCGTTGGGGCGCGCCGCATACGTGGCCTGCGTCTCTTCGGCCAGCATCTCCAAATCTGCGCCACGCTCTGCTTGCCGGCGCAGCTCGCCTGTCAATGTCAGTATTGCCTCCCGATCATCCGCCGCCAACGGGAACATAAAAAATGGGCGAGCCGCCATAAATGCGTGCAGCACAGGAACAGCGGAGGTTGTGGAAGATTCAAAAAGCAGCACTCTGTAATTCGTAGTTCTTG
This sequence comes from Anaerolineae bacterium, assembly GCA_035373625.1. GTDB lineage: Bacteria > Chloroflexota > Anaerolineae > B4-G1 > SLSP01 > DSWT01. Next base: position 47,546 of record DAOSNS010000029.1, on the reverse strand, counting down.
ATTCGTGATTCGTAGTTCGTGATTCGTAATTCGCCATTCGCCATTCGCCATTCACAGCTCGCTCAATCAGCCAGGGTTGGGGGGCAGGTGCGACATAAAACGGCGAATCGGGTTGGGGATCGCGTGGACCGCGCCAGTCGGGTGTCGCGGGGATGACGCGATGATAAAGGCACAAAGCCGTCCGCGCCAGGGCAGCCAGCGCAGGCGCAGCATCGCCAAGATTTGTGCGCACACTGCCCAGAGCGCATAGCGGTTCGGGCGCGGGGTCTGCTGCGGGCAGGTCACCATCCGGCAAACCCGGCCATTCCCAGTAGCCGGGAAGGTGCGCAGTCCCGTAATCTAAGTTGTCAACGGATTGAACGGATTTTAACGGATTTTCGGGGCGCGTGTAGACGTGG
>DAOSNS010000029.1:0-47048 GCA_035373625.1 Anaerolineae bacterium | reverse complement strand
GTTGTCAACGGATTGAACGGATTTTAACGGATTTTCGGGGCGCGTGTAGACGTGGGCGCCTGTTTCTGTTGAGTTGTCAACGGATTGAACGGATTTTAACGGATCTGCGAGGCGCGCGTAAACATGGTCGCCCGCTGTCTCGACGGGGGACAGCACAAGGGCGACGCCGCCAGCCGCGTTTGTCTCTCCGATGAGCACTGCATCCACTGCGCTGCCGGTCAACAGCCGTTGCGCTTCAGACAATGCTGTAATGCCATCCGCGACATCCGCTGCCGGTCCGGCAAACCCCCACAACGTCGCAATTTCTGCCGCGGCCGCCGTCTCTCCGGCCCACAATACCGCCACGTGCGCGCCCCGCGTGACGTTTGCATCAAATAGTGCATTATTTGCTACACGCTGCGCCAACTCCACGCCGCGCAATGCGTCCGGCGTGGGATCGCACCGCAACCCATGCGCGACCGCCCGCGCAAATGCCTTTCTGTCGCGGCATGTTCCGAAGTAAGTATCAAGGCCGATAATCGCAATAAAAGTCATTGCCCTTTACTCTTTACTCCCAACTTATTTTGCGCAAACAATCCCAACAGCCGCTTGCTCAAGGTGATTTCGGCGCCGGTGACGCGACTGCACAGGTCGCCCCTTTCATTGTAAACAACAACATCGGCAACCAGGCTATGGTCGTTGACCGTTTGTACGGTCAATGTGGTGTAGGTCACTTCGCCAAAGTGAACCTTTCGGAATTGCTCGCCTTTTTGGATGCGCAGCGGCAATCCGACAATCCCGCGCATTTTCTTCACCCAGATCAACAAACTCTGTAGTTGCACATCGGTCAGGTAAGGATTGAAAGTCTGCACCGTAAATTGGCCCTGTGTCTCCAAAGGCACGTCCGGCAGACGACATCGCAACGTCAGCCCCCGCTCATCCAGCGTCAACACTTCCTCCACCCCGCGAAAACTCGGCCCGTGAAAGAGCGTTTGATCGTGATACAGAGCTTCACCGGAAATGACGTGACTCGTCATTCGTGATTCGTCATTCGTGATTCGTGATTCGTGATTCGTCGGTTCGCCATTTGCCATTTGCCATTCGCCATTCGTCATACTGCGTAGCGTAATCCGCGCCTTATAGTGATAGCGGGACTTGCCGTTGGCTTCGCTGGAAATCAGGGCGTCGAAGTGCAATTCTGCGACGGATTTTGCGGTTTCGTGCAGGTCAAGGATGTAATCATCGGCCAGCGTCTCGTCGAAGACGATGCCCTTGAGGACACGGTAATCTTCCACGCAGGCGAAAGTATAGCCGGGATAGAGATTTTCGGCGGCATTGATCATCCAGCCGATGGCGCAAACGGTGGGGAGCACGGCCTTCCCGCCGATGACATGGTCGCGCAAGAAAGGATTGGCGTCGAGCGTAAGGGCGCGGTGGAGGCGGTAGCTGCGCAGGTCGGCGGATGGCTCGCGGATGGAGGGGAGCAACGCGCCTCCGACGACAATCTGCGCTGCACGGGACTGCTGCGCCAGCTCGTCGGCCAGCATGGCTGTGCCCACGTCCACCGGAATCAGGGCAACGTGCCGCTCGCTGAACAGCCGTTTGAGTTCCGGTGTGACCATGCCGCCATCCCACGGCCCCCAATCCACCGCAACAACATGACAGGCCGGGTATTCGCGTTGTAGACGGTGCGCCAGTTTGTTGAGCACTTCGTTCGCCAGGGCGTAATCCGCCTGCCCGGCATTGCCGTAAAATCCGGCGACCGACGAGAACAACACCAGGTAACGCAACTGTTCGGGTGGAATACAGGCAAGTACCGCTTGCAATCCGCGCACCTTTGTTCCGTAGACCCGATCAAAGTCTGCGGCTTTCTTCTGCTCGATGCGTTTATCCGCCAACACGCCTGCTCCGTGGAGAACACCCGTGATCCGGTCACGCAATGGCGCCAACGCAGCCTGCAGCGCATTGCCATCGGTCACATCCACACTGAGATAGGTCGCTGCGCCGCCAACGGCCTCGATGGCCCGCAACGTACCGTGAATCTCGCGCTGCGCCAGGACGCGATCCACAGCACGCTGTACCTCCGCCGGTTTGGGACGCGCCCCGTCGGCCTGCATGGTTGCGATTGCGTGTGCCTTGAGCGCAGCCTCGTCGTCGCAGCCGGTGGCCCACGCCGGTTCCGTCGCCTCCAGCGGCGAACGGCCTATCAGGATGTACGTTCCACCGTAGCGTTCCGCCAGCCGGATCGCGCATTGCGCTGTGATTCCCCGCCCCCCACCGGTGACGAGGAACACATCATTTGTGTCAGGGTAAATCGTTTCTATTTTCATCAGGACTCACTCTTTTTCACCGCAGAGGTCGCAGAGAACGCTGAATAATCAAAAAAACTCCGCGCGCTCTGCGTGCTCTGCGGTATATTTCATGCCTCAATCGTCACCCGCCCCGCCGCGCTCCATCCCACCTCGACAAGCCGCCGGTTGGGATCGTGAAGCTCGGCGAGAATCAGGGCGACAGCACGTTCCACAGACAAGTCGGGCGCGAGGTCTACGGCGCGGCAATGCACCTCAGGCCATTCGAGAGCCAGGGTCTTGGTCAAGCCGAAAAAGCCGCCGGCCACCGGGCTTCCCTTGCCTGTCAGTCCAAACGCGCCGTCGAGCTGCGTTATGGTCAGCCAGGCGGCCCAACCGCGCTGCGCGGATTCGGTCAACGTGGTTTTTAGACGCCCCGCCAACAAGAAGACGTGTTTGAGCCTTGCCTCATCGTCGGCGGAAAACAATGCGCCGTCGCCGGGTGGATTCAAATGGATGAAAGCGGCCACCGGCCCGTGCATTTCAAGAATGGATGCAATCTGCGCCGGATCCGAAGCAGGCGACCATAAGACCACGCGCCGGCCGCGTGCAATCAGCGCCTCGGTCAAAGCCGTGGCTAACGGCGTTCCGTCGTCGCTCACCAGACACATATATCCCTCAGGCCAGGGCACTTCCCAAAAATCAGGAGCGGGAAGCGCACGCATGCGCACCTCACGGCGCACAATGCCATGCGCTGCCCGCGTTACCCTTTTTTTGGTTGCTCGATACTAGATACTGGAAGCTGGATGCTGGATCGAGTTTCTGGCTTCCAGCTTCCAGTTTCCAGTTTCGAGTTTCCAGCTTCTTGCATCCTTTCCACAATCTGCCGGAGCGTGCGCATTTCGGCCAGGACGTCGGTCGAGACTTCAGGAAGGTCGGGATGGGCATCTTGCAGCGCCCCCAGGATTTCGACGCGCTTGATGGAGTCAATCCCCAGGTCGGCCTCCATGTCCATATCGAGATCGAGCATTTCAACGGGATAGCCGGTCTTCTCACTGACGATGGCGAGGAGGGAAGGGATTAGGGATTGGGGCGCAGGGAGTAAGGAGTAGGGAGTAGGGAGTAAGGGTTCAGGGTCAGGGGTTTGGGAGCTGGAAGCCATAGACTGTAAGTCAGGAACTGGAGAAGGGAAATTGGGAGTTGAGGACTGACGGTCAAATGCTGAAGGCTGAGAACTAGATTCCCGTACCTGGTTTGTCGCGTCTGCCGGATGATGCCCGTTGCCATTCCCCTGTTTGACCGTCTCGCCGGCGTGAACCGCCTGACTTTCGACGATAGCTGGCCGACTTTCGCCATTTGCCATTCGCCATTCGCCATTTGCCATTTGCCATTCGCCATTCCCCATTCCCCATTCCCTGTTCGCTTGCGCCGCCAAAAACTGCATCGTCGCCTGAGCATACGCGGATTGTTGTGCCAGGAATTGCCGGTGGACATCAAGTGTTTGTTCTTGCAGATCGTGAAAACGTGCCATACTGCGCGCCAGCGTCTCCAGAACCGTCGCTGTCATTTCAGCCTGTTGCGGGATAGCCGCTGCCTGCGCGAAAATGGTCGCCTGCTGCTGTAACAACTGCCCAAAAAGGCGCGCGTATTCCCCTTGATTGTTGAGATACTGCTCATGGACGCGCACCGTCAGGGTTTGATGCTCATAAGCCTGCTCAAGCGCGTGGTCGAGGGTTTGAAAGAGTTGCGAGTCAGGAGTTAAGGGTTGCGAGTTAAGAGTTGCGGGTTGTGGGTTACCGGATGATGGATACTCGACGCTCGACTCTCCATCCCCCATTCTCCCCCTCTGCCTCCTGCTCCCTGTATCCTGCAATGCCTGCTCAAACGCAACACGAGTTTTTTCGCTCACATAATTGCTACCGTTCAAAGTGATGTTTAACGCCATAATTTCCCCCTCATAAATTACGAATGACGAATTACGAATGACGAATTACGAATTACGAATGACGAATGACGAATGACGAATGACGAATTGCGACCGGAGAATGACAGATCCGCCAATTCCTGATTCCTAATCCTCCAATCTCCATGGATCCACATCTCCCAACGCCACGCCCGCTACCTGCAATTGCACCACGGCCTCGCGCAGTTGCCGGTCACTGCACTTCTGGCGACTGGGATTGAGTGCGACGGCAAGGTACGGCCGGTCGCCCAGAATATCTTCAACCAGGCCGGTGACAACGCGGCGTGGGCCGATCTCGACAAAGATGCGGCCACCGGCGGCGTAGAGGTTCTCGATCTGCGCCGTGAAGACAACGGGATGCAGGATGTGCTGCGCGAGCAAATCTTTCGCCGCCTGAGAATCGTCGGGATAGGGTGCGCCGGTGGTATTGGAATAAACGGGAATGTGCGCCGGATGAAAGGTTGCCGTCGCCACGGCCCCGCCGAACGGCGCTGCGGCGTGACTGACCAGTGGCGTGTGAAACGCGGCGCTCACGGGCAACAATGTCGCCGTGAAACCTCGCGCCTGCAAATCCGCCTGCGCTGCCTTCACCGCTACCGTCGGGCCGGCCAGTACGTTCTGCGTAGGTGCATTGAAGTTGGCGACGACGACCTCAGGATGTGCCGCGAGCACAGCTTCAATATCGTGCACCGTTCCCTTGACCGCCACCATCCCCCCCGCGTCGCCATTGCCCTTGTCTGGTGGTGTCATCGCCAGCCCGCGCGCCTTCACCAGCCTGAAGAAATCCGCGTCATCCAACACCCCGCCTGCCCACAACGCCGTCAGCTCGCCGAAGCTGTGCCCGGCAGTGAAGTCCGGCGCAAAGCCGGCTTGCCGCAATATGGCGTACAACCCCGCGCTGAACACGCCGATCGCGGCCTGAGCGTAAGCGGTGCGACGCAATGCCTCTTCCTGCGCCCGCGCCTGCGCTTCGTCAAAGACAGGGATGGGGAAAACCACCTCTGAAAGCGGCATCATACCGGCTTCCACAAACAACGCATCCATTCGCTCGTAGGCCGCGCGTAGTGGCGGGAAGTTGAGCGCGATTTCACGTCCCATATTGAGATATTGCGACCCCTGACCGGGGAACAGGGCGACGATTTTGCCATCGGCGATAGCGCGCTGCCGGTAACTGATGCCCTTGGGATGTTCCCACGCTTCCATATCGGGCTGGCGCCGCAACGTGACAAGAGCCGCCTGTAACATCTCGATAGCTTCGGTGGGCGATGCGGCGACAAAGCCAAGCCGGGCCGCTTCTGCCGGAATCTGTGGAGCGCGGCTGCGCGCCGTGAGATCGTCGTAAGTCGCACTGGCGTCATCGGTGAGCGCGGCCAACGCGGACTCGATAGCGGCCTCCAGGTCGGCCGGCGCCTCCGCATACAGCAACACCGGCTGCGCAACGCGGTGCAGCCGATACGGACCGGTGTGCTCGGCGGTGTACTCTTCCAGGACGACATGGAAATTCGTGCCGCCAAACCCGAACGCACTCACGCCCGCCCGACGCGGCGTCCCATTGATACGCAACCACGGACGGCTTTCGGTGTTGAGGTAGAACGGCGTCGTTTCCAGGTCCAGTTGCGGATTGGGCCGCGTGATGTTCAGCGTAGGTGGAAGGATTTTGTGATGCAGCGCCAGTGCAGCTTTGATCAAACTGGCGGCACCGGCGGCGGCTTTCGTGTGGCCGATCTGCGATTTCACACTGCCGAGGGCTATGTGGTGCAAACCGTCAGTTTGCGCGAGGGCTATGTGGGGCAAACCGTCAGTTTGCCCAACGGTGGTTGGCGAGAAGACAGAGCGCAGTCCCTCGAATTCTGCCGGATCGCCGGCGCGCGTGCCGGTGCCGTGCGCCTCGATGAGACCGACATCGGTGGGCGCGCAGCCCGCATCGGCGTAGGCGCGGCGCAGCGCCAAAGCCTGTCCCTCTGGACGCGGCGCGTAGATGCTCTTGAATTTCCCGTCGCTCGACGAACCGATGCCCTTGATGACGGCGTAAATTTTATCGCCGTCGCGTTCTGCGTCTGCCAGACGCTTGAGCAGGACCATACCGATCCCCTCGCCCACCAGCATACCGTCGGCTTCCACATCGAAGGGACGGCTCTCGCCGCGGCGCGAAAGGGCAGGCGTCTTGCTGAAGCACAGGTACATAAACGGTGAATTGTCGGTATCCACGCCGCCGCTGATCATCATATCGGCGCGGCCCTCCCACAGTTCACTGAGCGCCATCTTGAGCGCGCTGAGGCTACTGGCGCAAGCCGCGTCCACCGTGCAGTTCGTCCCACCCAAGTCCAGCCGGTTCGCCACCCGCCCGGCAATGACGTTGCCGAGCAGGCCGGGGAACGAATTTTCATTCCAGGGGACGTAGGCCAGCTTGATTTTCTCGATGATGCGTTCGGTCTCATCCTCCGGGATGCCGCTGCTCAAGAGGACTTTGCGCCACACAGGATACTGCAAGCGGCTCGCCAACGGGGTGATGAGCTTTTGTCCGCCGGCCACCCCCAGAATCACGCCGACGCGCGAACGGTCGAAGGCGCGCCCATCGGCATATCCGGCATCGGCCATCAAGTCGCGCGCTACCACCAACGCCAGCAATTGCGAAACGTCGGTCACTTCGAGGATATTCGGCGGCAAGCCGAATTCCAGCGGATCGAAGGGGATGTCGGGGATGAAACCGCCGCGTCGGGCATACGTTTTGTCCGGCGCGTTGGGATCGGGATCGTAGTAATCGTCCACGTCCCAACGCGACGGCGGCACATCCGTAATACAGTCTATCTTGTGCAGGATGTTATCCCAGTACTCCTGAACATTATGCGCCTGCGGGAAAATCCCCGCCACACCGATAATGGCGATATCGTGTACCACAATCTTTCCTCCCATTGTTGGCTGTATGATTAAACACCATTGGACGGGGAAAGTTGCGCGGGCTTGTCGAAAAAATGACTTGAAGTTTTCAGGTTTCGTTGTATATTCCTCGATGTTGGTGACAAATTGAGCGTCACCAGTGCTGCCGCCAGCCAGATATGAGAGCGGTTGGTGCAACAAGGGCTGGTCGAGCGCCGCGCAGACCCCAACGACCGCTGCGTCAAGCAAATCACCCTGAGCGACAAAGGACACCAGCTCCTCTATGAAAACTTTCGTAATTCGCTATTCGTGATTCGCTATTCGCACAAGGAGCACTTTACTCTATGCTAAAACTAGCCCGATATTTGAAACCTTATTTATGGATGGTTTTGCTTACCGTGGCATTGCTGTTCGTGCAGGCCAACGCCGAGCTGGCACTGCCGGATTACCTCTCGCGTATCGTCAACATCGGCCTCCAGCAGGGCGGCGTGGAAAATGTCCTGCCGGTGGCCATCCGCCAGAGCGAAATGCAACGGCTGACGCTCTTTTTGGACGACACAGAGAAAACATTGCTGCTGGCGCAGTACACCCCGGTGGATCGAACCTCGCCCGACTATGACACGTGGGTGAAGGCATACCCCATCCTGGCCCAGGAACCGATCTATGTGGCCCGCAAGGTGGACAAAGCCACCCTCGACGCCCTAACGCCATCCCTGAGCCGGGCATGGCTGGCCGTCGCCGCCATCGAGCAAATCATGGCCGATCCGTCAAAGGCCGCTGCAATGGGAGGCGGCTTGAGCGGCTTCGACATTTCCAGGTTGCCGGCAGGCACAGATTTGTTCGCCCTATTGAAGAAACTGCCGGCAGCGCAGTTGACGCAGATGAAAGCCCGAATGAGCGAGCAATTCGCTACCCTTGGCGAGAATATGATCACACAAGCGGCCCTCCGGGCGGTCAGGGCAGAATACGTCGCGCTCGGTATGAACGCCGAAAAATTGCAAACCGCCTACATCCTGCGCGTCGGCGGGCAAATGCTGTTGCTGACCCTGCTCGCGGTGGCATGTACCATCGCGGTGGGCTTCCTGGCAGCGCGCACCTCCGCCGGGTTGGCCCGCGACCTGCGCCGTGCTGTCTTTGAAAAGGTCGAAAACTTCTCCAGCGCCGAGTTCGACAAATTCTCCACCGCTTCACTGATCACTCGCACCACCAATGATGTTATGCAGGTGCAAATGGTGACGATGATGATGCTGCGCATGATCATCTACGCCCCCATCATCGGCATAGGCGGGATCATCCGCGCGATGAGCAAAGGCTCATCGCTGGCCTGGCTCATTGCTGTGGCCGTTGCCGTGCTCATCAGCCTGATCGTGACCGTCTTCTCGATTGCGTTGCCACGCTTCAAGCGCATTCAGCAGTTGGTGGATCGCCTCAACCTGGTAGCACGCGAACACCTTTCGGGCATGATGGTCATCCGCGCCTTCAACCGGCAGGCCTTTGAAGAGGCGCGCTTCGACAAAGCCAACCAGGACTTGACCGCCAACAGCCTGTTCATCAACCGCGTGATGGTGGTGATGATGCCGCTGATGATGCTTATTATGAACGGCCTCTCGCTGGCCATTATCTGGGCCGGCGCGCACCAGATTGCGCAGGCTACGATGCAGGTCGGCGATATGATGGCCTTCATGCAGTACGCCATGCAGATTGTGATGTCGTTCCTGATGCTTTCGATGATGTTCATCATGCTGCCGCGCGCGGCGGTTTCCGGCGACCGCATCGCCGAGGTGTTGGAAACCGAAGCCTCCATCCGCGACCCCGAACAGCCGCAGACGTTCCCCGCTCCCTTCAAAGGGGTTGTGGAATTTCGGAATGTGGGCTTCCGTTACCCTGGCGCGGATGAAAATGTGCTGTGCGGGATCAGCTTCACCGCGCAGCCCGGACAGACTACCGCCATCATTGGCTCGACCGGATCGGGCAAATCTACCATCGTCAATCTGATCCCGCGCTTCTACGATGTGACCGAGGGTGCCATTCTGATTGACGGCGTGGACATCCGCACGGTGCGCCAAAGCGAGCTGCGCGAAAAAATCGGCTACATTCCGCAACGCGGTGTCTTGTTCTCCGGCACCATCGAGAGCAACCTGCGCTATGCGGACGATGACGCGGCTCCAGAAACCCTGCGATGGGCGACGGATGTGGCGCAGGCGTCCGAGTTCATCAACGCCAAGCCGGAGGGGCTGGCTACCGAGATCGCGCAGGGCGGCGCGAATGTTTCCGGCGGACAAAAGCAGCGGTTGGCGATTGCCCGCGCCCTTGTCAAGAAACCGCCGATTTACATCTTCGATGACAGCTTCTCCGCGCTGGACTTCAGAACCGATGCGGCCCTGCGCCGCGCGCTCAGACAGCACGCCGGCAACAGCACCCTGCTGATCGTCACCCAGCGCGTCGCCACCGTCAAGAACGCCGAGCAGATCATCGTCCTCGAAGAAGGACAGATGGTCGGCAAGGGCACGCACCAGGAGCTGATGCAGACCTGTGAAACGTACCGCGAAATCGCGCTCTCACAATTGAGTATGGAGGAACTGGCATGACGCACCAACCGACATCCCCACGCAGCACTCCCCCGGCTTCCGTCAGGCGCGGTCCGTTTGGCCCGGGCGGCCCCGGACGCGGCGGCCCGATGGGCATGATGCGGGGCGAAAAGGCCCGCGACTTCAAAGGGACGATGCGCAAACTGCTTGCCTACCTGGGTAAGTACAAGTTTGCCCTGGTTATCGTCGCACTGATGGCCGTGGCTTCGACCGTCGCCAATATCGCCGGCCCAAAAATCCTCGGCAAGGCCACCACCAGGCTGTTTGAGGGGGTGCTGGCGCAGATTGCCGGCACCGGCGGGATTGACTTCGACGCCATCGGACGAATTTTGCTCACCGTGCTGGCTTTGTATCTGGCCTCCGCGCTGTTCAGCTACATCCAGGGCTGGATCATGGCGAACATCTCCACCAACATCGCCTATCGTTTCCGCAAAGACATCGCCGAGAAAATCAACCGCATGCCGCTTAAGTACTTCGACAACGTCACCCACGGCGAAGTGCTCTCACGCATCACCAACGATGTGGACACGGTCAACCAGACCCTCAGCCAGAGCCTCACGCAAATCATCACCTCCACCGTTACCGTCGTCGGCGTGCTGGTGATGATGCTCTCGATTAGCTGGCTGATGACGTTGGTGGCGCTGCTAATGATCCCGCTGTCGCTGGCGGTCGTGGGGCTGATCGTCGGACGCTCCCAGAAGTACTTCCAACGCCAGCAAGAGTACCTGGGCCACGTCAACGGCCACGTCGAAGAGATGTACGGCGGGCATATCGTGATGAAGGCGTTCAACGGCGAGGCGAAGAGTATTGCAAAGTTCGACACCTTCAACACGACGCTCTACGATGCTGCCTGGAAGTCGCAGTTCCTTTCGGGGTTGATGATGCCTTTGATGATGTTCATCGGCAACCTGGGTTACGTGGCCGTGGCGGTGCTCGGCGGTTGGCTGATCGTGCGCAATATCATCGCCATCGGTGATGTGCAGGCGTTCATCCAGTACGTGCGCTCGTTCACGCAGCCGATCACGCAACTCGCCAACATCTCCAATGTGTTACAACAAACCGCCGCTGCCGCCGAGCGTGTCTTCGAGTTCCTCGCGGAAGCCGAGGAAATTCCCGACACCACTACGCCGGTCAAATTGGAGCAGGTGCAGGGGCACGTTGAGTTCCGCAATGTGCGCTTCGGTTACCACCCCGACAAAATCGTCATCCACAACTTTTCTGCCGAAGCGCGCCCGGGTCAAAAAATCGCCATCGTCGGGCCGACGGGTGCGGGCAAGACCACGATGGTCAAACTGCTGATGCGTTTCTACGACGTGAACGACGGCGCGATTCTGATAGACGAGCACGACATCCGCGAGTTCACCCGCCGCGACCTGCGCGCGATGCTGGCGATGGTGCTGCAAGACACCTGGCTCTACAATGGCACGATCATGGAGAACATCCGCTATGGTCGCCTGGACGCGACCGATGAAGAAGTCATCGCGGCAGCGCAAATGGCGCACGTGGATCACTTCATCCACACGCTGCCGGAGGGTTATGGGATGGTGCTCAACGAGGAGGCCAGCAACATCTCACAGGGGCAGAAGCAATTGTTGACGATCGCTCGTGCGGTGTTGGCCGATCCGAAAATCCTCATCCTGGACGAAGCCACCAGCTCCGTGGACACGCGCACCGAGGTCTTGATCCAACAGGCAATGGATCGGCTGATGGTGGGGCGCACCAGCTTTATCATCGCCCACCGCCTCTCCACCATCCGCAACGCCGACTTGATCCTGGTGATGAACGAGGGCGACATCGTCGAACAGGGCACGCACGCGGAGCTTCTGGCGCGTAACGGCTTCTACGCGGAGCTGTATAACAGCCAGTTCGAAGGGGCGGCAGAATAAAGTGAGGGGCGCGGCATCCCTCACAACCGTCGCTGTTTCAGTTTACAGCGCGCGGTTCAGGATGCCGCGCAGTTCTGCGGCGGTCAACTGGATAGGGTTGCCCTTCATACTGCTGGCGGCTTGCGCCTTTTCGATGATCGTTGGGAAGGCTGCCGCCGTGACGCCATACGTTGCCAGGCCGGGAACCTTGAGGGCGGTGCACAACTCCTGCACCCAGGCCACACCGTCCTCGGCCTCGGCTTCCCACTCGCCGGTGAGAATCACCGCGACATCGTCGTAGCGCTCCAGGGCCGGATGCTCCGGTTCACGCGCGCGCAGCGCCTTCACGTTGGCTTCCATCACATAGGGCAGCAATCGCCCGCATAGCGCGCCGTGTGGTGCATCGAACATTCCCCCCAACACTCCCGCTAAGCCGTGAACCGCGCCGAGTTTGGCGTTTGCCAGCGCCAGCCCGCCGAACAGGCTGACAAGTGCCATATCCTCGCGTGCCTCGGCGTCGGCGCCGTTCTCATACGCCTGATACAGGGAATGGGCAGCGCGCATCAATCCTTCACGGCAAAAGGTGTCGGTCATCGGGTTGGCCTGGCGCGAAACGTAAGGCTCCAACACCTGTGTGAGGGCATCCAGGCCGGTGCTCGCCGTGAGCGCCGGCGGCATCGAGTAGGTCAGTTGAGGATCCACCACCGCCACGCGCGGGAGCATCAAAGGGCTGCGCAGGCTGGCCTTGACGCGATGCTCCGGTGAAGCTAAAACAGCATTGGCGGTCACTTCCGCACCGGTGCCGGCCGTTGTGGGGATAGCGATGTAAGGTGCGGCCGGCTGCTTGAGCGGCTGTCCACGTCCGATGACTTCCAGGTAATCGAGGGGTGCTCCCCCGTTCGTCAACAGCGCGGCGATGGCTTTGCCGGTGTCTATCACACTACCCCCGCCGATGCCGATGACCAGGTCACAAGCGGCCACGCGCGCCTGCTCGACGCCATCACGAATCATATCCGTCGTGGGTTCCCCGACGGCGGCGAAGGTTTCCGCCGTCACGCCGACGGATCGCAGCCCTTCCAAAACCGGCACGGCCCGCTCGCCGCTGCGTCCGGTAACGACGAGGGCGCGGCGTCCCAACGTCGCCGCAATGGCGCCGACTTCCTTCGCCACGCCGACGCCGAACAAAATCCGCGCCGCGGTTGCAAATTCAAAGCGCATTCTTAATCCTCCTGTATCAGGCTCCAGCCTCACCGGCCCAATATACCCCGGTCACGCTGGCTTATGAAGAGCTTGTCTGGCGTGCCATTTCTGAGCATCTCTGGACCGCCAACGCTTATCCCCATCCTTCGTCGTCGGGAAACACGTTTGCGTACTTGATGCTGGAGCGCGGCTCCGCCATCATCTCGGCGACGGTGTCGCGCCACTTTTGATAGTGAGCGGTTTCCTTATGCGCGGCAGGCGCCTCCGCTGTACGGTAGACTTCGACGAGCACAAAACGGGTCGGGTCGTCCGTTTGCTGGATGACATCGAAACGGGCGACGCCCGGCTCCTGGACGCTGTGCTGAGCGTTTTCTACCGATGCGGCTTTGAAGGCCTCCACATACTCCGGCTTGACATGGACAAAGACGTGAACGATCAACATTTTAGCCTCCTTATGCGAATAGCGAATTACGAATAGCGAATTACGAATGGCGAATGGCAAATCAGTAGTCCGCGCGGCGAATGGTGATCTGGAACCCCGCCTCGATGGGATGATCGGCGACCAGGATCAGATAGCCTCCACCTCCTGCACCGGAGAGTTTCCATCCCAGCGCGACATCCCGGTACTGGTCAATCAGTCTGGCGACCATCGGCGTCATCATATTGGGGAACATCGCCACTTGTGCTTCGAGCGAGGCGCGGAAATACTTCCCAAACGCGCGGATGTCGTGATTGAGGATCGCATCCCAGCAGTTGTCCGTCGCCTCGGAGAGCGCACGCGCGCCCTCACGGGTGATGTGCGTGTCACTGAGCACGCTGAATCCCGATTCACGCGGGCCGAGGGGCACCAGATACAAAGCGTTTTCGATGAACCGCAGCGTGGCCTCGTCCTGAACACTTTCAATCCGCGAGGGCCAGTATTCACCTTCGTAGTAAGACTTATTCAGGCCGGGGAAGACGATGCCGATGGCATCCTGCGAGCCGGAAATCTCCTGTGTGCCGGGCGGATTATCGTAGCAGAAGAGAATTTTCGCCAGTTTTTCGTAGTTGTCCACAGGCAGACGCGGCCCCCACAGCTCAATGGCCGCGCGGCGGGTGCTGCTCGCCATGCCGCTGCGCTCGTTGAACTCGACCGTTGGTTCCAGAGAGATTGTGATCACTGCGCCGGGGTAGTGTTTGGAGACGAACGGTTGATCGAGCCAGCCGCCGGCAATATCAATGCGATAGGGGATGCGGCACATGCTGCGCAGCGCTGTCGTGGAGCGCGGCGTCAAGCCGGGGTGCGGTTCACGCCGCAGCACGCGGTACTCGATGCCGAGTGCTTCGCACAACTCACGCTTGGCCGGCGTGTTACCGTCTTCGTTGACGATGAAAATGTCGGGTTTGATGGCTTTGAGTTCCTCCGCAAAATCCAGAAGCCCCGATCCCTGCGAAATAAACGCTTCCTTGACCCAGGCAACGGATTGCACCATGAACAGTCGCTCGGCCTCGGTGTTGACCGGCGGGCGGCCTTTCAGCTCGGTGATCGTCCGATCCGAGCCAAGCGCCACGTACAAATCACCGTAGCTGGCCGCTTCTTTGAAAAATTCCACATGCCCACTGTGTAACAAATCAAAACAGCCACTGACGAAAACCTTCTTTGCCATTGATGAAATGCCTCCAATGTGATGTGTGCCAGGCTATGCTTGCTCTTCGGGCGGGGTCATGGGAAGCACGACATGGAAACGGCTGCCGGGACAGGTGATTTCGTTGTGGCCGGGGCTTTCGACCCACACTTTGCCGCCATGCGCCTCGATGATGCCTTTGACGATCGCCAGTCCCAACCCCGGACCGCCGCCCTTGAATTTCGTCGTGCCGGACGAGTGCAAAGCCACTTCGCCGGTCTGGTAGAACTTGGTGAAGATCAAATCGTGATAGCGCGGGTCAATGCCGATGCCGGTATCCTGAACGACGATCTCGACACCCCCTGCCGACCAGCCATACACGCCCGGATTCAGCGCATTCCCCGTGATGGTGATGCTTCCACCGTCCGGGGTATATTTTATCGCATTGACCACCAAATGGTAGAAAGCCTTTTTCAAAGCATCGGCATCGGCTTCGATGACCGGCAACGGTTTTTCGATGTTCATACACAGGGTCAGATGCCGTTCCTGGGACACCTCTCGGAATCCGTTCAAGATGCTATGAAGTAGATCTTCCAACACCACGGGCAAGAAGTAGAGTTGCAAGGTATGTGTGTCAATTTTGGCGATGTCCACCATGCTGTTGATGATGTCGTTCAGGCGCATTGCCCCATCGAAAATACCGCGCATCATCTCCAGACGTTCAAAGTTCTTGCCGATCTCCGGGTCCTTGAGCAGCATCTGGCTGTATCCCCGCACGATGGTCAACGGCGTGCGCAACTCGTGCGCGGCAACGGTGATGAAGTCGGATTTGGTCTGATCCAGGCGTTCCAACGCCGCATAAGCCTCTCCCAATTCCGAATACAGACGCGCGTTTTGCAGGGCAATCGCCGCCTGTCCCGCGAAAGCCAAAGCCAGGTCGGCTTCGTCCTCGGTATAAGGCTGCGGCGTTTCCCGTGTTAGCGAGAGCATGCCGATGACTTCGTCGTTGACGTTAATCAACGGCACGCCGGCCCAGGCGCGTGCCGGCGGAAGGTTCTCAACCTGCTGCCAGTCTAGCCGCCCGGAAACTTCGGGGATGATCAAAGGTGCACGAGATTGACAAAGCTGTTGGAATACATCATTCTCTTTGATCGGCACACGGATTTGCAGGGGGTTGCTTGTCGGTGGGAAGCCCCACGCGGCGACGATGAGCAGCTCTCTATCCTGACGCAGCATGACCGACCCACGGTCAAAATGGATCAGCCGTGCGAGATTCTCCAGGATCAGGCCCAAAACCTCCTCTAAATTCAACGTCTGTGAGAGGGCGCGGCCGACCTCGTACAGCGTCTCGGTCAGCAGGCGGCGTGAACGCTCGGCCTGGTAAAACGTTTCCAGTGCCACCGCGCGCTGTTCCAATTCCCGATTGCGATACTCATTTTGAACTCGCAGCACTTCCTGATGGTGCAAGGAGTTCAGGCGTGTCAAATGGATGATGAAGGCCAACGCGGTTGCTGAAAGTAGCAGAAAGCCACTTTGACTCCATGCGAAAGGATTGGGGGAACACAGCGCGATCACCAGCCAGGCGACCAGCGCGCTCCCCAGGATCACGGCAAGCCAGGGTGTTGAAAGGATAAGGAATCCGGCGCCGACAAAGATCAGAATGATATTGGCCGTTGGTTCAGGATCGCGGAGCAACGCTAGGTAAACCAGGCGTTGAATCAACATCAATGCCGTCAGCAGCGCGCCAAGAGGATTGGCATAACGCGCCGGAATCTTGTGATGATACATCAGCAAGCCACAGGCAAAAACCACCGCGAGCGTCAATGCCGCCATCAACACGGTAGGAACGGCAATGGCACGTGGTTGCCGCGCGTACCCGTAGATTAAGATGGCCAGCAAAGCCATCAATACCGCCGTTGTGGGGCGCAGGCTGTCCAGCATCACCTCATCCAGTGCAGCCCGGAGTTCAGCCTTGCCGATCTCCGGCACAGCCGATGTCACATCGCTATTGGAAGTGCGTGGTGACGTTGTATGCGTCATAATCCCTCACGGTGGCGCAGCCTGAAGGGCCGCGCTGCACTCTAAGTATAGCATAGAGTCTTTCTAACGCGAAGGTCATAAGAGTTTGAAAACAGGACTTTATCACATCCAATTCTGGAGAAGCGCGGATCTGGCGATTGCTTGAGGCTAGAGAGAGGCGGATCTGGCGATCTGCTTGAAGC
This sequence comes from Anaerolineae bacterium, assembly GCA_035373625.1. Taxonomy (GTDB): domain Bacteria; phylum Chloroflexota; class Anaerolineae; order B4-G1; family SLSP01; genus DSWT01. The sequence continues at coordinate 30,462 of DAOSNS010000029.1, read as the reverse complement.
TAGAGAATCGCGGGCGATGCGCCGGCCGGTCTCCAGACCGAGCCGGCGCATCGCCCGGAAAGTGGCACGGTCAGAGACCGGCCACAGCAAGAACTAAGTGTATCTTACCAGGCGTAGGCTTCAGGGGCCGGACCGCCGGGACCGGGCCAGATTTCATCAAGGCGGGTAAGGGTAACGTCGGAAAGTTTGATCTCCAACGCGCGTATGCTGTCGTTGAGCTGCTCCAGCGTGCGCGGGCCGATGATCGGGGCAGTGACAACGGGATTGTGAAGCAGCCAGGCCAATGCTACGTTTGCCGGTGCTTCTCCCAGGTCCTTGCACAGACCTTCGTAAGCTTCAAGCTGTGCACGGTGCTTCTCAATGGTCGCCTGCATACGCTCGGAAGCGCGGCGGCCTTCGGCAGCTTTCTGTAACACGCCACCCAGCAAGCCCCCGGCCAGCGGACTCCAGGGAATCAACCCCAGGCCGAAATCGGCACATGCGGGGATGACTTCCAATTCAATCATCCGCGCATTGAGGTTGTAGAGACTCTGTTCGGAGACCAGCCCCAAGAAGTTACGCTGTGCGGCTTTGGCCTGCGCCTTGGCAATGTGCCATCCGGCGAAGTTGCTGCTGCCTACGTAAAGCACCTTCCCCTCACGGACAAGTTGCTCCATCGCCTGCCAGATTTCTTCCCAGGGCGTGCTGCGCTCGATATGGTGCATTTGATACAGATCAATGTGATCGGTTTGCAGGCGCCGCAGGCTATCCTCAGCGGCTTTGCGGATGTGGTAAGCGGAAAGGCCTTGCTCGTTTGGCCACTCGCCCATACGATTGTAAACTTTGGTTGCCAGCACAACTTTGTCGCGGCGGCCACCCCCTTGCGCAAACCAGCGTCCGATAATCTGTTCGGTCACTCCCTCACCGAACTTGCCGCCGTAGACATTGGCCGTGTCGAAGAAATTGATCCCCAACTCCAGCGCGCGATCCATAATCGCGTAGCTATCCTCCTCACCGGTTTGTGGACCAAAGTTCATCGTCCCCAAACATAAGCGGCTAACCTGCAACCCCGTACGTCCCAAGTGCGTATATTCCATCGTAACACCTCCTCAGGTGGAAATATAATAATATCTATGATTTAGTATAACATATTCTTGTAAATTTGCCAGTCCAGGAGAATGTCATGAAGACTTTACTGATTATGCGGCATGCCAAATCGAGCTGGAAAGACGAGAATTTGGCCGATCACGACCGCCCACTCAAAAAGCGCGGCGAGTACGACGCCATTCAGATGGGGGAACGCATCCGCAAGCAAGGACTGACACCACAACGCATCATCACCTCGACGGCCAAACGCGCGCTGAAGACGGCCGAGTTGTTTGCCGAGGCCTGCCACTATGAAGCGCGTATCATCGCCACCCGACAATTCTACGGCGCCGAACCCGAAGATTTTGTGGAAGTGCTGCGTCAATTGGATGACGAGGACGAGCGCGTGATGATTGTCGGGCATAATCCCGATCTTGAAATGCTGTTAGAGATGCTGACCGGCACACTGGAAAGCCTGCCTACGGCTTCGATTGCCCAGGTCACGTTGCCCATTGAGAGGTGGGCAGAACTCGGTGAGGACACCCGCGGCCGGCTTGTGCAACTGTTGGCGCCCAACGGCCTGACGCAGGCGTGACGACACGCCGTTTATGGTAGGGGAACTTTTTCAACCGTCCTGCAGCAGGGCGGCGCCTGCGCCGGGATGTGGTAGGGTCCCGCCGCCAGATCATCCCAGTAGCCACGACTGTCGAGCGCTGAATAGGAGAAGATGGCATGCCCCGGCGCGCCGAGTTCGCGCGCGAGTTCGATCCGCTGGGCGATGGCGGAGAAATCATCGTAATACCCCCCGATGCCCAGGTAGACGTGTCCGGCGGCGCTGACGGCCATAAAATCCTCCGCCAGCAAACGCCACCTGGCGAGATCGTCGGGAATGCTGTTCCCACTTCCATACAGCATCGGCGCAATAGCATCTATGGCGCCGGTTGTCAGCCAGCCTTTGGAATCCTGGAAGTAGTCATCGTAGCCGGAGCTGGTGTGTAACCCCAGGTTGTTGCGGTAATACGGCCACACCGCCGCCGAGACCCACGCTTGTGGCCGCAGCGTGTGTGTTTCAGTATAGACCTGGCGCACCAATGCCGTCACGCGGTCGCGTTGCCACCGGTCGCGGTCCGCCGTCCGCACATCTCCTGCCGCCGCATTGCTATAGGGATCATAGGAATAGGCCGGCCCCGCATAACGCACCAGATCCAGGTGCACGCCGTCCACCGGATAGCGCGTGACGATGTCGCGGGCGATGGTGGCGATGTATGCCTGTACCTGATCCACCCCCGGACTGGCCCACAGATACGTCCCCCACGTCAACAACATCGGATTGCCCGCCGAATCGTAATGCCGCCATTCCCATCCCAGGCCGTATTCGCCGGGATGCTCAGGATGCGTCGGCCCATAGGTGAAGCGATCGAACATCTGCGGTGGGGTAGTCGCCGGCGGGGCAAGCGGGCCGTAAGCGGCACTTGGAGAAGGCAACCATGCCGGGTAGATGTTGATGTAGGCATGCACTTCCACTCCTGCTGCATGGGCCACGTCGAGCATGCGCGCCAGCGGATCCCAGCCCGGATCCACACCCAATGTTTCTGTCACCGTGCCGGCCGAGAGCCGCGCCGCCCACGGCTCCAAGCCCGGTGTGTAGTAGGCATCCCCCGCGCCCCGTACCTGGAAGAAGATGGTGTTGAACCCTGCACCGGCAATGTTGGCGACCATGGCGTCAATTTTCTCCGGCTGTGCTCCTGCATTGAGCGTTGTCCAGTCGTAGCGTGTGACCCAGATGGCGCGGCGCTCCACCATCAACGGGAAGTGGTTGACGACCAGCGGCAGGTACACTGTCGCGGTCAGCACCGGCGTGATGATGGTTTGTGGGTGTGAAAATGCCCTGACCGGAGCGAGGGGCGCTTGCGCCGCAGGTGGAGGTGCATCCGTATAGCCGTTGATGGAGTACCACGCTTCGGCGCGGCCTATTTCGGCGGCCAGAGTCTCGAAGTCCGGCGGCGTCGCCGCGTTGACAGACGCGCCCGGCAACGGTCGCAGGTCCACCAGGAGCAACATCAGCAAAAGCAACCAACTCCAGGAATATCGTTTCATTTTACACCGATAAGCAGCCATATCGCAGCCGACTGTAACGGCAACATTGCCCCATCCGGCGGGATAAAGATGACTTCTGCCGGGACGTTGTCTTGCAAGCCGCCGACATCAACGGGCACGTAGACGTGCAGTTCTTCCATCGGATGTGTCACAACGGCGGCCGTACCGCGCACTGTACCCTGCACGCGCACCTGGATTTCGCCGAACTTCGAGATGGGCGCGTGATCAAAGATGACATGCACGCCGCTGCCTCCATCTGCAGGTAGCCATTGAAGCGACTCCACGGGTCGCCATCCGCCCAGGAACGTAGCCGATTGATCCTCACGAAAGAGCAGATAGCGCGGCGATTGGTCAACGGCGACCGCCAGCCCCCCGCCTTGACTCGGCGTCACGCCGACCACGCCGGTCAACATCACCGTCTTCACGTCATCCACCGACAGCGGCAGGATCAGGGTATGCGCCTCGCCTGTCGTCCACAAGGCCAGCGCCACTTGCATCTCTTTTTGAAACAGCAACAAGTAGTCATCCGGCCTTTCCAGTGGGATACGGCGCATAAAACGATAGCCATCCAGTGTTTTCAACAAGGTTCGCGCGGCATAATAGGCTGGTTTGGGCACCAAATCGTAATCTACCGTGCCGAAATTTTGCTCGATCTCGGCGGGATCAACGCCGTCATTGCGCCAGTCGTACCAGATACTCAAATTCACATCATGGGCCAGGTTGACGAGCCACTGTCGCACCAGGTATTGTGCTTGTTGTTCCTCGCTGATGCCGCCCCGCACCGATGTATAGCCCCATTCGCTGGAGAGCACCGGCAACTTCCAGGCGGGACTGTAACGCCGCAGAAACGCCGCCAACTGAATGTAGAGCGGCCCGACTTGCTCCGGAATCTCAAGACCGTAAGAGTGGACGGTGACGGCGTCCAGCTTCTCGAACGCGCCCATTTTGCCCAATGCCGTCCAAAAAGGCCAATCATAGCCGGAGGTGGCCGGCGCAACGATGAAAGCAGTCGGGTCGGCCCGCCGGATTGCGTCGGCCGTTTCCAGGAGCAACGCGCCGTAGCGTTCAACGTCAGCCTGAGGCGGCCAGAAGTGATTCAGATTCGGCTCGTTCCAGATTTCCCAGATGATACCTTTCCCCCGGTAATGTCGCGCTGCCGCCGCCGCAAACCGCGCAAACGCGGTGCGGCCTTCCGGTGAATGGGGCGGGAACCCATAATCGTAGAGCGGGTTGCCGTAATCCAGGATAAAGAGGATGCGGATGCCGCGCTGTGCCATAGAGGTCACAAGAGCATCGTACTCTCTGAAGTCGTAATGCCCCGGCGTTTGCTCGACAGTATTCCAGAGCAGGTCCATTCGCACCCAACGGAAGCCGCCTCCGGCAAGCAAACTCAACTCGCCGGGCAAGGCCTGAGTGAAGTGAATATTCACCCCGAACGGTTCCGGGATCACGCGCTCCGGCAATTCCCATAGCGGCAACGGCGTACGGTCCGGTGTGGGGGTGTCGGTCGGCATAAGGGTACGGGTGAGCAGTGGGATCGAGATGGTAGGGATGGGCGTCGGCGTGTTGGTCGGCGTGGGTGTGGGCGATGGTGTCGCGGTAGGTGTGGCGGTAAAGGTAACGGTGGGAGATGGCGTATACATCGCAGTGGACGGCAGCGGCAGATTGGGGTCGGCTTGCGCAACCGGCGCCGCGCATCCCAGGAGCAGGCCGAGCAACAGCAGTCCACAAAAGAGCACCGATCGTTTTCCCATCCCGGTTTTGCAGTATAACGCAAGGTCGCACAATGACAAACCAGGGTCTTATCGTTCTTGCTTAATGCGGATCTGGCGATCTGCTCGAAGCCAGTTGAGCAATGCTGATATGGCGATCTGCTCGAAGCCACATGAAGTCACTGTAACGAGAATGATAAAATCCTGATGACGAACTTTTACAATGAAACAATCACGCTATAATTTAATAGTCGTTATAGATTTGTTTCTTTGGACAGGATTTTACTCCCCGTCCTGTCAAACCTTAGATTAGTTTTTTGAGGAGAGGTATGACCGATTCGATCATTGAGGTCCGGGGCTTGAATGTTGCGTACAGTGATCACCGGGTCATTCGAGATGTAAGCGTGGCAATTCCGGCGCGGCAGATCACGGCGATCATCGGGCCTTCAGGTTGCGGCAAGACGACACTGTTGCGCTCGCTGTGTCGGCTGGTGGAATTGACCGATGGGGTGCGGGTGTGGGGACAGATTTTCTTCGACGGGCAGGACATCTACGCGCCGGATGTAGACGTGACCGATGTGCGCAAGCGTATCGGGTTGCTGGCGCAGCGTCCGTTCCCCCTGCCCATGTCCATTTATGACAATGTCGCCTACGGACCGCGGCTATACGGGATACGCAAGCGCGAGATGCTGGATGCCATCGTGCAGCGTCAACTCCAGGCTGCCGGTTTGTGGGATGAGGTTAAAGATCGGCTGAATGCCCCGGCCTCCGCGCTCTCCATCGGCCAGCAGCAGCGGCTCTGTCTGGCGCGAGGACTGGCCGTCGAGCCGGAGGTTTTGCTGTGCGATGAGATCACGTCTGCGCTGGACCCCCTCTCATCGCAGCGCATCGAAGCGCGTTTATTGGAGCTGAAGGCCAACTACAGCATTGTAATGGTGACGCATGTACTGCGCCAGGCGCGTCGTCTGGCCGATTATGTGATTTTTATGTACATGGGTGAATTGATCGAGCACGGACCGGCAGAACAGGTCTTGCACAATCCACGGGAAGCGAAGACCCAGGCGTACCTGGCAGGAGAGTTCTATTGAGTCATGGATGTGGAGGTCGTGATGCACAACAAACTCTGGGACTTATTTTTGACATTCCTGAAAGTGAACTTACTGACCTCGTCAGGACCGGCTTCGGCGGGGCTGTTATATGCTGAAGTGGTAGGGAAGTTGCTCACGCGCGAGGAATTCATCGAAGCCGTAGGATATTCTAGCGTGCTCCCGGGATCGGATGCGCTGCAACTGGCAATGTTTATCGGGTATCGAGTAGGTGGCATCCCCGGTGCGTTAATCGCCTGTCTGGGCGCCGTGTTGCCGCCAACGGTTATCATGCTGGCGATTGCTGCCTTACTGACCCGACTGCGCGGTGAAGCCTGGATCAGCGGCTTTGTCAAAGGGCTGGCGCCGGCCCTGGCAGCCCTGTTGCTCATTACCGTTTTTCAATTGCTCAACGAGGGGCAAGGACAATTCTGGCCGTTTGTGATTCTGGGAGTCACCAGCCTGCTGGCGCTGGTCGTCTTCAAAGTTCCCCCCACGATTGTTGTGCTCGCGGCCGGATTGATAGGGATCTTGTGGTTTCGGTGAGAGTGATATAGGTAAGGGTTACAGTTCTCCGGTTGTGGAGGAGTCTATGCATATTTTGCTCTGTGCCGATGAAACACCACTCAGCCGGCCGGCGCTGACGCTAGGAGAACGGCTGGCGCTGGCCTTGCGCGCCGAGGTGACTTTGTTGCTGGCCTCGCCCTATAGCCCGTCGCCGACACTCACCACTGTGGCCACAGATATCAGCGCACGGTTGGGCGCCTTGAAACTGCCCTGCACTATGCGGACCCGGACGGATATTCCACGCCGCGCCATCATCGCGCAGGCGGAAACCGTGGCGTATGACTTAATCGTCATGGGCTTGCTAGAGCGCGGACGAATACGCCGCTGGTTGCGTGGCTCCTCCGTCCGGCGAGTCTTGCAGAACGTGGCTGCGCCGATATTGATTGTGCCCTCGGATCGTCCCGCCTTGAAGCGCATCTTGCTGTGCAGCAGCGATTTATGGTATCCCTCGGAAATGATTCACCTGGTAGGTCAGATTGCCCAGGCCACCCAGGCCGAAGTAACCCTGCTCTATGTGATTCCCCAACCCACACTCCACTATCCGGCGTTAAAAGAAGTCGAAGATGCCTGGGGGGCCCTGTTACAGACCGACACGCCGCAAGGACGTAACTTAAAAGCAGGGCGTGATGCGCTGCGCGCGCTCGGCGTCGAAACGTGGATCAGCCTTCGGCATGGCATTGTGAGGGAACAAATTATGACGGAAATCCGCGAGGGCGAATACGATCTGGTCGCGCTCGGCTCTACCTATGCAGCGCAAAGCATGCGGCGCTTCTACGTGCCGAGTATCACCGAACTGGTCGTCGAACAGGCACACCGTCCCGTGTTGGTCGTGCGACATCGAGATTGATCATAGCAGATTCTCGGCGATGGTCTGTTTAGACGTATCAGGACCAACAGCGTACACTAACACGTTTGTATCTACGAAGCCCCTATCGCTTATGTAGCGCCTCCCAATCTAATTTATAATCAGGAGGTAATTCGCCGGATTCTCTTAACATTGTATCTTCCAGTTTTATGCGATCTCCGTTGCCTGCCACGCTTCCAGCAGCCGTCTACCCTCCACCTCAATTAAGATCGTCGCTTGCCTGTCCGTTATCCGTAAGAGCATAACCTGATTCACATCGCCAATATATGCGTATGGACGCCCTGCAAGCATCTGTTCAAAAACGTCTGCGTGCTCCGGTGCAACTTCGACAAGGAAGCGCGCGCTGCTCTCGGCGAACAAGGCGGTCACCGCGTCTCCCCGCAGCATCAAATCCAGCCCCAGCCGTCCGCCGATGCACATTTCGGCAGCCGCGACCGCCACTCCGCCCTCGGAACAGTCATGCGCGGCGGCAACCAGCCCGGCCTGCATCGCCCGATGTAGCGCGCGGAATGTCTCAATGGCATCCGGCACAGGCGCGGGGAGCGCACCACCCGTTTCGCCGGTCAGCCGCTCGTAGAGCGAGCCACCCACCTCATCCCGCGTCGCACCGACAAGGTAAATCCGGTCGCCGGGGCGCTTGAGATCGCTTGTCACACTCCGGCGCACGTCCGGCACAATGCCCAACGCCGAAATCAACAGTGTTGGCGGGATCGCACGCTTCACCCCATGCGCGTCCACGAACTCGTTATTGAGGCTGTCCTTGCCGGAGATAAACGGGGTTCCGTAGGCCAGCGCCGCGTCATAACATCCCTGCGCGGCGCGCACCAGCCCGCCCAGGCGTTCCGGTATCCGGGGATTGCCCCAGCAGAAGTTATCGAGGATGGCAATCCGATCGGGATCCGCGCCCACAGCAACGACATTGCGCACGGCTTCATCTATCACCGCCCAGGCCATTGCGTAAGGATCATGTAGACCGTAGTAAGGGTTGATCCCCACGCCCAGCGCAATCCCGCGATACCCTTTGGTCATCAACGGTTTGAGCACTGCGGCATCCGCCGGCCCGTCGTTCCGCACACCGACCAGCGGCTTCCCCACCGTTGCCCCTTGCACCTCATGGTCGTAGCGGCGGATGACGGATTCTTTGGAGGCCACGTCGGGATGGGCGAGCATTTGCAAAAGCAGAGTCGTCAAGTCGTCAGATAGTCGCGTCGTCAGGTGATTCGTGATTCGTGATTCGCCGATTCTTGCTTCTTGTCTCTTGCCCCATTCGGCTTTGAGCGTCAGGCGTGGCCAGCCATTGTGCACAAAATCCATCGGCAGATCGGCGGCGAGTTTGTCGCCGTAACGGACGCGCAGGCGTTTATCGCCGGTGAAACGCCCGATGACGGTCATTTCGACATTATAAATTGCGCAGATGTCACGCAGGCGGGGCAGATTGGCCTCCGGCGCGGCAATGACCATCCGTTCCTGCGCCTCGCTGAGCCAGATTTCCCACGGACGCAGGCCGGGATACTTGAGCGGCACGTCGCGCAAATCCACCTCCACACCCACATCCTTGCCCATCTCGCCGACGGCGGATGAGAAACCGCCCGCGCCACAATCGGTGATGGCAGTGTAAAGGCCCTCGTCGCGTGCCACAATGAGCGCGTCAAGCACGGCTTTTTCGGTGATGGGATCGCCGATCTGCACAACGCTGCCCACCGTTTGCCCTGTGTTGTGTGTCAATTCGGCAGAAGAGAACGTTGCACCGTGGAGGCCGTCGCGGCCTGTGCGCCCACCGAGCGCGACGCACAGGTCACCGGGCCGCGCTTGCGTGCGATGCTGTCCTTTGGGAGCAATGCCCACGCAGCCGCAGTAGACCAGCGGATTGGCAACGTAGTCCGGGTGATACAAAATCGCGCCGTTGACGGTGGGAATCCCCATCTTGTTGCCGTAATCTTCGATGCCCGCCACCACGCCGCGCGCAATACGTCGCGGATGCAACACGCCGGCAGGGATCTCGCCTTCCGGCATATCCAGCGGACCAAAGCATAACACATCTGTGTTGGCGATGGGTTGCGCTGAAACACCCATCACGTCACGAATCACACCGCCGACGCCGGTATTTGCGCCACCAAACGGCTCCAGCGCCGAGGGGTGATTGTGCGTTTCCACTTTGAACGATACCTCGTACTCGTCGTCGAAATCCACAATGCCGGCGTTGTCCACGAACGCCGAGAGCACCCAGGGCTTATTCAGCCGCTCCGTCGCCGCGCGCAGGTACGTCTTGATGAGGCTCGGAATGATTTCTTTTTCTTTGATCTGCGGAAATCTGCGTGAATCTGCGTCCAAAATCACACGAGGCATACCGCCGTGGCAGGTGTAGTCAATTTCGGCTTTGAAGGTCTTGTGCTGGCAGTGCTCCGACCAGGTTTGCGCCAGGATTTCCAATTCGACATCGGTGGGGTCGCGGCCTAACAGCCGAAACTCGGCCTGAATCGCCTGCATCTCCGCCAGCGAGAGGAACAGCACGCGCTCGGTGCTCAGGCGTTGTAGAGCGTCTACATCCAGGTTGCGGATGGGGATGATATCTATGGCGTCGCTTGGCGCAGCGTCGGGCACAAACGCCGGCTGCATAGGTCCCAGGGTGTAGAACTGGATCACCGCATTACACAGGAGTTCCTCCGCAACGCGGCGCAGGATGCCAGGGGAAACATCATCGGCGAAAGTGTAGCGCATGCCGGTAACAACGGCTTCAAGGCCACCGATGCCCAATTGCCGGGCGCGGTGCAACAGGTGTCTGGCCACCGGATCGGTCACGCCGGGGTGCAGGCCAACTTCGATGACGCTCCCGCTTCCGTTTTTATCCGACGGGGAAGCAGGAAGGAGAGCATCTTCGCCGCCGACAGACCTGGAGAGAGAAAACCAGCGATAGTCCTCCACCACCGGATCCACCAGGAATTCAACGGCAATGCGTTCTACCTCGGATGCGGTGAGTGTCCCGCTCAGAAAGTAGAGGTTACTGACCTGAACGTATGTGATGCCCTCGATGCCCAGATGGGCGATTTGGCCGAGCAGGTCTACGGCGCGTCCATCCACGGAATTGCGCAAAAAGACTTCGATGCGATAGGTCTCTGTCACGGTGTCCTCTGAAAAATGGTTGCGAGTTATGAGTTAAAAATCCGTTCAATGTCCGTTGACTAGAAAATCGGTTCAATGTGTTGACGAGAAATCATACTACGGGGACATGGGCTGTCAAGCTCTGTACAGGGCTTTTATCATTCTCGTTGCAGTGACTTCAGCTGACTATGAGCGGATCGCCAGATCCGCGTTTCTCAACTCTATCAGCTAAAAACGGAGAACCGGCGTTCCCCTCGGAGCAAGAAGGATAAGGCCCTGAGCTTTGTATCGGTATACGTTTCATGCAACTTTTGCTTTTTGATTGACGTATCCATGAACGACGGTCAGTAAACTTGCCTTTCCCTTTCCCCTAAAACCGTTTCTGTGTTACAATATACGTACATCAAGTGCAGGGGCCTGACTTGTGCCGTCTCACATTCAATTAACCTTATTTCGCGAGGAGGTAACAATGAGTTTGCTTGACACAGTTAAAGAAGAGATGTCCGGCTTCGAGCAATTGGTTGCCAAGATACCCGGTTACAAAGGGTACAAAGAGAAGGAACAACGCCGCGATGCCGACAAACTGCTCCGCGATCATATTGTCAATCGGATGCGCACCGTCAAGACTCAACTTGACGGGCTGCAACAGGACCTCATCGGGGCGGGTAAGTTTGACCTCCTCGATGAAACCGGCTCCGCCGCCACACAAATTCAAACGTTCATTGATCGTGTCCGCACGGCGCCCTATGGGTACGGCGGGCTGTTCGACGCCGTGAAGGTTAAGGAAGAGGATTTGGATCGCGTCTACGAGTTCGATAGCGCGCTGCTCAGCTATGCCGAACGGATTGAAAGCGCCATCAGCAGCGCCCGCGAGGGTCTTGAAGGTGAAAACGCCCGGTCGCTTATTCTGATGGTGCGCGATTTGGCCCGCGAGGCCAATGCGACATTCGACGAGCGCCAGGATGTGTTGCGCCAAACGGCCACTGCCGGTGTGTAAAGCATAGGAAAATCGGAGGTTAAGAACTATGGCACGCGTTTTAGATATTATCGAATATGTTGATGAGGGGCGTGGTGAAATCGTGCATCGCGTTCCCGAACGTGGCTCCGGGGATTTTCGCATCGGCAGCCAACTGATTGTACGTGAATCCCAGGCCGCGGTCTTCTTCCGTGACGGCAAGGCGCTGGACACCTTCGGACCGGGACGACACACAATCACGACCGCCAACATCCCCGGCCTCGTCGGTCTGATCGGCAAAGCGTTCTCAGGGCAGACACCCTTCAAGGCGGAGGTCTATTTCGTCACCACCCGCGAATTGACGGATATGAAGTGGGGGACGCCACAACCCATCACCATCCCCGATCCGATTTTGGGAATGGCGCGCGTGACCGGCTTCGGCACTTATGCGATCCAGATCACCGACCCCCAACTTTTTGTCGCCAAGATCGTGGGCACCCAGAATCTCTACAGCACTCGCGACATTCAAAACTTCTTCCGCAGCATCATCCTGACCAAGATGATGGACCTCATCGGGGAAATGGGGAAATCCATCATCCAGATGGCCGCTTTTGTGGAAGAGCTGAGCGCCGGCGTGCGCGCTAAGGCGCAGGAAGAATTTGCAGCGCGGGGTGTCACGCTAAACTCATTTTACGTGGAATCCATCTCCCCCACCGAAGAGACGGCCAAGGCTATTGATGCCCGCTCGGCAATGGGGGCGATCGGCGATATGAGCGCCTATATGCAGTATCAGGGGGCGCAGGCAATGCGCGAGGCCGCGCAGAATCAGGGTGCCGCCGGGTCCGGTGTGGGGCTGGGCGCCGGCGTAGGCCTGGGTGCCGCGATGGGGCAGATGCTTGGACAGGCTGCCGCGCCGCACGCTGCGCCTGCCGCGCCTGCCGCTGCCACACCACCGCCACTCCCGCAGGTAACCTTCTATGTCGCCATCGGCGGACAGCAGCAAGGGCCGTTCGATATGGCAACATTGCAACAGTATATCCGCTCAGGGCAGGTGACCCGCGATACGCTGGTGTGGAAGGCCGGCATGGCGAATTGGGCCAAGGCGGGCGAAGTCCCTGATTTGAGCGCGTTGTTTGGCGCAGTTCCGCCACCACTGCCGTAGGCAGGTACCCGGATATATAACCACGGATATATAACCACGGATGTATAACCACGGATGTATAACCACGGATGTATAACAAGGTGGGACGCACTTCAGCAAGTGCGTCCCACCTGTGTTATGGTTTTTCGATAACGTTAGCTTTCTGCCTCGATATGCAGAGCTTCGTATAGCTGTTGCAAGACTTCCTTAGGCAGGTTAGGGCGACGCCCCTCTTTTCTAAGCCAGCGCTTCAAGTCCGGCATGCGAAACGCCGGCACCGGTGACCCCTCGGCCTCGACCACGGCGTCGGGGTGGACGAAGAGAATCACTGCCCGTACCGGAATTTCGACGCCTTCCGGCAAGCGTTTGCGCAGGAAGCGTTGCAGGTCTTCCATCTCCAGCAGTGCCATTTGATCCGGACGTCCCAACCCTTCCTGACCGATAAAACGTTTGAGCCAGCCGAGCTTCTCTTGATGACGCCACTTGCCGTTCTGGTAGGTGATGTGACCACTCTGCGAGCGCACAAAGATCACTGTGAGGCCGCCGGGATCCACTAACACAAAAGGCGCAGGGGTCTGATAAACCAACAGGGCGAAGCTGTTTTCCAATCCCTTGAGGGCTTCCGGCACCTTTTTGTGATGCGCTAACGGCCCCACATAGCGTCCTCCCAAATAAGCGCCGACGAGTGAAAACATAAATCCTATCCACACCACAATCAGGGTCAGCCAGCTTAAGTCGGGTTTCCAGAACAGGAGTACCGTCATCGCTACAACCAGACCCAGCCCGATCAACGGCGCAATCTCTCCCATGCGGGTACGGCTTTTGATTTGTGATTCGTTGACAATCAGACGCATATTCCCCCTTTCATTGTGTGAGATACCTGGGACATTCGTATATTCTATGTGTGATACACCAAAAAGCAAAGAGGACATCGCCGGGGCGGGAATCAATGCGATTCGTCGTCCCGAACTCCCTTCAAACTAACCACGCTCAGCAAGAACAAAATGCCGTATCCGGCAAAGATCACGAAGTAGCCCAGGCCGTGATAGGCTGCGTTCAGCGTATCGGCCACCGGACCACCGATGCCGGTACCGATCATACCCGCGCCGGCGCCGGCCAGGTTGGAGACGCCCAGATAGCGTCCGGCCTCGGCAGACGGGACAAGGCGCGTGCCCAAAGCCCAGTTGGTGGTGGTGAACAATCCGGCCGATAAGCCCAGAATGGCCCCGGCGACGTAGAGTAAGGCCATATCAGGCGCCCAAATTGTCCCCAACAAAACCAGGGTCGCTACAACACCCAGGACGCCGCTCAAGGCTACCATGCGTTTGAGACCAAAACGATCGGCGAGCCAGCCGCCCGGCAGCGCGCTGATCAGGGTGAATATCCCCACAAACATGACCAGTGTGCCCGTCATGCCGACAGCCGTTTCACGGTCCACATTGAAAGAGTACATCAAAAAATAAGGGACAAAGCTCTGGATGGATGTGATGGCGGCAAAATACATCAGACGGTTGATCACCCACCACGTAAACGTGGGCCGACGGCGCACCTCGGTGCCGATGGTCGCCAGGGTGCCGGCCCACACGCCGGCGACTACCGCTACCGCCATCGCCACCACACCGCCTACGGCAATGGCCACGTTGACGCCGATGTCCTTTCCGACGAAAGGCCAGGCGACCAGCCCCGCAAGTCCTCCCACGACGCCGCCCACCAATAGCCCGGCAGCGGCACCGCCCACGATGCCGGCCAGCATCCCCAGCACTCGCAACAGAGTGGGGGCCAGGGGAATATCGGGCTTTTCGCGCAGGGGCGTCTCTTTGACGAGGATCATCGTCAAGAGCATCAGCACCAGCAGGACGATGCCGGTCGCCAGGACGGCCAGCTCAAACCGTCCCATGCTGACGAGACGTGCGATCGTGAAACCGAGCAAAATCAGAGGAATCAGTTCCATAATCGCCTTGATTGCTGAAGCCATCCCACGTTGTTCTTCCGGCACCAGGTCGGGGATCAGCCCCTGGAGCGCGCCGTGGGAGATGTTCGATGAGAACTGGATCAACAGGATGGCGACAAGCAGACCCCAGTAATCGAAAGCCAGCGCGATCCCCAACAGGAAGAGCAGGTCCAGCAGCACGCCAACGAAAATAAAGGGCCGCCGCCGCCCAAACCGCGAGGTAGAGCGGTCACTGAGCAGTCCCATCGCGGGTTGTACCAGCATAGCGATGATCAGGCCGGCGGTACGCATCCCGCCTAGTGCCGTATTCCGAATCTCCGGCTGAACAAAGCGGTCCACCAGGTACGGCATGAAAATCGTACCGACGGCATTGTTGCGGATGTTTAGCGCCAGCCAGAACAGATTGATGCTGATTAAGTCATACCAACGCATGCGTTTCATAAGCAGACCTCCTCCGATAAAAATAGTCTCTAATAAAAACAGTGTGTAGTCGTTAGTCAGATAGTCCTGTGATCATTTTCATTATCGGGATTGTATCACCGCTTCGGTTACACTCCTTGAAAAAATCGTGTGAACGTTGGAAATCCGTTTGATCCGTTGCCATTGATTCGTTGTCAAAATTCGCCGCGCAAGGGTTCCGGCAATTGAGCTGCAATGTGACGCATGACCAGCGTGCTGGCAATGCGGTCACGTTCGTCAGGCGAGGTAGCCGCGGGCGTTTCCAGGCGATAGGCCGGCCCAAAGCGCAAGCAAAACGCGCCGTCTGCTTCAAATGCGCCCACCGGCGTGATGCTCAATCCCATGCGCACCAGATGTAGGATCAAGCGTCCCACACCGGATGGCGGTGCTTGCAACACGCCGCCGGGCGCGTCGCCGCCTTCGGGGGCCAGGCCGATGAGCGGCGCGGGGGTTGTATCTGCATAAGCCAGCAAGTGACGCACGGCCACTGCCCGCGCAACAACATCACGCGGATCGGGGGGCATGGGCGGCATGGCGGTAAAGCCGTAGACCCGTGCGACGCGGCGGAACAGCCAGCGCGTCGCCGGCGTGATGAGATGGGCGCGCAACGGGTCAGGGTAAGTCCAGGCCTCGGTCACGACCCAGTGAACTTCGGCAGGAACGACGGCGCTGACGCCCAGCGCCAGCCACCAGGCGCGGAAGCTCGCTGCGTCTTCTGTCGCCGGCCGGCTGTAGTGATTGATGGTCAACAAACACGGGCCGCGCGTGGGAATATGCTCCTGCCCATAAACCCGGAGTGGGGGGCGCAATGCAGCCACGCACGATCGCGCATCCGCACTGAAACACCGGCTGCACGGCACGCCCCGCAGCACGGCTCCCAACAACCGGGCCACCAGTCTCCGTGGGAACGGATAAACGGGGAATGATCGGTGCTCCGATGACAATGCTGTTGACACCTCTGGTTCAAGACTCCGGCAAGGCGCAAATCCAAAATCGAAAGCCGCATGGCAACATTTGGCGCATGATACACCCAAATCCATCAAGTGCACGCTATGGGGATTTACGCCGCTGAATTAACCCCAGGGCGTTATCATTCTTGCTTCATTTTTGCTCTGAGGGGAACGCCAGTTCCTCGTTTTTCGCTGATAGAGCAAGAATGATAAGGCCCTGGCAGAGCTTTTGCGCTATTAGCCTCCCGGTATATAATGGATATGATATAGTACAACTCGCGTTGGAGGTAAACGGATGGATAAAGTCAAAGACGCTCTGCGCAGCATCGGGCGTTTCATCGGCCTGGTCCTGCTCATTGACCTGGGCATCTTTGTCGTTGTCACCATTTCCTGTCAGATTGGGACACGCTGCACCGGCACCGCATGGAGCGAGCGCATGTTCTGGGCCGGCATCATCGCCATCATTACGGCGATGCCTGCCGTTCTGGCGGGGCTGAACACCAGTCGCGGCTACTTCGAGAACCCGCTGACCGCCGGGATGGACTTGCAGGTCGCGGGAACGATCATCAAGGATGGACGTAAGGGGCTGGACAAGCGCACCGCTTACGCCTTCAAGGCCGGTGCGGTCGGCGCCGGTGCCATCGCCATCAGCGCATTGATTGATATTTTGACGAGGTAGGGAAATTATCCGTTCCGGTGGAAAACTATGTGGTCCCGGCTAAAACGTTACCTGATTGCTCCGGTATTTGAAGACGAAGAGAAAAGCCGCGCCACCCGCGTGCTCAATGCATTGCAACTTGCACTGATCCTGGTCACAATCCTGGCCGGCTTTGCATCGGTGTTTGTTTTTGTTGAAAAGCTCGGCAGTTTTGCTGTGGTTCTGGGGATGGCGGCGGTCCTGGCAATCTCGCGGACGTTGATGTATCGGGGACACCTGCGCAGCGCCAGCATCGTGATTCTGACAGGTTTATGGATCGTGATGACCGGGCTGGTGACGTTCTCCGGCGGCATGAACAGCATTGACGCCGTATACTACATCTCTCTGACCATCATCGGCGGGCTGCTCCTGGGCACACCGGCCATGATGGTCCTTGCTGTCGCCAGCAGTCTGGCCGGCCTGGCTATGGCGCTCTGCAAAAAGTGGGGATGTCCGGTGCCGCAACTATTTCCTGTGCCGCCGCTTGCTGGCTGGGTTAACTTTACCTTCAGCATGTTCCTGGCTGTCATCACCTCCGACATCGCTCTGCGCAGTCTCTACGGAGCGTTGGCGTTGGCACGCCAACGTCTGGAAGAACGTCACAAAGCCGAGCAAGAACTTGAGCGACTGCTTGCGCGCTTTCAAGAACAAGCACGTCAGGTGCAGCAGGTGATGGATACCGTGCCGGAAGGGGTGCTGCTGCTCAACGACGAAGGGCGCGTGCTTTCGGCGAATCGCCTGGGACAAGGTGACCTGCGTACTCTGGCCGGCCTTGAAGTTGGAAATGTCCTCACGCACCTGGCCAGGCGACCGCTTGGGGAGATCCTGGCCACGCCCCCGCATGGTCTGTGGCACGAGCTGGAGGCTCAGAAACGCAATTTCCAGGTGCTTGCCAAGCCCATCATCAGCCCGGAACGCTCCGAGGGCTGGGTGCTTGTCATCCGTGATATAACACATCAACGCGAGATCGAACAGCGCAGCCAGCAGCAAGAACGCCTGGCTGCCGTGGGGCAACTGGCCGCCGGCATCGCCCATGACTTCAACAACATTATGGCGACGATCGTGCTCTACGCCCAACTGTCCCGGCGTGATAAAAGCGTGCCCCTGAAAGTGCAAGAGCGGTTGGACGTCATTTACCAGCAAGCTATGCACGCCACGCAGTTGATCCAGCAAATCCTCGATTTTAGCCGCCGTGCCGTCCTAGAGCGCCACCCATTCGACCTGCTGCCGTTCTTGAAAGAACAAATCAAACTCTTACAGCGTACCCTGCCGGAAAACATTGTCATTACTCTGAACTATAATGTGGACAATGGTTTCATCTACGGGTCGCCCGCAGCCCTACAACAGGTGATCATGAACCTGGCCGTCAACGCGCGCGATGCCATGCCCAATGGCGGTGAATTGTATTTTGGGTTGACACGCCTCCACATCGCCGAAAGTGAGGTGAAGGCCGTCAACGATGTGGGCGTGGGAGAGTGGATCCAGCTCACCGTCACCGATACCGGTGTGGGTATCACCGAAGACGTTTTACCACACATCTTCGATCCGTTCTTCACCACCAAAGAACCCGGTGCCGGCACGGGACTGGGCCTGGCGCAGGTTCACGGTATTGTGGCCATGCACGAGGGTCATATTCGCGTCGCCACCCGCGTCGGTGAGGGCACGACGTTCACCCTCTACCTGCCGGCTTACCTTGAGACGCCACCGCCCCCGTCCCGGAGTCCCGTGCCGGCGCCATCTGTGGGGCACGGAGAAACCATCCTTGTCATCGAAGATAATCCTGTCACGCGCCGGGCGCTGGCAGAAAGCCTGGAGACGCTCAACTACCGCGTCCAGACCGCTGAGAACGGTCGTAAAGCATTGGTGGCTCTTGAAGATCATCCGGACGACATCGCGTTGATTGTGAGCGATGTGCTGATGCCGGAGATGGGTGGGATCGAGTTGCTCCGGGAGATGAAAAAGCGCGGGATGACCACCCGTTTGGTGCTGCTCACCGGTCATCCTCTCAAGCAGGAATTGGAAAGCCTCAGAGCCGACGGCGTAAGTGCTCTGGTAGCTGACTGTCTGTTGAAGCCGGTCGAGTTCGAGACGCTGGCTCGCGTTGTGGCGCAGGCGCTGAAACCGGAATCTGGCACTTGAGGCCCCTGAGAAATGGAGGTTTTTGGAGACCTGGTGTGGTCAAGACATTGAGATCCCAAACTTATTGAGGTATCGCACAAACCCTGAACAAGTTCGAGATTCCGCCACACCGCCGCGGGAGCTTCTAAAGAGCCGGTGACATTTATGGGACGTGGGGGAGTTCTCTGCCCCCGACTTCTGCCAGCATTGTCCCCTTTTCCACCTGAGCGCCGACATTCACACATATTCGTATCACCTGACCGGTGAACGGCGCGCGTAACGGCATTTGCATTTTCATGGATTCCAGCACCATTAGCACTTGATCTTTCTCGACCCATTCCCCGGCTTTGACCAGCACATTGACCACCAGCCCCGGCATGGGCGCGACGACCGCGCCAGCTTGTGGTGTGTCTTTGCGTCGCATGCGGCGCCCGTCGGCACCCACGCGGGCAAGCAATCGTCGTCCCCCGGTCAGCACCTCCACCACACCCTGCGCCTGTGAACTGAGGTAGACTTCACGGATGCTGTTCCCTTGTCTGAAGATGTGCAGCCCATTCCCGTTCAACGCGATTAAATCCGCCTTGACCGGCTCATCGTTCACCAGGACATGGGAATCCACAATCTGTACTTTGTACTCCCGCTCTCCGATAGCAACCCGGTAAGTGGACATCGTTCCCCCCCTTAGTCCGCAGTTTTTAGTCCTGTAGTCCGTAATTCGCAGATTCGCAGATTCTTGATTCTCTTACATCTGCTCCCGCCAGGCAGCGATACGCCATGCATTCCCGTGGACAGGTGATTGCGGAACGGCTTTTTTGCGGTGCGCCAGCAATGCAGCCACCAGCGCCACATCGCGTTCGAGCACAGTTTGCTCTCCCGTCTTTGGCGGAGCGAATCGGTCGAGGTATGTGGTATCGAAATTCCCGGCCTGGAACGGCGGGCTGTCCACGATCTGGAACAAAAACTCTAGATCGGTGGCGATACCGCCGATCTGAAATTCCCGCAGCGCGCGCCGCAAGCGCACGATGGCGACAGCGCGATTCTCACCCCAGGCAATCACCTTCGCCAGCAGCGAATCGTAATCCACCGTGACCGTCATCCCCGTGTAGAGCGCGCTATCCACGCGGATACCCGGTCCGCCCGGCTCTTTGAGGTGCGTGATGATGCCGGTGGCCGGAAGGAAGTCTGTCGTCGGGTCCTCGGCCAGCACACGCGCTTCGATGGCTGCCCCGCGCAACTCGATGGTTTCCTGGGTGTAGCGTAAAGGTTTCCCGGCAGCCAACCGCAATTGTTCCTTGACCAGGTCCAGGCCGGTGACCATCTCCGTGACCGGATGTTCCACCTGGATGCGCGGGTTGATTTCGATGAAGTGAAATACGCCCCGGTCATCGAGCAAGAACTCCACCGTGCCCAGGCTGCGGTAGCCCAAAGCACGGCCTATCCGCGTTGCGGCGTCGTAGAGGAAGGCACGTTGCGCGTCACGCAGACCATGCGCGGGCGCTTCCTCGATGAGCTTTTGCCGCCGCCGCTGAATCGAACATTCGCGCTCGCCGAGGCACAAGATGCGTCCCGCACCGTCTCCCAGGATTTGGACTTCGATGTGGCGTGCGCGCTGCACCAACGGCTCCAGGTAAACGGTATCGTCACCGAAGGCTGCCTGTGCTTCCTTGCGCGCCGCCGTTACCATGGCGGCTAGCTCATCGGCGTTGCGTGCCAGGCGGATTCCGCGCCCGCCACCCCCGGCCGTTGCTTTGACGAGCACCGGGTACTGGACATGGGCGGCAATGTCGGCAGCAATCTCTTCGGTCAGCGGCGCGTCCGGGCCGGGGAGTACCGGCAAGCCGGCGTCGCGCGCTGCACGGCGGGCCGCCAGTTTGTCGCCGGTCAGAGCGATGGTCTCCGGGCGCGGCCCGATGAAGGTCAGGCCGGCTTCCTCGACGGCGCGGGCAAAGTCGGCGTTTTCCGAAAGGAAGCCGTAGCCCGGATGGATGGCGTCCGCGCCGCTGTGTTGCGCCGCTGCGATCACCGCCGGGATGTTGAGGTAACTTTGCGCGGCCGGTGTTGGCCCCAGGTAGAGGGCTTCGTCGGCGTAGCGCGTATGCAGTGCCTCACGGTCGGCGTCGGAGTAGACCGCCACGCTCGGCAGCCCTAAATCTCGACATGCCCGCAAGATGCGGATGGCAATTTCCCCCCTGTTGGCAACAAGAACTTTCATAAGACCTCCGGTCGGTTAGTCTTGTAGTCTTGTAGTCTTGTAGTCTTTAGTCTGGTAGTCTTTAGTCCTGGTAGTCCTTAGTCTGGTAGTCTTGTAGTCTTTAGTCTTGTAGTCTTTAGTCTGGTAGTCAAAGAGCGTCTGACTATCGACTATTCGACTATCCGACTACTCGACTACTCGACTACTCGACTACTCGACTACCTGACTACTCGACTACTTGACTACTTGACTACTTGACTACTCGACTACTCGACCACTTGACTACTCGACTACCTGACTACTCGACTACTCGACTACTTGACTACTCGACTACCTGACTACTCGACTACTCGACTACTTGACTACCTGACTACCTGACTACTCGACTACTCGACTACTTGACTACCTGACTACTCGACTACAAAGGAATGTTCCCATGCTTCCGCTTCGGCGTTGGCTGACGTTTGTCGCGCCGGAAATCCAGAGCTGCAATGAGGCGGGCGCGGCTTTCGGCGGGATCAATCACATCATCGAGATAACCGCGCGATGCAGCGACGAAGGGATTGGCCAGCTCGGTGCGGTAGCGGCGGATCAGATCGGCGCGACAGGATTCCGGGTCGGCGGCGGCGGCGAGGTCTTTGCGGAAGACGACGTTGACGGCGCTCTCCGGTCCCATCACGGCGATTTCGGCAGCAGGCCAGGCCAGGTTCACATCACCTGCCAGATGTTTGGACCCCATCACAATGTAGGCTCCACCGTAGGCTTTACGCAAGATGAGTGTCACTTTGGGGACGGTAGCCTCAGCATAAGCAAAGATCAGCTTGGCGCCGTGGCGGATGATGCCGTCGTATTCCTGATCCACGCCGGGCAGGAAACCGGGCGTATCCACTAACGTCACCAGGGGAATGTGAAAGGCGTCGCAGAAACGGATGAAGCGCGCGCCTTTGTCTCCGGCGTCAATGTCGAGCACGCCGGCCAGCATCAACGGCTGATTGGCAATGATGCCCACCGGCTGTCCGGCAAGCCGCGCAAAACCGATGACCAGATTTTGCGCGAAGGCGGCCTGCACCTCCAGAAATTCGCCACCATCCACCAGTGTCTCGATCACGGTACGAACGTCATACGGCTGTTGCGGATCGGCGGGGATAGTGTCACGTAGTTCCGGCGTGAGGCGACGAGGATCGTCATCACTCGTCAGGCACGGCGGCGCGGCGAGGTTGTTGGATGGCAAATACGTGAGTAGTTCACGCACTTGCGCGAAGATGGTATCCTCATCGGGCGCGGTGAAGTGCGCCACACCGCTGCGCGCCGCATGGACCTCTGCGCCGCCCAGCGTCTCAAAATCCACATCCTCGTGGGTCACGGCGCGGATCACATCCGGCCCGGTGATGAACATGTGCGCCGTCTCTTCAACCATAAACACGAAATCGGTAATCGCCGGTGAGTAAACCGCACCGCCGGCACACGGGCCGAGGATGACCGAAAGTTGTGGGATCACCCCTGAAGCCTGCACATTGCGGTAGAAAATCTCCCCGTAGGCCGCCAGCGCGTCCACACCTTCCTGGATGCGCGCGCCGCCGGAATCGTTGAGGCCGATGAGCGGGACGCCGTTCTGCAAAGCCATGTCCATCAGCCGGGCGATCTTGCGTCCATGGGCCTCACCTACCGAACCACCGAGCACGGTGAAATCCTGCGCAAAGACGCAGACCGAACGGCCTTCGATGGTGCCGCTGCCCGTCACCACACCATCGCCCGCCGGATGGTCGTTCTCCATCCCAAACCCGACGGCGCGATGGGTGACGAACATACCGGTCTCCACAAAAGAATCAGGATCGAGCAGGGCAGCGATGCGCTCGCGGGCGGTGCGCTTACCTTTGGCATGCTGCGCGGCGATGCGCGCTTCACCGCCGCCCAAACACGCCGTTTCACGGCGCGTTTGCAAAATTTGCAAAGTGTCCATTCTGTGAACCCTATCCGAAGAAATGAATCGCGTAATGACTGTTATGACTCACACACTAATAACACCACAGAGCGCTAGAAGTTACGGCAACTTTTCAAACGCAACTTTATGATTATCATGGTGTTGTCACTATAGGAGGGGAAATGAACGGCTCCGGAAAAAGCGGGACGGTTGATGCGCCGGATGGCCTCATCCAGACGCATACCGGTCATCTTAGGGACGAACAGGACTTTTCAGTTGAAATCGCCGCGATCGCGGGAAATGGAGAGCAACAAGCCGCCACGACGGCACCCGATGTAACTACAATCGCACAGGAGCGGGCACTTGTCGAGGAGGCCAAACATAGTGCGGAGGCATTCGGAAAGCTTTACCGACAGTATGTCAACCGCATTTACAATTACCACTATCGGCACACGGGGAACCATGTCGAGGCCGAAGATTTGACCTCACGCACTTTTTATTGCGCATTGCGGAGTAT
Source organism: Anaerolineae bacterium (assembly GCA_035373625.1). GTDB lineage: Bacteria > Chloroflexota > Anaerolineae > B4-G1 > SLSP01 > DSWT01. The sequence goes on along the minus strand of DAOSNS010000029.1, from coordinate 7,072 downwards.
CCAGCAGTACAAAGACCGCGGTGGTACTTTTCAGGCATGGCTGTTTCGTATCGCCCACAATGCGGTGGTGAACTGGTACCGCGATCAAAGCCGGCATGCGGTCGTTTCGTTGGAGGCGAGCGATCAGCAAGTGGGACAAAGCGTGCACCGCGACGAACCCCATGAGCAAGCGGTGCGTCGGGAACAGCAGGCGATAATGTTGCGCCTTTTTAATCAATTGCCCGAAATGCGAAAAACGCTTTTGATCCTGAAGTTCGTAGAAAAGATGTCTAATGAAGAAATCGCCAAAGTTTTGGGGAAATCAGAAGGTGCGATCAAGTCGTTGTATCATCGCACCTTGATAGAGTTGCGCGAGGCAATACTACAGGGGGAATTAGCCGATGGTCTCTAGGAAAAAGTATATTCAATTGGGCGAAGGTTTGCTTCCACGCGAACAACACTGGCTGGAACACTCGATCCAGGCTGTGCTGACGCCGGTCCTGCCGCCGGAGCAATTTGTTGCCGATCTGGAACGCGAGCTGATCCAGGAGTCGCAACGCCAGGTGTCGGCGACTCAGGATACGGCGCGCGGATGGCGTGTCGCCAGTTGGATCGGTGGGGGATTGCTCTCCATCGCGGGCGGAATCCTGGTGTGGGCGCTGTTGCGGCAAAAAGCGCGCCAGGGAAGCGCCGCGGCCGGAGCATCTCCCCGGCGTCGCGCGCGCTTCGGAACACCCGAACTTGCCGGCGCCACCCCTGCCATTGCAGGGTGAGCGTCTCAGGATTTCAGCACGGCCTCAATTGTCGCAGCGCCAGGGCAACCGCTGCCGCCCACGACAGCAACTTAAATTCCCCGGCATCCAGCGCGGCCTCGACCTCGGCGCGTGAGAGTAACAACAATTCTTGTTCTTCCAAATCGTCGGCGTCAATCTCGGTCACACGATGGACGCCGGTTGCCAGAAAGGGGTAGGCTATGCCGGCGCCACGGTTGCCATCCACGGGATAGTGGCCCAGCGCCAGCCATTCGGTGGCTTCATAGCCGGTCTCCTCGCGCAATTCACGCTTTGCCGCTTCCAGCGGATCCTCGCCGGGTTCCAGATAACCACCAACCACTGCAAGTGATGTCCCCTCTATACTGTATTTTGTCTGCCGAAAACACAAAAACAGGCCCTCATCGGTCACAGCCGTTACGTTGATATAGTCCGGTGTGATGATCCAGGGCCAGGTAGCAATCACACGCCCATCGGGCAACTCGACGGTATGTTCTTCGACGACGAGAAACCTGCTATGGTTCAAGATTGTGCGCCGCGCCAGGGTTTTCCAGGGTTTCATAGGGTGCTCCACAGGTCTGTTTTGGGCAACTATACGTTGACTATATATCGCTTGTAGGACAAGTCAACGTCGCATGGCTTTATCATTCTCGTTACAGCAACTTCATTTGGCTTTAAGCGGATCGCCAGATCCGCGTTGGATCGCCAGATCCGCGTTGGATCGCCAGATCCGCGTTTCTCAACCGCTTTAAGCGGATCGCCAGATCCGCGTTGGATCGCCAGATCCGCGTTGGATCGCCAGATCCGCGTTTCCAGGGAACTGGAGCAAGAATGATAAGGCCCTGCAATGTCGTTGGATCCTTGGAGCGTCTTAAACTCTTCTTAAAGGAACGCATGGCTTCCCTTAAAGACTTTTCTGCGGCAATCGGGTATGCTATAAGTGTAGCCTGATCCAAAAGCCAGGGTCAAACATCTCAAAGTGCTCTTCAGATGTTTCGCCCGCACGATTGGATCAGAGGGTCGCCAGCCGCGGGCTTCAACGTTTGTACTTATCCAGGGCGGATAAGGCGTTGAAGCCTGCCCGGCTGGCTCTGAATTGGATAATGTTGCGACGTTTCAAAGTTTGAACGTGCTAATGTTCCAACGATCTTTATGGGAGGTGTGAACTATGATGAGAGTAAAAAAGTCAGTTTATAGCGTTGGTATTTTGATTGTCCTATCCCTGTTGACCCTGTCCGGCTGCGGGGCATTAGGCCAATGGGCGTTAAAGACCGTCATGCCGGCCGCGGCGCAGTCCCAGTCAGCAGATGTTGAAGCTCCAGCGGCAAGTGCTCAAGCGCCAACGGCCCCGGTGCCCGATAGCGGCGTTTTGTCGCAAGGGACGGTCCTGGATGACCTGCAAGCCACGTTGAACAGCATCTACGAGAGGGTCAACCCTTCGGTGGTCAGTATTCAGGTCACACAAAAGGTTTCCATGCCACAAATGCCGTTCTACGGTTTTACGCCGCAGACCGAAGAGCAATATCAGCAGAGTGCAGGGTCGGGTTTTGTGTGGGATAAACAAGGGTACATCGTCACCAATAATCATGTCGTCGCCGATGCGGACAAGATCAACGTGCAGTTCTACGACGGCACCATCGTTCAGGCGGAGCTGGTCGGCACAGATGCAGATAGCGACCTGGCGGTGCTCAAGGTGGACGTGCCCGCCGGGCAACTCCATCCCGTGACGCTGGCCGATTCCACGCAGGTGCGCGTCGGACAACTTGCCGTGGCGATCGGCAATCCTTTCGGACTGGAGAACACGATGACGGTGGGGTTCATCAGCGCGATCGGTCGTTCGCTGCCGGTCAATTCAGAAAGCACGAGCGGAGCGCGTTACACCATTCCTGACATCATTCAGACCGACGCGCCCATCAATCCGGGGAACTCCGGCGGCGTGCTGGTCAACGAGAAGGGTGAAGTCATCGGCGTGCCCTCGGCGATCATTTCACCGGTCGGCGCATCGGCCGGCATTGGCTTTGCCATCCCTTCGGCGACGGTGGCGAAGGTCGTGCCGGTGCTCATTGAGGAAGGCAAATACACGCACGCCTGGCTGGGAATCAGCGGGATGACGCTCACGCCCGATATTGCGCAGGCGATGGGGCTGGATAAGAATCAGCGCGGTGCCCTGGTGATTAGCGTGCAGGAGGATAGCCCCGCCAGAAAAGCCGGTTTGCGCGGCAGCGATGGGCAAATCACGGTGGACGGCCAGACCCTGCCGACAGGTGGCGATGTGATTATTGCGCTCGCCGGGAATAGGATCAACACCTTCGATGACCTGGTCGCCGCCCTGGCGCGCTTCTCTGCCGGCGATACGGTGACCCTCACCGTGATCCGCGACGGCAAGACTCACGACCTGAAGGTCACATTGGGTGCGCGTCCCACACAGAACACCGAGATTGTGCCGGCCACGCCCGAACAGGACGAATCACAGGATCGCCCCCTGCGTGGGCAGACCGCCTGGCTGGGGATCAAGGGGATGACCCTCGACGCCCGAATCGCTAAAGCGATGGATTTGCAAGCGGATCAGCAAGGCGTCCTTGTGTTGGAAGTGGTGGCCGATAGTCCGGCAGAAAAAGCCGGTTTGCGCGGCGGTGAGGAGCAAACCACCATCAACGGACAACAAGTTGCGATCGGCGGTGATGTGATCATTGCGTGGAATGATGAGCCGGTGGTCGCTATGCCGCAATTGCAAATGTTCGTGGGGCGTGCGCAGCCCGGCGACAAGGTGACGCTGACCATCCTCCGCGATGGCAAACAAATGGATTTGACGGTCACGCTTGGCAATAAACCCTAAAACAATCTGATGGCTACAGGGTCGTCAGTGTAAGATGGGGGAGCTGCGTGCTCCTCCATCCATTTGTACTATGTCACCTTACATAAAGTAGGGCTATCGCATTTGGGAAACTTTGTCCCGCTGTGCTGTCTGTTGGGCTGCTAAAGCGGCATCTTTAGGGAGGGTTTTTGTGGCAGGACGAAGTCCCGCCACAAAAACCCCCTCTTTTTATAATAAAGGCTCTTGCCCTCTTGGCTTTTTGGGATATGATAGGGGTTCAGCGGATAGAAAAGCCGACTAAAAACTATTTGACTATCTTAATGGAGGTTGATTATGCCAGAAATTGAAGGGATTCTTGCACGTGAAATTTTGGATTCGCGGGGCAATCCAACCATCGAGGTGGATGTGTATGTTGAGGATGGCAGCTTTGGCCGCGCTGCCGTGCCCTCTGGTGCGTCCACAGGTATCCATGAAGCCCTGGAACTGCGCGATGACGACAAAGGCCGTTATCTGGGCAAGGGCGTCTTGAAAGCCGTCGAGAACGTCAACGATGTGATTGCGGATGAGTTGCTCGGTTGGGAAGTGACCGATCAGAAGGGCATTGATGAGATGATGTTGGAACTGGATGGCACCCCCAACAAGTCCAAGCTGGGCGCCAACGCCATCCTGGGTGTCTCGCTGGCCGTGGCGAAAGCCGCCGCCGATTACCTGTCGCTGCCTCTCTTCCGCTATATCGGTGGAACCTATGCGCACGTGCTCCCCGTCCCCATGATGAACATCCTCAACGGTGGCAAGCATGCCGTGGATGGTCCCGATCTACAGGAATTTATGGCCATGCCCGTAGGGGCGCCCACCTTCGCCGAGGCATTGCGCTGGGGTGCGGAGACCTATCACGCCCTCAAAGCAGTGCTCAAGAAGCGCGGCTACGGCGTGGGCATCGGCGACGAGGGCGGTTTCGCGCCAAGCCTTAAGACCAACGAGGAAGCCGTCGAAGTCATCCTTGAAGCCATTCAGAAGGCCGGCTACGAACCCGGTAAGGACATCTGGATTGCGATGGACCCCGCTGCCTCCGAAATCTACGAAGACGGCAAATATCATCTCAAGAAAGAAGGCCGCGTCCTCACCAGCGAGGAGATGGTAGACTTCTACGCCGGTTGGGTGGAAAAATACCCCATCATCAGCATCGAAGATGGCCTGGCCGAGGATGACTGGGAAGGCTTCAAACTGATGACCGCGCGCCTGGGACACAAGATTCAGATCGTCGGTGATGACCTCCTGGTGACCAACACCGAGCGCATCGCCCGCGCCATCAAGGAAAAGGCTGCCAACTCTGTGCTTATCAAGCTCAACCAGATCGGCACGCTCACCGAGACCATTGCCGCCATCGAAATGGCTCACAAGCACGGTTGGACCGCCGTCACTTCCCACCGCTCCGGTGAGACCGAGGATTCCACCATCGCCGACCTGGCCGTGGCGCTCAACACCGGGCAGATCAAGACCGGCGCGCCTTGCCGCTCCGACCGCATCGCCAAGTACAACCAGCTCCTGCGTATCGAGGAGCTGTTGGGCGAGCAGGCCGTCTACGCCGGCATGAACGCCTTCACCAACCTCTAAAGCGCGCCTCACATATCCACTAAAGCCCCAGGCGTCCATGCTTGGGGCTTTTTTCTCCCTTCACAAATGTTTGTGCTGTACCACAATCCGGTGCGTTCCTCCTCAAAAAACTCGATCATTCCAATCTCGGTTTCCCTTTTTGCTTCGACTTGCTTGCTCCTATGGACACGGTATAGTTGCAAGCGAGGTGAACGATGAGGACGCGAATGAGCAGGTACCGTGCGATTTGCGGACGTGGTGTATTGTGGACGCTGCTGTTGACATTCAGCGCGTGCGTTCGCTCCACGACAGAGTTAGGGGGCACGCTCACGCCTACATTGCCGCAGGGGACGCCGCCGCTCGTCGTGCTCTATGCGCCGCCGGGAGCGTCCACACCCGGCTGGACATCTCCAACCCCTTCTGCCGAAGTATCCGCCACGCCTGAAGGCTTGCCGACACCCCCTCCATCATCGCCTGCCGTCGCTGTCGCACCCATCCGCCATCCCGTCGAGCCGGGGGATTCGCTGTGGGGATTGGCGGTGCAGTACGGTGTGCCCATGGCGGCTATCCAGTTGCAAAATGGCCTCGGCGCTTCAACGGTGATCAAGGCCGGGGATGTCCTGGAAATTCCGCCACCGGATGCCTGGGAAGGCGCTTCGACATATTGGGTGGTCTACGAGGTGGCCAGCGGCGACACCTTGAGCGCGATTGCCGCGCGGTATGGCTTGACATCGGCGGAGCTGGTTGCCGCGAATAAATTGACCTCGGCAGATTTCCTCGCGGTGGGGCAGGCGCTCATCCTGCCGCTAAAGGCGCCCGCCGACGTTCTGGTGCAGGCGCCCACGCTCACGCCGACCAGCATTGCCCGGCCATCCCCTACGCCGACCGCAGGTGCGGCAGCGATGAATCCCACGGCCATCCCCACCGGTGGCGCGCCGACGGCCACGCTTGTACCCTTACCTGCCGACATCGCCGCATGGCCGCGCGAGGTGTGGCGCATTATGAATGAAACACGGGCTGCGTATGGGCTGCCCCCTTACGCTTACAATGAGACATTGGCTTTGGCAGCGCAGTTACATGCGGAGGATTGTTCGCAACGGGGATCGTGCAGTCATACCGGTTCTGACGGCTCCGACATCAAAACGCGCGTTCAGCGCGTGGGGTACACTGGCGGTTACGCCGAGTGTTGGGCCGTGCGTTCCTCCCCACAGGGCGTTATTGACATCTGGATGAACGAGACCCCGCCGAACGATCCACATCGGCGTACTGTGCTGCACACCTGGTTCACCGAGGTCGGCATCGGCGTCGCTGCCAGTCCGTGGAAGGGCTACTACTACGTCATTGCGGATTTCGGCAGGCCCAGATAAAGGGTGCAGGAAGCAAGAGGCAAGCAAAAACTCCAGAGCTTATAGCGGCTCTGGAGTTTTTGCATGGGATTACCCGATATGCGTTTCGATCTCGAAGTGCGGCGGATTTTCCAGGTGCCGTTTGACCGTGCACAGTTGCGCCGCTTTGATCAACGCTCCCTGGTATTTTTCGGGGAAGCCGGCCGGCAAGTCAATGTCGAACTTGACCTGCGAAACCAAATGTTTCTGTGCATCCCATACCATACTCTGGCGGATACGCAGGCCGTCCGTCGGCAACCCGCGTTGCTGGCAAAAGCTCAGCACATAAATCCCTGCACACGTTCCAAGCGATGCCAGGAACAAGATAAACGGTGAAGGCGCCGAACCTTCTCCCCCATCTGAAGGCGGTTGATCCGTCTTGATCACGAAGTCGCCATACGTCGCATCAACGCGCGCACCACCCGGAAAAGAAATCACCATCTCCATTGCCATACGTTAGCTCCTTTTTGCACATTAGAGTTGTTCCTTAATAAGCGAGAGAAAAATTCCATAAGCCAGCACAGATGCCA
>DAOSNS010000028.1:27257-62073 GCA_035373625.1 Anaerolineae bacterium | reverse complement strand
TCGCCAGATCCGCGTTTCTCGAGCTTCGAGCGGATCGCCAGATCCGCGTTGGATCACCAGATTCGCGTTTCTCGAGCTTCGAGCGGATCACCAGATCCGCGTTGGATCGCCAGATTCGCGTTTCTCGAGCTTCGAGCGGATCGCCAGATCCGCGTTGGATCGCCAGATTCGCGTTTCTCGAGCTGCGAGCGGATCGCCAGATCCGCGTTGGATCGCCAGATCCGCGTTTCTCGAGCTTCGAGCGGATCGCCAGATCCGCGTTTCTCGAGCTTCGAGCGGATCGCCAGATCCGCGTTTCTCGAGCTTCGAGCGGATCGCCAGATCCGCGTTGGGAGGCCATACCAGGACGGTGAACGGTGATTGACAACATGCCTTTATTCGTTACACTTAGCCCCGCGTGTGGTCAGAGAGAGTTAATGATGAAAATCGCACTGCGTGGCGTCACCAAAACCTTCAACGGGGCACGTGCGCCCCTGGTTGCACTCGCACCCATCACCCTGGATGTGGCGACAGGCGAGTTTGTTTGCCTCATCGGGCCGAGTGGTTGCGGCAAGTCCACATTGCTGCGCCTCATCGCCGACCAGATTCCGGCGACGGCGGGCGACATCCGTCTGGACGATGCCCCGCCGGAGATAGCGCGCAAAGCCAAACACATTGCATGGATGGCACAAAATCCGGCGCTGCTTCCCTGGCAAACGGTGCTGGATAATGTCCGCCTGCCCCAGCGCGTCAACCGCCGTGGACAAGGGATGGCGCCTGCTCCTGAAGATTTGTTGCACATGGTCGGCCTTGCCGACTTCGCCCAGGCCTATCCGGGCACACTCTCCGGCGGGATGCAACAGCGCGTGGCTCTGGCCCGTGCACTGGCGACAGGGGCACAGCTCTGGTTGATGGACGAGCCTTTCGCTGCGCTGGATGAGTTAACCCGCGAGACGTTGACCGAGGAAGTTCTGCGTCTTTGGGAGACGTTTCATCCGACGGTGCTTTGGGTGACGCACAACATCGCCGAAGCTGCACGCCTGGCCGACCGCGTCGTCGTCATGAGCGCGCGGCCCGGTCGAATCCGCGACATCGTTGCCGTTACACAGCCGCGTCCCCGCGACGAAACCGCGCCGGAAACGGTTGCCGTCATCCGCCACCTGCGGGCGGTGCTGCGCGCGGGGAGAATGTCAACGGATTAAACGGATTTTAACGGATTTTTTGTCAGCAGATTGAGCGGATTGAGCAGATTTTCCAGGATGGCCCGGGCCGGCCTCTTGACCACGCCCACGCAAGTATTCACAGAAAAATCCACGCAGATTTGCGTGATTCGCGTTTTTTATCCAGGAAAGGAATGCAGAAGTGCATAATGGGTCTACGCCCACTATCAAACGAGACGTGATTTCCGCTGCCGGCATCGTCGGTGCTGCGCTGTTGGTCTGGGAAGCCGTCGTGCGGCTCAAGCATACGCCGGTTTACATCCTGCCGCCTCCCTCGACGGTTGCCGGCAAACTCTGGCAAAACGCCGGCTATCTGCTGGATGCGGCATGGGTCACGTTCGGTGAGGCACTCGGCGGGCTGCTGTTGGGATTGACGGTCGGCATCGCGGTCGCGGCGCTCATCACCTTCTGGACCAACCTGGAACGCGGTGTGTTGGCACTCTCCATCCTCGTCAAAGCCACGCCGATGGTTGCTATCGCGCCTTTGTTGATGATCTGGTTCGGTTTCGGCCCGCTGCCCAAGGTCATCATCACCGCGCTGCTTACCTTCTTCCCGGTGCTCATCAACGTCCACAGTGGCCTGCACGCCGTGGACGATGCGGCGCTGGCGCTATTCCACTCGCTCCATGCCGGACGGTGGGAGGTGTTCTACCACATCCGTTGGCCTTCGGCGTTGCCGTACCTGTTCGCCGCGCTCAAAGTCGTCGCGCCGCTCGCCGTGACCGGGGCCGTCGTCGCCGAGTGGGCCGGCGCGTCGGCGGGGCTGGGTCGAGCGATGTGGCTGGCCTACACCAACCTGAATCTACCGATGCTCTTCGCCGCCATCTTCTGTTCCGCCTTAATGAGCGTTGGACTGTACGCGGGTGTTGTGATGCTGGAAAAGCGGGTGGTTTTTTGGCGGTGGAATGGGGAGAGTTCTTTGTCAGCAGATTAAGCAGATTGAGCAGATTTTTGTCTTTGATTCCGTGTGTCCAGTGTATTCCGTAGTTTATTCTTCAAGGAGGAAGTATGAGACGTATTTTTGTTGTATGGCTGTTGGTTGTGTTGTTGGCGACGGGGTGCGCGGCTAAGGCGACACCGGAGCCGAAAGCACTGGTCTTTATGGCCGGCTACCGTCCTCAGGCGAACTTGCCGTTCGTGGGCGTGTACGTGGCGCAGGAGAAGGGGTTCTTCGCCGAAGAGTCGCTGACGGTAGACATTCAGCACACCGCCGGCAAGGGGGAACATCTGCAACTGCTCGTCGCCGGGACGGTGGACATCACCACGCAGGACGCTGCCGTGCTGCTCAAACGCCGCGCGGATCCCGGCCTGCCGCTCGTTTCCATCGCCCTCATCGGACAGCGCGGGCAGCAGGCGTTCGTCGCGCTGAAGGAGAGCGGAATGCAAACGCCGCAGGATTGGGCCGGACACAAAATCGGCTTCAAAGGGACACCGCCGCCTGACCTGCTGGCATTGCTGGATGTCGCCGGGCTGACCGAGAACGATGTCGAACTCATCAACGTCGGTTTCGATCCGCGCGTGCTGGTCGAAGGGCTGGTGGATGTGTATCCGGTCTACAACTCCAACGAGCCGTATCTGCTCCAAAGCTGGGGCTACGAGCTGGTACAATGGGAGGCCGCCGATTACGGCATCCCCACCCTGGGGCTGACGTATGTGACCACGCCCGATAAGATCGCGCAGGACCCGGAGCGCATCCAGCGTTTCCTGCGCGCCGCGCTGCGCGGCATCGCCTACGCCGAAAGTCACGTGGATGAAGCCGTGGACATCGTCCTCAAATACACCGGGCCGGAGACCGATCGCGCTCACATGCGCTTTATGCTGGAAACCGAGTTAGCCGACGCGCACAGCGCCCTCACCGACGAACACGGCATCGGCTGGCAGACCGAAGCACAATGGCAGGCGCTTATGGACTCGCTGCTGCAATACGGCGCGCTCGCCGGGCCGGTGGAAGTCAAGCAGGTGTTCACGAACCAGTTTCTTGAAGGCGCGCGAAAGAAATAATCTTAGAAAAACCATTGGTATTGCTTGACAATACTATCGCCTTATGATACCATAAATCTATGATCGTCTCTTTCGCCGATCCGGAAACCGAGAAAATATTCCGAGGCAGTGTTTCATGTCAATTAGCGCGTGACATACAAAGGACTGCCCGTCGTAAGCTCCTGTATCTCGATGACGCCGAAGATTTACGCGACTTGTTGACGCCGCCCGATAATCGTCTGGAAGCCTTGCACGGCAACCGCAGCGGACAATATAGTATTCGGATCAACGAGCAATGGCGTATTTGCTTTGTCTGGAAAGACGGGCAGGCACAGTCAGTAGAAATTGTAGATTATCACTAAAACCAGAGGCGCAAGATATGGAAACCGAAGAAAAACTGCCACCGATTCATCCCGGCGAAGTGCTATGGGAAGACTTTATGCAGCCTCTCGGCTTGAGCCAATACCGACTTGCTAAGGATATTGGCGTGTCCACGTTGCGGATCAGCCAAATTGTGCGTGGACAACGCGCCATCACCGCCGATACAGCCTTGCGTCTGGCGCGCTACTTCGGCACAAGCGCCGCCGTGTGGATGCGCTTACAGGCCCGCTACGACCTGGAAGTCGCAGAACAACAAAAAGGCGAACAGATTGCGCGCGAAGTCAAGGTATTGGCGCGCCCACCGACGACTTTGGCGCAACAAACCGTGATAGGATGAAATTAATGGAAGATGAAGTCCCCTCCCCTCTCTCCTTCATCGTCCTGCACGGCACATGGGACGGGCAGACATTCTTCGTCTGGGGTGAGACGGCGCCCGCGCCGGACGCTGCCAGGCCACGCGGACGGCGCGCAGCAGTGCGCCCGCATCCCTGCGCCGCTGCGCCGGACGTTCTCCGCGCGGCGCTTGCGACATGGCTGCCCGCCGTTACCGGGGCAACACCTTCCGAAACGAACCGCATCTTGCTCCTGCCCTCCGACGCTGACCACCCCTTGTTGCCACCCTGGTTGCTTCCCGCGCCAGACGCCGAAAACGCGCCGAGTGACAGCACGCCGCACCTATCTGCCTGGAAAGTCCCCGGTCTGGCATTGGACGTGCTCGCCGCGCTGGATGTGCTCATCGCGCTGCCCGCGCACGACCGTGACCGCCGTTGGGGCAATGACCTGCGCTACTGGAGCCACGTCGCCAAGCTGGGACTGGAGATGTTGGCCCGCCAACGTTACCTCCCCGGCCTGGAAGAGAACGAAGGCCGCTACCGCGCCGTCTGGTTAACGGTGCTCGATGATCCCAACGACCGCGCGCGGTTGAAGACGCTGGCCGAAGCGATGCCCCCCGTCTGCCGCGCCGTCTTCGATCCCACCACAAAACCCGACCCGGAGCAGGCGCGCGCGCCGCACGTGCTGTTGGACGACTTCATCAGAACCCTGATTGATCGGGCTGTGCGTGAATGGGGCGCCGTGCACCTCGATAAACGCCGCAAACCGCCGGAAGGCGTCGCCGGGCTGTGGTGGGACGCGCTGTGGAACGCCGACGGTTACATCCTCGCGCCGGTCAAGCAGCGCCGCGAGTTGGCGCACCTGTTCGAGGCATGGCGCAGTTGGCTCGGCCAGTTGCAGGCTGCCGGTGAAGCCGCGTTCCGGCTATGCTTCCGCCTGGAACCGCCGGAGGTGGACGCCGAAACCGGCAAAGTAGCGCGCCCCGACTGGACGCTGCGCTATCTGCTCCAGGCCAACGACGACCCCAGCCTGATCGTCGCCGTGGATAAGGTCTGGGAAGCGCGGGGCGGCGCGCTGGAATACTTAAACTACCGCTTCGAGAACGCCCAAGAGCGGGTGCTCGCCGGCCTGGGACTGGCGGCGCGGCTGTTCCCGCCCATCCTCAAGAGCCTGCGCGCCGCCCGCCCGGTCGCCTGCACACTCACCACCGACGACGCTTACAATTTCTTGCGCGAAGTCGGGCCACTGCTCGAAGGGAGCGGCTTCGGCGTGCTCGTGCCGCCCTGGTGGACCAAGCCTGGCGCGCGGCTCGGTGTGCGGGCGAAGGCGCAACTCAAGGCCGATGCCAACATCATCGGACGGGGTGTGCTCAACCTCGAAACCCTGGCACAGTTCGATTGGGAGCTGGCCTTAGGCGACGAAGCCCTCACCCGCGAGGAATTCGAGCGGCTCGTCGCACTCAAGCAGCCGTTGGTGCAGGTGCGCGGCCAATGGGTGCTCCTGCAACCGGAAGAAATCGAAGCCGCCATCGCCTTCTGGGAGAAACAACGCCAACAGCGCGAGCTGGCATTGCGCGACGCGCTCAACCTGGCGCTCGGCGGCGCAGAAGAAGTCGCCGGGCTGCCGCTGTTGGGCGTGGAAACGACGGGCACCCTGCGCGACCTGATGGCGCAGTTGCAGGCCGGGGAAGAACTCACGGCGCTGGAACCTCCGGCAGGCTTCGTGGGGCAGTTGCGCCCTTACCAGGTGCGCGGCTTCTCGTGGCTGTCGTTCATGCGACGCTGGGGGTTGGGTGCGTGCCTGGCCGACGATATGGGGCTGGGCAAGACCATCCAGGCCATCGCGCTGCTGCTGCACGAGCGCGAACAGAACGGCAACGGCTTGCCGCCCGCGCTGCTGGTCTGCCCGACCTCGGTGGTGGGAAACTGGAAGCGTGAGGTGCAACGCTTTGCGCCGTCGCTGCGGGTGATGATCCACCACGGGGCGGAGCGCGCCAGAGGGGAAGAGTTCGTGAAGATGGCTTTACAGCACGACCTGGTCATCAGCACTTATGGCCTGGTGCGCCGCGATGTGGATACGCTGCGCGAAATCCCGTGGAGTGACGTGATTCTCGACGAGGCGCAGAACATCAAAAATCCGAGCGCCAAACAGACGCAAGCCGTCCGCCAATTGCCCGCCGGCAACCGCGTGACGCTCACCGGTACGCCGGTCGAAAACCGGCTTTCCGAACTATGGTCTATGATGCAATTTCTCAATCCCGGGCTGCTCGGTTCGCAGCGCAGCTTCCGCGACGAATTTGCTCTGCCCATTGAGCGCTATCAGGATGCCGAGGCCACAACGCGACTGCGTCGGTTGGTCGGCCCCTTCGTCCTGCGCCGCCTCAAAACCGATCCCACCATCATCCAGGATTTGCCCGACAAACTGGAGATGAAGGTCTACTGTTCCCTCACGCCGGAGCAGGTGACGCTCTACGAAGCCGTGGTGGAGGAATCCCTACGCAAAATCGAAGAGGCCGAGGCCGATGCGCAACGCTCCGACTTCTCGCGGCGCGGCGCGGTGCTCGGCGCGCTGCTGCGGCTGAAACAAATCTGCAACCACCCGGCACAATTCCTCGGCGACGGTTCCGCGCTGCCGGGGCGTTCCGGCAAGCTAGAACGGCTGACCGAGATGCTTGAAGAGGTACTGGATGTGGGCGACCGCGCACTCATCTTCACGCAATTTGCGGAGATGGGGACGCTGCTCCAGGGCTACCTGCAAACGCTGTTTGGGATGGAGGTGCTCTATCTGCACGGCGAGACGCCGGCCGCCCACCGCGATCGGATGGTGGCGCGTTTCCAGGACAAGACCGGGCCGCCCCTGTTCATCCTGTCGCTCAAAGCCGGCGGCACGGGACTCAATCTCACCGCCGCCAACCACGTCTTCCACTTCGACCGCTGGTGGAATCCGGCGGTGGAGGATCAGGCCACCGACCGCGCCTTCCGCATCGGACAAACGCGCGATGTACAGGTGCACAAGTTTATCTGCGGCGGCACGCTGGAAGAGCGCATTGACGAGCTGATCGAGTCGAAGAAGGCATTGGCGCAAAGCGTCATCGGCGCAGGCGAAAGCTGGCTGACCGAGTTGAACACCGACGAGCTGCGCGACATCATGATGCTCCGGCAAGAATGAGGCAAGAGGCAAGAGGCAAGGAGCAAGGGGCAAGGAGCAAGGGGCAAGGAGCAAGGAGCAGGAAGCAGGAAGCAGGAAGTAGCCGCGATTTCTCCTGCTCTTCCGACTACCCGACTAAGGACTACCCGACTAAAGACTACCCGACTACCCGACTACCCGACTAAAGACTACCCGACTAAAGACTACCCGACTATTTTTCAGGAGTTGAGATGGCGAAGCGACGTTCGCGGAGTTATTACGATGATTATTGGCCGCATTATGAGCCAACGCACCCGATAGAGGTAGACGGCATCAAGGCCAAAAGCCAATACGGCAAGTTCGTCCAATCGTGGTGGGCGGATAAGTGGATCAACGCGCTGACGCGGCTGATGGATGCCGGGCGGTTGGGTCGGGGACGCAGCTATGCCCGCAAAGGGCAGGTGCTGGAAATCAACATCAAGGCCGGGAAGGTTGCCGCGCGGGTACAAGGGTCGCGGCCTTCGCCATACAAGGTCAGTATCGAACTGAAACCGTTGAGCGACGAACAGTGGGCCAAAGTGCTGGATACGCTGGCGGAACAGGCCATTTTCGCCGCGCAACTGCTCAACGAGGAGATGCCCAACGACATCGAGCAAGTCTTTGACAAGGCCAAAGTGCCGTTATTTCCGCAATCCAGCCGGGATTTGATCACCAATTGCTCGTGTCCCGACTGGGCCAACCCCTGCAAGCACGTCGCCGCCGTGTATTATCTGCTCGGCGAGCGATTCGATGAAGACCCCTTTTTGCTCTTCGAGTTGCGTGGGCGCAGCAAGGCCGAAATTATCGCTGCGCTGCGTGAGCGTCGCACGGCCGGTGCGTCCATGCCGGAGCCTATGGCTTATGTTCCCGATGCCATCGCCGCCGTAGATGCGCCGCCGTTGCCCGACTGCCTGGATACGTATTGGGGCACGCCTGCTGCCTGGGAAAATGTGTCCTTGCACATCGCCATACCATCCGTGGAGATGGCGCTGCTCAAGCGGCTGGGGTTGCCGGATTTTGCAGACCCCGCAACCTTCCGCGCACAGATGGAACGTCTCTACGGTGGCGTCACCGAACATGCTATGGATATAGCCTTCAGAGAAGTATCCAACACCGCAATGGATTGAACAGATGAAACGGATTACCATTCTTATCATTGTCGGCCTGTTCTTGCTCCAAATGGCATGCCAGACGCTCACCGCGCCACGGCACACGCCCACCCCTTACCCCGCCGTCCTTGCGTCCCCACAGGTGACGGTAACGGCAAGCCCTCCTACCCCAACACCTGTGCCTTTCCCCACACCGCTCGACATCGCCGGGCCGGCATGCTTCGGCTCGTTTGGTTACGGGGTGACGTGTCTCCAAGACAATGAGTGGATCAACTACACCCGGGAAAACAGCTCGCTGAGCGGGGACCAGATCGTAGATATGACCGTTTGTCCGGGCGGAGAGATTCTCGTCCTGCACACACAGGGAACCGATCTCTTTGACGGTGTGCTCTGGCGTCATTACGGACAAGGTTGGGGCTATGGCAGCCCGGCCGCGATTGCATGTGCGGCGTCCAATGACTTCTGGGTGGCGCATTTCCAGGGCGTCACGCACTTCGACGGACAAAGTTGGAAAACCTATCCGGTCAAAGAAACACTGACCCATGATCCAGAAGCCCATGGACAACTCAAAGACATTGCCGTCGCACCGGACGGCGCGATCTGGGCTGTTACCAACAATAGCCTTGCCGTGTTTACAAACGGGGAATGGCAGGTGTACGAAAAAGGCGCAGGCTTCAGCGAACGTTATTTCTTCGAGAATATCGCTTTCGACGC
This sequence comes from Anaerolineae bacterium, assembly GCA_035373625.1. Classification (GTDB taxonomy): domain Bacteria; phylum Chloroflexota; class Anaerolineae; order B4-G1; family SLSP01; genus DSWT01. The sequence continues at coordinate 53,192 of DAOSNS010000028.1, read as the reverse complement.
TCAAGGCCACCCCCGCGTCACATCGAGCCGCGGTTTGTTCACTTACGATGGCCCATTCTGGAATCTCTACACCTACCAGGATCTGACATCTCCACAGGGGCTTACCGTGGACAAGCAGAATCGGGTGTGGGCGGGCACGTTTAACAGCGGATTGCTGGTCTTCGAGAACGGCAGTTGGCTCAAGTACACCGCCCAAAACAGCGCTCTTGCCAGTGAAAACGTGCGCGTATTGACGACAGACACGCAGGGGCGTGTATGGGTGGGAACAACCTGGGGACTATATGTCGTCGAAGGCAAAAATTGGACGAGCTATCACATCAGCAACAGCGACCTGGCCGATGACGCCATCACGGCCATCGCCGTCGTGGGGCGAGGCCCTACCTTGCCGCCCGCACAGCACAAGGCGCCGGGCGCGCTCACAGGGAAGCTCATCGCCGCCGACGGCGCCCCTCTGGCCAACGTTCCTATCGAGGTGTGTGTCGAGACACTCTACAGTAGCTATCTGGGCGTCACACCCTGCGAGGGACACTCTTACGTGCGCGACGCCGTCAGCGGTGCCGACGGCGCCTTCACGATAGAGAAGCTACCCACCGGGTTCTACAACCTGGCGATCCAAAACGGCGAGACCTGGATGCTCTACTCCAGCCGCTCCCGCGGTTCCTCGGAACGATTCCTCGTCCCGTCCGGCGAGACGAAGGATTTGGGGGAGATTATCGTGGGGGGAGAGTAAGGGATCTCCTCACATCGTCCACGGCTCCGCGTGAATATCCGTCTCGTCGGACCAACGGCGTTGCAGCGCGGCAATCTCGTCCACGATGTCCTGCGGGAGCGGGCGGATGTCTGCCGTTGCCGCGAGGAACTCCTGGAGATGGTGCAGATTTGCCGTAGCCCCGACGGTGGCGCGTACCTGCGGGAAGCTGTGGGCAAAGCGTACACAAAACGTTGTCCAGCTTGCGATGCCGGAACGCTCGAAGATGGGCGCGACTTCGACGGCGCGCTGGCGCAGGTAGTCCTTCCAGGCCGCGCCGGGGACGTCCCGCAGCCGATGCACGGGTCCGCCAGAGACGGTGCGCATGGCAATGATCGGCTCGTTACGTTCGATGAGCAAATCCCACAGTGCGTTGGAAGCGAAACGCTGCAAGGGATTCAAGTAAAAGATGTAGCCATCCACGATGCCTTCTGGATAGCCCGCGCGCAGCGCCTTGAGCGGCGTCTCCGATGTCCAGGGGAACACTTCCAGCACGAAGCGCTTCACCAGTCCCTCATCTTTGAGGCGGGCGAATTCGTCGTAGCAAGGCCCGCCGTTGGCAAATTCGTCCGCCAGTTGCCCGCCCAGGCAAAGTTGGCCCAGGTCGAGGCTTTCCAGCCCGAGCGGGTCAAGGTTTTGGTGGATCATCTCGCGCAGTTCCTCGATGGTGCTCCAGCCGATTTTCACGATCAGTTTGGGGACGCGGGCGCGGTCCTGGTCAAACGCGGCGCGCAGCACCGTGAGCGCGTTGCCGTAGGTGTGGCTGGTGTGGAACCACACGCCGGCGTCCATCGCCGCGCGCGCGATGGACACGCGCTCGTCAAAGGGGATATGCTCGTCGCCGAGGCGCGTCGTCCCGAAGATGTACGGAGAGAGGTCAGTCAACAAGTTCGATTTGTGAACGTGAGCTATAGGTTTCATGACGCGCCTTTTGAATGAGCTATATCACCGTGTTATCCGGGATCACCACGCCCTTAGGCACAACGACGATGCCATCGCGGACCACGTAGGTATCGGTTTCCTCGTCCGGCATGCCGGCATGGCTGCGAATCACCACATTGCGCCCGATACGCACGTTCTTATCCAGAATGGCATCCTCGACAACGCTGCCGCGTCCCACCCCGATGTCGGGCAATCCCAAACGCCGGTTCTCGTCTTTCTGGGTCAGCGACTCAAAATCATCCGCCCCCATCATCACCACGCGATGCAGATGCGCCCCACTGCTGATGATGCTGCGCAATCCGATGACGCTGTCGGCCACGGCGGCATGATCCAGCCGGCAGCCGGGAGCGATCCATACGCGCATCAGGCTTGAGTCAATGATCTGACTACAGGGCAAGAAGCGCGCACGAGTGTAGATGGGCCATTCCGCCGAGAAGAAATCAAACGGCGGGTTGGGGCTGGTCAACGCCAGGTTGACCTCGTAGAAGGCGCGGATCGTACCGATGTCTTCCCAGTAGCCGTCGAAGGGGTAGGCAAACACACGTAGCCCCTTTTCGATGGCCGCGGGGATGATGTGTTTGCCAAAATCGTCGCCGGTTTCGGAGCGCAAGATGTCCACCAGCGTCTTGGTGCGAAAAACGTAGATGCCCATCGAGGCCATATAGGGTCGGTCGCCTTCCAGGCTTTCCAGACCGTCCAGTTGATCTAACGGTGGCTTCTCACGGAACTTTTGAATCCGGCCTTCTTTATCCGCCTGCAAGATGCCCAGGCCCGGCGCGTCCTCGGCTTTGACCGGCTTGACGGCGATGGTAATGTCTGCCTCGTGGATATTGTGAAAGCGCACAAATTCGCCGTAATCCATGCGATAAAGATGATCACCGGAGAGAATCAAAATGTCACGTGGGTTCGGAACCTGAAGCTGAAAGAGTTGCTTACGCAGCGCGTCCGCCGTTCCCTGATACCAGGACTCGCTCACCGGGGTCTGTTCCGCGGCCAGAATCCGCACCCACCCGCCGGAGAAGCTATCGAATTGATAGGTGCGCACGACATGCCGGTGCAAAGAGACAGAGTTGAACTGCGTAAGCACGTAAATGCGGTTGATGCCGGAGTTGATGCAATTGCTGATGGGAATGTCAATCAGACGATAGTATCCCGCCAGCGGCACGGCAGGTTTGGCGCGCAGCTTGGTCAACGGATAAAGCCGTGTCCCTGCCCCACCCCCCATAATTACAGCCAGGACATCTTTCAAAAAGCTTAACATAGGCCGACCCCCTTAATATAGAAATATCCAACCGGTTTATGCTCTTATTATAGTAACAGATGCAGAATAAAGCAATACACATTTGCACCCTGTCATGGGGAACATTGACAGATCGGGTGGTTTGATGCCCTCCTATCCCTGAACGCGCGATTGTAAAAAAGCATAGTACGGCGAGGCGTTAATAACTTCCCCCAGAACGCGGATCTGGTGATCTGCTCCAAACATTCTTAATCGGTGCATGATTTCTGCCACGATCATAGTACATATCAAAAACAACAACGGTAGACAGGTTTCGCCCCGTCTACCGTTGTTCCTCGTCTCCTGTCTACGTCTAGCCTACTAATGCGTATGCTTATGCGGATCCGGCGCAGCCGCAATCACCTGACCGACAACCTCGACAAGTGGAGCAAATTCACCGTTCGCGTAAGTCTCGATCTGCCCAGCATCGCCGAGGCGCGCCATTTCGGGATCCAAACCCAGCTTGCCGAGAAAGCGCGTGTTGAAGGCGTTCGCCATCTCCTCAGTATTACCCTTGCCGAACAGCTCAAAACGCTCACCACACTTGGGGCAGGTGACATAGCTCATGTTCTCTACCACGCCGATAAGGGGGGTATTGAGATGCGCGGCCATGTTCGCGGCCTTGCGCACGACCATTTCCGCCAAATCCTGCGGTGACGTGACCAGCACGATGCCCGTGACCGGCAAACTCTGCATAACCGTCAGCGCGGCGTCGGAGGTGCCGGGTGGCATATCCACCACCAGCGCGTCCAGGTCGCCCCAGAAGACATCGCTCCAAAACTGATTGATGGCGCTGGTAATCAGGGGCCCGCGCCAGATCACGGCGGCGGCTTCGTCCTCCAACATCAGGTTGATGGACATGAGCTTGATGCCCGTGGAAGTCTGCGGTGGCATAATGCCCAGGGGGGAGGTTGTCGGCGCTTCACGGACGCCAAACAGTTTGGGGATGCTCGGTCCGGTGATGTCGGCGTCCAGCACGCCCACACGCAGGCCCTTGCGACGCAGGCCCACGGCGATCATCGCGGCAACCGTGGATTTCCCGACCCCTCCCTTGCCGCTCATCACCGCAATCACCGTCTTGACGCGGTTGAGGTTGCCGGCGGGGAAATTGGGCTGTTGCTGGGGAGAGGATTGCAGGACTTCGCGCAGACGCGCTTTCTCCTCTTCGTTCATGGTAGTCAGGGCGATCTCGACTTTCAAATCCTCACCCAGGGCATCCACAGCTTTGGCTGCGTCGGTCGCAATGCTATCTTGCAGCGGGCAGTTCGCCACCGTCAACGCGATGGTGACCTTAATATTTTTCCCCCGGATACGCACCTGGCGCACCATGCCCAAATCCACGATATTGCGCCGCAGTTCGGGGTCCATCACCTGGCGCAGGGCCTCCATAACTTGTTGTTCTGTTATCACATTTGCCTCCCATGAAAATAAGCATCAATTCAATCCCAGATTTTTGAAAAGATAAAAAAATAATGTCAACGGATCAAACGGATGAAACGGATTTTTGTTTTCCTGGTCCGTTAAAATCCGTTTAATGTCCGTTGACTAGGCTTACTCAGCAACCGTCGCTGCGCGCCGCCGCGCGTCTTCGGCTTCAGTCTGCTCTTCTTCGCCGGGTTTGACCTCCCAGATACGATCCGGGGCCACCAAACGATCTGTGTAGAGGATACCGTTGCAGTGGTCAATTTCGTGCTGAAAGACACGCGCCAGAAAACCGCGCGGACGGAAGCGAAACGGTTTGCCGTGACGGTCTAAGCCGCGCACAACAATTTCGGTCGCACGCTCAACTTCGCCGGCATAGCCGGGGACGGAGAGACAGCCTTCAGTGCCGATTTCGGTTTCCTTGCCGGTTTTGACGATCTCCGGGTTGAGCACCACGAAAAGCTTGCCACTGTTAGGGTCGTCTTCGTCTTCCGGTGTTTCGATTACGACCACCCGCAGCGGCACCCCAACCTGCACCGCCGCCAGCCCCACACCGTTTGCGGCATCCATCGTCTCGATCATATCTCGGATCAGCTCGCGCAGTTCAGGCGTCACTTTTTCCACCGGACGTGAACGAGTGCGCAAACGCGGATCCCCCACAGTAATAATTTCTCGTAAAGCCATAGTACCTCCAAAATTCAGACCCTCAGGGCTTGAAACCCTCAGGGTCTGGCAAACACGGCTATTTTACCACACTTCAGGCGCCTTCTTTGCGCAGGTTGTCATACGTCGCAAACCAGCTCAATAATTCATCTTGCCGCCGGGTGGCCTCGATCTGCCGCTGCCGTTGGGCATACGCATACTGACGGTCGGAGATCAACGAACGCACTTTGGCCGGATAGCGCACCCAACGCAACTCAAAACGTCCTTCTTTACCCGCCGTTTCAAACTGCACATGTCCGAACTTGAAGAATTGCCCCCAAAAGCCCGGTACCTCAAAACTGAGGTTCTGGATGCGATCCAGGCGCGCTTCACGCCGCGACTCACGCAGCAGCAGCGGCTTCTGTTCAACCAGAATGACGTGGCTCGGCGTGATCTGCACATAGTCGTTGCGCCAGTCTTCCACGAGCCATAACAAGACACCCAGCAAGATCGTCTCCACGGCAAGCCAGAGCACCACCCATATATCCAGGTGGGGATGACCCTGCGACTTAAACAGATATGCACCGCCGCCAATTGTCATAGCCAGCATAGGGATAAAGACGCCCAGATAACGCAGCAGGCCGGGAAGCCAGAAGCGCCGCAACACAACCGTGCCGCCGCCTTCGGTTTCCAGCCACGAGGGTGGGAAAAGGTATTCCCACAACCAGCTAAACGGCAGGAGGAACCACCAGCGACGGCGCGGCGACGATGAGACAGGCAGCGTCTTGCTTGGTGGTTGGGAAGGCGATTTTTCGATTTTGAGCCGGCGCGCCAGCAAGTCGCGGATCTGACCACGCGCACGCAGCAGGTCACGCGCCCGCGAGCGCTCGATCTGCTGAAAGATCAGGGCGCGCAGCCGCGACGGGTCCGGGATGTTGTCCATGTCAATGTTTACCGTCTCTCCGGCAGTCTGCAAGGCCAGGTTCCCGTAGTTGAGAACGTTGGCCGACAATCCGGAGCGCACTTCGTAAATGTCCTGGATACTGTCAAGCGCGCACTCTTCAGAATGGACGTCAAACGGCCATTCACGTTCAATGTGGACGACACGCTGCGTTGTCAGCACAAAGAAGTCATCGCGCCAGTTCAAGTAGCGCCACAGGATTACGCCGAACAGCACAATGAGCAAAAGCCCAACGATCACTGCCGGTATGGCAGCCCACAGGGAGCCGCCCAACGTCAACAGAAAGGACAACAAGGGGGTCAGTAACAAGATAAAGATCAACGGGGCGATGATTTGACGAAACAGCCGCGACCAGTGACGCTGAACCACGAAGACGGTCCATTCGTCGTCGCGCAGCCAGTTGAATTCCCGCGCTTTGCGACGCACATCCACCGCCTCGGAGACATGCAGCCGCCGCCACAAGCGCGGACGTTCCTTCAGTAAGGTGGCAAAATCATCGCGCAGCAGGTAAAGCACCCGCGTTTGCCCATCGGCGGTTGCCAGGACGTCGTGGAAGTCGCCGACTAACAGGCCCGTTTCTCCGGCAACGTCGCCGACTTCAAGCCAGCCCACTTCTTTGACCAGGCCATCGGGATCAATTTTCGTGAGCTGGACACGGCCTTCCAGCACAAGCAACAGGCGGTCGGCAATCTCACCCTGACGGAAAAGCCATTCGCCGTTCCCGTAGACCTGATCGTGCATCAATGGTGCGACACGGTACAGTTCCAGTTCGGCGCGTTCGTCGCGGAAGTCCTGGAACAAGGGGATGGTTTTCAACGTCGCCACCACCTGGGTCAGTTGCAGCGGCCCGGGCAAGTTTTTGCGCAGATACTCGCTCTGGTCGTAGACTTTGACCAGTTCTCTGAACAGCAGGTAAAGCAGGCGCGTTTTCTCGACAGCATCCGCGTTGATACCTTCAAGCTGTTGCACGGTCAATTCTGCGCGCCCGAAAGTTGCGCCGACGCCGAGTTCCGCAATCTGGGTCACGTTACCGACCTCATCAACGCGCGTCAAGCGGACCTTGCCTTCAAGGATGATGCACAGGCGATCCGGTGATTGGTCTTGCGTCAAAATGCGCTCTCCGACTTCATACACTCGCTCGCGCACGAAGGGCACCAGGCGCATCAAAGCGTCTGTGCCGGCTGCGTCGGTCAGTCCGCGCAACAAGGGGACTTTGCGTAACTGCGCTACAACGTCTTGTGGGTCCATATTCTAGCCTCTCACCGGATTATAACACGATTTAACTTATTTTACCGGCGTGACGCCTTTCTTGAGGATGATATTGCCGTACTTCGCCGTCTCCCCCGTCATCACGACGGCAAATGCCTGTCTGGCGCGTTCGTAGAAGGCGAAACGTTCGATGCGGGCAATCGGCGGCGTTCCAGGCCAATGCCGATCAATGGCAGCGCGGTAGCTGGCTTCAACGGTGGGATCGAGGATATCGCCAGGGACAGGAGCCATCATCACCACCGGGCTATCCACGTAAGTATCCAGCACGAACAGCGGCAGAATCGCGTCGAGCAGATCGGCAACGCGCAAGCCATCGGCGCGCAACACGCGAGGGTTGCAGCTCTCGCCGGGGAAATGCGCATCCGCCAGAACGATCTCGTCGCCGTGCCCCATACGGCACAATGTCGCCAATAGATCAGGACTGAGTAAAGGAGAAATACCGACTAACATAGAAAGCCTCCTCTTTTCCTAAAAATCAGACGAGCGGCACACCCGTCTCCATATCCCAGCCGTACTCCGCATAGGCACCGGCCAGAAGCGCATCCAGGTCGGGGACGTTGCCTTCGGTACCGCCATCGAGCGGTTGCAGGAGCAGGTCCGGCAGACGCTCGGCAGCGCGGGTCAAGCCACGACGCAGGTTAAGCTGCCGCTTGAGGGTAAGGATGCGCTTGCCCAACGGCAGCAGATCGTCCACCGCCAGTCCCCAACCGGTGACGGCATTCAAGGCAGCCAACAGGCGCTCCACACCGGGATTCTGGAACTGGCAGAGGGTCAGGGCGTTGTACAGGGTGCGCCACGCCTGTTGTCGCGCGGCGATGCGCCCCTTTTCCTCCGATGATTCGAAACGCTCACCCGGCACGATGCCGAGTTCATAGGCCGGTCCCTGCCCGGTATCCACACCGTACATATCCCCTTGCATGTGACACGCGCCGCGTGGCGAGAGGGCATATATCGCCGCCATCGCACTGAACGCGCGTGGGTCGTGCATGGGCACTTCGAGTTTGTTCACGGTGACCGCCAGTTCCGGCACCCCCAGCCGTGCCGCCAGGGCATAGCTGCCGTCGGCCAACCATGCGCCAAAGCCTTCACGGTGCGCCATCATATCCAGCAGGCGATGCACCATTGCCGCGTCACCGTAACGGATCTCCAATCCACCGGTATCCGCCGTCGTGAGCAGCCCGCGTTCAAACAGCTCGCAGGCCAGCGCGATCGTCGCGCCCGCGCTGATGGTGTCCAGCCCGTAGAGGTTGCACAGGTGCCCGGCATAAATGACGGCTTCTAGATCGGCGACCATCACCAGCGAGCCGAGCGCACCGAGGGTTTCGTATTCGGGGCCGTCCACTTTATCCACCCCATAAGACGGAGCGCGCGTCTCGCGCCCACAGGCAATGGGACAACGGTAGCAGGCCGCCGTGCGGTTCTGGTAATTATCGAGCATCAGGACACCGGAGAGGGCGCTGGCCTCGTCCCACGCATCTTGTTGGTAATAGCGGATGGGCATGTCGCCGTACATCAACGCCATGTCCACATAGCCGGCAGTGCCGGCCATTTGGATGGAAGCGGCGGCCATGTCATCTTCCACGCCGGCGATGATCGCCTTCGCCAGCGCATCCAGCGTTTGGGCGTTGGCCACGGGGACCTTCGCCCGGCCGCGGACGCCGATGGCTTTGAGATTTTTCGCGCCCATGACCGCGCCCAGGCCGGTGCGAGCGGCGGCGCGTCCGTGATCGTTCATCACTGCGGCCATCGCTGCCAGATGCTCGCCCGCCGGCCCGATGCAGGCCACGCGTGCGCGGCTTTCACCCATCAAAGAGCGGATACATTTTTGGGTGGCATAACTATCAAGCCCCCATAAATCCGTCGCCTCGCACAAGAGCGCTTCACCCTCAATGATAGAGAGCCAGACGGGACAGTCGGATTTGCCGGTGATGATGATGCCATCGTAGCCAGCAAAGCGCAACTCCGGTCCGAAGAAGCCGCCGCTGTTCGCCTCGCCCCACAGGCCGGTCGCCGGCGAGAGCGCACCCACGCTGTAGCGCCCCGCCGACGGCATCGCCGTCCCCACCAGCGGCCCGGTCATAAAGATCAGCGGATTCTCCGGCCCCAGCGGATCGGTCTCCGCGGTGACCATATCGCAGGCATAGCGCGCCGCCAGCCCACTCCCGCCGACGTATTCGCGGGCATAAGCCTCGTTCAACGGCTCATTCCACACCGTCCCCGCCGTCAAATCAACACGCAGGATTTTCCCCATATAGCCGTGCATGATCATCTCCTGGAATCAACGAATGAGCGAATGGTGAAACAGGGATCGCAACTTGCCACTCGCAGCTCAGAAATCTATACGCTTGCCGTCGTAGGCATACTCGAAGAGACGCTGCAAGTCGTCGTAGTCGGGACTGCGCGCAGCGGTCATCATCGAGGCATCGTTGAAGGCGCGTTCCATAAGATCGTCAATGTGCGCGATAAACGTCTCGCGGGCGATGCCCAGGCCGGCGATGCTGGTGGGATTGCCGACAGATTCACACAGACGGCGGATGCCGGCAGCCAGAGAGAAGGCGGCCTCGCGTTCATCGTCGCAGCCAAGGCCCAGGTAGCGTGCCATATCCGCGAAACGTTCCGGCGCTTCGGCAGCGATGTACTCGATCGTATACGGGAGAAGCAGACCCACCGCGCGTCCGTGAGGAATGTGGAAGACGGCGCCCAGGGCGTGACCGGTGGCATGCGCCATTGAGGCCAGTGAGTTGCCAAAGCCCAGCCCGGCAGCGGTCGCCGCATTGTGCAGACGCTCGCGGGCCTCCATATCACTGCCATCGGCCACAGCGCAGGGCAGATAGGTGAAGATTTTCTTCGCGGCCTCGAGACACAGGCCATCGGTCAGATCGGTGTGCCAGGTGCAGGTGTAGCCTTCGACCGCATGCGTAAGGGCATCCAGGCCGGTATCGGCGGTCAAGCGAGGCGGCATGCCCATCACCATGGCCGGGTCTACGATGGCGAGGTCGGCGATGTTCTCGCGGTTGCCCAGGCTCAGCTTGCGGTGCTCGGCAGTATCCGTAAGCACAATGGCCCACGTGACCTCGGCGCCGGTGCCACTGGTGGTGGGGATGGTGATCAAACGCGCTTTGCGGCGCAGGTTGAGTTCCACCATCGGGTTGATGTCCGCCGGTTCGAGGTCAGGGCGTTCGTAGAGCACCCAGATCGCTTTCGCCGCATCCATCACCGAGCCGCCGCCCACTGCGATGATCCAGTCCGGCGCGTATACCAACGCCAGGCGTGCCCCTGAAAGGACCGTCTCGATGCTCGGATCGGGTTCCACGGCATCGAATACGCGGTAGGTAAGGCCGGCCTTGTGCAAATGCGTGGTCACCTTGTCCACCAGACCCACCTGGATCAGCGTCGGGTCTGTGACCAACAGTGCCCGCTGTCCGTGGATCTCGTCAAGCGCATCCAATGCCCCCTCGCCAAACACAATCTGCGGAGATACAAAGTACCACATCAATGCCCTCCTTTGCAAATGGCAAATGGCAAATGGCAAATGTGAAAGTTGAGAAATCTATTGAGAAATAGCTGACCGCTGACGGCTGAAAGCTGATAGCTAATCGCCGAAATCCGTCGGAATCAGCTTCGTGCAGGCGATGATCTCTTTGGCGGCTTTGGGATAGCGCATGATCATCTTCATATCGCCTTGCAGCTTCAGCCGCCGGGTCATCATCCCCTGGATGGGATCGAGTTTGCCTTCGATGACCTTGCGCCATGAACTGAACGGCGCGCTGATGACGTAACCGGCTTCTTTCTCGTCCACACTGCCGATCTGCATCGCGTCGGGACTCTTACCGTGATAGAGACCGAGGTACAGATAGGCCGTTTCCGGGTAGGCCTCGTCCGGCTCAATGATGAAGATGAAGTCCCCTTCCCAATTCCTGGCCGATTGCTCGTAGGAAGGGCTGTTGTTGAGATGTTGGCTCAGTTGCTTGATCCACTCGTCAGACGGAAATTTTATGGCTGTCATGTTATGCTCCTTAGTTAGAATTTAGTTTGAAAGCCAGAACGTCGAAATGTCCAAACGTTTGAACGGTTTGAACGTTACTTTTTGCCCCAGGTGTATGAATGTACGCTGCCGTCAGGAAAGACGCGCACGACTTCAAAGCGCACGCGCCCGGCCTCGACGGCTTTGGCGATCTGACGCTGCCCGTTGGTGAGCATGGACTTGCCCTGCTTGATGTCCAGGATGACGACCTCTACGTCTTCCCCCGCCTCATCGCCATCCTTGACCTTACTATATCCGTTAAACACGATATAATCCACCGGATCACCGAGGAAACGTGCATCGGCGGGCCAATAGGTAAACCCCGGCAACAGGGGCGCCATCTGTTCCGCCAGCTTGCCTTTGAGAACGGCGCGGCTCTGCTCACTGCTCTGCCGACGGGCCGAGAGGAGCGTCTCGGCGTGCCGGTTTTCGAGGGCGCGAATACGTCCTTCGTAATGCTGTATCAGGCGTGCCCGCTCGGCTTCGGCTCTGGCGCGATAGGTCGCGGCGATCTCATCGCGCAGGTCGCTGCGCTGTGTCTGTTCTGGTCTGCGCAACAGCCAATACGTCACCGCAACACCGATCGCCAGGCCGAGAAGCACGTACAGGAGGTCCATTTTGAGGGACGTCCTTCGTTAGCCACAAGCCAAAGGCCCGCGCGGGAGATATATGCCGGCGCTATCATCGCCGACAAATACTCCATCGCGCACCAGAAATGTCCCACGTCGCATGGTAGATACGACCCGTCCCTGCACGCTCATCCCCTCATAAGGTGTGTAACCCGCCGCCGAATGGAGTCGCTCGGCGGTCAGTGTATCCGTAGGTTCAGGGTCATATAACACGATGTCCGCATCGGAGCCGGGGAGCAGTGCTCCTTTGCGGGGCCAAAGGTTGTAGATGAGCGCCGGATTTTTCGCCAGCAGGCAGGCCAGATCAGACCAATCAAGATAACCATCACCTATGCCATACGTCACCATCAACGGCAAGAGTGTTTCCAGGCCGGGCAGGCCGCCGGGCGTTTTGGTGAAGTCGTTCACAGCGGTCTTCTGCGCCAACGTGTAATCGCAATGATCGGTGACAATCATATCCACCAGTCTTTCGTTGAGCAGCCGCCACAGTCCTTCCCGCTCTTGCGGATCACGCAGTGGCGGCTGAAGAATGTAACGCCATGGTTCACTGCCCTCGTAGAGGGTATTGTCGAGCAGCAAATACTGCGGGCACGTCTCGCAGAAGGCGAACTGCCCCCGCGCGCGTGCGGCCTCCACCAGCGCCGTCGTTGCGCCGATAGAGTTGTGCACGATGACGACGGGCGCGTGCGCCGCTTCGGCCAGGAGCAACACGCGGGCGGCAGCTTCCTGCTCGGCCAACGCCGGACGCGACGCGCCGTGGTAGTGCCAGCCGGTATTTCCCGCCGCGATGAGTGCTTGCGTCTGCGCCGTGACCAGCGCGTCATTCTCGCAGTGAACGAGCGTTGTTAGCCCGTAACGGCCCGCCGCTTCAAGCAGGCGCAGGAGTGTCCCATCGTCCACATAATAATTGGGCCGGTACGTGGTAAATAGTTTAATACTCTGGATGCCCAGGTCAAGCAACTCACCGAGCACATCCTCCTGGCCCGGCGGCACGTCCGTCACCGTCATGTGGAAGGCGTAATCAATGTGCGACGGCGCAGCCTCCGCCAGCCGTGCCTCCAGCGCCTCGGCGAAACTACGCCCCGGAATCTGCGCGGCGAAGTCCACCACCGTCGTCACGCCGCCAAAAGCCGCCGCGCGGCTCTCTACGTTCCAATTACTCGGCGAGGCGTAGATACCCGTGTTCAACTGAATGTGCACGTGTGCATCAATGACGCCCGGCAACACCAACAGACCGGTGGCATCCACGATCTCCGCACCACGCGGCACAGGCAAATCATGGCCGATAGCCTGAATCTGCTCGCCACGGATCAACACATCGGCACCCACCAACGTTTCCGGCGTCACCACCGTTCCACCACGAATCAGAATCCTCTTTGGTTTTGCCATAAGCGCCTCACTTAGTGAGTAAAGAGTTAAGAGAAATGAGTTGAGAGAGTTAGTCTACGATTTGGTTCTTGCATCCTGCATCCTTATTGTATCTGATTTTGTTACCTTGTCACTTCCCCTTCACTCGCATTGTACAACAGGTTACGAGGATGCTATACGCTTGACATTCCAAACTGTGTTGGATATAATCATTTATGTCTGACAAGTAAAGAAATGACTGTCATAAGGAGGCTAACGTGATGACAATTAGCACCATAGGCCGTCGCGGGCAAATGACGATTCCACGGACAATCCGCCGCCTATTGGATCTCGAAGAGGGCGACCGGGTCGCTTTCATCCAGCGCGAGGACGAGGTCGTACTGCAACCATTGAAGAAGACGCTGCTCAACCTGCGCGGCAGCATCCCGACAACTGAGGTTCAGGACTTCGCGGCAATCCGCCAGCAAGTCCTTCAGGAACACGCGCAACAGGTGGCCGGCCATGAAGCCTGAGCGTGTCTTCGCCGACACCAACCTCTTTCTGCGTTACCTGACCAACGACGTGCCGGCTCAGGCAGATGCTGTCGAGCACTTGCTGCAACGCGCTGCCGCCGGAGACCTCACCCTGGTCATCAATAATCTGGTGATTGCGGAAATCATCTGGACTCTGGAATCCTACTATGGGCTGACGCGCGATGACATCAAAGACAAAATTCTGGCCATCTTCAACACCCCCGGTCTGGAGGTAGCGGATGGTGAACTGATCTTGCAAGCTGTCCTCTGGTATGCAGAAAAGAACATAGACTTCATTGACGCTTTTAACGCGGCATGGCTCCTATCCCAGGGATTAATAACGACCTATACTTTTGACCGCAAACATTTCTCGCGGATTGAGGGGATCAAGGCGTTCGCGCCTGGCAACTAATCCCCAAACGGCCACAATGCAAACAGTTCACTTTCAGCCTCGTTATCGCGGCCTCGCAAGGTAAATGATGTCGGCGCAGAAGCAAATGCAACGTTATTACACCATCGCCGTCGCCATCATCGCGCTCGCGTTTGGGCTACGGATGTGGGGGCTGACGGCGACGTCGCTGTGGTACGACGAAACGTTCGTGCTGTACCACGCGCAGCAAGGCGTAGTGGCGGGGACACTTGGGTTGCTGCGTGAAGACAACGCGCTGCCGCTCCACGGGCTGCTCCTCGCACTGTGGATCACAGTCGCGGGCAGCGGGGAATTCGCGGCGCGCTATCTTTCGGTACTACTGGGGACGATTGCGGCGGCGCTGATGCTGCGTTTGGGTGGCGCGGTGCAAGGGCGGCGCTACGGCGGATGGGGGGCGGCGCTGGCCTACGCCACGCTACCGATCTACGTCTATTACACGCAAGAAGTGCGGATGTACGCGCTCGTCGTTCCGCTCGCCGCCGCCTTCGCGTGGACCGCCTGGCGGCTCGTCGAACGCGGCAAGGGCGGCGCGGCCTACGTCATCCTCGGCGCAGCGATGATGACCGCGCACCTTTACGCAGGGCTGTTGTGGGCGGCGGTGCTGGTGTGGGGGAGTTGGAAATGGCGAATGGCGAATGGCAAATGGCGAATGGCGAATGGCAAATGGCGAATGGCAAATGGCAAATCACGAATCATGAATCACGAATTACGAATTACGAATCACCTCTGGTGGCGCGCGAACCTGTGGCTCTGCCTGATTGCACTACCGATTGCCGTTTGGGCGCTGTGGCGGGCGCGGGTGGACGCGACGGCAGTTTCAGCGATTCCGGTGACGGCGCTGCGCTGGATTCCGGTGTTGTTCGGTGTGGGGCAGTATCTCCCCGAACCGTGGGTTTCGCTGTTTGGGAGTATCGCGGCGCTGGCGTTTGTCGTGGCCATCGTTGGCCTGTGGCGCGCTCGCCGCGTGGACGGCATCATGTGGTTGCTCATCACGCTGATCCTCCCGGTCGCACTGCTCCTGGCCGCCACCTTCGTCAAAGCCAAGTGGAGCGAGCGCTACCTGCTTCCCTCCTTCGGCCTCGCCCTCGTCGTCGGCGTGGGGACGGGATGGGAATGGCAAATGGCGAATGGCAAATGGCAAATGGCAAATGGCGAATGGCAAATGGCGAATGGCGAATGGCGAATCAAGAATCGGCGAATCAGCGAATCCGGCATCCAACATCTTACCTCTTGCCTCTTGCATCCTGCGTCCTGCATCCTGCCTCTTGCCTCTTGCATCCTGCCCCTCGCCTCTTGCATCCTGCTTGCAGGCTGGCTCGCGCTCGCGGCGCCTGCGCTCGCCCGGCAAGCGCAGGGAACGTGGGCGGTGGGAATCGTGGATGAGTGGCATCCGCGCCCGGACTTTCGCGGTGCAGCGCGGTACATCGCAGCGCACGATGCGCCCGGCGATGCGATTGTGGTTATCGGCGGATACGCAGCCCATACACTGGATTACTATTACGACGGTCCGGCACACCTCTTCGGCCTGCCGTTCGATACGCGCCTGCTGGATACCCGGCATCCGCTGGATTTACACGCCCTGGCGACATTGGAGCAGCAGACAGCGACGGCGCAACGCCTGTGGCTGGTGCTCTGGCAAGACACACTCGCCGACCCGACCGCGCTGGTGCTGAGCCTGCTCGTCGAAAGCTGCCGCCGCCTGCCGGTGAGTGCGAAATTCACCAACATCGGCGTCGTCCTCTTCGATTTAAGTACCTGTGGCCCACTGGATCGGTTAGCCAGCCCGCCGCATCCACTGGGAATTGACTTCGTCGAACCGATCCGGCTCACCGGCTACGATCTCATCAAAACCGGCGAGACGTGGGAAGTAGACCTGTGGTGGGAAACGTCGGGGCCACTGACCAACGATTATCGCGTGTTTGTACATCTGATTGGGTCGGACGGCGCACTCGTCACACAGCACGATCACATCGCCGGCGCGGACGCCTACCCTACCAGCCGATGGTCGCCGGGCACGGCATTGCGTGACCGCTTCTTTCTCAATGTGCCAGGTGGCGCATGCCCCGACTGCACCTTGCGCATGGGTCTGTACACAGATCAGGGACGTCTACAGCTACGCACGGGAGAAGATCAGATTGAGGTTAACCTTGCAGAAGAGTAACATCGGCAGCCAATGGATTCTGTTAGCCGGCCTGGTGATCCTGCTCCTCACGGCCTGCGCCCTCGCCTCGTCCGGCGGGGGTGAAATGGCCGGCGCCGTGGCCGCTACCCCCACCGCCATCGTCTACCTCCCGCTCGTCGAGAGGACGGGCGGCACACCGGCAACGTGGCCACAGCCACCGGTCGGCGCGACCTGGCAATGGCAGTTGGGAGAGACGCCTGTGAATACGTCATTCGACGTGGATGTGTATGACATTGACCTGTTCGAGAACGACGCCGACGTGGTAGCAGCGCTGCACGCACAGGGGCGCATCGTCTTCTGCTACGTCAACGTCGGTTCGTGGGAGGATTGGCGGCCGGACGCGGGACAATTCCCGCCGGAAGTGCTCGGCAAGGATTACGCGGGCTGGCCCGGCGAGAAATGGCTCGACATCCGCCAGATTCCACTGCTCGCCCCTATCATGCGCGCCCGCCTCGATCAGTGCCGCGACAAGGGTTTCGACGGCCTCGAACCGGACAACATTGACGGCTACACCAACAACACCGGCTTCCCCCTCACCTACCAGGATCAGCTCGCCTACAACCTCTGGCTGGCGAATGAGGCGCACGCGCGTGGGCTATCCATTGGCTTGAAGAACGACGATGAGCAAGTGGCCGATCTGCTACCGTATTTCGACTGGGCGCTGTCGGAGGATTGCTTTGCCGACGGATGGTGCGCCAACATGACATCGTTCATCGCGGCCGGCAAACCGGTCTTTGCCGCCGAGTATACCGATAGGATGAGCGTGAACCACTTCCTGACCACCGTCTGCCCACAGGCGCAGATGCTACAATTCAGCGCGATTCTCAAACACCGTGACCTGGACGCCTGGCGGCAAGCGTGCCCGTAAGCTATCGGGATTCCGATATGCTACTGCGGGAATTCCTGACCCGGACAAGTCGGAACCACAAAAGACACAAAGACCACGAAGGAGACGTTGTTATGGCAAAGCACATTTTGGTTGTAGATGACGACGCCCTGCTCCGCCGCAGCCTGGCTTTCAACCTGGAACAGGCCGGCTACCGTGCAGAGACGGCAGGAACGGCGGAGGATGCACTGGCAAAAGTGCGTCTCGATCCACCCGACTTGATACTCCTCGATATCGGCCTGCCGGGGATGGATGGGCTGGATGCGTTGCGCACGCTGCGCCAACAACTCAATGTGCCGGTGATCTTTCTCACGGCCCGACGCCGCGAGCTGGATGAAGTGCTCGGTCTGGAATTGGGCGCAGATGACTACATCACCAAGCCTTTCGATTTCGACGTCCTGCTGGCACACATCAAAGCCGTGCTGCGCCGGGCCGGCAACGCTCTGACAAAGCCGCCGGAGCCTGAGCCTCTCGTCGTCGGCGATCTGGTGATTGACCCGACTGCGCATACGGTAACCGTCGCGGGCCGGCCCGTAGACCTGGCCCCGCGTGAGTTCGATTTGCTGACCGTGCTGGCACAGGAGGCTGGCCGTGTGCTCTCGGTGGATGAGCTGCTGGCGCGCGTCTGGGGTGCGGAATACATCGGCGAGCCGCAGGTGGTGTACGTCCACATCCGCTGGCTGCGCGAGAAGCTGGAGCCTGATCCCCAACATCCACAGCGCATTGTGACCGTGCGGGGCGTGGGGTACAAGTTAGTCGAGTAGTCATTGGTCAAATAGTCAGATAGTCGGAATGTGGAAAATGGCTATCCGACTATCAGACTAAAGACTATTCGACTATTTTTAAGGAGGAACTTATGCGCTCGTTGCGCGGGCGGCTTATTCTGAGCCATGTCATCCCGTTAATCATTGTAATTCCACTCGTCGGTGTGGCACTGACGTACCTGCTGGAGACGCAAGTGCTGCTGGCCAGTTCGTCGAAAGAGTTGGAGTTGCAAGCTGCGTTGGTGGCCGCCGCTGCCGCGCAGAATCCGCAAATCTGGTACAACCCGGTGCAGGCCGCAGCCTTCGTGTCACAGGTGGGCGGGCGACTTTCAGCGCGTATGATGATGCTCAGCGCCGATGGCCAATTGCTGGCAACCAACGACCCGGCTTACCGCGACCAATTGGGGGAAGTGTTGGACGTTCCCGGCTTGCGGGAGACGGTGCTCACACGGCAAGGACTCCGCGTGGATTACGGCGAACGTCCCGGCACCGGCGCGGCCGAAGTGCTGATGCCCGTCGTGGGGCCAACATTCGATGTAATCGGCGTCATCCGCCTCACCGATCCGCTGTCCAACGTCTATGCACGCTTTCCCCGCACCCGGACGCTTATCCTGTGGGTGCTGGCCGGTGGGATGCTCATCGGCGTCATCGTCGGGTGGGTGCTGGCCGTAGACCTGGCACGACCGTTGCGCCGTGCGACGCAGGCAATTTCGCAAATGGCAGAAGGCCATTCCCTGAGCGCGCTGCCCGAGCAAGGCCCTAACGAAGTGCGCATGCTGCTGCGGGCGTTCAACGCACTCACCGCCCAACGCCACGAGTTAGAGAAATCGCGCAAACGCCTGCTGGCAAACCTCGTCCACGAGCTGGGACGGCCTCTGGGGGCGCTCCTTTCGGCCACACAGGCCCTCGCCGGCGGCGCAGCACAGGATGTAGCTTTGCGCGCAGAACTCCTGGAGGGCATGGAAGGGCAAATCAGACTGATGCGCCGGTTGCTCGATGACCTCACCCAACTCTACGACCAGGCGCTCGGTCCGTTGGAACTGGCACGCAAACCTGTAGCGCTTGCCCCCTGGCTGACGCAAGAGCTGGCAACCTGGCGCGAGGCAGCACAGGACAAAGGCCTGCGCTGGCAGGCAAACATCCCCGACGACTTGCCGGAACTCAGCCTCGACGCCGACCGGATCGGGCAGGCGCTCGGCAACGTCGTCAGCAACGCGGTGAAATACACGCCGTCTGGTGGCGAAGTGGCGATCAGCGCGGGCACGGACGAGGGCGGGGTGTGGATTCGTGTGCAGGATACCGGCGTGGGCATCCCGCCGGAGGAACAGGCGCGCATCTTCGAGCCGTTTTATCGCGGCCCCTCCAGCCGGCGCTTCCCCCAGGGCATGGGATTGGGACTGAGCATTGCCCGCGATCTGGTCGTCGCGCACGGCGGGCGCATCGAGGTGGAGAGCACGCCGGGCGTCGGAAGCGCGTTCACGCTCTGGCTGCCCAGGATAGTTGACTATTCGCAGAATTGACCAAAATCTGACAAAGAACATCCTGACCGCGAATCACGCGAATCTTCGCTGATTTTACTGTGAAATTCGTGTAGATTAGCAAGATCAGCGGTTTATTTTGGAGGACACAAGACTTGAACGAAACGACTGTACCCAATCCTGTGGAATTATTGCAAACGCTGGTGCGCTTCGATACGACCAACCCGCCCGGCAATGAAGCGACCTGCATCGCCTATCTCAACGACCTCTTTAAGCAGGCCGGATTTGCCACCACCGTCCTCGGCAAGACGGCGGAACGCACCAATCTCATCACCCGCCTGCCCGGACGCGGGGAGGCGCCGCCCGTCATCTGGCAAGCGCACGTGGACGTGGTCACGACGGCGGAACAGACGTGGCAGCATCCGCCCTTCGCCGCCGAGATTGTGGATGGCGTGCTGTGGGGCCGCGGCACGCTCGATGACAAGGGCGCGGCGGCGATGATGACCGTCGCGCTGCTGCGCGCGAAGGCGCAGGGCATCGTCCCGCCCGGCGACATCATCTTCACCGCGCTCGCCGATGAAGAGGCCGGGGCCGAGTACGGCGCGAAGTTTTTGGTGGAACAGCACCCGGAGCAGTTCGCGGGCGCGCGTTTCGCCATCGGCGAAGGCGGCGGCGTGTCTACCACGATCGGCGGCAAGAAGTTCTACGTCATCATGCTCGCCGAAAAACAAATTTGCTGGATGCGTTTGACCGTGCGTGGACGCGCCGGGCACGGCTCCGTGCCGCTGCGCGGACAGGCGATGGCGAAATTGGCGCGCGTTCTGCGCCTCCTCGACCGCAAGCGGCTGCCCGTCCATGTGACGCCGATTGTCCGCGAGATGATTACTGCCATGAGCGATGCGTTGTCCTTCCCGCAGAACGTCGTCCTGCGGCAATTGCTCAATCCCGCGCTGACCGACCATGTCCTGGATATGCTCGGCGACAAGGGCGAACAACTCGGCGCCAGCCTGCACAACACTGTCAGCCCCACCATCGTGCGCGGTGGCGAGAAGATCAACGTCATCCCCGGCGAAATCACGCTTGGCCTGGACGGACGTCTGCTGCCGGGTTTCACGTCCGAAGATATGGTGCGTGAATTGCGCGCCCTGCTCGGTGACGATGTGGAGCTTGTCGTCGAACGCTACGAACCCGGCCCGGAACCGGCGGATATGGAACGCTACACCGTGCTCGCCGACATCATCCGCCAGGCCGACCCGACGGGCATCCCCGTGCCGTATCTGGTCTCCGGCGTCACCGACGCGCGGCACTTCGCCAGGCTGGGCATCCAGTCTTACGGCTTCATTCCCATGCAGATCCCCGACGAACTCATCAAGACGATCCACGCCGCCGATGAGCGTATCCCCGTAGCGACGCTGGAATGGGGGACACAGGTGTTGTTGGAGACGTTGCAGCGATTCAAGGGATAAAAGTTATTGTGTTTGAATGACAGGACTACATGACTAACGACTACCGGACTACTTGACTAAGGAGACACTATGCACAATCCCAAAATCCTCATCATCGGCGCGGGTTCGCGTGGTACCGGCTACGCGACGTATTTCCGCGAATTCCCCGACCGGGGACAGGTGATCGGCGTGGCGGAGCCGCGTGACGCTTACCGTGAACGGCTGGTGAACGCACACAACATTCCGGCGGACAATGTCTTCACCGATTGGCAGGATGCTGCTGCGCGGCCCAGATTCGCGGACGCGGTTATCATTGCGACACAGGACCGGATGCACACCGAACCGGCGATTGCTTTCGCCAAACTCGGCTATCACGTGCTGCTCGAAAAGCCGATGGCCCCCACCCCGGAAGAATGTCGCGCGGTCGTGGACACGGCGAAGGCGGCGGGCATCCTCTTCGGCGTGTGCCACGTGATGCGCTACACGCGCTTCACACAACGGCTCAAGGCCATGGTCGAAGCCGGCGTCATCGGTGACTTGGTCAGCATCCAGCACCTGGAACCGGTGGGTTTCTGGCATCAGGCACACTCCTTCGTGCGCGGCAACTGGCGCAACGAGAGTGAATCCGGCCCGATGCTGCTCACCAAGTCGTGCCACGATCTGGATTGGCTACGCTATATGATGGGCGTCCCCTGCGAGGCGGTGTCCTCGTTCGGCACGCTCAAGCACTTCCGCAAAGAGCAGCAACCCCAGGGCGCAAGTGACCGCTGCCTCGATTGCGCCGTCGAGCCGGACTGCCCCTATTCCGCCAAACGCATCTACCTGACGGCGCTGGACCGTGGCTACACCGGCTGGCCCGTGGACGTGCTCACGCCCCACGTCAGCCGCGAGAGCGTGTTGGAGGCGCTGCGCACCGGGCCTTACGGGCGCTGCGTCTACGCCTGCGACAACGACGTGGTGGATAACCAGGTGGTCAACATGCAGTTTGCGGGCGACCGGACGGCCAGCTTCTCGATGATGGCCTTTACGCAAATGCGCAACCGCGAAACGCGGCTCTTCGGAACGCGCGGGGAATTGACCTGCGACGGGCGTCTCATTCACCACTACAACTTCATGACCGACAGCACGGAAACGATTGACACAGAAACCGGCGATGCCGCCGTTCTCGGCGGGCACGGTGGCGGCGATTACTGGCTGATGCATCACTTCAGCCAGGCGCTCCTCGATGAAGACCAGGGACAGATTCTTTCCGGGCCGGACGAGACCCTGGAATCACACCTCATGGTCTTCGCGGCGGAACAGGCGCGGAAGGAAAACCGGGTGGTGAAACTGTAGCCCAAAATAAGGACGCTGCGCCTATTCAGGTGCAGCGTCCTGTGGAAAAATAGCACCTTCTCTTTTCATATATATCCTCGCACCGGTGACGGCCTCCACGCCAGCAACCGTTCCGCCAACCGCGTGTTGCGCCGCGCGATTTTATCGTTATGCACGGCGATGGCAATAGCGCGCGGGTTCCCCACCAGAACGACGAGTTTTTCTGCCCGCGTCACACCCGTGTAGAGTAAGTTGCGCTGCAACATCATATAGTGCTGGGTAAGGATGGGGATCACCACCACCGGGAACTCCGAACCCTGCGACTTGTGGATGCTCACCGCGTAGGCATGCACCAACTCATCCAGTTCCGTGAATTCATAGCCAACAAGCATCCCGTCAAAATCCACGGTGAGCGTATGCTCTTCCAAATCCAGCGCCGTGACCCGTCCCATGTCGCCGTTGAAGACCTGCCGATCGTAGTCATTGCGGATCTGCATCACCCGGTCGCCCACGCGGAACACCCGCGAACCGTGAACCGACTCGGCTTTGCGTGGGTGTGGCGGATTGAGCACCGCCTGCAGTCGCCGGTTCAGCTCGCCGACACCCGCTGCGCCCCGATGCATCGGGCTGAGCACCTGGATGTCGCGGTCGGCGTCGTAGCCGAACTTTGCCGGGATGCGCTGTGCAACAATGTCAAGGATGAGGTCGGCGGCACGCTCGGCGTCGTCTGCCGTGAACAAGAAGAAATCCCGCGCCGGGCCGTTGCACACCGGCATCTCGCCGCGATTGATACGGTGCGCATTGACGATGATGTAGCTATCCTCGGCCTGCCGGAAGATTGTGTCGAGCCGCGTGACGGGGATTACACCGCTGGCGATGAGGTCGCGCAGCACGTTCCCCGCCCCTACCGATGGCAATTGATCCACGTCGCCCACCAGCAACAGGTGACTGCCCGCCTCTATGGCCTTGAGCAAATGGTTCATCAACAGGATGTCCACCATCGAGGTTTCATCCACGATAACCATGTCCGCATCGAGGGGGTTTTCCTGATCGCGCGCGAAGCGGAATCCCTCGGCAGGCTTGACCTCCAGTAAGCGGTGGATGGTCTTCGCTTCCAGGCCGGTCGTTTCGCTGAGACGCTTGGCGGCGCGGCCTGTTGGCGCACACAAAAGCACCGAACAACGCTTGGCCTGTAAAAGCTGAATGATGCTGCGGGTGATAGTCGTCTTGCCGGTGCCGGGGCCGCCCGTGAGGATGCTCACTTTTTCCGTGAGTGCCATGCGCACCGCAGCTTGTTGCTGCTCTGCCAATTGAATGGGATTGCGGTCCGCAAGCCAGGTGAAGGCTTTGTCCCACTCCACATTCTGAAAGACCGCCAGCCGGTCGCGCGTACTCGTCTGTAACTGCCGCAGCTTGTTGGCAACGCCTCTTTCAGCGTAGTAGAAGGGGGGTAAGAAAATGGCGGACTCGTTGCTGGTTGCTGGGGGCTGGATGCTGGTTGCTGGGGGCTGGATGCTGGTTGCTGGATGCTGGATGCTAGTTGCTGGATGCTGGTTGCTGGATACTGGATACTGGGTGCTGGATTCGCTGATTTGCTGATTCTTGGCTCTCGGCTCGCCATTCGCCATTTGCCATTCGCCATTCTCCACGATGACTTCTTCCAAACGAACGAGTGTGTCCAGTTGCGGTTCGCACGCCTCGCGGGAGACTTCGAGGAGTTCGGCAGCCGCATCGAGGAGTTCATCGCGCAAAGCGAAGCAGTGCCCGTCATCGCTGAAGGTACCCAGGACGTAGCGCAGCCCGGCCTGGATGCGTTCCGGCGCGTCTACGGTGAAACCCATCTGCTGCGCGATCTTGTCCGCCGTCTTGAAGCCGATGCCGTAGATGTCCTTCGCCAGCCGATAGGGGTCGTTGCGCACGACGGCGAGCGCCTGATCCGCATATTGTTTGTAAATCTTCACCGCCAGCCCGGTGCTGACACCGTGACCTTGCAGGAAAACCATGATCTCCTTGATGTGCTTCTGTTCTTCCCAGGCGCGCGCGATCAACGCCGTGCGTTTCTCACCGATGCCCGGCACTTCACGCAAACGGTTGATGTCGTTCTCGATCACGTCGAGCGTCTTGAGACCGAAGTAATCCACGATGCGCCCGGCGTTCACCGGGCCTACGCCTTTGATGAGACCACTGCCCAGGTACTTGCGGATGCCCTCGACCGTGGCCGGGAGCTGTACGGTATACTCGCGGACTTCAAATTGACGACCATATTGAGGATGCGTGCTCCACACGCCGCGCAGCCGCACCGACTCGCCGGGATTGACACCCGTGAGCGTGCCGACCACGGTCACTTCGTAATTCTTCCCCTTGGGGATCAATTTCGCAACCGTGTAGCCGTTTTCTTCGTTCTGGAAGGTCAGCCGTTCGAGTGTGCCTTCCAGGGTTTGCAGTGGCATTTTTTCAGACATGGCAAATGGCGAATGGCGAGTGGGCAGGACACTCTCCCTTACTCCGTACTCCATACTCCGTACTCCATACTCCCATTAAACCGCAAATAGGCCAACAAGCAAGGCCACGGAACTACAAGTCCCAGATGCAGATCGGTTAATGTGGAATTCTTTTATGTGGCGCAAGTTGATCATTCGTATTACAATAAACGTACAAACGTTCAGACGATTTCTTTGAGAAGAGGCTACCCAAATGACAACCCAGTTACTCTTCATTTTCCTGTTGACGGTGCTGGTCAACACGATTGACACGAGTGCCTACGCGGCGCGGCTGGCCGGCGTGCGCACAGGCCATCCGGCGTTGGCAGGTTCGCTCTACAACGTGCTGGCCTTAGGTTCGCGCGGTGCCAACGCCCTCGCCGGACCGCTGCTTGCCAGTCTGACGGATATTGCGGTGCACAACCAAGACATCTCATCGCTGTTACAGGTGTACCGCCTGGTGGTGCTTGCGGCTTCGGTGGGCACGGTGGTTGCCGCGCTCGCCATTCCCAGCCTGAGCCGCATCCTGGCACGCGGGATCGCCGCGTATGAGAACCGCCGTTCGTTGCCGCAGGTCGTGGTGCGCGGCGCGTCGGTGCAGGGCCTGTGGCGAATGAGCAACGACTTGACGCCGCCCCGTCTGAGCGCGGTACGCGAATCCCGCCGCAGCCCTTTCCCCAAACGCTTCCTCATCGCCAGCGTACTCGTCACCGCAATTTCTGCCGTGAGCAACGCCGCCGCGATGTATGCCAGCGCGCTTGTCCCGGAGGGTGCGCGTACTGCCACCAGCCTCTCACCGATGCTGGCCGGATTTGGGATGGTGCTCTCCATCTTCATCGTCAATCCCGTGGCCGCGCTCATCACCGATGAGGCACTGCGCGAAAAACGCCCGCTCAAGGACGTGACCTACATCACCATCTGGCAGGTGGGCGCGCAATTGCTCGGCACGCTCATCGCGCAACTCTTGCTCTGGCCGGCTGGGCAGGCCATCGCGGCCATCACCCGCTGGTTAGTGGTGTGACGTCGGAAAATTGACAAGTGGGTAAAGTCGGGTAGTCTTTAGTCAAGGAGTCTTTAGTCAGGTAGTCTTTAGTCAAGTAGTCTTTAGTCAAGTAGTCTTTAGTCGAGTAGTCTTTAGTCGAGTAGTCTTTAGTCGGGTA
>DAOSNS010000028.1:0-27157 GCA_035373625.1 Anaerolineae bacterium | reverse complement strand
GTCTTTAGTCAAGTAGTCTTTAGTCAAGTAGTCTTTAGTCAAGTAGTCTTTAGTCAAGTAGTCTTTAGTCGGGTAGTCTTTAGTCAGGTAGTCAAGACTAATGACTAAGCGACTAAACGACTAAGCGACTAAGCGACTAAGCGACTAACGACTAAGCGACTAAACGACTAAGCGACTAAGCGACTAAGCGACTAAGCGACTAACGACTAACGACTAAGCGACTAACGACTAAGCGACTAACGACTAAACGACTAAGCGACTAAGCGACTAAGCGACTAAGCGACTAACGACTAAGCGACTAAACGACTAAGCGACTAAGCGACTAACGACTAAGCGACTAAGCGACTAAGCGACTAAGCGACTAAGCGACTACACTATGGATGATTTCGAGACACCCTGGGAACCAGAACCGCTTGACGCAGAAACGTTTCATCAAGGGACGTGGGTGAACATCAACCGCGCGCCTTACGATCGAATTTCCGGCGTCATCTACAAGCGCGCACCGAATATCAAGCGCGTGCGCTATCATCCGGCAGACGCCGCACCGCCAATGCCCGAACCGTGGCAGGGTAGCGGCGAGGCCGTCGTGCGTTGGCTCTTCAGTGAACTTTCCGGCACGGAAGAAGGTTTGCTGCGCGACGCGACCTTCGCCTTCCTGCACGATCTCACACTCGCGCCCGGGGCGGCAAGCGGGCAGAAGGCACACCCCGGCTTGTTGCACATCTACTACGTCGTGAGCGGGATGGGCATGCTCTATCACCGCCCCACCGATGGCAGTCCCGTCATCGCGCGACCACTGCGCCCCGGTGATGCGGTGTTGGTGCACGGCGACGAATACCACAATGTCGCCAATGCCACAGAAACCGATGACCTGCGACTGATCGTTCTGGGTCTGTACAGCGGGTCGCGTGTCTTGCCCGGCTATGAAGCGAGCATCCCACTTGACGATCACGTGGATGAACCTCCTTCCCTCCAACAGGCAGAAGAATGACCAAACGAGTGATTGTCATCGGTGCCGGGGCCGCCGGCTTGATCGCTGCCGGACGCGCTGCCGAAGTGGGCGCGGAGGTCATCCTGCTGGAAAAGATGGCCGAGGCGGGAAAGAAGATCCTCGTCAGCGGGCAGGAACGCTGCAATATCACCAACAGCGCACCCGTGGAGAAATTCCTCGAACATTACGGGCGCAACGGGCAATTCCTGCGCAATGCCTACCATCGCTTTTTCCGCAATGAGTTGCTTGCCCTGTTGGCGCGCTACGGTGTAGAAACCCAGGAAGAACGCGGCGGACGCATCTTTCCGGCATCGGGGCGGGCCGGTGATGTGCGCGATGCCCTGCTGCGGTATGCGACGACCCAGGGCACTGCCATCCGCTACCGCACCGAGGTTCAACGCATCCTGGTCGCCGACGGAGAAGTCATCGGCGTACAGCTCCAGAACGGCGAACACATTCCGGCGCACGCGGTCATCCTGGCAACAGGCGGCGCCTCGTGGCCCACGACCGGCTCCACAGGTGATGGCTACCGCATGGCACAGGAGCTTGGGCACACGATTGTTCCTTTACGCCCGGCGCTCGTCCCCTTGACCGTAGCCGAGCGCGCACTGGCGAAGGCGCTGCAAGGCGTAAGCCTGCGCAATGTGCGGTGTACCTTCACCGCGCAGAAAGGCGATGGCCCGGCAAAGGCCCTGCGCATCCCCTACCCCATGCCGCCGACCGGTGAGATGCTCTTCACACATTTTGGCGTCTCCGGCCCGCTGATCCTCACCGCTTCGCTGGCGGTGGTGGATGCACTGCGCAGCGGCGCCAGAGTGACCCTCAGCATTGACCTCAAGCCCGGTATGACCGAACAAGAAGTCCACGCACGGCTGCAACGCGAGTTCGAGGAACATCCACAACGTCTGCTCTCGAACCTGCTCAAGGGCTGGGTTCCGACAGCGCTGGCCGAAGTACTCGCCGGGTTGAGCGGCGTCGCTGCCGATCGCCCCGTTCACACCATCCGGGCAGAGGAGCGCGCACGCATCGTGGCGCTGCTCAAAGGGTTCCGCTGGCAAATCACCGACTCGTTGCCGTTAGCCACGGGGATGGTGACGGCGGGGGGCGTCGCGCTCAAAGAAGTGGACCCCGTCAGTTTTGAATCACGCCTGATCCGCGGACTGCACATCGTCGGCGAGACGCTGGACATCGCTGCCGATACGGGAGGCTTCAACCTGCAAGCGGCGTTCAGCAGCGGCTACCTGGCGGGAGAGCATGCGGGGGGAGAGCACGGACGATAAAGAAATCCACGATAAAGAAATCTACGATGAAGAAGGCGGGGCTGTGGCCGGTCTCCCAACCGCGCCACCATTGGCGTAGATGATATTCTTGCTTTTTGCTGTTTTTCTACCAATTTCATTGCGGCGCCCTTGACTTTTTTGTTGACACGGGTATCCTTTCCAAAGACTTCCGACTTTGGACTTTCGACTTTTGACTTTGGACTTTTGACTTCCCAGGGGGCAAGCGTGACCGAAAAATATCCTTACATCGCCATAGAGGGCGTGATCGGCGTGGGCAAGACGACGTTAGCGCGGATGCTTCAGCCTCGTTTCAACGGCAGCACGATCCTCGAAGCCTTCGACGAAAACCCCTTCCTCTCCGACTTCTACAGCGATCGCGCGCGCTATGCCTTTCAGACGCAGCTTTTCTTCCTGCTGAGCCGCTATCGCCAACAACAAACTGCCGCCGAGCGTTTGCGCCACGGGCCGCTACTTTCCGATTACTTTTTCGGCAAGGATCGGCTCTTCGCCCACCTCAACATCACCGGTGAGGATGAGCTGGCGATGTACGACCGTCTCTACGATGCCCTGTCCGAGAAAGTTCCCCAGCCGACACTGGTGGTTTACCTGCGAGCCGAGATGGAGACGTTGATGGCCCGCATTGCGATGCGCGACCGTACTTACGAGCGTCAGATGGAACGCGCCTACATCGCCGCACTGCGCCGGGAATACGAGACGCTCTTCGCTTCATATACAGCCACCCCCCTGCTGGTGATTGATACAGATGACCTGGATTTCGTGCGCCGGCCCACCGACCTGGACGACATCGAAAGCCGCATCCGCGCGACGCTGGCGGGCGTGCGCCAGCCCACGCTGCCCGAAATCGTCCCGCCGCCACCACCGCGTCCCGCCTGGACACTCATCTCGGCCCCCACGCCGGAGCCGCGCAGCGAAGCCAACTGGCAGGCACTTGGGGATTTCCTGGCGCTGGCCGAAGCCGTCGGACGTATCGGCGGCGCGCTTTCGCAGCAACCGCCCGTCGGACCGGAAGGCGCGCCGGAGGAAATCCGGGCAGCCCTGCGTGACGCTGCCCGGGCGCTTGACGCGCTTTCACAGCGTACCGGCGTCAATCTCAACGAGTGTGCATAAATTAAGGAGATGCTGGTGCTACCGCATACTATGCAAACACGAAAATCTGTCAACGGACATTGAACGGATTTTTTTAATCCGTTTCATCCGTTGAATCCGTTGACATTTTTGAAGGAGCGCGATGATCAAACACTTTATCGGCGTGGCAGGAAACATTGGGGTCGGGAAATCAACACTGACCTCGCTGTTGAGCGAGCGCTTGGGCTGGGAGCCATTCCTGGAAGGGGTCAGCGATAATCCATACCTGGCCGATTTCTACGCCGATATGAGCCGGTGGAGTTTCCACTCGCAGGTATTCTTCCTGGCGCAGCGATTGCGACACCACCGGCAATTGCTGGACCGTCCCAATTCGGTCATCCAGGATCGCACCGTCTACGAGGACGCAGAAATCTTTGCCCGCAACCTGTACGAGCAAGGCTTGATGCAGGCACGCGACTACAGCACCTACTGTGACCTCTACCAGGCCGTGACCTCCATTCTGCCCCCGCCGAACCTGGTGCTCTACTTGCGCGCTTCCGTGCCCACGCTCATCAAACGCATCCAACAGCGGGGGCGCACCTACGAACGCCAGATCGGCATAGCGTATCTGGAAAAGCTCAATATGCTTTACGAAGATTGGTTTGAGCATTTCTCATTGTGTCCCATTCTGGCAATTCCGGCAGACCGGCTGGATTTTGTCGCCAACGGCGAGCACCTTGAACTAATCATCACCCGTATTCTGGAACGGCTCCAGGGAAAGGAAGTGGTGAACTTTGACTGAGTCCATGACTAACACAACCGGAGATTTTCTCTATCAAGCGGCACTGGCCATCAGCGCGCGATTGGATACCGACGCGGTCTTGCAACGGCTGATGAGTCTCACGCATCAACATTTTCAGCCCGACGCCGTCTCCGTGGCCCTTGTCAGGCGTGATGGATCGCTGATCTTCCGCGCCGCTTCCGGCAAAAATGCCCAGCAAATTGTGGGCATGGAGATGCCCAGAGGAACAGGTATCGTCGGGTGGGTCGCCGAACACGGTCAGCAGTTGTGGGTCGCCGACGTGTACAAGGACCAACGCTTCTATCGTGGCGCCGACGAAGCCACAGGGTTCAGGACTATGTCCATCCTGGCTGTCCCGGTCAAACTTGGCGACCAAACGGTCGCGGTCGTCGAAATGATCAACCCCAATCCCCAGACCAATTTACAGCAAGCGCAGGAGGTGATGACGGCGCTGGCTTCACTGGCCGCACCGGCCATCCACAACGCACGGCTCTTTGAACAGATGCGGCTTGCCGAAGCGCGTTATCAAAATCTCTTCGAGCACAATCTCGATCCCATCATCATCCTCGATCCGCAGGGACATTTTTTGGAAGTAAACCACGCCGCGCGCGAACTTCTGCCCCTGTCCCCTGCCCCGGAACAGACCAACGCGGCCACACAGGCGACCGAGCTATCGCAACTGGGTCTCACACCGGCGCACTATGAGACCCTCAAAACGCGCGTTGCCACCGAAGGCGTGGTCACCTGGGAAATCAAGACCCATCCTTCCGAAGGCACCCCCCGAACCCTGGATGTATACTTTTCCCATTTGCCCCACTATTTGCCCGACGGTGCGTATCAATGGCTGGCCCACGACATCACCGACCGGGTGGAACTGGATGAGATGCGCGAACAGCTTTCACATATGATCGTCCACGACCTGCGTGTGCCGCTCAGCAGCATCACCAATACCCTGGAATTGCTCATCACGGCCTGGCGGGAGAAAGATTTCACCATTCCTGCAGAACAAGTCCTGGAAATCGGATTGCGCAGTGCGCAGCGGATGGAGCGACTCATCAGCAACATCCTGGATGCACGGCGACTCGCCGCGACACGCAAGACGCTGTCGGTGTCCACCATTCACATTCCCGATATGGTGGCAGACATCATCGAGACCATCCGACCGGCCATCAACCGTCGTCGGCACACGCTCATTCAACGGCTCCGGGAACCGTTGCCGCCCATGCAGGGGGACGCAGATTTACTGCGGCGGGTGTTGCTCAACATCCTCGACAATGCCATCAAATACACGCCGGACGATGGTACCATCACCCTGGACATCAGCGCCGACGAAGACAATTTCCACTTTGCAGTCGGCGATAGCGGACCGGGGATTGAACCGGAAGATCAGCAGCATCTCTTCGAGCTTTTCTACCGTGCCCGTGGACAACAACAGCGCGGCGCGGGCATCGGACTGGCGTTCTGCAAACTGGCCGTTGAAGCGCATGGCGGGCGTATCGGTGTACAGAGCGAGCGCAACCACGGGTCGGTTTTCACCTTTACGATTCCGCGTCACTTGCCCGAAGACGCCATTTATCACAACTTAGAGGCGACCGCATGACGCGACGGCTGTACTACGACGCCCCCACGCTACGCACCTTCGACGCACACATTGTTGCACGCCGCGAGACGGAACGCGGCCCGGCTGTGCAACTGGATCAAACCGCGTTTTACCCCACCTCGGGCGGACAGCCGCACGATACGGGAGAACTCGCAGGGATTCCGGTGATAGATGTGTGGGATGAAGAAGACGGTACGATCTGGCATTTGCTCACGGCCATGCCCGTCGCCGATGCCGTCACCGGCACCATTGACTGGGGCAGACGCTTCGACCACATGCAACAGCACACCGGGCAGCACCTGCTTTCCGCGGCTTTCGTCGCCGTGATGGGGGCGCAGACGGTGGGCTTTCACCTGGGGACGGAAGCCAGCACCATTGATCTGGACTGCCCACAGCTTTCGTGGGAAGCCGCTTTCCAGGTGGAAGATGAGGTAAACCGCATCGTCTGGGAGAACCGCCCGGTCACCATTCACACCGTCACCCACGATGACCTGCGCAACATTCCGCTGCGCAAGCCACCCCAGGTGACAGGGAACATTCGGGTGATCTGGGTGGAGGGATACGACGCTTCTGCTTGCGGCGGAACGCACGTTCAGGCCACGGGCGAGGTCGGGCTGATTAAGATCACAGGGCTTGAACGTTACAAAGGCGGCGTGCGTGTCACTTTCCTGTGCGGGGAACGGGCCTTGCGCGATTACCGTCGCGCGCTGCATACGTTGCGCGAAGCAGGTAACGCGCTCAGCATCGGCCAGGACGAGGTTCCGCAGGCCGTCACCCGTCTGCAGGACGAGCTACAGACCGCCCGGCGGGCTTTGAACAAAGCGCAAAGCCAATTGCTGGAATTCGAGGCCGATCACTTGTGGGAAACCACGCCGGAAGTGGAGGGAGTTCGACGCATCATCGCGCACTGGATCGGGCGCCCATTTGCCGATGCGCGTTTCATCGCCAATCGGTTGCGGGAGCGTCCACGCACCCTGCTCTTGCTGGCCGTTACCGAGGAAAAAGACGTGCGCCTGGTTGTCGCCCGCAGCGACGATTTGCCCCAGTACAACGCCGGCGCGATGCTGCGGGAAGTGGCCGGCGCGCTTGGTGGCCGCGGCGGTGGTTCTCCGGCCCTGGCACAGGGCGGCGCGGCGCTGCATCCCCACGAGACGATTATGGCCGTGTTACAGCAGGCCGGTGGATGAAAGGATTGGAAATTGGGGAATGGTAGAGAAAGTCCAAATTTTCAATCAACGGAGGTCAATATGCAAGAGATTGCGCCCGGCATTTTTGTAGAATCACGGTATCCGCCTTATAACGTCGGGCTAATTGTCACAGATAACGGCGCGATTGTCGTGGACATTCCGCCGCGCCCCAGTCACGCCTGGGCCTGGAACGAGCAGGTGGAGCAAGTCGCCGGCAAGCCACGTTATGCCATCCTCACCGATGCCACACCGGAACGGCAAATCGCCGCCTCGTTGTGGAACGTGCCCATCATCGCGGCCACAGTCGCACTGCGCAGCCTCGCTACCTACGATGAGCGCGAGTGGCGCGATATGTTACAAGCCTACAGTGCACAGTATCCTGAAGAAGCCGACGAGCTGACCAAGATTCGTCCGCACCTGCCTACCCTTGCCTGCGATACGCGGATGTTCTTACACCACCGCACCCCCTCCATCACACTGGAAACCGTCGCCGGCGCCGCGCCCGGCAGCCTGTGGGTCATTCTTGCCGATCAGGGCGTGCTCTTCGCCGGCGATACGATCAGCGTGGATGAGCCACCACCATTGAATGTCACGCCGGACTCAAAGGGCTGGCTGAGCACATTGAGCACCCTGGCGCGTCGCACAGCTATCCGTCAGATCGTGCCGGGGAGGGGCAAGGCCCCCATCCAGCACGGCGATATCGAAATGCAGCGGGAGTTTTTGCGCGTGATGCGCCGCACTGCGCGCACACTGGCAAACAGCAACAGCGTCCACCTCGCCCAATGTGCGCAGGATTTGGGGCAGGCTTTCTACAACGCCAAAGGGCAAAAAGCCGTCAAACGCATCCGTGCGGGGCTGGAACACTTCGTCGCAGAACTTCAAGAGGGGCAGCCGGGGATGGGAGAAGAGGAGAATAGTGAATAGGGAATGGCGAATTACGAATTACGAATTACGAATTACGAATCCCTAATCCCCAGATACTCAGCCAAATGGCGCAGGGCGGCGTGGGCGGCGGCCTCATTGTTGGCAAGGCGGTCGCCGGTGAAGAGATGTCGCCAGGCGTAACGTTCGGTCGGCGTTGCCAGGCCGAGATAATACAACCCCACCGGTTTCGTAGCCGTCGCCCCTGTCGGCCCGGCAATGCCGGTGACGCTGACCGCAACCTCCACGTCTAACGCGCGGCACGCGCCTGCCGCCATCTCCAGAGCGACCGGGGCACTCACCGCGCCCCAACGGCGGAGGGTGGCCTCACGCACCCCCAGCAACTGCATCTTGACGGCGTTATCGTAGGCGATGATGCCGCCCCAAAAGTATCCTGAGCTTCCCGATACCCGGGTAATCAGATGCCCGATCAATCCGCCGGTCGCAGATTCGGCTACAGCCATGCGCCAGCCGCGCGCAAGCAACAAACATCCGATTTCTTCTACAAGCATATCACCTCAAAAGTCCTCAACTCCGATGATTTCAACCGCCGGCCGGGTAACGCCACTCTAAGGAATTATACTCCTAAAAATGAAGTCGTGTTACAATATGGCGAAGCGTTTCAACACATTCGGTGAGGAGACAAAAAATGAAACAGACCCCATCCCGTGCTTTCCGCCTGAGTATGTTTGCCGCGCTCTACGTGGTGCAGGGCGTCGGCCTGGCCTACTTCAGCAACTTCCAAAAGCCCTATCTCGATAGCCTGGGCATCAGCCCGAACGCCATCGGCGCGCTCACCTTCGTCCTGCAAATCCCCTTCATCCTCAAAATCTTCATCGGCATGCTCAGCGATAAGATCAACCTGCTGAGGATGGGACACCGCAAGCCGTATATGCTCTTGGGGCTGGTGTTGGCAGCTCTGGCCTTCGGTGGGGCAACGTTTACCCTGCCGGATACCAACTTTTTGCTCTTCGCGGTGCTTGTCACGCTGGGATCGTTCAGCGTAACACTCTTTGATTCCACAACCGATGGCCTGGCAATTGATACCACGCCGCACGATGAACAAGCCCTTGTACAAGGGGTGATGGTCGGCGGACGCGCGGCAGCCTTCATCGCGTTATCGCTGATTTTCGGCATGCTGGTGCAGCGGACAGGCTATCGCATCGTCTTCCCCATCATCGGGCTAAGCATGCTACTGCCCCTCTTATGGGTGGTGCGGATACACGAGCCGCCCCGCGACGCGACGGCGCGCTTCCAATGGGGAGCATTCAAGGCGTTGGGGCAACCACGCTTTCTGCTTTTTGCGTTGTACGCCGTCGTCTACTCCATCGGTTCTTTCGGCACCGACGGACTGGTGACGTACTTTATGCGCGCGCGTTTTGGGGTGACGGAAGGCGTCATCGGGCAATACGGCGCGCTGCGCGGCATTGGCGCGATTATCGGCGCGCTGGCCGGCGGCGTGCTCATTGACCGCCTCGGACGCAAGCGCAGCGCCTACGCGGGAGTGATCCTCATCTCCGTTATGGCAGCCCTCATCGGCGCGGCGACCGGCGCACAGGGCGTGTTGTGGCTGGGCCTGGTGTGGGGCGCGGTATGGGCGTTCCAGGAAACTTTGTTCTTCGCGCTCGCCATGGACATCGCCGATGCGCGCATTGCCGCCTCGATGTTCGCCATTATGATGGGCATCTCCAACCTGGGGTCGGCGGTCGCCGATGGCCTGGCTACGGCCCTCAGCGACGATCTGGGCTTCGTGGCGGTCTTCGGGCTGCTGGCAGTTATCAACCTGATCACGCTGCCGGTGCTATGGGGACTGTTCAAGAAAGCGCCGGAGATTGCCAATCGAGCGGAATAAAAATCAGCCATTGTTCCCTCTCTATGATATGACATAATGAAAAAACAACTCGTTTTGTGGATAATCTTGCTCGTCGCGCTCACCGCTTGCTCCGGCGTTGACCTACCGGTAGACATCCCCATGCTGGCGACGCACACCCTTACGCCGACCACCACGCCAACGCCTTCTCCCACCCTCACCCCTACCCCAACGCCGACCGCTACGCCGACGCCCACCCCCACCCCAACGCCAATGCCCTGGGAACTCCTGGCCGAGGCCGAACACGCCTACCGCAACGGTGACTGGGACACAGCAGAAGCGTTGTACGGGCACCTTTTGCCGCTTTCCTCGGTCGCGCAGGAAGAGGTGCAGCGCGCCATGCTCGGCCTGGGACAAACCCGCCTGGCGCGGGGCGAGTATGCCGGGGCGATTGCCGTGTTGCAGGACCTCCTCACTGCCGCGCCACAACTTGCCGAGGCCCATCTCTACCTGGCCGATGCGTTGCTGGCGGCCGGTGAACCGCTCACCGCGGCCCTCCATTATGACGCCGTCGCACAGGCTTATCCGCTGCTTATACACCCCGCCCGTGAATGGCAGGGCGACGCGCTCTACGCCGCCGGCAAGTATGAAGAGGCACGCGACGCTTACCTCCTGGCGCTGCAAGCGGCGGATACCAACAGCAAGAAAGCCTTCCTGGGTGAAAAACTCGGCCTCACCTACGCCGCACTCAACGATTACGCGGCAGCGATGAACGCCTATGACAGCATCCTCAACGTCGCGCAAATCGCCAGCTATCGGGCGCGGATTATGCTCCAGGCCGCCGAGACGGCGCTCATGTTCGGCGACGCCACCGAAGCCTACCGCCGTATGCAAGACCTCATCGCCACCTACCCCACGCAAGCCTCCGCGCATCCGGCGCTGGTCAGCCTGGTGAACGCCGGTCAGCCGGTAGACGATATGTTGCGCGGGCTGGTGAACTACCACGCGCAAGCCTACGATCCCGCCATTCAAGCGTTCACCCGTGTCATCAATGCCAGCGTCAAACACGGGGGAGAACCACACTATTACCTGGGATTATCACACCTGGGGGCGGGAAATTACGCGCAGGCGTTGAGTGCGTTCGAGGCGCTGCTCAGGGGGCACGTGGGCGATGCCTACTGGGGCAGTGGCTGGATCGGCAAAGCCCAGGCACTCGCGGCGTTGGGCCGCACCGATGAGGCCGTCAGAGCATATCAGACGCTGGCGGAAGAACTGCCCGATCATCCACGCGCGGCGGAGGCTCTGCGCAGTGCCGCCGGGTTGCTGGAACGCGATGGGCGCTTCGCCGAGGCCACCGAGGCTTATCTCGACATGGCGGAACGCTATCCCAACGATGAAAACGCGCCTGCCGCGCGCTTTCGCGCCGGGCTGCTGCGCTACCACGCCGGCAATTCCGCCGCCGCGCAGAATGCCTGGAACGATCTCATAGCCTGGTATCCGTACAGTGAACAGGCGCAAGGCGCGCGTTTCTGGCTCGGCAAAACATACCTGCAAGCGGGCAACAGCATCAGCGCCACCGAGAATCTCAGCGCAGCCGTGGTGTTCGGAGCGTGGGATTTCTACGGTTTGCGGGCCGCCGATTTGCTCAAGGGACGTGAGCCGTTCCTCTCCGATGGTGCGCCGATCATACCCTGCGGCTCCGCCACAGAACAAGCCGCCACCGAAGCATGGCTGGCCGGATGGCTGGGGCTGGAATCAAGCACGGGGCTGGCAACCTTACCGCCGGAACTGCTGGAGAATGTGTTCTTGCGGCGCGGGACGCTACTCCTGCGCCTGGGGCACTTCGACGAAGGACGCGCCGACCTGGAGGCTTTGCGCGAGGCCACCGTCGGCGATGCGCTGACACAATACCGGCTGGCGCTTTACTTCCGCGACATCGGGCTGTATCGCTCTTCGATCATCGCCGCGTCCAGCGTGTGGCGGCTTGCCGGCGCGCCGCCGCTCCAGGACACACCGCGCTTCCTCGGCTGTCTGATGTATCCCACTTACTACAGCGATCTGGTGGAATCCGAAGCCGCAACGCGCCACCTTGATCCACTGTTCGTCTATGCGCTGCTGCGGCAAGAGAGCCTCTTCGAGGGCTACGCCACCTCCTATGCCGCCGCGCACGGTCTGATGCAGGTCATCCCACAGACGGGGCAGGAGATCTACAATGCGCTCGGCTGGCCACCCGGCTACAGTACACGCGATCTCTATCGGCCAATGGTCAGCGTGCGCTACGGCGTGTGGTACTTAGCCCGCCAGCGGGACTACATTGACGGCAATCTCTTCGCCGGGATGGCGGCCTACAACGGCGGTCCGGGCAATGCGGCGCGCTGGTGGAACGCCGCGAACGCCGATCAAGACCTCTTCGTGGAACTCATCGGCTTTGCCGAGACACGCACCTACGTCGAACGCATCCGCGAGCATTACGCCCGCTATATGTGGCTGTATCGTGGGGAGATGCCGTAGGAACGTTCAAACGTCAAAACGTTCCAACGCAGCCATCACATCCAATCCGGGCGACCGCTCTCTTTTTCTGGGGGCTTTATCCGTCCGTAAGTTTCGGCCATCTCCCGCAACTTTACGCGGTATTCGGGGACCAGCGCCTCTTCACGGAAACGCCACGCCCAGTTGCCGCCAAACTTGCCCGGAGAATTCATCCGCGCCTCATTGCCCAGCCCCAACACATCCTGCAAGGGGATGATTGCCATGTCGGCGACCGAGCGGTATGCCATGCGGATCAACGCCCAATGGACCGGCTCGGCAATCGGGCCGAGGTAGCGATGCAAATTCTCCAACTCCTCCCGTCCCCGGCTGGCGTACCAGCCAACCGTCGTCTCATTGTCATGGGTGCCGGTGTAGATGACCGAATTATGTCGCAGGTTGTGGGGTAGATAGGGATTTTCGGCGGTGCTGGTGAAGGCAAACTGCAAGATGTTCATGCCGGGGAACTCAAACTGATCGCGCAAGGCTTCGACATCCGGCGTGATACGCCCCAGGTCTTCGGCAATGATCGGAAGCTCGCCGAGCGCCTCACGCAACGCCTCGAACAACGTTGCCCCCGGCCCATCCACCCATTCGCCGTTGATGGCGGTCGGCTCACCGGCCGGGACGGCCCAGTATGCCGCAAAACCCCGGAAGTGATCGAGCCGCAAAATATCCACGGTACGGAAAGTCTGGCGAATACGTGCGATCCACCAGGCGTACCCCTGCGCCTTCATCACATCCCAGCGATAGAGCGGATTGCCCCACAATTGCCCCGTTGCGCTGAAATAATCCGGCGGGACGCCCGCCACCACGGTCGGCAACAAATTCTCATCCAGGAAGAACAACTCCGGATGTGCCCACACGTCAACGGAATCATACGCCACGAAGATGGGGATGTCCCCGACGATGCGGACGTCTTTATCATTGACGTACTTCTTCAGGGCTTCCCACTGTCGAAAAAACCGGTATTGGAAGTAGCGCTGCGCAA
Organism: Anaerolineae bacterium; assembly: GCA_035373625.1. GTDB lineage: Bacteria > Chloroflexota > Anaerolineae > B4-G1 > SLSP01 > DSWT01. The sequence continues at coordinate 13,963 of DAOSNS010000028.1, read as the reverse complement.
AGATGGCCTCGTCCAGGCGCGCGCGCCACGCCAGCAGCGCCTCCGGCTCGCGGAAAGCCAGCTCCGGCTCCCACGTGTTCCACACCGCGCCACCGTGCGCATCCTTAAGGGCAATGAAGAGCGCGTAATCCTCCAACCATTCGGCATTATCGGCGCAGAATTGCTCAAAGTCTGCCAGCCGCTTTCCTTGAGCATGTTGCCGGAACGTCCGTGCCGCGCGTTGCAAGACCGCCGTCTTGTACGAAATCACCGGCCCAAAGTCCACGCAATGCGTCGGAAAGCGCGGTGCCTGTTTCAAGTCTTGGGGATCAATATCGCCTTCCTCGGCCAGTTGATCCAGGTCAATGAGCAACGGGTTGCCGGCAAAGGCTGAAAAGCACGCATACGGCGAATCCCCGTATCCTGTAGGCCCCAACGGCAAAATCTGCCATAGCGATTGCCCACTTTCGACCAAAAAATCTACAAACCGGTAAGCCGGCTTCCCCAGCTCACCAATGCCGTAACCGCCCGGCAGGGAGGTAGGATGTAACAAGATACCCGCAGCACGTGGGAAACGCATAATGTCACCTCACTTATTCCTATGGGATACCGTCAGTATACCGGAAAATTCAATGGAGGCAAGAACAGATGTAACGTCGGGATGATTTCAGTTATCGTTCCAATGAGGAAACTCTGCTACGGCAGAAGACGCATCACAGCGTTGAGATTCGCCGGCACCCAAAAGCCTTGCGGCGCTTCGGTGTTGTGGAAGCCTTTGCCGGGTAGGATGACCGTCATCCGTCCATCTTTCTCAAAACGGAACCAGAAGCGGTATTCATAGATGTCCTGCGTAGCCAGATCGGGCGTCGGGCTAAACAGAACACCCACATTGAGCGTCTCGGCATCCGACAGGGGGCCGATGGCGGAGATTTTCTGCACTGCCGGGCCCTCGAATTGCACGCCGGCCTGGGTAATGCGCCATGTCACCGTGTAGGTTGCCCCCTGGAATGAAGTATCATCCAACAGGTAGGTCTCGCCCGCGTGGTTATTCCAGATGTAGGCATAAACATAGGGCCGCTCTGTGGGATTGCTCACACGGAACTGCCGTACAAACTCCGCGCCCCGAAAATAGGCATAGGCGTCCAGAAAGCCATCATAAACGCCGGTGTTGAGTTTCCAGATTTCGCGCAGCCGATTGAGGTCGCCCAGGTCACCGCGAATCACCAGCGCCAGTTTGTCGTAGTAGAACGCCAGGTTGGGATCGGCAATGCGATTTTCGCCACTTTCGAGTGTCTCACGATACCCCTCCGGCATCAGCCGCCCAAAGTGTCCGATACTCCAATCCGGGTCGGCAAGCGGCAGCCGCGCCAGCAGCGGATTCCCCAATCCAAGCATGTCCACCACATAAACGCGCGGGCCGGCGAAGTAACCGTAGAAACCCACCGAGCCTTTTTCCACCACTTGCGGGCCGGTCTCACGCGCCGCACGTCCTTCGAGCGCCCAATCATGATCCGGCATCGGATGCGCCGTTTGCAAGGCACGCAACAGGCCGGTGTTGTGGTAGTAGTTGGCGCGTTCATCCACAATGCTGCGCCCGCGAATCCATCCCGGCTCTGTACCGGTGCGTGCGCCCTTGTCGCCGCTCGCCACCACCGGTGAGTACGGTGCACTCAGTCCCACAAGCACCACGCCGGCCAGGAGCACAGCCTGCGCCACGCGCTTCTCCACCAACCAGGCGTTACTCACCAGCAGAACCACGGCGGCAAACAAAGGCACGGTGAGAAAACGCCCGCTCATAAAGTCCCCACCGACATAAACCACGTACAGCACATAGAGGACAATCCCCCCCGCGACGGGCAGTTTGCGCCATTCATGGGTGAGCAACGGCAAAAGCACACCCAGGCCGGTCACCACCAGCGTGATGGTATCGGCGCGCAGCGAATTGCGCAGGTAGTTCAACCCCTCGATGATCAAATCGTGGCGGCTGATCAAGGCCGAGGTCAACTTGGCATAGGCGGTGTTGGGGAACGGGAAACCGTAGTAGAAAAGTGAGAACAATTCCCAGAATATGAACGGCAGAAAACCGAGCGCGACGACGCCAACCGCCTTCACGCTGCGCGCTTTGACCAGCACATACAAGATGACCGGCGCGTAGAACAGCAGCATATCCGACCGGTTCACCATCCCAAGCGCAGCTAAAAACGCTAACCAGAAAAGGAGGGGGAGGCGGTAAGCAGTAGACGGTAGGCGGGCTGAGGCTGATTCCGTATTGAGGTAGGTCAAGAGGAAGATGACCAGCAGCAGATGGGCCAGCGGATTTTCCAGACCGGAGGTTGAATAATCAACGAACGCTTTGGATAAAGTAAGCACGGCAAGGCCCGCACAGGCCAGCCACACCGAACGCGACAACCGCAGGGCTACGATTCCTGCTGCGATAAGGGAAAGCACGATGGAGAGGATCAGGCTGGTGAAAAAAATCTCCCGCGTGACCGCATAGATTGCCGACACGAGAAACATCCACAACGGATGGGTGTATGTCTGCACGCGCTCGGCAACGTTCCACGTTAGCCCATAGCCGTTGACGAAGTTATCCACCGTTCTGAAGGTGATATAAGCATCATCGGAGAGCCAGGCATTACGGATGACCAGCGTCACAAAGGCCGCCAGGAACACCCCCACCAGTACCTTCTCTCTGGACGTCAAAAAAGCACGCACTTTCCCTCCGAAGAATCGTTGGAACGTGACACGGTTGACAAAAATTCCATCCAACCGCCGGTAAACGCCAGTTGTGGAATTTTCCTCCCCGGTCTCCCCCGTCTACCTTCTACTATCTACCAGGCGCGCCCTCGCCTGCTCCCAGACATACACGTACAGCGGCCCATCACGCCAATATCCGGTTTCATCCCACACGACCGTTCCCGATGCCCCGGCATGACGTACATTGGGCAGCGCGGCCTGTATGCCAGAACGCGAAGGCTGTCCGTCGGTCAACGCCGCGGCAGCGATGGCCTCGGCGAGGGCATAGACGGCATCGTAGGTAGCCCGTGCATACACACCCGGCTCAGGGACATGCGGCCCCACGGCGCGATAAGCCACACGCCAGGCTTCCAATGCAAGGTCGTCCTGTGGCAGACGGTATGGTGTGACGAAAAGCGCGCCTTCGCCGGCGTCGCCGGCAACAACCGCGAACTCCGGCGCTGCCAGATCAATGTCACCGATGAGTGTTCCATCCCACCCGGCCGCACGCCAGGCCACCAGCCGCGACGCCGCCTCGACCGGCGGCAGTGTACTGAAGACAACATCGGGGAACGTCGAGGCCGACGGTATCATCCGGTCATTGTGCTTGCGCAGCGCGTCATTCAACGCGACGGCGAGTGCCCCGTCTCCCCAAGTCCCTGCGGTTGCATCGGCCAGAGGAACGGCAGAGAGCATCGCTGCGGCGGCCTGCTCCGGCGTCGGCAGTATGAACCACACCGGCGCCGCGGTCGGCGTGAGCCACGTCCCCACCACCAGCAACGGCATCTGCGCTTCGGTGTAGAGCGCGCGCGCCGCAAGCGTGCTGGCCTGTCGGTAATGCCCGATGACCGCCACCACATCAGGATCGGTGATGAGGTTACGTGCCGCCGTGCGTGCCATATCGGGATCGGCGCGATCGTCGTAGGCCGTCAATTCCAGCATCCACCCGGCGACGCCTCCGGCCGCGTTGATCTCCCGCACGGCCAAGCGCGCCGCATAGATGGCATCATAGCCCACGTAGCGGTAACGCCCCTCAAACGGCGCCACCAGGCCGATTTTGACAATGCGGGGGGGCTTCGGAGGCAGGCAGGCCGACAGCAAAGTTGACAACAGTACGATGCCCAAAACGCAACGTACACGGCGGGGCCGTAAACAATGCTGCCAGAGAACGCGGATCATGACTAAAGACGATCCCACAAAAGATGACTTGACAATCTCACCGGCCAAGCAATGACAGCGCCCGGCGGATCTTTTCATCCAGGGAGAGCTTTTCATCACGGGGCAATTGTTGCAAAGCGCGCTGGGCCTCTACGATACTGAAGCCCAACGCCGTCAACGCCGCGATGATGTCGGCGTCGTCCTCGGCAAACTCGACGGCTGCCACTCCCTGCCGTTTGAGCTTATCCTTGAGGTGCAAGACGATAGCTTCGGCAGTCTTTTTGCCCACTCCAGGCGCGCGCGAAAGCGCTTCAGGCTGCCCGTTGAGGATGGCACGGCGCAACGTGTCGGGAGAAAGCGCCCCCAGCACGCTCAAAGCAGCCTTAGGCCCAACCCCCGAAACGCCCAACAGCATCTCGAAGAGGTCTTTTTGCTCCTGATCCGGGAAGCCGTAAAGCGCCAGCTCATTCTCGCGGACGTGCAGATAAGTGTAGAGCAGCACGCGTTTGCCCGGTGGCAGGGTCACACTGAGCGGCGTGTGGACGGCGAACCCCACCCCGCCGACATCGAGGATGACCATGCCGTCGGCGGCGCTCACCACCAGTCCTTCCAACTGCGCGATCATGATGCCTCTTTATGCGTTCAGCAATCCGTCCAGCCTGAAGCGGTGCAAATGGCAAATCGCCGTCGCCGCAGCATCGGCGGCGTCATCGGGTCGGGGAATGTCGGGCAACCCCAGCAGCAGGCGCACCATCTCCTGCACCTGATGTTTTTCGGCACTGCCGTATCCCGTCACAGCCTGCTTAATCTGCATCGGCGTATACTCGGCAATCGGCAGACCCGCATCGGCCAGCGCCAATAAGACGACGCCGCGCGCCTCACCGACCGTCATCGCCGTGCGCGTGTTGCGGCTGAAGAAAAGTTGCTCGACGGCCGCGGCCTGCGGCGCATGTTCGGTGACTAACGCCCGCAGGCACGTGTAAATACGCTGCAGACGCGCCGGCAAAGGCATCTGCGTCGGCGTATCCACCACACCGATAGCGACCAAACGCAAGTTTCCCCCGTCCTCATCCACGATGGCATAGCCTGTGAGTGCTGTGCCGGGGTCAATGCCGATAACACGCATGCGGATTGCCCGACCTTTGCAATGGCAACTCAGATGGGGGGCGTCCCCTGGCCCCCCAATGGTCTGTCAAATATAGGAGTTACGCGATTCGTTCAACAAAGACTAAGCCATCGCGGCTTCGTAGGCCTTGATTGCTTCGTCGGTCATCGCCATGTTGGTGAACACCTGGTTGACGTCATCCAGTTCTTCCAGCGCCGAGATCATTTTGAGCACCTGCACCGCATTTTTCTCGTCGAGCTGGACTTCATTCTGGGGCACCATCACCAGGCGAGCATCATCCACCGGAATACGCAACTCGCGCAGGTGGCTGCTCACCGCATGCAGGTCCGCCGGATCGGTGTAAACGATGTGGTCATCTTCGTCTTCACCCTGAACGACATCCTCGGCGCCGGCTTCCACGGCGGCCTCGAAGAGCTTATCGAAATCCACATCCGCGGGGACGTGGATCGCGCCCTTGCGGTTGAACTGCCAGGCAACCGCGCCCGGGTTGGACAGCGTTCCGCCGGCCCGGCTGAGGGCGTGCCGCACCGCCGCGACAGCGCGGTTGCGGTTATCGGTAACTACATCAATCAACATGGCGACGCCATTGGGGCCGTATCCCTCATAGGTGATTTCGGCGATATCCGCACCGTCTTTATCTTCACCCGTGCCCCGGCGGATGGCGCGCTCGATGTTATCCTTGGGCATGCCCAGACTGCGGGCTTTCTCCAACGCCATGCGCAAGCGGATGTTGGAATCGGGATCACCGCCCCCACCCTCGCGCACTGCAATTACAATCTCACGCGCCATTTTGGTAAATACCGCGCCACGCTTCGCATCATTCGCCTCTTTCTTACGACGAATGGTTTGCCAATGGCTATGACCTGACATAGGACCTCCTCAATTATAGAAATGGTTACGAATTGCGAATTACGAATTGCGAGTTGCGAATTACGAATCCGCCAGGATCCGTTCGCCCATTGATAGACTCTCGTCTTCTATAAAAATAACATCGGCAACAACAAAAAACGAAAAATAGACCGGGCGTCTCTTTATTACTCCTCGCCCGGCCTTTGGGAGCCTAACACCGCCCCCAGGATATCCTTTCTGCCACGCACAAACAGCTCGCCGCTCATTGGCCGCTTACCGGCCATCTGCACCTGCACCAAAACCAATGCTCCCTCACCGGTCATAACCGCCGGGGACTTGCGCCACAGGAAAACTGTGCCAGGCACAGCCGACGCGATTCCATCAGCCACAAGAACTTCGCTTTGCAATACTTTTAAGCGTGCGCCGTTCCAATCGGTAAACGCGCCCGGTGTCGGGGCAAAAGCCCGGACGTGACGCTCCACCTCCACGGCGGGACGGGTCCAGTCAATGCAAGCCGCCTCTGCGGGCATACGATGGGTGATTGTCACCCCATCAGCAGGTTGTGGCCGCGGCTGTAAACGGCCGCTCAGATAGTCGGGCAGCACTTCAAGCAACAGTTGCGCGCCGATTTCGGCAAGCCGCGCCTCCAACGCCCCGCCGGTTTCGTCAGGGGCAATGGGAACTTCCCGCTGGGCCAGGATCGGGCCGGTATCCAGCCCCTCATCCATCTTCATAATGGTCACACCGGTGACTGCGTCCCCGGCAAGAATCGCAGCCTGCACCGGCGAAGCGCCGCGCCAACGGGGCAATAATGAAGCGTGCACATTCAATACCCCGAAGCGCGGAATCTCCAACACCGGGGGACGCAAGATCTGCCCATAAGCCGCCACGACAATCAGGTCGGGCGCCCAGGCGTGAATGTGCTCGACGGCTTCCACACCGCGCAGACGCTCAGGCTGGAAGACGGGGATGCCCTCCGCCACCGCAAACTCCTTGACGGGTGAAGCCACCAGACGTCGGCCCCGCCCGGCAGGGCGGTCCGGTTGCGTCACCACGCCAACAAGGGCGTAATGCGTCGCCAGTTTTTCCAGTGTCGGCAACGCAAACTCAGGCGTTCCCATAAATACAATCCGCGGTTCCACGCCTCACATTTTATCATAACGCGGCTAAGGGGCAAGTCTTAGAGCTATCGCATTTTGACGCTTCCAGCAACTGAACACAGCCTAAAGCCCTCCCTAAAGACGCCGCTTTAGCGGCACAACAGACAGCACGACGGGGCAAAGTTTCCCAAATATGATAGCCCCGGCAAGCGTCTTGCCATTCGGGGTTGCAGGGCATCCAACACTATGGTATCATTGGAGTAATTAGTAAGGAGATGGATGTGACCGACGAAAGTGAACAGCAATTCCTCGCACAGTTGATCGAAATTTGTCGCCTGAGCAGCACCACGTCCTGGCAGGACTCGCTGCAAAAAGCATTGGCGATCTTTGCGGAAGCCGTCAACACGCAAGAAGCCGTCTTGCTGGTTCTCGATGAGAAACAGGCTCCACAATACTGCGTCAACTACCAACCTGTCGAGATTCCTATGCTCTATGTGGCGCTACAGAAATACGCCTCGCGTTGGCAAAAGGGTCTGAAGCACCGTGGATGTCACGCCCTGAAAATCCCGGAACGCGGTACGCCGCTGTGGTTGCTTCCTGTGCCCTCACATTCGAACGTTCCCAGAGGGGTGCTGGCCTTTGCCAACGTCAAGGGGGCTTTCCCACAGGCTTTGTTCGAACAAGGAAGTGCGCTGTTGACACCTCTCGTCCACAACGCGCAGCTTCAGTTGATAAGAGACACTGCCCCCACCGAACTCGACCACGAATCCGCGACCACCCGGCAACAACGTCAACGTCACACGTATCTGGAAAGCCTGTACACGCTCATCTCTACCATCAACACCGAAACGAACCTTGATGAAATCCTCCGCGCCGGCCTCGGTCAGGCGATGCAAATCGCCGATATGGCCCAGGGCCGCATTTACCTGCTGGATCGGCGCAAGCAACTTCTCAAACTTAATGTGTGCCTGGGTTGCACGGAAAGCGATATCGCGCAGGCAAGGACGTTCGCACCGGGAGAGGGCGGTCCAGGACGGGCTTTTGCCGAAAAATGGTTGGTGGTGGAACATGACCCGTCGGCTACCACCGACGACGCCACACCCTTGACCCACGTCAATCTGCCACTGATCGTCGAAGGACAGGTTGTTGGCGTGATGTGTCTCAGCACCCACAATAGGCAAACGCTGTCCCTGGAAGTCACGCAACTTCTGGTCACAATTGCCGATCAACTGGCGATCACGCTCCAACGCGGGCAGTTGACCAGCCGCTTGCAAAATCAGTTGCAGATCGTGCGCCAGCTCTATGAAGTTAGCGCCGCGTTCTTGTCCTTAATGAGCAGCTCCGCCATCACCTTTTTGCTCTTGCGCGCCTTGTACGACAACATCGCCAGCGCGGTCGGGGCAGTTTTTTATCATCTTGAGAAGCAACAGTGGTCACGGGCGCAAGTATACCTGGGTGGCAATCCCGATCTCAAATCACGGTGGACGGAAGGTCCGGTCACGCAGGAGGAATTTGAGTTTCTGAGCCAATGTCAGGATGGACACCTGATGATGGTCTTGAACGCCGAGGCCACGACGCCGGCCCTCTGGAAGCCCCTCGAAGACGCGGGGATCAAACAGGTGCTCTATTTTCCGCTGGCTCTACCCGGTCGCGTTTGTTCCGACATTGTGGCCGTGTTTATGGCCGAAGAACGTCCCCTCGAAGAGAACGAATCCGTCCTGGCGTGGGCCATCGTCCAACAAAGTCTCACGGCCCTGGTGCGCATTAAACACTACGAAGACAGCCAGAAAAGCGAGAGCTTGTTGCGCGCCATTCTGGAATCTTCGCGCGATGGGATCATCTTGATTGATGTCGAGACGCCAGAGTTGAACATTCGCTATATCAACGGGGCACTGCTGGAGATGTTAACGCTGCCCGGCACCACAGGGTTGTGGGAGACGCGCACCCTGCCGGACATCATCGCCGTCATCGGTCGTGATATGCCCAAACTGGCCGCGTGGCTTATGGAAGTCATCCACAGCCAAACCGACGTCACCTCCCCCGTCACAACCACCGATACGGCCACCGACACAGCCGATGGAAAACACGCAACGCCTGTCTTTGAAACCCCGCGCGGATTGTTCCTCCAGCTACAAAACTGGCCCGTCTATGCAGCCCCGCAGCGCTCGCCGGGGACGTTGTTTCTCTTCCGCGATGTGACCGAGACAAAGATGTTAGAAATGATGCGCGAAGACCTGCTCAGCATGCTGGTTCACGATATGCGCAACCCACTTTCGGCAACCGAGTATTCTCTCCAGCTTTTGGAAGATCCGGAAATGCGCGATATTGCCCACGAACTGGTCAGCATCGCACTCAACAGCATTGGGCGCCTGAGAAACCTGGTGGAAACAATCCTGGAGATCAACCGCATCGAAGCCGGACGTTTTGAGTTGCACCTTCAGGTAGTCGTCCTCGCCGAGCTTGTCGCGGAAATTGCCCGAAGAATGATCATCTCAAGTGATGACCTTAGCCTGACCCTCGATATTCCCTACGATCTGCCCTTCCTGGAGGTAGATGCGGCAGCCATCACGCGGGTTTTCGAGAACCTGTTCAGCAATGCCCTCAAATTCGTGCCCAAGAAGAACGGACGTATTGTCGTCTCTGCCGCGCAACAAGGTGGATGGGTGAAAGTCGAGGTTTACAATAACGGTCCCCACGTTCCGCCAGACGTACAAAAGCGGCTTTTTAAGAAGTTTGCTTCCGGGCAGTATGAAGGGCGCGGTTACGGGCTGGGATTGGCGTATTGTCGCCTGGTGGTGGAGGCGCACGGCGGCAATATATGGGTACGCAATCAACCCGAAGGGGGGGTGTCCTTCTACTTTACCCTGCCCATCTTGGAGCACGCATCTGCCGAAGAACCACCCCACGAGCAGGGTGAAAGTCCGCCAGAAACGTCGGCCTGATTCATCACAGAGACACAGAGGGCACAGAGAAAAATCATCTCTGTGCCCTCTATGTGTCCTTCTGCGGTTCAAAATATGCCCGGCCGAATCGTTACTTTATCGCTTCAGGAAGCGGCTCAGCACGACAATTTCCACCGGCAGTTGAGTGCGATCCCCTAAGGTGAGCTGCGCGCGCGGCTTTGGCTCACGGCGCGGAGCCACCAGGATGGCAAGTTTGGTGCCTTCGGCGGTGTGAGCCTCACGCACATACGCCTGTCCGAGCTGCTGTCCTTCGGTATCAATGGCGCAACTCGTCACGAAGCCCACAACCTTGCCCTTGTCATCCACCACCGGATCGCCCTGCTGCGGCATGGGGCCTTTTTCCAACACACTAAAGCGAACCACCATTCCCTCACGCTGCGCCTCACGGGCGATGAACGCCTCACGCCCTACAAAGAACGGCTTGCCGACCTTGACGTAGATGCCGAAACCGGCTTCGGCCATCGTCAGGTTGAGCGGACCGGCCATCTCGTGCCCGTAGAGTGGCAAGCCGGCTTCCAGGCGCAGGCTATCGCGGGCCGCCAGGCCACACGGTTTCAATCCAAAGGGCGCCCCGACGTTCAACAACGTCTGCCAGAACTCCACCAGCCGGTCAGGGTGGACAAACAGCTCGTAGGCAGTACGCTCGCCGGTGTACCCCGTGCGGCTCACAATCACGTCAAAGCCTCCCAGTGTGACGCGAACAATGCCGGCCCAGGGCAAGCGCTTGACGCGGTTCACATCTTGCGATGCCCCCCCCAGTGCCAGTAAGATATCCTGCGAACGCGGACCTTGTAATGCCAGCTCGGCGCGCATGTCCGGCCCCGCAGAAGGATCGCGCAGGTCACGCAAGGTCACACCCGCACCTTCCCACTTCACCCAGGGGCGTTTGGCATCAATCTGCACCGCGCCGTTGAGTACGTCGTTGATCCAGGCCCAGTCCTTGTCGTTGTTCGAAGCATTGACGACCAGGAGATAATGGTCCACGCCCATCCGGTAGACCAGCAAATCATCCAGTGGGGAACCTTCCACATCGAAGAAAGCCGTATACTGCGACTCCCCCACTTCCAGGTCGTTCACGTCGTTGACCAGCACCAGGTTGAGGAAACGCGCCGCCTCCGGGCCCCGGGCATCCCAGCATCCCATGTGGCTCACGTCGAAAAGACCCGCAGCCTCGCGGACAGCACGGTGCTCCTCCAGGTTACCGGTGTACCAGACAGGCATATCCCAGCCGCCGAACGGCACCATCCGTGCCCCCATCTCGCGGTGGACAGCGTTGAGGCGCGTTTTGCGCAGCGGCGCGTCCTGCGGTGCCTGCCAGGTAAAGACCGGCAACGCCTCGCCGGCAGGTTCTTTGCGCGACCAGGCACCGATGAAGTAGGGCTTGGTGAACGGACCGTTATCGGGTATGAGATCGGCGGGCGGCGTGGGTGCCTCGCCCAGGTCGCGGACGGCGTCGAGAAACGGCAGTCGCCCGTAAACATCATCGGTGGCAACGTAGCCGTCCACAAGCGCGCGCAACCACGTCATCACCCGTGGCGCGACAGCGGAAGCCACGTCCAGCCAATATGTCGTCGCGTTGACGCGCGTCAGCCAGCCGGCGGCCATGACGCGCCCATCGGCTTCGAGCAAGGTGACAGGGCGCGCGTCACCATCGGCCATGTCCGTCACCCGCGAAGGCGTCAGCCAGTCCACAAACGCGCCGGCGTGGGACCCTACCAGTTCCAGCCGTTCATAAGTGCTGTTGCCGCGCAAGGTATCGTTAAGGTAGTAGAAGTGAGGATAACCGGCGTCGGTGGCACGTTGGCACGAGAGGAAACATTCCGGAGAGGTGGCCTGTTCTGCCAAAGCCAGGACATCGAGCTTCGCCGCCTCCAGCACATCGAAGTCCACGCGCGCGCAGTATTCGTCGCCGGTGCGGTGGGTGAGCTTGTAAGGATGCATACCACGTAACAGCCGCGCGATGATCTGTGCGATGCGCCGCATTTCCGGTTCGGTAAAGCCACGCTGCGTGAGCCAGGGTGTACCGAGGCGCACACCAGAGGGATAGGCAGCGGTTGTGTCGCCGGGGATGGTGTTGCGGTTAGCGACAATCCCCGCAATATCCAGAATCCGCGCGGCCGGGTCGCCCATCAACGGTGTGCCGTCTGGCCCCACAACAGTTTTGCAGTCGAAGAGCAGCAGATGCGTGTCGGTGCCGCCGTAAGGGACGCGGACGCCTTCGGCTTGCAATGCCTCGGCCAGCGCCACGGCATTGCGCACCGTTTGACGTTGCAATTCGCGGTATTGTTCGGTGCGCGCGATCTGCATGGTCACGGCAAGCGCGGCGATGGTCTCCATGTGCGGGCCGCCCTGGAATCCTGGGAAGACGGCGCGGTCAAACTTGCGGCCCAGCGCGGCTTTGTGGGTGATGATGACGGCCCCGCGCGGTCCGTTGAGCGTCTTGTGGGTGGTAAACGTCACCGCGTCGGCGATGCCTACCGGATTAGGATACACGCCACCGATGACCAATCCGGCAACATGAGCAATATCCGCCAACAAATACGCCCCCACCTCATCGGCGATGGCGCGCAGCTTCTGCCAATCCGGCGTCCAGGGGTAAGAAGTGTACCCGCCGATGATGAGCTTGGGGCGGGTCTCCAGGGCTTGCGCACGGATGGCATCATAATCCAGGCGTTCCGTCTGCGGATCCACGGCATAGTTGACGATGTTAAAAGTCTTGCCGGACCACGCGACCTTGCTGCCGTGGCTGAGGTGTCCACCGACGTGCAATGACATGGCGAGGATGGTATCCCCCGGTTCAAGGAGCGCGTACTGCACGGCGGTATTTGCCGGCGCCCCGGAGAGCGTCTGCACGTTCACAAAAAGTTGATCGGCGGGTGCAGCTGCGGTCGCAAAAGCCTCCGCCACGCGGCGGCGCGCCAGCATCTCCAACACGTCGGCATACTCCACGCCCTTGTAGTAACGTTTATCGGCCTCGCGACGGTAGCGGCCCAAAACCACCTCATAATCCAGGATTTGCGCCTCGGTGAATTTGCGGGTATATTCTTCAGGATAACCTTCGGCGTAAATGTGTGAAAAGGCCGAAGCCAATGCCTCGTGAACAGCAAAAGGCGCGAGTGACTCCGACGGCACCATCACCAACTTGCGAGCCTGGCGCTCGGTTTCATAGCCGATCAGGCGGACAAGCTCGGGGTCCAGCTCCGCCAATGATTCATGGAATAAAAAGTCTTTCATAGTATGCTCCTTAGAAATAGTCTGGTAGTCGTCAGTTGAATAGTCCGGTGGTCAAGTGCCCAAATGGCCGAATTCATCCAACAGCACTACAGCTTCATTTTACTCTCCCAGTCACAACAGGCAAGCGCAGGTCGTCCGGCTTTTCTCAGTCTTTCGGTATCGCATTGGATTTGCGCGCTGTGGTGGAAGAGAGTACAATACGGGTGATAGATGATCAGGGAATGGAGATTGGGGACTGGTGAGCAAGATGCGAGCGCTACTGACGCTGCCCGCAGAGGAGGAAACTATGCCACAGGTCAAACGGATTCCCTACGGCATCGCCGACTATCGGCGGATGAAACTGGACAATATGTACTATGTGGACAAGACGCGCTTTATCCCGCTGATCGAAGCCGCGCCGTACTACCTGTTCCTCATCCGCCCGCGCCGGTTTGGCAAGTCGCTGTGGCTGTCGTTGCTCCAGCACTACTACGACATCAATGCCCAAGATGAGTTTGAGGCGCTCTTTGGCAACACCTGGATCGGCGCCAACCCCACGCCGGACCGCAACAGCTATCTGGTGATGACGTTCAATTTTGCCGCTGTAAGCCCGGATCTCAACGAGGTACGTCAATCCTTTGAGGCTAATGGCGAAACGGTCATCCGCGATTTCCTGGCCCGGTATGAGCGGTATTTCTCGCCACAGGAGCAGGGGCAAATTATGGATTTCCCCACCGTGGCCGATCGGCTGCGGGAACTGTTTGCCCAGACAACGCGCAAAGGTCTGCGCATTTACCTGTTGATAGACGAATACGACAACTTTGCCAACACCATCCTCA
>DAOSNS010000027.1:42868-70145 GCA_035373625.1 Anaerolineae bacterium | reverse complement strand
CCACTTTTGGCAAGTCTGTAGTTGTTAAAGTGTCAACCTATTATGAACCATCCCGATTATCAAAACACCACGCCGCTGAAATAGGCGGCGCAAGGACCAACCGGTTGGGGTCGCTTTATTTGTCTCCAGGATTGTCGCGGCAGATGCGAAAACGATGTCTTCTTCTGGATATTTCTTTTTCAGCCAATTAATCGCAGCATTTTTGTTGTAAAGTGTATCTGTCAATGCTCTTAACATAATATGAAGTTTCCTGACCTATGTATGCTAATTGAGTAAGCAAACTGTTCTCACCTATGCCGCCCAACGGTAGGCTTAAGCCGCGCGGCGGGTGCGGCGTAGTACCTTCGAGAGCAGACCTGGTTGTGCGCGTTTCCCCGCCGAGTGCAGGCAGCAAAGCCGCATCCGCTTGAACCGATGTTGGCCCGCCCCCCCGCCGAAATTACTGTGATAATAACAAGACTTGGATAGTCACTTCACCACGATTTGCACCAAATGAGTTATATCCTGTTTGGTCATCAATTGGCACAAAAATCAAGTATTCACCTGCTTGCAAGTCAATCTCAACATACATCCCTTTCGCAGCGGCCTCGGCTTCTTCTCGAGAATCCAATGAAGGAGATTCCCACAGCCCCACAGAAAAATCCGGATTGATAGGTTCAGTTATTTCAAGTCTCGGGCCCCAGGAAATTGAACGATTTTTGTAAATGTATACGATAGTCCTCCATTGATTGTCTGTCTCTCTCTCTGTGGGCCAGGATGAATATGCACCTCTCAGAATTGTAAACCTATACTTACCGGTAGAAGAAGCATCAAATCTCACGCCAGCCTGTTGATAACCTGGAACCTGGATTAAACTAATCGGTGTATATGTTGGTTCTGCAATGGGTTCGTTGTTACTTTCAATAAGTGCTGTTTCCGATGTGGGAGTGGCGGTTAATTCAAAAAATGATTGCGACGTAGACGGAGTTGTAACAGTGGGAATTTCAAACTCAACTGGTCCCAAATTTATACTACTTGGGTTGGCTTTGAGAAACACGACTAAAATTACAGTCAGAATAACACCAATAACAACTCCTATACCTAGGACTTCAAGGAAATTTTTAAACTTTTCCATAACTTCTACCCTTAATCTTATCAACCTGCAAACCCATTGCCTCTAAGGACAAGCCGCCCAACGGCCTGCCGCTCAGCCACACGCGGAGCGCTGTCGGCTGGAGCGGCGGGTTGGGCAGCGTACTCTAAACCGGTGCCAGCGTGCCGGTCCAAATCAGCCACGCTAGCACCGTCTTGGCCACCAGACTCAAGACAATGTAGACCCGCTCGCCGACAAGATAGTCGCGCCACGGCCCCACTTTCTTGTACTGCAGCACCATGTTGATGGCAAAGATGTTGAACAGAATAAAGAGTGTGGGCACAATCGCGTAGACGAAGGTCGGTGGCTTGGCCTCTCCGGAGCTGACCGCTCCATTGAAATACAAAAAGATCACGATCCATGGGACGATGCCGGCCAGGCAGCCGTAAATAAAGGCTCGCCAGCTCGTTCGAGCGGTAGTCTGGTTGTGAACCTCCATCATAATGCCAAAGAGGTTCATCATCGCATTGATGCCAAAGATGGCGATCAGCGTCCCCAGGTCCCAGATGCCGACGAGCATGCCGATCAGCACCACCATTAGCGAGGAGCTGAGGGCGTACTCGTAGAAGCGGACGGGGTTCATGCCCTTCTTCAGGTTCTCGACATAGCGCCCGTAGCCGACGGTGGAAAGATAAAAGTGGGCTACGGCCGAAATGAGCAGGAAAAGCGCCACGGCCGGACCGAAGGGCAGTTCGTACAACAGTTGTGGGTTGGGCTTTAGTGTGAAGGTGGCTCGGTCGAAAGTGAGATAGTTGGTGAAGATGGGGTAGGTCTTGTCGTTGCTGACTACCCACATGAAGATACCTTGAATCAGGTGAAGTAAGCCCATAATCAGGTTAAAGCGGCGTAATCCTCTGAATGTCCTCTGTTGTGCACTTGATGCATCTCGTGGTACACTTGACTCTGAAACCATCTCGCCTACCTCCTCTTTGAATTTTAGGACTGCCCAACAGCCATGGCTCAGGCGCGCAGCGGGTGCGGCGCAGCACCTTCAACAGCAGACCTGGTTGTGCGCGTTTCCCTGCCGAGTGCAGGCGGCGAAGCCACGTCGCTTGCAACCGATGTTGGGCAGCCTCGACGGAAAACTTTTTAACTACAAATGTGATCTATCGTTGCCCCACAAACGCATTTGCCACAACCAGGGCAAATGTAACCATTACACTTCGAAGATGGTTGTAATTCTTGATGTTGAATCTGGAAACTAAAGTTACCCTTAAAAAGCGGAAAGCCACAGCTGCAACGCTGTATCCACCACTCATGACCACACTTTTGGCATATCCGCCGATTTTCCTTTTCTGTGCCATATTGACTATGATATACCTCTTTGCGAACATCTGTTGAACTGCATGTCCAACAAATATCGGCATCAATTTCCAACTTTATCAGAAAAATCATACTCAACAGTGTCCGTAGAGTCATCAATTTTCCTGGTACAACTGGAATAAATCCGAACCGATGAGCGTTTCTCTCCCAGGAACCATTTTCGCTCATCTGAACAATCGCGCCATAGTTTTCAAACCATTTATCTTGTGTGTTGATATGCAAGAGAAACGCCCCACGGCTTTTATCAATCACTCCACCAGGTATAAATTTGCCGTCCTGGTAAAGGACTGATATCTTAAAAAAGTCCCCTTTTTCTTCCCTATTCCTTTCCCAGAACCATTTGACGGAGTTTTTCCCTGTTTGATCAGTGTAGGTCTTGTATTTGGCGTCAAAAACAAAACAAGCCCTTAATTGCCTTTTCCACCATATTTCCATAACAATATCTGGGCGTGCTACTTCCTTTGCTCCGCGCAAATAAGCTTTATCGTAGCATAAACGGATGGTTATATCAGGGTATAGGCTTTTTTCACCAATCAATGTAATCATTGCCCCAGGTCGCAAGTAGGGGTTTAATACATCGTTGTTGATCATATCTGTTATATCGTCCTCATTTTGAGGATAAAAATGCAGACTGATGAGTTCATTATAGATGGCAAAAAAAGTCCAGTATTCGTATATTTGGTGAGTGGCTTTGACACCTAGAGAAACCAGAGCATCGGTAAATGTTTTTACCCGATCCAAACGCTCAATAGCCTTATCCCGCCCAAGTTCCTGATAAAACTGAAATATTCGACTGTAGTTAAAATCCTGGGTTAGTGCCAACGAGAAATTGAGGCGAAACTGACTAGGAGTAAAGTCAACACCTTTAAGAAACTCGATGCTGCGAAGTAGTTGTAACCGACGTGACAGATCCAAACATCTATCTCCAAACGCAACAGCCTCTTGTTTCTGTTTCTCAAGGATTTCGAGTTGATGAGAATTGTTGTAACTACGTTCTTTTCTTATTTCTTTTTCTTTATCCTTGGCGCTAAGATCAGCAAGGTGGTGTAAAAAAGCAAGCCGTTGCTCAAGTTGATTGATAAAGAAAAGGACAAAACGGTTTTCGTACACATCATAGGAAGATACATTGCGAAAAGCTTTGTTGTGCGTGTCGGAAGGGTTCTGTTGACTCCACCTTGCTGTTACAGGGTCTTGCCGTTTTGGATCACGACTGGTCAAATAGTATTCTTTTTTAATCTGTCTTCGTGGCGAAACAGCGATCCGCTGCAAAATCTCTTCTATTTCACCGATGTACTTACTCATCAAGTCAAGAACTGCTTGCTGAGAACGTAAAGAACGTGTAAACCGGTCAGTATAGCCAATATCCAAAGTAACTGGCGAAGCTATCTCGAAAAAAATCCAGTGGGATATATCATCCAACATGGTATGGAATTGCTCAATCTCAAGATGCTCAGGATAAATGGGGAGAATGATTCGTAACGGATAGTTTCTTCCGTTTTCAGTAACTTCTAGATGCAAGCGACGTATGCCCGTTAAACCGCTCTGATCTTGCGTGACAACCAAAGAAAACCTATTTGAATTCTGGAGTTGTAATTGCGCTCCTACTACATTGCTAACCCGAATTGGCGTTTTAGACTTTACCTCAAACTCGATTCTTTTAAAATACTCCCCGACAACATCGGGGAGCAAGTAAAAGTCTTGGGCCGCAAGATCAATCGTACTCTGCTTTGACCAAGTTCGGTTATCAATGGAGTATCGAAGCCATAATACGGGAGCTACCACAATTATCTAACCTCCCAATAATTTACATATCCCTTGCTCTCTAGCTGTTGAAGCATACCGCCATATCGCTTTCCACCTTGAGAATGCCCAGCGGTTTTTTCATAGGATCGGTTATATCCCTCTTTTTCCAGAAATTTGGCTAGTTCTTCCAATGCCTCTTTCAACTCTCGACTTTGCATCCCTCGGATTTTGGGAAGAATGCGCTGTTTGACCTGAAAATCAAAAGCGTCTTTAGGATCATCGAAATACTCACCTTGAATGACCAAGCTCATATAACGTCTTATGTCCTGCAAAACACGAAAGCCAATGCTCATTCCTGCCGGTTCCAGAAAGCTATTAATTTTCTTGATATGAGAGACAAAGTCTTCTACAATGGCAAGTTGAGGCTTGGATAGTTCTCTTTTATCACACCACTCTGAAAATTGGGCAAATCCTAATGTTTTTGCTTCCGGATCTTTCCCCTCAGCTAGATTTGCGCCCAAATTCACTCGCTCAAATTGAATTACATTAGCCCTATCCAATACCTTATCACTAAATCCGTGTGTCGTATGATCTACATTGACCGTTCCTACAAACCGGATGTTGCGAGGAATGGGTATTTCTCGATACTTTTCCAAATCTTCAAGAGCCTGGTTCAAACGGCGAATTCCCCGCTCTATTGCTTCACGAGCAACTCCTGTGACTTCTGAACGCTCATCTTCCAGTTCAAGCATCCGAATTAAAGCGCGTTCTTCAAATCGCTTGATTTCCAGCTCCGTTAGCGTTTCATCAGGTGGTTTCAACCGGGGATCATTGCTTTCCAGAACACTCAGTAATTGAGCAAAATAGTACTCAACCGGAGCAAGGTTCATTTCATCAAGGCAGACAATATATAACCTGCCAGGGTCTTCATTTGCTTTTATCAAAAACTCGATGAAACGAGTGCTTTGATATTTTAACTCGCGCGCGTTGAAAAATCCCAACAAATCACGGTCGTCATTCCAATCTGGTCGCACTGGTACAAGCTCAAACACTCCACCAATAGATTTGGCGAAAAATTCAGGCAGTTTGGACTTTCCTGCGCCAGAAATACCGGATAAAATGACGAGGTAGTCTGTTTTGAGGCAAGTATAGAAGTTTTCGAGAATCCATTGGTCGTAGTAAAAACCACTGTCTTGGATAAAAGCTCTGAAGTGTTGCACTAACTCTTTTTCTGAACCAAACTGATAAACAGCAACAGGACTT
Source organism: Anaerolineae bacterium (assembly GCA_035373625.1). Lineage (GTDB taxonomy): Bacteria > Chloroflexota > Anaerolineae > B4-G1 > SLSP01 > DSWT01. The sequence continues at coordinate 64,684 of DAOSNS010000027.1, read as the reverse complement.
GCCGCTTTTTCTTTTGCAGCTTTGACAGGTAAGAGAATGTCCTGCAAATCTTGAATGTCTTGCTCCCACTTGGCAAGTTGTTCATTTCGTGCTTGAATATCCCGCTCTCTTTGAACAAGTTCCCGCTCTTTTTTGGTAGCTTCATTCAAAACCTGTTTCGCTGCTTCTTCTCTTTGGCTTATCTCCTGTTCACGCGCAGCTAATGCATTTTCTACTTCTACAACTTCTTCTAGCTTTTCAGCTTGTAGACGCTCCCGAATCTGTTCTTGAGAAAGCAAGAGAGCAATCAAATCATCTGATAGCCGAATCTTTCCCGATTGGACACTTGCTTCATCCAAACCGTATTGCTGAAGACGAATTTCGAAAGCTCTTTCAGCTTCTTGGAATCTTTGCCGGTCCCTTTGTAATTCCTCGCGGCTAGAGATAATTTGCAGACGCTCATTATTCCAGCCTTGGCGCTCTGAATCCAGGTCACGCTGCTTACGCTGTAATTCCTGCTCCCACTCTTGTAAACGTTCTGCCTCACTTGCAAATTGCTTTTCGAGCCTGGTACGTTCACTTTCTAGGAACTTCTGAAGAATTAGTACCTTATCTCCCACAATTTTGATACTTCTTATCGCACCAGCAAGCAAGCGTTGTTTTGATACAGATTGCTCACCTGCCAAAATATCTTTTAATGCGCCTACCTCGGTAAGTAGCTCAATTCTTACGGCCTTTAGACGCGAATCAACACCACCTGCTAAAGATTCATTGGTAAGTTCATAGTCTTGTACAACAACCCAATCATCCCTTTTGAACTCCGTTTTACCGTCAAAAGCAAAAGCAATATCATCAACGGGTCTGCCGTCAGGATATTTCCAAATATTCCCTTTGTCTTCCTGAAATGCTGTTATAAGCCCTATACCTTTACGTGTATTGAGAGACTTGATACGGCCAATTAGCACATCGCCGCCGAAATAGCTTTTTAGCTGTTCTATGGAGAAATCTATCATAGTATATCTATCTCTTTTTCAAATGCTTGCTTGATCACACTTGCTTTGTTGTGAGGTTAGCTGCCCAACGGCAAGCATCAGCCGCAGCGCGAGCGCGAGCGAAGCGCTGTCGGCTGGATGCATTGTTAGCCCCGACTCATTGCTAGACCGCCAGCCTCCTGCGTCCCAATCTCACAAATTCATCATACACAGTACATATTTGGCTAGCAAGCCGGTTCAGTTCCCTGCCAATCCTTCTAATATACTCTCTCTGCTTTTCAACCAATTCGTTGAACTCTTCTTCTGTCTTGGCTTTCTCGCGAAACCACGCTATCATCTCTGGCTCTCGTATTGGGTCACGGGGGATGCGACTCCATTCAGGGTTGAACCTTTCGCGAAATGTATGTTGCCCAATTCCATCGTGAAGAAATGCCTCTATCGCACTCAACAGTTGCTTTCGCTTGTTCTCCATTTCGATGTCCATGAACTCACACTCGGGATGCTTACAGAAGGATTCAAAATCATACAAGCCCTGAAGGTACCTTGTTTCAAATACACTGTCGAAGCTGGCTTCGCGCACATAATCAATAGTCCCATCGCTTTCCAGAATCCGCCTAATCTCCAAGAAAAGTTGTCTGTCTAGCTCGACATAGTCAAGTTTTTGTTGCAGGTGTGCCACCTTTTCAAAGCTTATGGCGCGTCTTTCATCATCGGTGGCCGGAAAGACACTTTCACCACGACGCACAAAAGCAGTTCTCGGACTATAAGTTTTGTCAATCCTGAAGTAACGTAGCGCGCCCGAAGCATCAAAATCGCCTTTGGTAGTCTCAAGTTGGCGTGATGTTTCATAAAAATAAGGACTTGAGTGGATGGTAATCACTACCACCTGCTTGCCCACAACCTCGATTCGTTCACAGGTAAGATTTGGAATGGGCGGGTCACAGGCCGAATTGACCTTTGCCAAGACTTGCTGTTCTGTGATTTTCAGCTGACTGGTATCATAGATTTGCCTAGTGCCGGAGGGTGGCAACTCGTCATCCACACCAATTATCAACAATCCGTCTTGACCTGCTGTACCAACGTTTCCATTTGCAAGAGCAATGACATCTTTGATAAGTTCGTCCCACTGACCCCGTACATAGTCATCCCACATCCTCTTATCCGTGTTTGCAGGCGGCACATCATACAATTTGTATTCCTGCTTGAAGTCTAACTTCAAGCCTTCCTTTTTACTCAGTAACTCTTGAAGTTCAACTGGGTTCATACACAGAATTCCAAGGAGGGGCTAACTATGTATTAGGCAGAATATCTACATGGATGCCCGCTTCCCTTCTCCTCTTCAGTGCACCTATAGCTATATACAAACCATTCCTACCGATAGATGCCTTGCCTTTCTCTCTCTGCATCGGCTGGATACCGGTTGCATTGAGGAGTCTTTCGTGGTCGCTTTTCAATAAAAACTATTATATATTCACAAATTATACAAGTCAATAGAGCAATTTTGGGTGATTACCTCCTTGTTGCTCTATACGCGCGGTTCGTTCGCCGCAGAGAGAGCTATGTCTCTCTGCGGACTCAGTGTGCTTTGTGGTGAGATATGGGTCATCCCCGGGGAAATGCCCGTATCTGTCCGGCTTTCCCCGCTTACAGGGGCAAGGTCACCGGTTGATGCGTCTCGCCGGATCGGTACGCCGCCAGCAGGACTTCCAGCGTCTTGCGACCTTCTTCGCCGGGGACGTCCGGTTCGCGGCCCTCAAAAACGGCTTCGGCGAACTTGTCGAAGTAGACACAGTAGGCGTAATCATCGGATTGCTGGGGGAAGGAAATCACCGTCCACTCACCGCGCGTCAAGCCTTCGACCTCGTTGTCGGTATAGACCAGCAGGTCATTGTTGTCGAAGACGATCTGCCCGGCCGTGCCGAAGAGGCGGTTGTCGGTGGCTTTCGTGCCGCGCGCGCCCATTTTGGATGCGCCGGGCACGCACGAGGAGGCCATCCACGAGCCGAGTGCGCCGTTGGTGTAGCGCAGCGTCACGGTGATGAAGTCCTCGACTTCGACGGGCGTGCGGAATGTGCCGAATTCGGCAAAGACGCGCGTCACTTCCTGGCCGGTGAGGTAGCGCATGCGGTAGAAGTCGTAGATGTAGTTCATAATCAACACGCCGCCGCCGGACTCGAATTTGGATTTGCGCCACGTCGTCTGGATGCGCCCGGTGTAGCCGCCGGTCCAGTAGCTCGGCGGTTTGTTGGATGCGCCGACAACCTGCGTCGCCATCACTTCACCGATGGCCCCCTGCGCGATCAACGCTTTCGCTTTCGCAGTCGCCGGTTGATAGCGCACGCTGCCTTCTTTTGACGAACACAATACCCCGGCTTCACGGCAGGCGGCAATGAGCGCGTCGGCGTCTTCAAGTGTCGTCGCCATCGGCTTCTCGACGATCACATGCTTGCCGGCCCGCGCCGCCTGAATCCCCAAGGGGACGTGCAGGTAATGCGGCGTGGAGATAATCACCGCCTCCACGTCGGGGTTCTCCAACACGTCTTCCAGCCGCGTGGAACAGGGAATCCCAAACGCAGCCTCGTATGAAGTCGCCATCTCCGCCACCGGGTCCATCCCCACGATCATCTCTGCGTTGGCCGTCTGCTGTAAGACATGCCCGGTGGATTTGTAGGCGATTTCGCCTAATCCGATCAAACCAAATCTCAGTTTCCTCGTCATCTTTTTTCTCTGTCTTCTCCTTCAGAAATAGCCGTTAGTCTACGCGAGTCTCTTGAGGAATATGTTGACTGAAGTATATGCCGGAGATGTCATCCCGTCAACTTACCGAATACCAACTTTAATGAACTGCATCTGTGACCTATAATAGAAATTTTGTCAATTTAGCCGACGATAAATCATCGGGCTTATTATGGCTCGAAATCTGTAAAGTACCATTTGACATTTGACAGTTTTTCTCTACTATAGGGGACGTCTTCACTACATCTTGCTCTATATGATGAGACATTGGGCCTTGCCTGGAAACAGTCGAAGTTAAATTTCCTGGAAGATATCCCCTAATGACGACACAAATTCAGCCACCCAACCGTCACTTGCTTACCTTGCGCGCCTGGAGTGTGCATTTCTACACATCGTTGGGCCTCGTGGCAGGATTCTTCGCCCTGCGTGCGCTCCTGGCGCATGAAGCGCAACAGTTCTTCATCTTCCTTGCTGTTGCCCTCTGGCTTGACGCGACCGATGGCACGCTGGCCCGACGCTGGGATATTCAACGTTGGGTCCCTGACTTCGATGGACGCAAACTCGACGATATCACCGATTACCTGAACTACACGTTCCTGCCGGTTTTCTTCGCCTACAGCTTCGGCCTGGTGGAAGGGCCGCTGGGAATGTTTGTCCTGGCCCTTGTCCTCCTCTCGTCGGCCTACGGCTTTTGCAGCGCGGGTGCCAAGACGCCCGATCACTACTTCACCGGTTTCCCCTCGTATTGGAACATTATGGTCTTCTATCTCTACCTGTTCAACTGGCCGGTGTGGGGCAACACGCTGACGTTGGCCCTTTTCGCCGCCCTGGTGTGGGTGCCGGTCAAATACGTCAACTGGCAGACAAGCATCTGCCAACGGTGGACGCTGATCGGTGCGGCGATATGGGGTGTGGCGTTGTTGTTCCTGCTGATCACTTTTACAGCGGCCCCGCCCTGGTTGCTGTGGGGGTCTTTGCTCTACCCCGTCTATCACTTTGGGCTTTCCTTCTACCTTTACATTTCAGGCCGCAGTCGTGCGTCGTGACGAATTCAATCCTTGTTCAATCTGGTATACTTATACAAACGCAGGCTAAAAATCTACTGCTGCGGAACATCCTTTTAACGAAGGCGTGTAGCCGAACCTGCGGTATGGCCCCGATAATGAAAATGACCGCATGAATATCTGGCTAACGACTATCGGACTATTTTTAGAGGGGGTTAAAAAATGACAATACCATCTGGTGAGGAACGTAAGGTCAAGTTTTTGGGCGGAGCGGCGATTGACGGCGCGCCCGTCGCGTACATCGTCGTGTTAGCGGCGGTGGTCGCGGCGCTGTGTTTCATCCCCTTTTCCGTGATCCTGGCTCTTGGAGGCAGTTTCCCGATAGCTCAGGGGATTTTCCCCCTGGTCGGCTGGATTCTGGGGCCTATCGCGGGCGCAATTGCCAGCGGCGTTGGGCGTCTCATCGGCGTCTTCGTAGCGCCGCATACTGCGGCCGTGCCGGCGGTTTCGGTGTGGTCGGCGATGGTCGGCAGTTTCTCCGCCGGCGTGATGAAGAGCGAAGGCAAGCGCAAATCGTGGTGGCTGCCGTTGACCATCTTCTTCATCCTTGAGTTTTTGCTCTTTGTCGGTCGCGCTATAGTCCAAAACGGCGTCAGCCCACGGGCAGCCTTCGCCGGCTCTTTCCTGGACTGGTCGGGCATTCTCCTGTTCGCTTTACCAACCCGCACGCTGGCTGCGCGCTGGCTAAGGCATAAGAATATCGGCGTCGTGGCTGCCGGACTGTTCCTGGGCACCTGGATGATCGCCGGCGTGACCCATCTCACGGCTGCCATGATTACCTATTTTATGTCCAACTGGCCTGAGGATGTGTGGGTGATGCTCATCCCCATCATCCCTGTGGAAAACCTGTTCCGCTGCCTGGTCGGCACCGTCATCGGCAGTGGCGTGATTGCCGGTCTGCGCGCTATCGGCATCGTCAAGCCTACTGAGGCAACCTACTAAATCGTAAAACGTGAAACGCAATTCGTAATTCGCAATTCGTAATTCGCAAAACACACGCTTCACACATCGCCTTTGCGGCAAGGGAGATGGGGACGCCGACGTTGATCGCCACTTTAGATAAGGTTTCCTATATGTACCCGCGTTCTCCCGAACCGGTGTTGAAGGATATCTCGCTGGAGATTTATAAGGGTGAATTCCTGGGGGTGATCGGGCCGACGGGCGCGGGGAAAACGACGCTATGTTTGACGCTTAACGGGATCGTGCCTCAGTTTTTCGGTGGACGTTTCTTCGGGCACGCTACCGTCGTCGGCCTGGACACTCTCGATCATCCCATCAGTACGCTGGCGCGCCATGTCGGCACAGTTTTCGAGGACCCGGAGACGCAGATCACCGCCACGTCGGTGGAGAACGAAATCGCCTTTGCGTTGGAAAATCTCAAAGTGCCGCGTGAAGAAATCAGAGCGCGTATCCCCCGTGTGCTCGAGGCGGTGCGGCTGGAAGGGACCGAGAAGAAACATCCTCACGAGCTTTCCGGCGGGCAAAAGCAGCGGCTGGCGATTGCGGCAGCGCTGGCTTTGCAGCCGGAGCTGTTAGTTTTGGATGAACCTACTTCGCAGCTTGATCCGGTCGGCGCGCAAGAAGTTTTCGCCACGGTACGGGAACTCAATCGGGAATTGGGTGTGACGATTGTGATGGCCAGCCACGCCGCCGAGGAGATGGCCGAATATGCCGACCGGCTGATACTCCTTGCCCACGGCGCACTGGTCAAAACCGGCACGCCGGATGAACTTTACAACGCGGTAGCATATCTCGAAGCCAACGACCTGCGCCCGCCTCAGGTTGCCAGCACCTTCTCCCTGATCAACAAGGCCGGGCGCGCGGTTCCCAAAATTCCGGTGCGCCTCGAAGAAGGACTGCAAACGCTTGCGGCATGGCGCCAGAAAGCGCAGCTCCACGTACAACCGCCCACCGCTTTCCCCCGGCCCCGCATCCCAAGCGGTGAACCTTTGCTCAGCGTGAAAGACCTGCATCACATCTACAGCAACGGCACGCACGCCCTGGCCGGCGTCTCCCTTGACATCCATAAGGGAGAATACGTCCTGATCATCGGGCAAAACGGGGCCGGTAAAAGCACGCTGGTCAAGCATTTTCTCAGGTTATTGGAACCCACGCAGGGCCGGGTCCTGGTCGGCGGTGTGGATACCCGTACTTTGACGGTGGGGGAATTGGCGCAGCGTATCGGTTATGTGACGCAGAACCCCGACAATCAAATTTTCAACGCTACGGTATGGGATGAAGTCACCTTTGCGCTCAAGAATCTGAAATACCCCCGGGAAGAAGTCGTGGCGCGCGCCACGGAGAGCCTGGAAGCGATGGGTTTGCTGGCGGAACGCGACCAACATCCCCTGGCGTTGCCCAAAGGCGACCGTGCGCGGGTGGTCATTGCCGCCATTCTGGCGATGCGACCGGAGATCATCATCTTCGACGAACCCACGACCGGGCAGGATTATCGCGGCGCGAAGTACATCCTCGAAATCAGCCGTAAACTGCACGCATCGGGCAAGACTGTCATCGTGATCACCCATCACCTCTATCTCATGCCGGAGTATGCCGAGCGCGTGATCGTGATGGGCAAAGGGACAATTCTTTTGGACGCGCCCATCCGTCAGGCGTATCACGAGATAGAACTGCTCAACTCGACTTACCTGACGCCGCCGCAAGCAGTATTCCTGGCGCGGGCGCTCGGCGACAGACACACCTATCCCCTGCTGACGCCCCGAGAAGTCGCGGCATGTGTGGCCGGTCAGCCGATAGAAGGTGAGATATGAGCACCCTGACGTTGCAAACCGTCGAGCGCGATTCCTTCTTCACCCATCTGGATTTCCGGCCCAAGCTGTTTATGATGGCGACCATCACCATCGTCGCGTTTGTGTGGGAAAATCCGGTGATGGAATGTCTGCTCACTTTGGCGGTGATGTTGGCCTGTCTGGCCGTGGGGGTCAAATTCAGCTACATCCGCAAGCTCGTTGTCATAATGCTCCCCTTTGACATCCTGTTGATCGTTACCCAGGGATTCTTTGCCGAAGCGCTGATCCGTTCGCGCACCGGACAGACTGCACTGACGCCCCTGTTCACGTTCCCGGCGCACTGGTTTTGGGTCGGCGGCGCGAGTATGTCGGTTGAGGGCGTGGCTTATGCGATGAACGTGGTCTTTAAGACGTTGACGATGACGCTTGTGATTCCCCTGGGCATTTTCACCACGGATGTCAACACGATGATTGTCGGCATGGTGCAGGCGCGCATCCCCTACAAGCTGGCGTTCATCTTCTCATCTACCCTGCGGTTCTTTCCGCTGTTGTTTGAAGAGATTCAATCCATCATCGAGGCCCAGCGTCTGCGTGGGCTGGCCTTCGAGACAATGGGGCCGGTGAAGCGGGTGCGTGTTTACGCGAAAGTCGCCGTGCCGCTGATCTTGGGCGCGATGGTCAAATCACAGATGCTCGAAGTGGTGCTGCAATCCAAAGCGTTCTCCGGTAGCCCCGATCGCACCTATCTCCACGAGTCGCGGTTGGGGGTAGGAGATTACATTTTATTCGCGTTCTTTGCTCTGTTCTTCGTGGCAGCTATCGTGGCCTACTTTGGATGGGGCATCGGGCGGTTCGGGAAGCCTGTATTTATCAACTGGTTTTAACGGATTTTTTCTTTTCAACTCATCTCCTCCGTTGACACTTTCGAAGGAGTTGACACCTGACATACCAACGTTCAAACGAATTTTCCGGGGAGGTAAATGATGAAACTTGACTTTGTCCTGAACGGTAAAGCGATAACTGTGCCGGATGTCCCCGAAGATATGTTGCTGGTTGACCTGCTGCGCACTACGCTGGGACTGACCGGCACCAAACGCGGTTGTGAAGATGGCGTCTGTGGTGTGTGTTCGGTGCTGGTGGACGACAAGCTGACCCGGTCGTGCCGCACGCCGGTTGCCGGCATTGCCGGGCGCACGGTGACGACGATCGAGGGCCTGGGCGCGCCCGACGGCGGTCTGAGCGACCTGCAACAGGCGTTCCTGGATGCCGGCGCGGTGCAGTGTGGCTATTGCACCCCTGCTATGGTCATCGCCGCCGAAGCCCTGTTGCGCGCCAACCCTAATCCCACCCGTGAGGAGATTCGACGCGCCATCAATCCCAATCTGTGTCGCTGCACCGGCTACCAGCAGATTGTGGACGCGATTGAATTAACGGCCAAACGGCGAATGGAGAATCGGGAATGGGGAATGGCGAATCATGAATCACCTACCCTCCTCAGCCCACAACCCCCACAACCCGTTTACGTGGGCAGTTCCAAACTCCGCAACGTGGATGGACCGGATAAAGTGAGTGGGCGCGCCAGATATGTGGGGGATATGAAGGTGCCGGGAATGCTCTACGCCAAAGTCCTGCGCAGTCGCCTGCCCCACGCGCGCATCGTCCGGCTGGATACCGGCCCCGCGCTGGCCGTCCCCGGCGTCAAGGCCGTCATCACCCACGCCGATTTTGTGGATCACGGCAACTTCGGCTGGCCGGTGAAGGATCAATACGCGCTGGCCTACCGGAAAGTGCGCTATGTGGGCGAAGCCATCGCCGCCGTCGCCGCCGAAAGCGAGGCGGCGGCCCAGGCCGGCGTGGATGCCATTGTGTGTGAACTCGAAGCCCTGCCCGTGGTCAGCGATATGACCCGTGCGCTCGATCCCGATGCGCCGATGATTCCAGAGAAACCCGCAACCTTGACGGCGGGTGGCGTCGGCGCGGGGAATCTGTGCGACCGGCACATTGTACGCAACGGCGATCCTGCTCCCATCCTGGCGGAATGTGCGACGGTTCTGGATGAGACCTATACGTTTCCCCATCAAGAACACGCTTACCTGGAAACCGAGGGCGTGCTGGCGATCCCCGAACCCGACGGTGGGGTGACGCTCTACGCCAACAACCAAAGCCCCTTCATCAACCGCGACAACGCCGCCGCGCTGCTCGGCTTGCCGGCGCGCCTGGTGCGCGTGATCCAACCACCGGTCGGTGGCTCGTTTGGCGGAAAGGATGACATCCTCTACCAGACCTCGGCCCAGGCTGCCAAACTCGCGCTGTTGACAGGCCGTCCGGTGCGGCTGGTCCTTACACGTTCCGAATCTATGGCCGCGTCGTACAAACGGCAGGCGATGCAGGCGCACCTCCGGCTTGGTGCGGATGCCGACGGCAACCTGCAAGCGGCCAAAGTCGAATTGCTGGCCGATAGCGGCGCGTATGCCTCGATGACGCCGCTGTCCTCGTGGCGGGCGACGATGCACGCGGCCGGCGCGTATCGCTACCGGGCCGTCCATGTAGACACCACCGCCGTCTATACCAACAACGGCTATGCGGGCGCGTTTCGGGGGTTCGGCAATATCCAGGCCAGCGCCGCGGCGGAAATGGCGATAGACGAATTGGCCTACCGTCTAGGGCGCGACCCGCTGGAGTTTCGTTTGCAGAACTGCCTGCGCCAGGGCGACCGCACGATGACCGGCGATCTGATTGACCACGAGGTGGGACTGTCCGCGTGCCTGGAATGGGTGCGCGAGCAATCGGACTGGTATCGCAAACGGGCAAGTTACGCAGAGCAAGCGCCAGAAGCCCTGCGTCGCCGGGGGATCGGCGTCGCGTGCTACTTCCACGGCAGCGGCCTTGGCGGTGAAGGCGAAGATTTCGCCGTCTCCACGCTGAGCATCGAACGCGATTATAGCCTTACCCTGACCTCCGGGCTTACCGATTACGGTCAAGGCAGCCGCACCGTCTTTACCCTGTTGGCGGCGGAAGTGCTCGGCGTGAACATCGAGCGCGTGCGCATCTTGCGCCCCGACACGCATACCGCCATTGACTCCGGCCCTACTGTGGCTTCGCGCGCCTCTCTGGTGGGCGGCAATGCCGTGCGTGTGGCCGCAGAAAAGCTCTTGCAGCAGCTCAACTTTGCGGCAGCGGACGCGCTTGGCTGCGCGCCGGAACAATTGGTGCGCGTCGGCGAAGCATTTGTCGGCCCGGATGAGGAACCGCTGTCCTTCGAGGCGGTGGTGGATCACGCGCGCGCGATGGGCCTGCAACTTTCCACCGCCGGCCGCTGGCAAATCCGGCCCATCAAGTGGGATTTCAAGAATGGAACCGGCGAACCCTACTTCTGCTACGTCTTCGGCGCCCTGGTGGCCGAGGTCGAGGTCAATATGAAAACCGGCAAAACCGGCGTCATCGGCTTATGGGCCGCCCACGACGCCGGCAAAATCCTCTACCCGCTTGGCGCGTTGGGGCAATTCTACGGCGGCATCGTCCAGGGGCTTGGCTACGCGCTCACCGAGCATTTCCGCTTCGAGAACGCCATCCCTCAGACGCTTGGCCTCAACACCTATCGCATCCCGCGCGCCAACGACGTGCCCGAAATCGTCGCCACGTACATCCAGACGACCTTGCGGGAAGGCCCCTTCGGCGCCAAGAACCTGGCCGAACCGGTGATGATCGGCGCGGCCCCGGCCATTGCCAATGCCGTCTTCCACGCCACCGGCAAGCGCATCCGTTCCCTGCCCATCATACCGGAGAAAATATTGGAACGCCAGGACGTTCTAACGTTCCGGCGTTCCAATGCCTTGAAGTAACTCAGACTCAGTTTCTTGCCGTCGCCCTGTATTGCCGGTGATGCTGTTCGTGTCATATACAAAGTCGGATAGTCTGTAGTCGGAGGGTCGAGCAGGTGTTTTCATCCTCTATCGGTGTTATGTAGGGCCTCATGCAAATCGCGGGATAAGCGCTCCAGATTGGGTGGTTTGAGTATCCAGCCGACAACGTTGGGCGGGACGCTTTCGCGGGTTTCCTGGTTCAACGGATGACCGGTCAACATTAACACTTTGAGCGACGGCGCGCGCTCATAGAGCGCACGCACCAGCTCCGACCCGCTCATGGTGGGCATGACCCAATCGCTGATCACCAGGGCGACAGTATCGGCATGGGCCGTATACAGGGTCAGGGCTTCCTGTCCGTTGGCCGCTTCCAACGCGCGATAGCCCAACATGTCCAGCGCATCTATCAACGCCGCGCGTACCAGCGCGTCATCTTCGACCACCATGATAGTTTCACCCTGACCGGAGAGAACCTCGGCTTTGAGGGACGCTTCCGGTTGAAGGGACGATGTCTGCAAAGCCGGCCAGTAAAGGCGGAATGTGGTTCCCTTGCCGGGCTGCGTCTCCACAGCGATATGGCCGCCGTGCTGGTTGACAATCCCGTACACCTGCGCCAACCCTAAACCGTGTCCCAACGGCGCGCGCGTGGTGAAAAACGGCTCGAAGATGTGCGGCAAAACCTCCGGCGGAATGCCCGTGCCGGTATCCGCGACGGCAATTTCGACCCATTCCCCGCTCAAAACCGGCCCACAATCTACGCATTGAATCGGTTGCCCTGCAATACGCGCCAGGGAGATGTGTAACTCCCCGCCGTTGGGCATGGCATCCCGTGCATTCAGCGCCAGGTTCACCACCGCTTGCTGGATACGTGTGGGATCGGCCAGAATCGCATGGTCGCCGGCCTCGATGGTCAGATCAATCTGCAGGTTTTCGGGCAAGGTGCGCCGCAATAGTTTGACTATTTCCTTCAAAAACGAATCCACCATCAACGGTTGGCGTTCCAAGACGGCCCGCCGCCCGAAATCGAGGATTTGCTGGATAAGATCGGCGGCGTGGGCGGTTTGTTGTTCGATAACCTCCAAACGTTGCCGCAACGGTAGCGGTAGATCGGTATTGCGCAATGACATTTGGGTATACAGGACAATAGACGCCAGGATGTTGTTGAAATCGTGAGCAATGCCGGCGGCCAATTGTCCCACGGCAGCGAGGCGTTCCTGGTGCATCATGCGTTCCTGGGTCTCGCGCAGTTCCGCCAGCGTTTCTTGAAGGCGGCGGTTGCTCTCACGCAAGGCTTCTTCTGCCAGGCGACGCTCGGTTACATCGTGGATAATCGCGTAGTACACCGTCTGACCGAACACTTTAATCGGTCCGCTGTATATTTCCACATCGCGGATACTACCATCGGCCCTGCGGTGTTTGAAGAGATAGTAGCTACGCCCTTCGCGGCGGACTGCTTCGATTTCTCGCCTGACTTCTTCGGGCGTCAATGGGTCAATATCGTGGATATATTTTTCCGTGAGTTCCTCGCGTGTCCAGCCATAATAGGCACAGGCTGCCGGATTGGCATCTATGATCCGGCCGTCTTTCCGATCATAGATCAGGATCACGGCGCGGTTATCCTCAAAGAGGCTGCGGTAACGCGCCTCACTCTCTTCAAGTGCCTTTTCGGCCTCCTTACGTGCGGTGACATCGCGCGCCGCCGCGTAGATCAATTTGCCTCGTGGCGACGCGCGCCATTCGATCCAGCGGTAAGTCCCATCCCGACAGCGGTAACGATTCTCGAAATTCAAAACCGCCTGCTGTTGTTCCAGCATCGCTATAGCCGCCAGGGTTGGCTCGATGTCATCCGGATGGACGAAGTCGAGAAATCTTTGCCCCTCAAGTTCCGCCAGGGTATACCCCAGTGTCTTTTCCCATTCCGGGTTCAGTCGCCAGAAATAACCGTCTGTGTCGGCAATGCACAGAAGATCGGGGCTGAGGGTGAAGAAATATTCCAGTTCTGTGGTTTTCTCATGCAATTCCTCTTCGGTGCGGCGACGCGCGGTGATGTCGCGGACGGCGGCGATGTGTACCGGGTGTCCTTTCCAGTTGAAAAAGCGTCCTGTGATTTCGACCGGGAAAACGGTCCCGTCTTTCTTGCGGTGCAAACGCAAGGGGATGGTGATGACCTGCTCGGCGATAACGGGCGTGGTTTGTGTCACCCGCCGTGTATCTTCTGGCTCGGCCGACAGATCAACATTGTGTTTGGCCAGCAATTCCGCGCGACTGTAGCCGTACAAAGCTACCGCGGCGCTATTGACCTCCAGGATTTGTCCGGTAACGTTGTCAATCAAGAAAATGGCGTCCGATTCGGCTTCAAAGAGTTGACGATAACGCTCTTCGCTCTCCCGCAACGACGCCAGTGCGGCCTCACGCCGTTGCATCACCATCTCCAGTGCCCCGGCGGCCATCGCCAAACTCAACAACATCCCCATCCAACCGACAAGTGGTGGGATGGGAAACAGCAGCGGCGGTGCGTAAGGCCCGTTTTGAAGAAGGATCATTCCCAATCCGACAACGCTGCAGGCTATCAGGTGTATCAGCATCGCCCGTTTGCCGAGCAACAAACCGACGATCACGGAACCGGCGATATAAAAAACTACAGCCGGGCTACGCATCCCACCGGAAAAAGGCAGAAACAGCGTGAAGACCAACCCTATGAGGCTGACGAAAATCGTCGTGGCCAGCTGTACCCGGCCACGGTATAACATCCGATCCAGGCCGATCAATGTCATGGCCAGAATCGGCAAACCGATGAGAAAATAGGGACGCTCGGGAAAGGGAACCCAGAAAAGCACGCCTTCCAACAGCAGCAAGAACAGGCATGTAGCGAGCAACAAGTTGTGCGCTACATTTGCCAGGTGTGTCTTGTCCACATCATCCGCGAAAATCGGTGGCGCGAGAAATTTCCGTAAAAACGATATCATCATATCTCCCAATCAGGCATTATCAGTCATTACGCGGTTTGTTTCTTTGGACAGGATGTTGAACATTTAAGGATAATCGGCAAAGATTGCCGCCGCGCGTTTCACATCTCCGGCCAGCAGTGCTGCCGCAGCCTCATCCAGCCGCGCGTTGACGGCAACATCCCCGGCATACGCCTTCCGCAAGGTGAACAGCCGCAGCGGCAGCCGCAAATCCTCAGGGATGAACGTAAAGGTTTCATCCTCGCCTGCCATCGTCCGCCGGGCCGCCTGCACCATTTCCAGATAACGATAGCCAAATTCTTCGGTCGGCTCGATGATGGTGCCTTCGCCGTAATCGTTCCAGGTGATGAGCTGGATCACGTGTGGGTTGTGGCGCAGTGCCAGATCGAGGGTGAAGCGGAACGTTTCACCGTCCCGCGCATCGAGGTAACCGTATCCCTCGCCGACACCGGCTTCTTTGTAAATGTCGTGGAACCCCGGAAACGCGCCCCCAACCCGATACGCATCACCGGCGGTTTTCTCGTAAAAGGAATTGAGATAACTTTCCAGGGCGGCCTGCGTCAGCACACCATCTTTGGAGGCCCACATCGGTGGCCAGGGGAAACTTGAGGTCGCCACCGTCCCCAAACGCTTATCCAGGGTGATGAAAATCGGTTTTGTCTCCACCCCCGCAAACAGCTTTTCCCAATCCGTCGCATTTTTGTAATACTGCGGCCCGAACGTCAGCAGCACCGGTCGCCCGTCGGCCTTCAGGTAGGCCACATCGCCGAACCACGTGTCTTGCAGGTAACGCATCACCGCCTGCCCGTGGGTGTAGACATCGGCCATCGGCAGGTGCTTGTTGTCAACCATATGCTTGACGGTCTGGTCTTCATAACAAATGGCAAACTGCAAGCCGGCGTTTTTGATCATCTCGAACAGTTTGCCCGTGGCGCGGTTCAACACGCCGTAATCCCAGAACTCTTCGATGCCGTACCAGTCCACGATCACGCCGTCAATGCCGCTCAATTTCATCAACAAGACCTGGTATTCCAGCACCGCCGGATCTGCCGAATCGTAGGGGCCGGTCAGCGGCATATAATGCGAGGCGATCTGCGGGCGGCCCTGCGCGTCCTTCTGCGCCGGATCGAAGTGGTTCATCGTCCAATGCCAGCCCCAGTATCCACTGATGTTGGGCGTTTGATACCAGGGCATGTAATGCGCCATCAGCAGTGGACGCTGTACCGCAATAACCGCTGTTGGTGTCGCCGTCGCCGTGGGTGAGGGCAATGGCGTCGCCGTGGGCGGCGTCGGCGTCTTTGTGGCGGGAGCCGGCGTCGTTGTGGGTGTCGGCGTGCCTGCACAGCCGGTCAACAGTAACACTGCAAAGACAATTCCCCAGGTTCGCAATATATGTGCCATATCACCCCCATGAAAACAGTAACTACCTGTCACTCCTGTCTTGAAATGCAACCTATCCTTTGGGATGGGATGCGGGGCCTTTTCATTCTCGCCCTAGATGCCGTTTAGGGCTATCACGTTCGGGAACCTTTGTCCCGTCGCGCTGTCTGCTGTGCCGCTAAAGCGGCGTCTTTCCCCGACCTCAGGCCGTATTCAGTTGCCGGCAGCGGCCAAATGCGATAGCCCTGGGTTGCCGTTCGCCATAGGATGATTATACTGTTAAGATATGCGACGACAAGGGCTTGTCCTTTCTGCTATCACCGGCATCCTGCTCGGATGCACGTTATTGGCGTCTCCGGTGCCCTCCGACCTACCGGAACGCTCCACAACGCACGCGCCGGCGACCATCCCGGTGACGGTTTCACCTGTGCCTACCCTTGCCCGTGAGATATGTCCCCTGCGGCGTGAGATTCCGTTCCCGGCGCGTCCGGCGGCTTTCGGCGACTACGTCGAAACGCTGCGCGCCTATCTGGCCGATGGCGGCGACCCCCGGCGTCTACCCGCACTCCTCGGTGACTGGAACGCGCGCCCACCGACGGGCGAAACGCTGTCCCGTGCCGATCTTAACGGTGATGGAACCACGGATAACATCGTGGTCTTCATCAACCCCACCGCAAACCGGCAGCCCTTCGAGAGTGTGCTGGCAGTCTATACCTGCCGCGAGGGGACGGTGCGTCCGCTGTATACCTACAGGCCGGGGGCGCGGTTTGGCCTCGATCTCATCGGCGCGGCGGATGTGACGCAGGATGGGCTGGCAGATTTGATCTTCACCGAGGTGGCGTGTAGCGCGAACACCTGCTGGCACACCTTGCGTGTCTGGTCATGGGGCGGCGTGGATTTTCAGGAGCGCGTTGGCGGCACGTTCACCTTTCCTTACGCCGATTTTACCCTGGAAGACGACCATATCCTCGTGGGGAGCAACGGTGGCGGTTCCGTAGCGGCCGGTCCGCAACGCCCGGTCACAACCACACTGGCCTGGGATGGCAGTGTCATCACCATCACAGCGACCGTTGCCGGGCCTCCGATTTACCGTTACCACGTCTTCCGTGACGGAGATGAGGCATTGTTTGCCCACCGATACGCTCACGCCCTCGATGCCTACCTGCGGGCACGTAACGGCAAAACCCTGAAAGCCTGGGCCGTAACCGTCAGCCGCGATGAGGAAGAGCATTGGTTCGCGGCCCTCGCCGATTGGCGGCTGCTGCTGGTGGAACTCCAGCTACAAAATCTGCCGAACGCCCAAAGCTATTATGAGACATTGGAGGCGGATTTTCCGTCCGGCACCGCCGGCTATGCTGTTGTCGTGTTAGCGCGGCAGTTTTGGGGGAGCTACACCGCGCATAACGACATCGCGCGCGCCTGCGCCGAGACAATCCGCGTGCCCCAAGCGTTGGAGGTGCTGGATTTCCTGAACAGCTTCGGCTATGCCAATCCCACGTACACCTGGGATGATTTATGTCCGTTTTTGTCAACGGATTAAACGGATTTTAACGGATTTATAACTTTTATATCATAGGATGGGTAGCAAGTTGACGACTGCCATAAACATTCCAACGATTTTCCAGGAGAAAAAGGATGCCACGCGATACCTTTGACCGCCAATTACAGGAAGTGCCCGCCTTTCGCGCTCTGCTACGTGCGGTGGAGGCGGATTTTTACGCCGACCTGCCGCTGCCTGCGCCGGTGCTCGATTTGGGATGTGGCGACGGACACTTCGCCTCCGTGGCCTTCACTCATAAGCTCGATGTCGGCCTTGATCCGTGGTTGACGCCGCTGCGCGAGGCTCGCACCCGCGATGTTTATCGCCTCGTCACCCACGCCGACGGTGCGCGGATGCCTTTCCCGGATGCGCATTTCGCCACTATCATCAGCAACTCCGTGCTGGAGCACATCCCCGACGTGGAGCCGGTGGTGCGTGAAGTGGCCCGCGTGCTCCAACCGGGCGGCAACTTCTACTTCTGCGTGCCGGGGCCGCACTTCCGGCAATTTCTCTCTGTGGCGCGGGCGCTGGACGCCTTGCGCCTGCACGGCCTTGCGGAAGCCTATCGCCGCCTCTTCGACCGCATCGCACGCCACCGCTACTACAACACGCCTGAGGAATGGATCACGCGCCTCGATCAGGTGGGACTACACGTGGAACGCTGGTGGAGCTACTTTTCGCCGGCGGCGCTGGCCGCCCTGGAGTGGGGGCATCCCCTGGGTTTGCCCTGCGTGCTGGTGAAGAAGCTCACCGGGCGCTGGCTGCTGGCCCCCAAACGTTGGAATCTGGCACTCACCGCGGCCCTGTTGCGCCGCTATTACGAAGAGCCACTGCCGGAGCAAGGGACATACCTCTTCTTCACTGCCCGCCGTGTATAAAGAAGCAAGGGACAAGGGGCAAGTATTGTGTGTGAAGGGAATTTCCCATGAACTTATGGTTCGCCAGCCATGCTGCGCTTGTACTCTCCTCCAACCAACAGCGCGAATTTGCCAAAACCTGATCTTCCCCCCTCCTTGCCTCTTGCTCCTTGTGTTGTACAATCCCCGTGTGTCAAAACGATGGCGTGTCATAGCTATAATCATCCTGTGGATCGTGCTGGGGGTGGCGAATCTGCTGCGTGCAGGCATGGCAGCATACATCGCCCCCGCGCTTGGCGGATACCCGCTATCCCTGCCGCTAGCATTTTCAGGCATAGTGTATGGGGTGTTGGGACTGATTTTCCTCGCGGCGGCGATGGTCGCCTGGCGGCGCGAAAGCACCGACGGCGCGTTCGGCCTGGCGGTGGCGTATCAAGCCATTCTCTGGGCGCTCCATTTCGTGGGCGACCGCTCCAGTTATGCCCGCAGCCTGTGGCTCCGCGATGCCGTCTTGACCCTGCTTTTTCTTGCACTCATCGCGCTTTTAGCCGGTCAAGGCCGGCTATTCAACAAGAAATCCTGATCACAAACCATCAACGTTCGAACTAATTTTTAATGGAGGATATTCATGCCATACGAACCTCAACGTTGGAAACTGACCGATTTGCTCGCCCCGGCCGGAACGCCTGAGATGGAGCATTATTTTGCCGACATCGAAGCCCGCCTTGCAGAGCTGGAGGCGCTGCGTGACCGACTCACGCCCGACATTGCCGGGGACACCTTCCGCGACATCCTCGCCCGCTGCGAACGGCTCCACGCCGACGCCGGCCGGCTGATGGCCTACGCTTACCTCTGGTTCTCGGAGGATGTCGCCAATCAGGACGCGCTGGCCTTCCTCGGGCACGTGGAGCAGTTCGTCGCCGAGATGCAGAACCGCGCGCTCTTCTTTGAGCTGTGGTGGAAAGCATTAGACGACGACGCAGCCGCGCGCTTGATGGAGAATGTTGGCGACACACGCTATTACCTGGAAAGCCTGCGCCGCTTCAAGCCGCACACACTCAGCGAACCCGAAGAGAAGATCATCAACATCAAGAACGTCAACGGCATCCAGGCCGTCAAGACGATCTACGATATGCTGACCAACGCCTTCGAGTTCCACCTTACCGTAGACGGTGAGGAAAAGGAGCTGACGCGCGGACAGCTGGCGTTCTACTTCACCAGCCCCGACCCCAACCTGCGCGCGGCGGCGTATCAAGAACTGTACCGCGTCTATGCAACCCAGGCCGACGTGCTGGCCTATATCTACGCGACCCGCGTGCGTGACTGGCAGGCCGAAAACCTGAAGTTGCGCGCGTTCGCCAGTCCGATCAGCGTGCGCAACCTTGAAAACGACATCCCCGATGCGGTGGTGGAGACGCTGCTGCATGTCATCCGCCAAAATGCGCCGCTCTTCCGGCGTTTCTTCCGCTTCAAGGCGCAAGCGCTGGGCGTAGCGCGCCTGCGGCGTTACGACCTCTATGCACCGCTCGCCTCTGTGGAGAAGACCTATTCCTTTGATACCGCCGTGCGGATGGTGGACGCGGCCTACCGTGCCTTCTCGCCCACCCTGGCCGATCACGCGATGCGTGTGTTGGAGGCCGGGCACCTCGACAGCGAAATCCGCCCGCGCAAGATGAGCGGCGCGTTCTGCTATGGGCCGTTGCCCGGACTGACGCCCTGGGTACAGGTGAACTTCCAGGGGAAAATTCAAGACGTTTCCACACTGGCGCATGAGCTGGGGCACGCCGTCCACAGCATCATGGCGGGAGGCCATTCGCCCCTCACTTTCCACTCGTCGCTGCCGATGGCCGAGACGGCCTCAGTCTTCGGTGAAATGCTGCTCAACGACAAACTGCTGGCGGAAGAAACGGACTTTGCCGTGCGGCGCGCGCTCATCGGCACCCTGCTCGACGATGCTTACGCCACCATCATGCGGCAGGGATACTTCGTCATCTTCGAGAAACAGGCACACCAGATGATCGTGGACGGCGCGAAACCCGATGATCTGTACGCGGCCTATCTCGACAATCTGCGCGAACAATTCGGCGACGCGGTTGAGCTAAGCGACGACTTCCGCTACGAGTGGGTGAGCATCCCTCACATCTACGACCGGCCCTTCTACTGCTACGCCTATGCCTTTGGCAATCTGCTCGTGCTGGCGCTCTACCGCAAGTACAAGGAGTTGGGCAAAGCCTTTGAGCCGGATTACCTGCGCATCCTTGCTTACGGCGGCTCCGCCAGCCCGCAGCACATCATCAGCGAGGCCGGCTTCGATATGACCTCGCCGGACTTCTGGCAAGGTGGGTTTGACCTGCTGGCGGGGATGTTGGAGGACCTGGAAGGACGTCAGGATGTTGGAATGACGGGCTAAATAGCCACGCTGCGGAGTTCAAGAAATAGCGCCGACGCCCCGAATCTACAAAAGATTCGGGGCGTTGGCATTGACATTTGCACTGGCCGGTACTAGAATTTGATTAATCAATTGATTGATCAAAGGAGACAATTATGGAACGGCAGATGAGCGCAACGCAAGTACGGGTGAACTTCGGCGAAGTGTTGCGGTATGTGTCTACCGAACGGCAACCCATCATCGTCAAGCATACCGGTAAACCCCAGGCAGTGATTATCGCTATTGAGGAGTACGAGCGTTTGAAAAAGGCCGAGAGGTCTGAATCAGATTGGCGTGTTGCATTGGATCAAGCTTTGCAATTAGGCGAAGCCATTCGCGCCAGACGGGGAGGCGAACCGTTGCCTGATCCAGCAGACATCATTCACCAAATGCGGGAGGAGCGGGATGCCCAACTTATGGAAGCGTGCAGTCTGCGTTGACGCGAGTTTTTTAATCCAGCTGGTCACTCATGGTCAATATGTTGCTCAGGCTGCTGCATTATGGCGCACCTGGCATACCGCTGATATTGTTGTGCTTGCCCCTACACTGATGCTTTATGAGATTAGCAATGTGCTCTATCAATATGTCAAAGTGGGGTATTTACATTCAGAAGAGGCGACGCAAGCCCTGGAAGCAATCCTGGCTCTCAAAATAACTCTCTACGGCGACGGCCCATTACATCATCGCGCATTGCGTATCGCACAAGAACTCTCATTACCTGCCGCCTATGATGCGCATTATCTGGCGTTATGTGAACGCCTCAACGCGGACTTCTGGACCGCCGACAAACGCTTGTACAATAGTGTTCACGAGGCGTTGCCGTGGGTGCATTGGCTGCAAGAATCAGAAAACCCGGCGCGATAGGGCTGCGTTCTGTTGTATACTGGTCGAATCATTTGATGGACGAATGTAAGGCTGACGAAGGTTTCTGAACCTTCGCAAGGCTTTCAAGGTGAAGTGTCACTTGCCAGATGTTCCGGTTTTCCCGTAAACTGGGAGCATGGTGACATCGTGGTGGGGTTGAGGGGCAATGGGTAAGCCCGTAAGTCGTGAAGAGGCTTTCGGGCTTACCCATTTTTCGTCAGACGAGGTGGACGGGGATCTGACGATCCCCTCGAAGCATTTGGGGGACGATCCCCTCGAAGCATTTGGGGTGACGATCCCCTCGAAGCATTTGGGGTGACGATCCCCTCGAAGTATTTGGGGGACGATCCCCTCGAAGTATTTGGGGGACGATCCCCTCGAAGCATTTGGGGTGACG
>DAOSNS010000027.1:0-42768 GCA_035373625.1 Anaerolineae bacterium | reverse complement strand
GAAGCATTTGGGGTGACGATCCCCTCGAAGTATTTGGGGGACGATCCCCTCGAAGCATTTGGGGTGACGATCCCCTCGAAGCATTTGGGGTGACGATCCCCTCGAAGCATTTGGGGGACGATCCCCTCGAAGCATTTGTGATTATTTGCAGCAGATTGAGGAGGCAAGGTTTGAAAACAAAAAGTCAGATTTTGCGTGCAGCGATTATGGAACGGCGCGCCGTCGTGGTGCCGGGGTGCTATGACGCCCTCAGCGCCTGTGTCATCGAGGCGTGTGGCTTCGAGGCCATTCAGGTATCGGGCTTCGGGTTGGCGGCATCATTGCTCGGCAAGCCGGATATCGGGCTGGTACAGATGAAGGATATTCTGGACATGACCTGGAATATCACCCAGGCCGTTCGCATCCCGGTCATGGCCGATGCCGATACAGGCGGTGGCAATGCTCTCAATGCCGCATGGGTCACAGAACGCCTGATCACGATGGGGGTGGCAGGGATGAACATCGAAGACCAGGTGTTCCCTAAACGCTGCGGGCACATGGCCGGCAAGGAAGTCATCCCGGCAGAGGAAATGGCCGGTAAGGTGCGCGCCTGCGCCGACGTGCGGGATCGCCTGGACAAAGATTTCGTGATCAATGCGCGCACCGACGCCTATGCACCGTTGGGACTCGACGAGGCCATCCGCCGCTGCAATCTGTATTTGGAGGCCGGTGCCGACGTCGCCTTCATTGATGGGATTAGAACCAAAACCGAAATCGAAAAAGCCGTCGCGGCGGTTCACGGCCCGCTGTCGGTCAACCTGATGGACGCGATCACCGGCATCAAAACCGAGCTGATCCCTATCCCGGTGCTGGCGCAGATGGGCGTCGCGCGCATCTCGATTCCGGTGGCCTCGATTATGGTGGCGCAGAAAGCCTTGATGAATTTCTTCGCCGCACTCCGCGAATCTCCTACCGGCACGTTGCCCGGCCAAACCGCGTGGGTGCCCTCGTTTGAAGAATTTACCGACTTTGTGGGATTGAAAGACTACCGCGCGATGGAAGAACGCTACCTTCCCGCCGAACGCATACAAGCCAAGTATCGGGGCGCCGAAAAAATCGTCGGCTGAGTTTGAACTTTCTGGCTACCGGTGGTATCCTTTGAGATATGAAAACATCGGTAGAACCCAAGCCCACCCCAACGCTCTGCGCTGACACCTGCGCGCATCGGTGGGTAGAATTGGGTGCAGATACCGTCTACTGCTGGCGACGGCAGTGCGCGCGTTGCGGTAAGCTCGAGGGTCAGGAGCATACGCTGGTCAATGCGGCATATACTGTTGTCGGATGTTGTGTATATGTGTATGTGTGTGAAAATTGCGGTTATATTCCGCAATAACGGATGTCGTATTTTTACGGATTGCACTCGTGCTATTCATCCAAAATCTGTGAGGAATCAGGTGTATGAACACACAAATACTGGCCGGTCACCCTGCGCCACGGGAACTTTTGGCGAACATTCCGCGCCTGATCGCAGCCTACTACACCCTTAGCCCGGACGTGAGCCATCCGGCGCAGCGCGTCGCCTTCGGCACGTCGGGCCATCGCGGCTCATCGCTGGATGGCAGCTTCAACGAAGCGCACATCCTGGCGATTGCTCAGGCTATCTGCGAATATCGCCGGGCGCAGGGCACGGATGGGCCTTTGTTTATGGGAATGGATACACACGCGCTCTCCGAACCCGCGTGGATGACGGCGTTGCAAGTCTTCGCTGCCAACGGCGTGGACGTGATGGTTGATGCCGCGCGGGGCTACACCCCTACCCCCGTCATCTCTTACGCCATCCTCACTTATAACCGGGGACGCACGAGCGGCCTCGCCGACGGGGTTGTCATCACCCCATCGCACAATCCACCCACCGATGGCGGCTTCAAGTACAACCCGCCGACCGGCGGACCGGCCGGGCCGGAAATCACCGGCGTCATCCAACAGCGCGCCAACGAACTGCTGGAGAACAGGCTCGCCGGCGTGCGCCACGTTCCACTGGTGCGCGCGCTTAAAGCCGACACCACTCATCATTACGACTACATCACCCCCTATGTGACCGACCTGCGCTACGTTGTGGATATGGAAGCGATTGCAGCGGCGGACCTGAAAATCGGCGTGGATCCGATGGGGGGCGCCGGTGTGGCCTACTGGGGACCCATTGCCGACATGTACCGCCTCAACCTCGAAGTCGTCAATCCGGCGGTGGACCCTACCTTCGCCTTCATGACGCTGGACTGGGACGGTAAAATCCGCATGGATTGCTCCTCACCCGACGCGATGGCCAGCCTGATCCGTCTGAAAGACCGCTTCGACATCGCTTTCGGCAACGACACCGACTATGACCGTCATGGCATCGTCACCCCGAGTGCGGGCCTGATGAACCCCAATCACTATCTGGCGGTGGCGATCTGGTACCTGTTCCAGCATCGCCCCGGTTGGCGTGCGGACGCGGCTGTAGGGAAAACCCTCGTCTCTAGCTCGATGATTGACCGCGTTGCCGCCCATCTGAGACGTCCTCTGTATGAAGTGCCGGTCGGCTTCAAGTGGTTTGTCGAGGGTCTGTTGAGCGGCGCCTTTGGCTTCGGCGGAGAAGAAAGCGCAGGAGCGTCATTCCTGCGGCAGGATGGCAGCGTGTGGACGACCGACAAAGACGGCTTCATCCTCGACCTGCTGGCGGCCGAAATCACCGCCGTCACCGGGCGCGATCCCGGCGAACACTACCGCGCGCTCACCGAATTATTCGGCGCCCCCATCTACAAACGATTGGACGCCCCCGCAACCCCGGCGCAGAAGGCCGTCCTCAAAGACCTCACGCCGGACATGGTCACGGCGCAAACCCTGGCCGGCGACCCCGTCATCGCCAAACTCACCCGCGCACCGGGCAATAATGCACCCATCGGCGGACTGAAGGTCATCACCGAGTACGGTTGGTTTGCCGCGCGCCCCTCGGGGACCGAGAACCTCTATAAAATCTACGCGGAAAGCTTCAAGGGCGAAATGCACCTGCGGGCGATTCAGGAAGAAGCACGGGCCATCGTTGCTGACGCTTTCGACGTTGCCGGCGTGAGTGGAACGGTATAAGACGATGGCGTGGATGGAACAGCATGAAACAGTCCCCTGTTGTTGACTAGTAAAGGAAAAAACGCGATGGAAGTTGTAACAGAAAATGTTATCCGTGATATTGTTAAAACGACATTGACGCAACTCGCTCAGCAAAAAACAATCTATCTGGAAGACTTGCTTCATAAAGACTTGCAACTTTTACGTCCAATTCCTGTCTTTATAGAAACTGAGGGAGATATTGTCATTGCTAATTACTATGCTACAGAATCGTATGGGTATGGCGACACCGAATACGAGGCTTTGGATGATTTACGTCAGGAATTAGTGAACCTGTATGAAGACTTGTCAGAGGATACAGAACGGTTAGGACCATTACCTCAGAAATGGTGGAGTCATCTCCAAACCATTATTCAGCGGAGGAGATAATGCAACTCAAAAAACGGGAGGTGCAACGTATCTTCGATAAGTTGGAATTAGAAGTACGCTCTACCCATCATACGATTGGCTGGTTTGTCTATAAAGGGCGCAAAATTCTTAAAACCCGTGTCTCTTTTGGACAGGGTGATATCCCTCTCAGTGTGGTACACAAATTGCGAGGGCAATTGAAATTAAGTCTGGCCGATTTCATAGCTTTGAAAGACTGTCCACTTAGCCGTGATGGGTATATTGCTATTTTGAAAGCCAAAGGTTTCATCGTAGAGGACGACGAGGAGTAGGCTATGGGACACACCTTCGCTGAAAAAGTGCTCGCCCGCAAAGCCGGCCTGGAAAGCGTCGTGCCGGGACAGATTGTGACGGTACGGCCCGATAAACTGCTCACCCACGACAACACATCGGACATTGCGCGCAAATTCCGCGAGATCGGTGTCACCAAAGTTGCCGATCCCGCCATGCACGTTATCGTGCTGGACCACGTGACGCCGGCCGCCAACGAGACGTATGCCATCAGCCACAAGGCAACGCGCGCGTTCGTGGCCGAACAGGGCATCGAGTCATTCTACGACATCGGTGAGGGCATCTGCCATCAAGTCTTGCCGGAGAAAGGGCACGCCTGGCCCGGCGCGGTGATCGTCGGCAGCGATTCGCACACACCGACGCACGGCGCGTTCGGTGCGTTCGCGGCGGGCATCGGGCGCACCGAGGCTGCTGCCGTGATGGCCACCGGTACGATTTGGCTGCGTGTGCCGGAGACGCTGCGCATCGTCCTCAACGGCACGCTGCCCCCGCGCGTTTCCGCTAAAGACGTGATACTGCGCATCATCGGTGACCTGCGCGCCGATGGGGCCGATTATTGCTCTGTGGAATTCACGGGGGAGGCGATCCGCACTATGAGCATTGCCGGGCGGATGGTGCTGTGCAACATGGCCGCCGAGATGGGGGCCAAGAACGCCGTCGTCGAGGCGGATGAAACGACATTGGCATGGCTGGCTGGCCGCACACCCTGGGATATAGAAACGCTGCGCCGTTGGGCTACCGAATTTCGCAGTGACCCGGACGCCACATACGCCCGCGTCATTGAATACGATGTGAGCGACCTCGCGCCACACGTCGCCAAACCGCACACCGTAGACAACGTCGTGCCGATCACAGAAGTCACCGGGGTAAAAATTGATCAGGCGCTCATCGGCACGTGCACCAACGGACGGCTTGAAGACCTGGAAGTTGCGGCGGAGATCCTGCGTGACAACCACATCGCGCCGGGCGTGCGGCTGCTGGTGCTGCCGGCGTCCCGTGAAGTCTTGCTGGCGGCCATCGAGCGCGGCATCATCGCCGACCTGGTGGCGGCAGGCGCGACGCTGCTCAACCCGGGCTGTGGTCCCTGCCTGGGCGCGCACGAAGGCTGCATGGCCCCCGGCGAAGTGACGATCTCGACGGCAAACCGCAACTTTAAGGGGCGCATGGGATCGAAGGACGCCTTCACCTACCTGGGAAGTCCGGCGACCGTAGCCGCATCGGCGCTGGCGGGGGTGATTGCGGATCCGCGTAAGAGATAAATATGCCGGAAGACTTGATGCGGGAGTACGACATTTTCATAGATTGAGAACAGCTCGAACGGCTGGAAACTGACGTGCTCAAACCGTGGCACAAAGTGTTATCCGATGCCCGGGAAGCCACACAGCGTTACAAGGAGAGTCGCAATGCAGACTAAAATTACCGGTCGCGTCTGGAAGTACGGTGACGATGTCAACACCGATGTCATCTTCCCCGGCAAGTACACCTACAGTCTCACCGATCCGGCGGAGATGGCAAAGCACGCGCTTGAAGACCTCGATCCGACGTTTGTGGCGAACGTGCGGCCCGGTGACATCATCGTGGCGGGGAAGAACTGGGGCTGTGGCAGCTCCCGCGAGCAGGCGGTGGTATGCCTTAAAGAGGCCGGCGTGGGTGCGATTGTGGCGCGCAGCTTCGCGCGCATCTACTTTCGCAACGCCATCAACTACGCATTGCCCATCGTCACCTGTGACGCCGTGGACAGCGTTGAATCCGGCGACGAAATCACGATTGACTTCGCCGCCGGTACGGTCACCACGCCACGCGCCACCTACACCTTCCCCCCCTTCCCACCGGAGGTGATGGCCATCCTTGAAGCAGGCGGCTTGATTCCGTATACAAAGCAAGTGTTGGGGGTAAACAGGTGTGAGTAAAAAGTTTAGCCTGCCCTGACCCCTTACCCATTTCCCCTTATTCATTTCTTATGATTCGTTTCCCATTTCTATAAGGAGCATAACCCATGACAGCACAATTGATTGACGGCAACGCAATCGCTCAGAAGATCCATGAAGAACTGGCGCAGGAGGTCGCAGCGCTGAAAGAACGAGGGGTGACCCCCGGGCTGGCGACGGTGCTCGTCGGCGATAACCCTGCCTCCCAAACCTACGTGCGCATGAAGCAGAAACGCTGCGGCGAAATCGGCATCCACTCAGTAGGGCACGAATTGCCCGCCGACGCCACACAAGAGGAAGTCGAACGGCTGGTGCAGGCCCTCAACGCCGATCCGGCGATCCACGGCATCCTCGTGCAACTTCCCCTGCCCGATCACCTGAACGAAGAGGCCATCCTCAGCGCCATCAGCCTGACAAAGGATGTGGACGGCTTCCATCCCATCAACATCGGACGGCTGGCGATGAAGGGCCGCGAAGCACTGTTCGCGCCCTGCACGCCCGCGGGCGTGATCGAACTGCTCGACCGTATGGGATTACCCATCGCGGGCAAAGAGGCGGTGGTGTTAGGGCGCAGCAACATCGTCGGCCTGCCGGTTTCGATGCTGTTGCTCAAGCGCGACGCCACGGTGACGATTTGTCACTCGCGCAGCCGGGACCTGCCCGCGATCACCCGCCGCGCCGACATCCTCGTGGCGGCGGTAGGCCGCGCGGAGATGGTGAAGGCAGATTGGGTGAAGCCCGGCGCCGTCGTCATTGACGTGGGCATCAACCGCGTGGACGATCCAGGCGTCAAGCGCGGCTATCGCCTTGTCGGCGATGTGGACTTCGAGGCCGTGAAAGAAGTCGCCGGCTGGCTCACCCCCGTCCCCGGCGGCGTCGGCCCGATGACGATTGCGATGTTGCTGAAGAATACAGTCACCAGCGCAAAGCGAACACTCAAATAAACGATACGGTCAGGCCGTCGAAAACAGAATGTCCTCAATCCACACAAGTACCGTTACACAAAGGAATTTGGGCATTTAGCGGAAGATAAAGCCCCGCCCATAATGGGCACTTCTGGCGACGTGTGCTATAATAGCCCCTCAACTGATCCCAATTCCAGCCAGGGGAGGAACCCATGACCGAAGAACACGCAAAACCCGTTGTGGCCGTTATCGGCGCGGGGCCGGCGGGGTTGTTTGGCGCCGGCAGCCTCGTTGAGCATGGCGCGCGCGTCGTGCTGCTCAATCGCGACATCAAACCCGGCGGTCTGGCCGAGTACGGCATCTACTACGACAAGTACAGCATCAAAGAGGGACTGCGCAAGCAATTCCGCAAAATTCTGGCCTCGCCGGACATCACTTATTACGGCAACGTCAGCGTGGAGGAAGACGGCGACGTGACGCTGGCAGAACTGCGGCAGATGGGGTTCGCCGCCATCATGGTTGCCGTGGGGGCACAGGGAACCAAATGGCTCGGCCTGCCCGGCGAAGATCTGAAAGGCGTGTATCACTCCAAACCGCTGCTTTACCACTACAACAATCTGCCACCGTTCAGCGAGCAGGAATTCACCATCGGCAAGCGCGTGGCGTTGATCGGTGTGGGCAACGTGATGGCCGACATCGCCCACTGGCTCACCCGCGATGTGCGTGTGGATGAGATCATCGCGGTGGCACGGCGCGGGCCGGCCGAGGTCAAATTCACCCGGCAGGAGATGGAGTACATTGCGCGCAACTTCGACCTGGAAGACCTGGATGCCGAAATTGTGCGGGTGGCGGATCGGGTACGCGCGGTGGGGCAAGACCCCGACGAGGCCAAAAACTTCATCCTCTCGGCGCTATCGCGCCGAGCACTGGAGCCGGTCTCCGCGACGCGCATCCGTTTTCGTTTCCTCTCATCCCCGCGCCGCATCCTGGCGAACGCCGAGGGGGGCGTTGCCGGGCTGGAAGTGGATGATACCGAACTCGTCTTACAGGAAAACGGCGAAACGCGCGCGCGGCGTCTCGATACTCAGCGCGTACTGGATGTGGATACCGTCATCTTCTGCATCGGCGACAAGGTGAGCGAATGTTTTGGCCTGCCGGTGCAGGGCAGCGAGTTCGTCAAGAACCCCACGCCGCGCTATCCGGTGGATGGTGAAAGTTACGAGGTGTTCGATCCCCAGACCAATACGCCGATCGAAGGGGTTTTTGTTGCCGGATGGGCGCGCAAAGCCAGCAAGGGCCAGGTGGGACTGGCACGCAAAGACGCCGGCAACTGCGTGGAAGCCATCATGCGTTACATCGGCGAGTCACCCGGCTTCGATCCGGCTGCGGCGGAGAAACTCGCGGCGCGGCTGACGCAACTCCACAAACCCCTGGTGCGCAAGGAAGACTGGCAGCGTCTGGAAGCCATCGAGCAGCAAAAGGCCGCCGAGTTGGGCGTGGAACTGTTCAAATTCAAAAGCAACGCGGAGATGTTGGCGGCGATGGGGTTGAGATCTTACTTGTGAAACGCTCATGCATTGAGCAAGAAAGCGGATAGGATTGACCGACAAACAGCGATAGAAGGTCGGCGGCGAACAATTGACAGCCTTTTATCGTAAGTTAGCACGTGTTGACAGTTTCTTTGTGCGGGGCGATAATACCAGGTTAAATAGAACTTGCCGTTTGCTTGACAGATTTGCAGCTCTGTCCTCACAGTACAGTAAGAGGAGTGACATGGAAGACTATCCGTCAGCAGCAGCACGACATTGGGACAATGTCGAGTTTCTATCGCTGTCCAATCGCTGGCAAGAAGCGGCTTACCTGGCCGGTTATGTCGCCGAGTGTTCGTTCAAGGCCTTATTCCAGGCCAGCTCTTTGCCAAATGTACGAGGTCTTGGTCACAGCCTCACGACATTGAGCCGAGATGCCCTGGCTCTGGCTCTGGTGTTGACGCCGGAGAATGCCCGTTACCGCGTTGAAGGCGGAGTGGACGGTTGGAGTACCGAACAGCGATATGAAACCACAGCTCCGCAGTGCAAGCCTGAATTTTGTCGGATGGTCCAACAAGCCGACGAGATAGCTCGAAAAGTTTTGATTGGGATGGTCCTGGATGGTCTGCTCCCGGAGGTACCTCAATGATTCGTTTTGACCAAGTCTTGTCTCAAACGGTCAATGTGGTGGAATCTGTCTCCTGGATTTCAAAGGTGCAATCGGTCACGCTCATCCGTGATTTGCACGGGCGGGTGCGCCTGGCCTTCAAGTTCAAGAGCGGGCAAACCTGTTCCCAGGCTGAACGTGAGGCATTAAAAAAACGGTTGGAGCAAGCCTTGGGGCCGTATTGGGGTGGCCAAATCTGGCCAACCGGAGATCGCCATGACCGCGCACACGAGGCACTCAAGGAAGCCATTGATGAATCACCGCAGCGCGAACGCTGGCTTGACGTGCCATCTCACACCGGAGTTGAGTGGTACAAACTGGAGCGTACCTTTTCCAAGTCGTCATGGCTGTTAAGCCAGGCCCAACCCCCCTGGTCGCTTGATGAGCCGGATGCTCCGGCCATTGTTTCTTTCTACTCATTCAAGGGGGGTGTGGGACGCACTACTGCTTTGGCGGCTGTGGCCATCCTTTTGTCCCGCGCCGGACATCGAGTGGCCGTGCTTGACCTTGACCTGGAAGCACCAGGACTGGGCGGCCTTTTGCTGGCCGGGATTGACCCGCCGGAAGAAGGGGTGGTGGATTACCTGCTTGAGGTGCAGCTTGCAGACCAACAACCGGCTTTGCTATCTCCTTACAGTGTGACACAAACTCAATGGAGCGGTGAAACGGGCCAGCCGCTTTATGTGTTCACCGCCGGCCGACTGAATGGCGCTTTTTTGGACAAAATCGCGCGGCTGGATTTTGAAAAATTCGTTACCCAACAAGACAATCCTCTTAAGCATCTGCTGCGTCAGATCCATGCCGAGTATTCTCCCGACTTTATTTTGCTTGATGTTCGTTCTGGCCTGCATGACTTGGGGGGACTCTCTCTGAACGGTTTGAGTCACCTGGATGTGCTGTTCGGCCTGGATACCCCTCAAAGTTGGGATGGATTCCGAGTCGTTCTGCCGATTTTGGGCATGCGTGCCAGGCGCAGCGAAGTGTTCTTGGTGCATGCGATGGCGACGCCGACCCGCTACGATCCGGCGGCTAACGAGCGGTTCCGGCAACGCGCGTTTGATCTGTTTCAGGCGGCGTATTATCGTGAGGATGAGACGATGCCCGATATTGACCGCGACGACGCACCCTATGGTCTGCCCATCTTTTATACCGACGACCTGCTCAACGTGAACAACTTGCAGGCCGTAGAGACCGTCTTGACAAGCCCTATCGGTCCGTTTGTCCGACTTGCCCGTCAAATGGGCATTTATTTACAGAGAGAAACGGTGTGATGATGGTAGAAAATCGTGACGCCTTGTTGTCCGGTCTGGCCGCCATTGCCAGTCTGGTTAGTGATCGGCCGATGGGCAAGGCCGAGATGGTGGACGAAACCGAATTGCTGCCGCGAACACTGCCGATCCAGACACACCTGAACGCCCTCGATCCCGATATCCTCTTGATCACCGGTGGGCGCGGGGCGGGCAAGTCACATCTCTTCCGGGTCATCAACTTACCTCAAGGACCACAAATTTTGGGCTACCAGGG
Source organism: Anaerolineae bacterium (assembly GCA_035373625.1). Classification (GTDB taxonomy): domain Bacteria; phylum Chloroflexota; class Anaerolineae; order B4-G1; family SLSP01; genus DSWT01. The sequence continues at coordinate 32,396 of DAOSNS010000027.1, read as the reverse complement.
GCGGGCCGCCGAGGGCTGGTGGTTGCCCGGCTTTACCACGCGCGGGACCATCCACGGCCTCAATTTTCCAGGGGAAACTATTTTGCAGCGGTTTGCAGCGGGTAAATCGCGCACCGATCTGATGGATTTCTGGCGTGGCTTGCTGGTGGGGAGCATCCTCGGTTCAACAACCCCGGCGGCAGAGTTTCTGCGCCGACAATTGCCCGCCGACCTACACGGTGCCTTGAGTCACCTGGAAAGGGTTTCAGATTGGCACATCGGGGTGGTGCAACATCTGGAAGACGTGGACACGGCCTTGAATCGCCTGGATAGTTTTTTGGTCGAGCAGCAGCGTTACCTGTTTGCCACCTATGACGATTTGGATGTTATGGCGGTCGAATGGGATGAAAAACGCAGTCTGATCCAGGCGCTTTTGCAATTTTGGCTGGGTCAGTGGCGGCGCTGGCAACGCATCCGGCCTAAGATTTTCTTGCGCCGCGACCTGTTTGCCCCCGAGTTTTTGAATTTCCCCGATGCCTCCAAATTGACCGGGCATCAGTTTGAGCTGATCTGGACGCCCATCCAGTTGTATCAGCTTGTTTTCAAGCTGTGGGGCAATCAGGGCGACGAATGTCGTTTGTATCTTGAGCAAGCCGGTCTGCGCTTCGAGCAGCGCGACCGCCTGGGGTGGATTTACGCTGCCCCATGGCCCAAAGAAGATGATTTGCGAAAGGTGGTAGAAAAGATGATGGGGCAATTCATGGGCGCCGGGCCAACCAAAGGCCGCACCTTTGAATGGCCCCCCAATCATCTTCAGGATGCCAACCGCGAGATCGTACCCCGTTCGATGCTGAACCTGTTTGCCCTGGCCGCCCAATATGAACGGGAACGCTCCGGCAGCGGTGACCTGGTTCTCTCGCCAACGTCGTTTGCGGCAGCGATCAAGCAGGTCTCTGAACTGCGCATCAAAGAGTTGGTGGAAGAAGAATACCCGTGGTTGACCGCCTTGCGTGATCCACTGGATGGGCAAAAGGTGCCGATGCAGCGCCAACAATTACTTGAAATTTTGCAAGGAATTGATTGGCAGGCAATGGAACACCGTCCCCCTTCTACCGACCCGGATAAGCTGTTGGATCACCTGCTGTCGCTGGGTATCTTGCGCCGCACCCAAGATCAACGCATCCACGTTCCCGATATCTATTTGTATGGCTTTAATCTAAGGCGCAAGGGAGGCATCCGCCGACCCGCGGCAGCAGACCGTTGAGATGTGGCGCACCGGAAGCTTGAGATAACAGGTAGGGAACGACCAACGACGATTGGCCGTCGTCTAAGTTGATGAAACCGACACCCTTGTAAGTCGTTGTCGTCTATGCTTTCTTGATGTTCTTCCCCTATTCTTTCACCGTAAACCGCCCCCCATCGCTGCGTCCAAACACTTCCGGGAAGTACATCTCGTAAGCTGTCGCGGGGATCACGTTGTACGTTCCCGGCACACTGGCGCGCATGATGTAGCTGTATTCGTAAGTCCCGCGCGGCAGGTAGGTGGCGAAGAGGGCTACCTTCTCGTCGCGGATTTCGGAGTGCGAGAACCACCACCATCCCCAGCCATACCAGCGATACCAGACATCCTCTGCTTCCGCCGTGAGGTTGCGCACGCCGGGCCGTTCGCCAACGACGCTTGTGGTGTTGAGCGTTGCGTCCACGGCCTCACAGCCGGCCGGCAGCGGATCCTCGACGACGACGTAGTACAGGTCGGTGGGAGCAATGACGGTCAGTTTGACGCGGATCACCTCGCCGACCTGCGCGCTATCCACGTAAGCGCTCGGATTGTCCACAGGGCTATATTGCCGCGCGATGATGATCCCGCGATCCAACGCTTTCACTTGCTCGACAGGCAGGAAATAGCGCAGGTGCGCGGTGTAATAGAGTTGTCCCTCGCCTGTTTGTCCGCCCGACGCCGGAAGCCGCTCGATGATAAGCCGGTTCCCTTCCTCGACCAGCAATTCGGCAATCGCCACCGTGAGCTTCTGGCTCTCGTCAATGTTGGCCGCGGTGTAGTCCCCCTTCAGCAGCAGCGTACCGTTCAGGGTGACGGTGTAACTGAAGTCGCCGCGCAATTCGCCGGTGGCGCGCATGTAGGCCACCAACGCCATCAGTGACCACGCGGTGGATTGCGTCGTGCCCCAGTAGCCTTCCTTGCGGACGTTCATCAGCCAACGGACGATGTTGGGCAACAGGTCGCTCTGCGGATTGTGGCGCGCCATCGCCCAGAGAACCGTCGCGGTGGTGCGGATGTCGGTGTTCATGTTCCAGTAGTCGGGCTGCGCCTCTTCCCAGTGCGTGCCCGTGGCGCTGTAGATGGCGGCGCCGTTCAGATCGGAGAGCAGGGTGTTGACGCGGCTCTTTTCCGCCGGCTCCAATAGTCCCAAAGCGACCGCCAGGATTGCCCGCCCGTAGTGATCCAGCCGGTGACGCACTTCGAAGAGCTGAATGGCTCGCGATAACTCGCCCGCCGGCTCTGCGTTATTGATGAGGTTGAGGTACTCACCCAGGATGTAAAGCTGGTACGCCAGACGGTTCGCCTGCCAATGCGGCATTGCCTGATCCGCCGAAACGAGGTTGTTGCGCAGGAAGGCAGCGGCTTTGTGGATTACGGCGTTATCCACGGTAAAGCCGGCGCGATACGCTTCCAATAGCCCCTGGAGCACGTAAGCGGTGAGATAGGGGTTGCTGCTATCCGATTGCCACCATCCCCAGCCGCCGTCGTACTTTTGCTGCGCGTAGAGCCGTTGCAACGCCACCCCTACCTGTTCGGTGAGTTTTTCTTTGAGGCCGGGGCGCACGATGTTCATTTCCTGCAACGCCTGATAGGTCAGCACATTGGGCAGGAAGCGGCTGACGGTTTGCTCGACGCACTCGTAAGGGAAGTGCTCCAGATATTTCAGCGCGTCTACGGTGGCGCCGGTCAATGAGCCGTCCAGTTGCACGGTCAACTCGCCCTGTGTGGGGTCGAAGACGCGCGGCAGTTGGACGATCTCCTGGCGCAATCCGGGTTCGGCAAGGCGGCCGGCCGTGCCCACAACCTCCGGCGTCGAATAGCGGTAGACGGGCAGGGTGTCCTCGCGCCCGTCGTAGTAAGCGCCGGCGCGGGCTTCCATCCGCACGACAACCTGTGCGCCGGGCAGCGCCGTGACCGGCCACACGACTTTCACCTTATCGCCCGCCGGAATGTTCACCTGCTGTTGCAACGCGCCGGCAACCTCCAACCCTTCGACGGTGAGCGTCACGACGGCGGAGACCGCCGCGCCGGTGTTGTTGTGGACGATGGTGGCAATCTCCGCACGGTCGCCGACGACGAAGAAGCGCGGCAACAGCGGACGCACGAGCAGATCAAGGGTGCTGAGTACGTCCACATCGGCGCGCCCCACACGAGTGTCGGCGGTGATGCCGCGCGCCTGCATGCGCCATGTCGTCAGATTATCCGGCAGCTTCACCTGCACCTGCGCGCGTCCGTTCTTATCGGTGCGTACGACGGGGTCCCAAAATGCGGTATCGGCGAAATTGGTGCGGATGAATCCCTCCTCAACGCCGCCACCGCCGCCTTTGGCTGCGGGCGCGAGTTCGCGGTTGTAGGCTTCCATCGCCACTGCCAATGCTGTGGAGGTGCGCACGCCCAGCCCTCGCTGGCTCCAGAAATGCTCCAACAGTGACGGCCCGGTCTCGTCGGCGAGCGCCAGCACCGCCAGGTCCGCCATCCGCAGCGACAATTCCGCTTCCACAGGATTGCCGGCGTGGTCGGTCACCAGCACATCGTAGGTGGCCGTGTCGCGGGGATGGTAATACTCGCCGCTTTCAAGTGGCTTATCTGGCGTGAGGGTGATCGTCAGCTCCTTCTCCTCTGTGGAGACCGGTAGCATGACCAGACCCATCTTGAATGTCGCCAGACCGTCGGTCGCCCGATCTGCGCCCTGCACGATGATCACGGAGACGTAGATATTGGGAATGTGCTGCGCGGTGATGGGCACGCGCAGGACCTCGCTGTTGCTGTACAGTTCGATGACGGCAGTTTCGAGGATGTGCCCGCGTTCGATCGTTACCAAAGCATTGACCGTGCCGCTATACGGCGAGGGAATGAGGATTTCGGCCACGTCGCCGACCGTGTAACTGTCCTTATCGGCGATGAGTTGGATGCGATTGGTGCTGTCGCGACGCCAGTAAGCCTCGCCACCGCCCCATACCCAGATGTAGGTGCTACTGCGGATGACGTTGCCGCGCGCATCCTTACCCGTAGCGCGGACTTTGTAGCTGCCTGACCTGGGGGGCGTGAATGATGCAATTGCCTTGCCCATCCCGTCCGTGGTCGCATCCGTGGTTGCATCCGTGGTTGCATCCGTGGTTGCATCCGTGGTTACATCCGTGGTTGCATCCGTGGTTACGGTGGTGGTGTAGACGGGGATGTCTTCCACACTCCACGTCCAGTAAAAATTGCCATCTTCGGCTTGTTGGCGGACGTTGTACCAACGATGTTCCATAAACACCACCTCCAACGGTCCGGCGGCAACCGGCGCGCCGTCCCAATCCACGGTGAGGAGGTCTACCCGGTGTTCTTCTCCCGCTTTGGCAATGCGCCCCTGCGGGGCCAGGCCGATGTAGTACTGTCCCTTGTGAACAATCGCGGTAGTGCGATGGCTCACATACTGGTTGTTGATGTCCGCCACGTTGGCCTCGATGGTGAAACGGCGGCTGGTCAGTTCTTCGCCGATGTCGGCGGGGACGGTGAAGACAGCGCGGCCATGTTCATCCGTGCTCGCTTGCCCACTGGCGATGAGCCGTCCATAGCCGCCATAGCCGCCGCGGTCGCGTTCCCAATCGTAATCCGTCCAGCTATAGGGAGGACACTTTTCGCCGCGTGGGCACTGGTAGTTAAAGCCATATTCGGCGCTGAGAACATTCCAATACACCTGGGCATTGGCGACCGGCCCGCCGAAATAATAGCTGGCTTCAACGACAACGTTGATGGTTTCGCCGTTGAGATAGGCGTCGCGGTCGGTGGTGACGGCCACCTGGAACTCCGGCTTGCGGTACTCGGCCAGCCGGAAACTCGTGCTGGCATACAAATCGTGATCCGGCACCTCGATCTGAATATAGTATGTGCCCAGGGGCGCCTCGCCGTCCAACGCCAGTTCTCCAAAGAAAGTCCCCATATCGCTGAGATTTAGTCGCTCGTTGTAAAGCTCCTTGCCCTCCGGATCGCTGATGCGCACAGGAATAGTACGCATATCTTCAGGAACCGTGTAATGGGCGTCATCGTCGGCGCGCACAATGCCCTTGAAGTAGACGGTCTGGCCAGGGCGATAGATGGGACGGTCGGTGTAGAGATAGCCCACGTAACGCCCGGCAGGGCCATAATCGGCGTTGATGTCGAAGTTCCACGGGCTGATGTCGTTTTCCCATTCGTTGAAGGCTACGGCAAAGCCGGGATCGCCGGGCTGGGCGGCAAAGGCGAAGTAGCTGTCCCATATAGCCGTCTGAGGCCGGTCGGTCGTCAGGCAAACACCATCGCTGTCGGTCAGGCCGTCGCCGTGCCAGCCGACGCGCGCACCCTTAAAGCGGATGGGCAGGTTGGGGACCGGCTCGCCCGTCGCCAGATCGGTCGCCCAGACAAGGGATTCGGTATTGGTCTGTTTGAGCGTCAGATTCACGCGCGAGCGGATGAAGATGTAACGAGACGGCGCCGCTTTGGGGTCGTAGGCGCGCACCTCCGGCGCGCTTATCTGGAGATAATAGATGCCTGGCGGAAGCTGTTCGGCGTTGGCGTCCACCATCTGCAAACCGATCAGGCGGTTTTTGTTGCGCGGCGGGTTGACCGGCACAGACCAGCGGCGAACCAGGCTGGAAATGGAAGGACGGAAGCTCTCGCGGTACTGATAATCGCTGTAGAAAAGGCTAAACGTCTCCGGCGACATGCGATACAATTCGACATCCAACTGAAAAACGTTGCGATAGCTGGCATAGACGACGGTATCGGTGTAGGCGTTGAACGTGCCCAGTTCACGGCCGGTATTGAAGCGGGCAAACGGATACAAATCGCCGGTGGTGAAGCGCAAGCGCAGCGTCTGGCCGAGCGGTGCGCCGTACTTGTCGGGCGCTTCGCCATCGAGGGTGAGGTTGTAGACCGTTGCCGGCTCCATCGCAAAGGCGATACGCAGTTCGGTGTCATTGTCCATCCAATAGGTGTAAACCGAGGTGGGCTGCGGGATGATGCGGACGTAGTCCATCAGCCGGTCCTTTTGCATAGGACTGGCGAAGGTGATGACGATGTCGCTGTAAGGGCTGACATTGGTTGCGCCGTCCTCCGGGGAAGTGGAGATCACACCGGGATCTTTGACGGTGTAGAAACGCCAGGCGTATGCCTGCGGCAGGGTCACGTCACTGTTGTGGGCATGGGCGGCGGCGGAAAGGTTCACGTAAGGCCGCACATTGCGCGGCAGCGGTGCAGCAGGAACGAAGGCCATCGTCTCCGCCGCCAGTGGCGTCTCCCCGCCGGCCCAACGGAAGCTCCCGGCAACCGGTTGATTATTGATGCTGAGCGAGAATGAAGCTTCGACCGAAGCGTGATCCATCGGCTGGTTGAAGGTAACGCTGATGACCTCATTGGGGCCGATATGTTTGGCTTCCGTGCGTGGTGTCCACGCGAGGACCGCCGGGCGCAGCGTGGTGAAAGTCCACGTGTAATCCTCTTCCAGGGGGGCGCCGAGGGTATCGTGCAACCCTGCGGCGATGCGCGCGGTGTAGCGCGTCGCCGGCATAAAACCGCCTTCGGGGTGAAAGCGGTAGATGGAGGTGTTGAGCCATTCACCTTTGCCGCGCACCGGCGGCGTGAAGGTCAACGGATCGGGCAGCTTGCCCTGGCTGCCGATGGCGGTTAGCGGCACGACCGGGCGGTTGAAAACCACGGTAACGCTGCTGTCCGGCGCGATGTCATCGCTATCGGGCACGGGCTGCACCTCACTGACCAGCAGATGGCCCACAGTCTGGAAATCGAAGGCAATCGGATCGGCAAGCGGCGTCCCTTCGGCGTTGCGCGCGTTCTGAGCCACGGTGACGCGGTAACTGGCGCCGCGCGTCAACGGCTCGGCGGGGGTGAAAACGAGCGTGCGCTTATCGGCCCACTGCAACGCGCCCTTGACCGGCGGGGAAATGGAGAAGGCTTGCGCCACGCTGTCGGTGTCCATTGGCTGATCGAAGACGAGTTCGATGGGGGCATCGAGGGCCTGGGCTTCGCCGGTTTCGGGTGTACGGAAGAGCAAACGGGGAGCGGGATAAGGCAACGCAGGTGTGGGCGGTGCTGTTGGGGATGCCGTGGCCTTGGGGGTTGCGGTCGCCACAGAGGTTGGCTCAGGGGTCACTTCAGGCCCGGTGATGAATTTACACGCGCTCATCAACAGCGCCAACAAAATACACACAGATATCCAGCGTTGCTTTTTCATCTATCCTCCTATGGTTAGGGAGTGGGGATTGAGGATTGGGGATTAGGGATTAGGGATAGGGGATGGGGTCTGCTCCTTACTCTCTACTCCAGGCAATGTGAAGAAGAAAGTGCTCCCCTGTCCCACCTCACTTTCGACACCCACTTGACCACCGAGTTTCTCAACAATTCGCTTGACAATGGACAATCCCAGGCCATGCCCTCTGGCATTGGCATGATCAAAACGAGTGAAGGGAGTGAAGAGCCGCGCCTGTTCTTCTGGGGTGAGTCCTTTCCCGTTGTCGCGCACCCAAAACCGGACGTGACTGTTCCCCGACAGGGTGGCGCCAAGCTCGATGCGCAAGGGCTTGCCGCCGTATTTGATGGCATTGCTGATATAGTTGGCCCACACCTCTTCCACCCATGGGGCATAGCCTACGGCAGCCGGCCATGTGTCGGGGAAGACAATGTCGGGTTGGGAGTCGGTCATCAAATCCGTGAGGCGTTGCAAGGCTTCCTGCACAATGGGGGTCATGTCAAGGAGGCAGGTTTCCAGGACTTGAACCTCGCGCACACTGGCTAACAGCAACAGTTCGTCCACGATGTTGGCAATCTTGCGACCGGTGCGGGCGAGAATGTTGAAATAATCCGATAGTTTGTCCGGTGGATATTGTCCGTGCCGTTTTTCCAACAGCTCGCTGAACCCGACGATCGTCGCCAGCGGTGCTTTGATGTCGTGGGCAACGGTGTGAGCATAAGCATTGAGATCCTCATTACGGCTCTCAAGCTCCAGGGTGCGCTGTTGCAAAGCGGCGTCTAGCTGTATGCGTTCGAGGATCTCGGCCTGAAGCTGTCGGTTGCTTTTGGCCAGTTCAGCCGTGCGCGCCGCCACGAGTTCCTCAAGGCGCGCATTGAGTTGCGCGAGGTCTCGGGTACTTTGCTCGATGAGCCGCTCGACGATCTTGGCCGGCACTGCCATTGCATAAACCAGAACGACAGGTATGATGATATTGAAAATGCCGAGATAACGAAAGCCCAATATGATGAAAATGGCTGCGGTCGCAGTCGCGTAGTATATGACAGGTTTAAACCCTAAAATGAATCCCAGGGTAAAAATGCCCACGTAGAACATGGCCATAGGAAACTCATAATTTTTCCCCGTGATGATCTCATAGATTAATAATACGGCGAAGCAAACGAAAGTGATCCAGGCAAAAGATAGCATCGCACGGGATAATGAACGGTTGACATAGCACCGCGACACCAGGGCTGTCAGGCCGATGATTGCCATGAGGAGCAGGTAGAGCCAGTTGAAATGCCTGTTCGGTGTGAGGTTTCTGATGATGTGCAGCGCAATGCCAAACGCGGCCAAACCCGCGTAGATGCTCAAGGCCCAATGTGCTGTCTCACGGCGTACTTGTTCTCCGGGTATGGATTCTGTGACCATTTTATCCCTTTCTACCACCGACGGTTCAATAAAAAAACCCAGGCCCTTTAGAAATTCTCATAGCCGCACTCTCTTTGTAGATATAGTCGTCAGTCAGGCAGTCAGGTGGTTGTTTTCGTTCAAAGCAGTAAACTATCAATAGTGTATCACGCTTTTGAGAATTTGTCATGTAAATATGAGGAAGGTTTCATTCCCGGACCTCAATCGTGACGCTGTCACCGACGATCCGGCTGCCGTCGGCGGCAACGCCCACCGCCGCGAAGGTATGCGTGCCCGGTTGCAATAGCCACAGGTAAGTATAAGGAGGTGCAGTGAGTTGCGCCAACGGTTGACCGTCCCTCAGCAGGATCACACGCTCGAAAGCCCGGCCGGCTTCGGCGGCAATGCGCAGCTTTTGCATGTCGCGGGGCTGCGTCGGATCAATGCGGTACACCGCCCCTGTATCAGGACTTGTGAGGCGTAGAGGGGAAGCAGAAGTGGAGGTCTGAGGGCTAAGAGCTACGGGCTGGGAGAGGTGGTGTTCGCGCGCCCAATCCTGAGCTTCGGGGGGAAGGACGGTGTAGACTTCGCCGTTGATGCGCTGATGCATGGTACAGGTTTCGGTCGGTTCGGTGCCGGCGATGAAGGTCTCGGTGATGCGGTGGGGACAATCCGGCCCCGGTAGTTGCCCGGAAAGCGCGCAGACCTCGACATCTACCAGCCCCTCAGGGCGGACAAAATCGCGCACCGGGCGGCCTTTGAGTGCTGTCTCCATCACCGCATGCCAGATCGGCGCGGCGCCATCCACGCCGCTCACGTCTTTCATCGCTTCATTGTCCGCATTGCCCACCCACACACCTACGACCAGATCGGGTGTGTATCCCACAGTCCAGTTATCGCGGAAGTTGGTCGTCGTGCCGGTTTTTACGGCGGCCGGCCGGGTCAATTGCAGGACACTCCCCTCGCCGAAGGTGGGGATACGCGCCAGGTCATCGCTCAAAATGTCGGTGATGAGGTAAGCAACGCGGGCATCGAGGACCCGTTCACCCCGGCCATCGGGCGCTTCCCACAGTACGACGCCACTCGCGTCCTCTACCCGGCGAATCGTCACCGGCTGCACGGCATAGCCGCCGTTAGCGAAGGTTGCATAACCGGCGGTCAATTCCAGCAAGCGCACTTCACCGCCGCCCAGCGCCAACGCCAGTCCCAACTTGTCGGGATCGTCAAGGGTGGTGATGCCCAGCCGGCGCGCCATGCCGGTAAGTGCCTCAACACCGATGGTATCCAGCACCTTCACGGCAATCAAATTATAGGAAGAGGCCAGCGCTTCGCGCAACCGCACCGGGCCGCGGAAGACCAGATCGTAGTTCAGCGGGACGTAAGGCACGCCCTCGCGTGTCACGAAGGCGGTACGCACATCCAACATCACCGTCGCCGGTGTGAGGTCACCACGCTCAAAGGCGGCAGCATAGGTAAACGGCTTGATCGCCGATCCGGGTTGTCGCAACGCTGTCGCGCCGTTCACGGCGCCGTCAATGCGCGCCGCAAAGTAATCCGGGCTGCCCACGAGTGCCAGCACTTCGCCCGTCCACGGGTCAAGGGCCACGAGCGCGGCGTTGCGGACGTTGTGCCCGCCCGGCGGACAGTTGGGTTCATAGCGACAGGCCGCCAGCAGCGTCAGATGATGGCGGATCACATCGCGGGCCGTATCGGTGAGCGCAACATCCAGCGTCGTGTAGATGTTCAACCCGCCGGCTTGGAGCCGCGCCAGCCCCAATTGCTGCTCCAACTGGCTGCGCACGAGCATGACGAAGTGGGGCGCGCGGATGGTGAACGGTGCTGCGGCAAAATCGAGCTTCTCCATTTTTGCCAACTGAGCGCTCCCGGCGTTGATGTAACCCTGCTTCACCATCAGATCCAACACCACGGCCTGACGTTCTTTCGCCGCATCCAGGTTCTCCAGGGGATTGTAGCGCGCGGGCGCCTGCGGCAAACCCGCCAGGAGGGCACATTCTGCCAGGTCGAGGTCGCGCGCATGTTTGCCAAAATAGGCTTGCGCCGCCGCCTCGACGCCGTAGGCCAGGTTGCCATAGTACGTCTCGTTGAGATAGAGGTTGAGAATCTCATCTTTGCTGTAGCGCCGCGTGATGTAGACGGCCAGTGCCAGTTCACGCAACTTGCGCCGCAACGTGCGTTCGGTGCGCTCGTCGGCGCTGAACATCACCGTGCGCACCAGTTGTTGGGTGATGGTGCTGCCCCCGGCCAGCACGTCTCCTCCCCGCACGTTGATCCAGGCCGCGCGCAGGATGCCCCAAAAATCCAGGCCGGGGTTAGCATAGAATGTGGCATCTTCGGTAGCGACGGTGGCCCAGATGAGGTATGGCGGGATTTCGGCAAGCGTGACCGGGGTATGCCTGCCCGTATACGGCGGCGGCATTTCAAAGAGCAGCCGGCCGTTGCGGTCATAGATTTTACTGCTCGGCGCGGTGGTATAGGCGTTCAGGTCATCCGGCGAAGGGAGGCCGGAAAAGAGCCACACGGCAAGTGCCGCGCTACCTGTCATCGCCAGGAGGCAGATTCCCCAAAAGGCTTGCGTGATGTGCTTTTTCAACACACCACCCCCTTTTATATTCAATTCAGGGCTTGAGAAGTGTCAAGCGATGACTTGATTAATGATGGTCGCGCCGTGAGCTACGGAGGCATCGCGCAGCAGTACCGCATCGCGGAGAGTTACCCGGTTGCCGATGCGACAATCGCGCTCGATGTAGACATTCGGCCCGATGACACAGCCCGCGCCGATGATCGTGCCGCGCTCGATGTACAACGGTGTGATCAACTGCGTGCCCGGCCCAACGGTGTGCGGTTCCAGTTGGGGGCGACCGTCGCCGTGCATCAGATACTCACGGTTCAACGCCAGGAGATCGGCGGCATTGGTCAACGTCAGGCGTCGCTCGACGGTCACACCGCCCACGCGCCCCTCGCGGTGGATCAGCATTTGGATGGCGTCCTGCAGCTCATATTCGCCGCGCGGTGAGGGCAAGACTTCGGGCAGATAGGCCAGGATACGCGGCGAAAAGACGTAAAGCGGCAGGCTGGAGATATTCGAGGGGGCCTCTTCGGGCGTAGGTTTTTCGACAATGCGCGTGATCCACGGCCCGTCCATGGCCACGATACCCGTGCTGCTGATGTGTTCCCGCGACACCGGCATCAACGTCAACAGGGCGTTGGGATGCGGCTCTGTATGCCAGGAAACCATCAAACGGCCCACATCATCTGCCGTCACAAGATTGTCGCAGGCCGAGAGGACAAAATCTTCGCTGATGAGCGGCGCGGCACATTCCAGCGCCTTCGCCATTCCCAGGCGCTCTGTCTGATAGACGAAGCGTACCTCGGCCTCCAGGGTAGATTCGCGCACGAAATAGCGCGTGATGTCGCGGTCTTCGGGGCTGACGACGAGAATGAAATCGCGCACCCCGTTCGCCACCAACAGCTCCATGACCCGTTCCACGATGGGTTTCCCCAAAATGGGCAACATCGCTTTGGAGCGGCTCAGCGTGATGGGATGGAGCCGCGAGCCTTTGCCGGCCGCCAGAATTACACCTTGCATGCGCTAACTCACTCCGTGGATGTAAACAATGTTCCCTTTGGGGATAAGCAATTCCAGGCCGGTTTCCTGGCGGATGAGGACATCATACACATCCACGCCGATCAGATTACCTTTGAGGATTTTGCCGTTGGTCACGGCCACCAGGACAGGTTGATTTTCCAGTTCGGCGTAGAAATCTGCGGAACGCTTTCCCCACACCTGTGCGACTTTGGTTTTCTCGTTCATTGAGGCCCCTCCTTTTAATTATCAGTGGTTAGTGGTTAGTGGTCAGTGGTTAGTGGTCAGCTATCAGCCGTCAGCTATCAGCTATCAGCTATCAGCTATCAGCTATCAGTCGTCAGTCGTCAGCTTCTACTTTTTATCATTCCCCATCCCTGATTCTTCATTCTCCATTCTTCACTCTTCACTCTTCACTCTTCATTCTTCATTCTTCATTCTCATTGTACCATGTTATCCCGCTTTGACACCACCGATCTTGACTTTGTCTGAGCCTGTGGTAACGTTGCCGCCAATATATCTTCACTTGAGGCATTTATGGCGATCAAAGAGAGAACGCAACAGATGCGCGTGGTGGCCGAGATCTTGCTGGTTCATCTGCCGGAGGTGCTACCGAAGGATCAGGCATTGGCGCATGATCTGCTGGCGGTGGTGGGAATGGCGTTACATACGATTTACGAAGATGCCGAGCAGTCGGCTAAGGCCTGGGACAAGCGCGCCTATCATTCACGTGCCGACGAGATGCGTCAGGAATGGGATTGGGCGCTGGCAGCCTCCAATTACGCGCTTGGTTTGGCGCTGCGCCCCGATCCGGTGAACTTTACGATCTTGAAGAAAATGCATCAGATGATCCGCCCCACTCTGGAACGCCCGGCGCGCCACCAGATCAGCGATCCCGAACGTTTTCGCGGCGCGGCACAGGCCATCAGCATACAGCAGGCGCGTAAGCGTTCTCCCATCAGAGGATAAGAACTACGGTCACGGTCAGAAGACGGCCCCGATCTGGGGGGAGTCTTGCTGTGATTGGCCTCCGACCGCTCTACCTTTCACAAAACCGCTAACAACGCCAGTCCCACGCCTATACCGATGAGCAGCCCTATCGTCACATCCCCGGCATAGTGCAATCCCAGCGCCACGCGACTAAGGCAGACGAGCAGACCCCATGCGATGAATCCCGCCGCACTCCACAACGGCAGCAACCCACTCAGTACGGCCAGCAAGCCACCAACCCGCACTGCATGCCCGGAGGGAAACGAATGTCGGTCAATCTTCAGATAGAAGTGCCCGCGTTCACCTTCCGGGCGGGGCCGCCGGAAGAAAGGTTTGAGCACGGTACTGACCATCCAGGCGAGGGACGTGACCAACACTATACGCTCGCCGGCCCTGGCCCATCCCTCTGCCCCGAAACGCCAGAGCGCTGCGCCGAGAAGCAGCCATACGGGCGTATCGCCGGAGTGCGCGAGGAGCGTCGCCAGCCACCGGGCGAGCGGCCCACGAATTAACGTCGCCGCCTGTGCCGTGAGCGCGCGGTCACGCTCAAGCCACGATTGTCCGCGTATCGTCATCGTGCCAACTCGCGACGGCAGATCTCCAGTTGGAACGGCTTGTCGGCATCCATCCCCATCTCCGGGTGTTCCACAATCATCGCGCGCACGTGTAATCCGAATTTTTCGAGCGCGAGCCGTTCCAGTTCCGCCAGACTCAGGCGATGGGCAACCAGTTTGGTGAAGAAGGCCGGACCAAGACGCATGGCCTGTTTGAACGCATTTTTACGGCTGTTGAGCAGATCGTCCCATAAGTCCTGATGGGCGTGGGCAACGCGCGGCGCGACGACGTGAATGTCACCGGCAGCGAATTCACCTTCGCTAAAGCGAACATAACTGCGCCGCGAGCCGGGGAAACGTTGCTCCATCTTCTCGCGCGGCACAATGCTGTGGTAGATGTCCACGCCGGTATCGGCGCATTGTCGCAGAAAGGTCTCCACCATGGCAGCGGTGAGCAAGGGGATGTCGGAGCTGCTGATCAAGACTTGTTGCGTCGTCGGATCGCCTTCCAGGATTCGATCAATGCCTGCGAGGATGTTCTTCAGCATTGAACCCTGGTCGGGGACATAGTGCGTGATTTTTGGGGAGATGATCCCATATTCGCGGGCAAGGCCCACAAAAACGATGTGGCGTACACTTGGCGCCGCGTCAAGCGCGTCCAACACCCACTGCACCATGGGCTTACCGGCCACATCGAGCAGCGCTTTGGGCTGTCCCCGGGTATACTCGTAGAGCAAATCTTCTTCTTGCGGCACGCCGCCGGCAAGGACAATACAATCTATCATTTTCATTACCTCACAACACCTCAAGAGGATCAATATCCACCAACCACCCGGCAGGGATGGGAATCTCGCGCAGGAAATCCGCCGGAGCAACACTGCGCAACAGAATCTGCCAGCGATAGCGTCCCCGCACACGGGCGAAGAAGGCCGGCGCCGGTCCGATAAGGTCGGTGACCGGCAAACCGGCGGCCTGCAGCGCGTCGCGCAGGGTCGCGGCGAGGTTTTCAGCCGCCGCCTGCGCCTTCTCGCGGTCGGCGTGCGCGTAGACCAGCCGCGCCAGACGCACCACAGGAGGATAGACAGTCTGTTGGCGGAAGGCCAACTCCTGCCGTGCAAAACCGACATAATCGTGAACCGCTGCGCGTTGGATAGCGTAATGGGTGGGATAGTAGGTTTGCAGAATCACGCGCCCACCGAGCAAGCCGCGCCCTGAACGTCCGGCGACCTGCGCCAGCAGTTGGAAGGTGCGCTCGGCGGCGCGAAAATCCGGCAGGTTGAGCGCCGTATCGGCAGAAATAATGCCCACGACGGTCACTTTGGGGATGTCCAACCCACGCGCGACCATTTGCGTACCCACCAGGATGTCGGCCTCGCCACGGGCAAAGCGCCCCATGATCGCGGTATGTGCGGCATGCGAGCGGGCGACGTCCTGATCCCAGCGCACGAGGCGCGCGTCAGGCCAACGCTCGCGCACCCGCGCTTCCAATCCCTCCGTCCCCAGGCCGAAGGCGCGCACCCGCGTTGACCCACACTCCGGGCATTGGCGCGGCATGCGTCGTTGATGCCCGCAGCGATGACAGATGAGCATGGCGGCGCCCTCGTGGTAGGTCAAGGGGATGTCGCAACGTGGACATTCGGCCGTCCAGCCACAGTCACGGCAGAAAACATAAGTCGCCGTCCCGCGCCGGTTGAGGAAGAGGATGACTTGCTCGTGCTGCGCCAGAGCGCGATCCACGGCTTCCTGCAAGGCCATACTGAAGACTGAACGGTTGCCGGCTTTGAGTTCCGCCCGCATGTCCACGATCTGCACCGGCGGCAGGGCAATGGCGGCGGCCTGCGGCGTTTCCAACGGCTGATAGCGGTTGCCGGGGAGGTGCAAATAATCCTCCCAGGCGGCAATGCGCTGCCGGTGTCCCATCACGCGCTGCGGCATTTCCAGGAGCCGATAGCGGCCTGCCAAAGCGCGGCTGTAAGACTCCAGCGATGGCGTGGCGCTGCCCAGGATGAGCAGCGCGCCCGTCATACGGGCCAGTTGCTCGGCGACCTCGCGCGTGTGATAATAGGGCGGGCGACCTTGCTTATAGCTGGTATCTTCCTCCTCGTCCATCACGATCAGGCCCAGGTTAGGGAACGGTGCAAACAGGGCGGAGCGTGCGCCCACTACCACCTGCACCGCGCCGCTGCGCACACGTCGCCAGGTATCGAAGTGTTCGCCATCGCTCATTTCGCTGTGCCACAATCCCACCTGCCCCGGAAAACGCACGGTGAAACGCTGCACCGTCTGCGGCGTGAGGCTGATTTCAGGGACGAGGATCAACGCTTGTTTACCCTGCGCCAACACCTGCGCCGTGGCGCGCATGTAAAGCTCGGTCTTGCCGGAGCCGGTCACGCCCAGCAACAGCACGGGAGCGGGTGCATCTGTGGCCGTGGTGTCGTGCAACAGGGCTTCGATGGTGTCCCAGGCTGCCTGCTGCTCCGAGATCAGCGGTGGGGGCTGATCGGGCGTAAAAATCATCTCCGCCAGCGGGTCACGCAGCACTTCTTCGTGGCTGAGGGCAATCAGACCACGGGTCGCCAACGTTTTAAGGTGACCGGATCGCGCGCCCGTTTCGGCATAGACGATGCTGACATCCACCGGTTGGCGTTCGTTTTCGAGAAAGTCCAGGATGTGGCAGTACAGGTCCAAATTGCGCAAACCCTGCAATCGGGCGTCCCACTGCGCGCGCGGCGCGATCAACCGCACGAATTGCACAACTTTAGGCTGTACGATGGCGAGCCGCAACAGGCGTTCGACCCTGATCAACCCACGGCGTTTCAAAAAGTAGCGCGCCCGACGCAGATCAACGCCTTTGAGAGCCTGTTTGGCCTGGGCGTCGGTGAGCGATCCCCGTTGGATGAGCGTTTCGAGCAATGCACGGGCAGGGCCGGGCAGGTCGGCGGGGACGGAGGCCGTCAACGGCGTGAGGCGCAGGTACGCGGAGGTGCGCAACCCCGGCGGCAACATCACCTGCACGCACTTGTGCAACGGCGTCAACGTCTCGCGTGCCATCCACCGCGCCAGGTCCAACAGGTGTGTGTCAAGCGCCGGCTCAGGGTAGAGGACGCTGTGGATCGGGCGGGTCTCCGGCACGGCGGGCGCCTCGGTGAGCGCCAGCACGAGGCCGGGCACAAGCTGTTCACGCAACGGCACA
Source organism: Anaerolineae bacterium (assembly GCA_035373625.1). Classification (GTDB taxonomy): domain Bacteria; phylum Chloroflexota; class Anaerolineae; order B4-G1; family SLSP01; genus DSWT01. The sequence goes on along the minus strand of DAOSNS010000027.1, from coordinate 15,182 downwards.
ACGACAAGCACCCCAGGGCGGACAGTCGAGACCAACACCGCCGGGATACTGTAATCAAACACGGGTGTCGTGCGGGTTTTGAGGGGAAGGAAGACCAGCACTTGGGCGTACATGGCTACTCAGGATTTGAGCAATATGGTTTTCAGCGACACATTTTTCATTGTACCATATTTGGTCTCATTGACCATCCTCTTCCGGCGTAAGCGGCGCGAGATCGGCCAGCGTCTGTTGCCAGGAGGGTGTTCCGGGCGCGTAGCCTTCGATGCGTACCAGTGTCCCCACTTCCGCCCAACGGAAAAGTGTCTCTGCATCGCCCACATCAAGAATAATGCAGCCGAAGGAAGCCGGCCACCCCAGTACGCTCCGTGAGAGCCGCGTCCCGTAATGGGTGATGGGCAGTTCATGGATGCCGTTGAAAAACCCGTCGTCCTCTTCGTAGATGCCCATAAAATACGGCATATCCAGCCGCCAGCGCGGCGCGAAGGCCATCTCTTCCTTAAACAAAATCTGGAACTGGCCCGGAATGGTCGGGGTGCGCGAGATGCCGCTGGAAATGGTGAAGGTGTAAATTTGGGTGTCGTACTCGAAGACGCGCATTTGTTGTTTGGGCAGATCAATCTCGATGCGTTTACCCGGCACCAGCGGATGGGGAAGCAACACGTCAATCGAAGGGATGATGATCTTTTGCCCCACGTCAATCGCACCGGGATCTACATCGGGATTGGCGCGCTTGAGCTGGTACAGCGGCATGTGATGGTTGAAGGCGATAAGCGAGAGGGTGTCGCCGGGTTGTACGCTATAGACGCGCTCCGGGTGGCGGACGTGCGCCTGCGCCTGATGTTGTCCATCATACAGCGCCGCGAGGATGTTGTGCAGCGTCGGGCCAATGTCCAGCAGCCGCTCATCCCCCAGTTGCGGCGCGATCTCTTCCAGCCACGCCTGAACCGGTACGGCGTTTAAGTACAAGCGGATGCCCTGGTTTTCGGCGCGCCCTTCAAGCCACGTGGCGACGCGCTCCGGCGGCGCGCTAAACTCCGCGTGATACCCGGCCGGCAACTCATTTTCGAGAAGTGGGCCGGTGAGCGGATCATCCACGATAAGGGTGAAGGGGTGCGCCAGCAATGCCTGCGCCTGCGTGCGTGCCGGCTCCGGGGTAGTCACCCGCGGCGGCAATGGAGTGAGCGGCAGTTCCACCGTCGGTGTTCCCTCGGCCAATGCCTGAAGCACGCGCGTGGCGGCGGCTTCCACATCAAGCTGTTGCCCGGCTTGTCCGTCGGTCGCAACGATATTCCCGCCTGCCCATGTCAGGTCGGCGTCCAGTGGCGCGCGTGCAACTTCCGCCGCGATCTGCCCCACAACATCCCGCACCCGCGCCGGGTCTGCGGGCGTGAGAAGTGGCGCCACGATGACGTTCTGCCGGCGCAATCCTGCCGTCAGAGGCGCGTCACCGGCAGCGTCGCGTCCCACAGCGTAGGCGGCCTGCACCGTCGCGCGAATGTCGTAATGCTGCCCCACATCCGCCCAGGTGACGCGCCAGGTACGACCGGCGACCCGCACATCCACACCGGCGCTTTCCGGCGCAGGCAACACGCCTGTGAGCGCCGTGACGGCTTCCTCTACCGTCATGCCGCTCACATCCACATTCTGCACATACACGCCGGGGAGGATTGTGTCTGTCGGATGACGCAGCGCCAGCCACGCCGTCGCCGCTAAAACAATGCTCATCAGCATGAGCGCGGCCACAAGCGCGCGTGTGATCGCCTTGAGTGTGAAGGGGGCGGGATGATAGATTCCTGATTTTCGGGTCATGTTCTCCTGTACTCTTGAGCTGGTATCTCCGCAAGCAACGGCTTCACATCAAACTGCCGGCCGAGAATGGCAACACAAAGGACGCCCGCGGCCAGCAGGGCCGCGATCCCGGCACTGCCGAAGACCATCGGCAGCCCCAGGACATCGGCGAGCCGCCCTCCCAGCGGTAGGGTGATGAGCGGTGCAAGGCCGCGCGATGCCGCGTTCATCAACGATTGCAAGGTGGCAACCAGGGACTCCGGCGCCCGCTCATCTATCAGGTTGACGTTGCCCACGAAGTAGAGTGCGAAGCCGATCCCTTTGAGCATGGCGAACCCCAGCACCAGCCACGGTTGGCGTACCAGTCCATAACCGATGAGTGAGACACCGATCAGGCTGTAGGCTAACAACACGCCGACCGGCTTTCCAAGTTTACGGAAGATGGCCCCACTGTAGTGCATAGCCGGCAATTCGGCGAACGCCGAAAGGCCAAAGAGCGCGCCGACCAGAAATTGTCCGCCGCCGAGGACATCCAAATACACGCCGGAGAACGTCCCGTATATCCCCTCGGCGATGCCGATCAGGAACACCGCCCCCAGGATAGCAAGCAATCCCCGATCCCGCCAGGCGTCGCGTAAGGTGGGCACCGGCGCAACCCGAACGGTGGGAGTGACGGCGTTACTTTCTTCCAACCCGGTCGCCGTCCACAATACCGGCAAGGTTAATAAACTGGTCACGATGAACATGGCCTGGAATCCCCAGCGTTCCCACAATCCGCCGCAGATCAACGCGGCGACGGCGAAACTCAACGACCCCCACAGGCGCAACTTGCCGTAGTCAATGCCATAGCGGCTGGCCATACGCGCCACCATTCCATCGCCGACGGACATCATCGGGCTGAACAGCACCGAGCGTATCAGCACCAGGATTAACAAGGGAACGAAGGTGCGCGGGAAGATGAACAGGATGAGCAGCGCACCGGTGCTACCGATCGAGATGAGCAGCAGACGCTTCTGCCAGTGTCGCCGGTCGGCCAGCAGCGAGAGTGCCGGACCGACAAACAACGTCATCAGGGCAAAGGCGGCTGAAAGGATGCCGATTTGTAAACCGCTAAGCCCCAGATGAGCGTAATAGACGTTGAAGAAGGGCATCTGTGCCCCCATGATACCCCACAGGCCGAAATAGAACAGTGCCGCGCGCCAATAGGGACTGCGTACCGGGGATCTTAGCGTTGCCATAGTTTTTCGTAAATGCGCAAGATTTGTCGTCCGGTGCGGCTCCAGGAGAAATGCCTGTCGGCGCGTTCGCGGAGCCGTGCGCCGAGTTGGGCGGCTCCCTTCGGATCGTGTAGGATGGTGCGTAATGTCTGTGCCAGTGCCTCGGCGTCGCCTGCCGGTGTGGCATAGAGGCCCAGGTTGTTCAGGTATTCGCGGCTTACCGGTGTATCGTAGGCCACCACAGGCAAGGCCATCGCCATATAGTTGAGGATTTTGCCACTGCCCTCCGTCGCCGAGATTTTGGGCGCGGCGGCCACGTCGCCCAGCGCCAGGTAGGCAGGGATATCCTCGTAGGGCATTTTGCCGGTGAAGATGACATCCCGGTCGGTGAGACCTAAATCATGGGCATAGTGCTGATAATGCTGCACCTGCGGGAAACCCATCACCAAAAAAGAGACGGCCTCCCCTTGCGCTCGTAGAGACGCCGCAGCTTGAAGCAGTTGCGGGATGCCCTGGTAATCGGCCAGCAGCCCCAGGTAAACGACGACCTGCCGCTCCGGCGGGATGCCCAATGCGGCGCGCCGGCGGAGACGCTCCTCCGGCGTGATGCACGTGGGGAACAGAAAGTCCAGATTGACACTATCGGGCAGGGGATAAACATCCCTGGTGCGCTTAAAAACATCGGCGAGCAGTTCGGCGCTGTGGACGGTGCTGGTGAGGATGGCGTCGGGCATCTCGACGATGCGCTCCTCCAGCCGCCGCCACCAATAATAGGCCGTGGAATCTTTCTTCAGGAAGCCGTGATCGAGCATTTCGCCTGTCAGACTGCCCTGGAAGTCGAAGACCAGCGGGACGCGCAGCAGTTTGGCCAGGACGTGGCCGATGAGCGCTCCCTCATGCAGATGCCCGTGGATGATGTCGGGGCGCCAGCGCCATGCTGTCCACAGTGCCTTCCAGGATAACAACACATCAAACGCGATTTTGTGTCGCGAAGAGCCGACTTCGTAATCGGAGCGCCAGGGCGTGGGCGCGCAGCGGACAATATCCAGCCCGGGCACATCGCGGCCCAGGTAATAGGTGACGATACGCACGCGCAGTCCCTGCGCCAACAGCGCGCGCGCCTCCTCCAGGATACGGATATGGCAGCCGTAATCCAGAAAGAAAGAGGTGGGAGCGATCATCAGGACCCGTGGTGGTTGATTAAGCATAGCGATTCAACATATAGAGATAGGATGCAGGGAGCAAGAGGCAGGATGCAAGATGCGGGAGACAAAAAGAATGGCATTGTTGAACATAGTTCTTTTTCATTTCCGTTTAGCTGTGAGACCCTCGCCGAAGAGCGCCTGCAGGGTGCGTTGGAACAGGTTATCGTCCTGGAGCGCGCTACGTTCGATTTCCCAGGTGCGCTCGCGGCTTTCGGCCATCCAGTAACTCCGCGCCTGGGATACACTGGCGAAGGCATTTTCCAACGCTTCCGCGTCACCTTGCGCCACGGTCTCGCGCAGGGCCTGCAGACGTTCGAGGACGGCGTCGAGACCGCGCAGCAAAGTCTCACGTCCCATCAGTGTCAGCATGCGGCGCGAGGCGGCATCCCCGGCCGCTGCGGCGGTTGCTGTGGCGAAAGGCCGCCCGGCCGCCTTGCGCACTTCGGCCCAACCGGGTGCGGTGGCAATCGCCTGGAACAGCGCGGTTGCCAGCACGTCCGGGACGGCGTCGGCGATGACGCGCGCCGCATCGTGTTCGACAGGGTCTATGTAGAGTGGCTCTGCCCCCAGGACGAGCGCCAGGTTGGTGACGGCGCGCACAGCACTCGGATGATCATCGGGGCGGGCGGTGATGGCGTAGACGGCACGCTGAAAAAGGTCGGCACGGGCATCGTGCAGGCTTTCCAGGGGTTCCCATCCGCCGGCTCCCGGCGCAAGATAAGGCGCCGCGCCCACAAAGTAATTGCCGGCCGGCAGAAGCTCCGCGGCCCAGGCGATGACGGGCACCTTGAGCGGCGCAGTATCGGTCACCACGACGCCGGAAGCCGGCGTCAGCAGACGTCCGACCTCGGCGAGCGTCTCACGCATAGCGGCCAGGGGGACGGCCAGAATTACCAGCCGCGCCCCGTTCAATGCCAGATCAAGGTTGAATTCGGCCCGATCAAACGCACCGAGTTGTTGTCCCTGCCGTGCGCGGCCCCATTCGCGGTCGTGTCCCACGATTTGCAGATGTCCGGCGTCCCGCGATTGGCGCAACGCCAGGCCGATGGATGTGCCGATACAACCGGTGCCGATGATGGTAATACGTTGAGTCATCAGTTAACCCCCATCCGCCATCTGTAATGCCTTCATTTCAGCATCATCTCCCGCCGGGTCGTGATGATGGCGGATCAAGACCACCGTGCGTGGGGATGCGCCGGCCTGCTCGGCCAACGTCGCGCCCCATACGGGATGGTAGTGCCGCACGACAAAGCCACGACGCCACCCCCGGGCTTCCCCGATGCGCCAACGGGCGGCCTGCTGTGGCAAAAAGTGTTCCCCCAAGACGGCAATGACACGATCCCACAGGCGCGGTGGCGCCAGAATTTTGCCAACATCGTGGAGCAGTGCCGCGGCCAGCAAATCGGGATCGCTATACCCCCGCACTTCCAACGCCCGGCAGACGGCAATACCGTGATGCTGTTCGGCGTGCGGCATGCGGCGGAAGAGATCCAACAACGCCGGCCCCAGATGACGCTCCACATAAGCGAGATCAACAGCGCGCCGGGAAGTCCACAGGGTAACAAAGAATTGCGCCACCCGATACCGCACGCGCGCCCACGTCACCATCTTAATTTCATATTTTCCTATGTTGAAGTCTTTTTGTCATGCTAAAGATAGAGAGCCTTCACTTGTTCAATCAGCAAACGATTATAGCATAGGAAGAAAGAATATGAAGTTTGCACGAAACCCTAAAGGTTAAACATGGTGTGTATACGTGGTGTTAACCTGAACGTCAAACCTTTAGGGTTTTTTGCTTGTCGCCGAATGTGCGAAAGCGTGTTATAATCCAGAATGGATGATAACCACAATGACCCGATTGACCCGTGATGAAGTTGCGCACATTGCCGCCCTCGCGCACCTGGAATTGAGCGAGGCGGATCTGGCATTGTACCAGGAACAACTCTCCGCAATCCTGGAGCATGCGGCGCGGTTGCAAGCCGTGGATACCGATGCCATCCCACCGACGGCAAGCGTGCTGCCGTTGCGCACCGTCCTGCGCGACGATGAGCCTGGACCGACCCTGCCTACGGAAGAAGCGCTGGCGAACGCGCCTGCCGCGCGTCAAGACTGCTTTGTCGTTCCGCCGGTACGCTGAAGGAGTGCCCGTGAGTGTTCTTCATGACCTGACCCTTCACGAAGCTCTGGATGCGCTGCGGCACGGCGAGACCACTTCCGTCGCGTTGACACAAGCAATATTAGAGCGCATCCTCGCCGTAGACAACGACATTCGCGCCTACCTCACCTTGACACCCGAGGCGGCTCTGGCGCAGGCCGAAGCTGCGGATGTGGCGCGCGCTGCCGGCCGGGATGCGCCCTTGCTCGGCCTTCCCATTGCCCTCAAAGACAACATCTCCACGCAGGGGATTGAGACCACCGCCGGCTCCAAAATCCTGGATGGCTACGTGCCGCCCTTTGATGCGACGATCGTGCGACGTCTGAAAGCCGCCGGTGCGGTTATCCTGGGCAAGACCAACCTCGATGAATTTGCGATGGGGTCGAGCACCGAAAATTCCGCTTTCTTCCCCACCCGCAATCCGTGGGACTTGAGCCGCGTGCCGGGTGGTTCCAGCGGCGGGAGCGCGGCGGCGGTCGCTGCGGGCGAGGCGCTGGCGGCGGTCGGCACAGATACCGGCGGTTCGGTGCGCCAGCCGGCAGCATTGTGCGGCGTGGTCGGCGTCCGCCCCACCTACGGACGTTGCTCGCGTTACGGGCTGGTGGCCTTCGCTTCGTCTCTGGATCAGCCGGGGCCACTCACCCGCGACGTGACCGATGCCGCCCTGATGCTTCAGGTTATGGCGGGGCATGATCCCCTGGACGGGACCACGTGGCCGGAAGCGACGCCCGATTATGTTGCGGCGTTGGTGCCGGACGTGCGGGGCTTGCGGATCGGCGTGCCGCGTGAGTATCTCGCCACAGGCTTGCAGCCGGATGTGGAACGCGCCGTCCGCGCCGCTTTGCAGACGTTTGTGGCGCTGGGGGCGCAGGTAGAGGAAGTCCAACTCCCGCACACCGACGATGCGCTGGCGACCTATTACCTCATCGCGCCGGCAGAGGCCAGTGCGAACCTGGCGCGTTTTGACGGTATCCGTTACGGCTTCCGTGCGGCGGGTGACTTCGAGACCGTCGGGGACTTGTATGCGCGAACGCGCGGCGCGGGTTTTGGGCCGGAAGTGCAGCGGCGCATCATGCTCGGCACCTACGCCCTCAGCGCCGGCTATTACGATGCGTATTATCTCAAAGCGCAGAAAGTGCGCACGCTCATCAAGGGGGATTTCGACGCCGCCTTCGCACACGTAGACCTCATCGTCGGGCCAACGTCACCGACGACGGCCTTCCGTCTGGGCGAGCGCACCGCCGATCCGATGCAGATGTATCTGGCGGACGTCTTCACGCTGGCGCAGGCGCTGGCGGGCATTCCGGCGCTCAGCCTGCCGTGCGGTTTCGATGCCGACGGCTTGCCCATCGGCCTGCAACTTGTGGCGCCGGCGTTACAAGAAGCGCGCCTGTTTCGCGCAGCGTTCGCGTATGAGCAGGCGACCGATTGGTGGAGGCGACGACCGGCAATATCAAAATGAGTATCTCAACAAATTCAATGGAATTTAACGGATGTTCCTCCGTTTGATCCGTTCAATCCGTTGAGATTATTTTAAGGGGAGGGGATAAAAACAATGAAACTCGTCATTCCTATGGCCGGTTTGGGCACGCGCATGCGTCCGCACACGTGGACACGCCCCAAGCCTCTGTTGCCGATCGCCGGCAAGCCGATGTTGGGGCACATCCTGGAACGCTTCCGCGATGTACCGCTCACCGAGTACGTCTTCATCGTGGGCTGGCTCGGCGAGCAGGTGGAGACTTACATCCGCGAGAACTATGCCATTCCGGCGCACTTTGTCGAGCAAAAAGAGCAGTTGGGGCAGGCGCACGCTTTCTGGCTGGCGCGTGAACATCTCACCGGGCCGGTGTTTACAATGTGGGTGGACACGCTCTTCGATGATGTGGATTTCTCGGGATTGGATGCGCCGGGGCTGGATGGCGTCATCTTCACCTACGAAGTCGAGGATCCGCGACGGTTTGGCGTTGTCGAGACCGACGCCGCCGGTTACGCGACCCGGCTGATCGAGAAGCCGGAGTCTATGGACAACAAAAATGTGCTCATCGGCTTGTACTACTTCCGCGAGGGAGAATGGCTGGCGCGCGCGTGTGAGGAACTGATGGCACGGCATATCCAGACAAAAGGCGAGTACTATCTGGCCGATGCCATCAACCTGATGCTCGAACAGGGCGCGCACATTCAGGCACGCCCGGCCGGCGTGTGGCAGGACACCGGCAAGCCGGAGACGACCTTCATCACCCATCGCTATCTGCTGGAACATGGCTGCGAGAACAGCTTTGCAGCGCCGCGTCCCGGCGTGACGATCATCCCGCCGGTCTATATCCATCCGCAGGCCATCATTGAGCGTTCGGTCATCGGACCGTATGTTTCGATTGGCCGCGATGTGCAGATCCGCGACAGCATCTTGCGCGACACCATTGTGGACGAGGGCGTGGAAATTGACGCCGTGATGTTGGAAGAATCCATCATCGGCCGCTGGGTGCACCTTGCGGGACGCTTCCGCAGACTCAACATCGGTGATTCGTCGGTGGAGCTATGAGTGGCGAATTATGAATTACGAATTGCGAATTACGAGTTGCAGGTCATGAGCTATTCGCCGATTCGCTCATTCGCTAATCTTAATTTTCGAGGGGGAATTGATGATTTCTGATACTTTTGTTTCCGCGCTTGCCAGGAGCATCCCGCCTTCTGGCATCCGCCGCTTCTTTGACATTGCAGCAACAATGGAGGATGTGATCAGTTTGGGGATTGGAGAGCCGGATTTCGATACGCCGGCACCGATTGTGGAAGCCGGGGTTGCGGCGCTGCAACGTGGCGCGACGCATTACACCTCCAATGCCGGCTTGCTGGAATTGCGGCAGGCCATTGCCGCACACCTGCACCGACTCTACGGGGTCAGCTATGATCCTGCTCGTGAAGTGCTGGTGACGGTCGGCGTCTCCGAGGCGTTGTACCTGGCGATGGCGGCGCTGTTGAATCCCGGCGACGAAATCATCTTTGCCGAACCGTGCTTTGTCGCCTATGGACCGGTGGCCATGATGGTCAACGCGAAGCCGGTTGCCATTTCAACAACGCCGGAGACAGGGTTCCAACTCACAGCGGAGATGATCGAGGCCGCTATAACGCCCAGGACAAAGGTGCTGTTTATCACCTCGCCCAACAACCCCACAGGCGTCGTCATCAGCCGCGAACATCTTGCCGCCATTGCAGCCCTTGCGGAAAAGCACAATCTGATCGTCATGTCCGATGAAATCTATGACCGGCTGGTCTACGATGTGGAACATGTGTGCTTTGCCACTCTGCCGGGGATGCGTGAGCGCACGATTGTGTTGCAGGGGTTCTCCAAAGCCTATGCTATGACCGGCTGGCGGGTAGGTTATCTGTGTGGACCGGAACCGTTGGTGGCGGAGATGCGCAAGCTGCATCAGTACCTCATCATGTCCGCGCCGACGGTCTCACAGTGGGCGGCATTGAAGGCACTGGAAGTGGGCGAACCGTTCGTCCAGGAAATGCATGCGCGCTACGCCCGTCGCCGCCGGTTGATCGTGGATGGCCTGAACACCATCGGCCTGCCGTGCATCGAACCGCATGGCGCATTCTACGCTTTCCCGAACATCCAGAGCACCGGCATGGACGACGCCGAATTTGCCGATCGCCTGTTGCAAGAAGAGCGCGTCGCCGTTGTCCCCGGACGGGCTTTCGGACCTTCGGGGGTGGGCTTCGTGCGTATGTCGTATGCGACGGCCTACGATAAGATCGAAATTGCCCTGGAACGTATGACCCGATTTGTGCAGCGTAACCGTTGAAAGTGCCGGTCGTAACGACCTGTGAAAATACTGAAATCACCGGGCGAAGCCGGTATACCACCTGCTCACCGACTTCGGTCGGTAAGAGCACGATATCTACATGAGGGAGGGTTTTTGTGGTAGGGCGAAGCCCCGCCACAAAAATCCCTCTTTCCCCGGCCTTTAGGCCGTATTCAGTTGCCGGAAGCGGCCAAATGCGATCGCCCTGCTGAGCAACTACGGTGAAAAATGGAAATGGGGGTCTATGGAATACGAAGCCGTCATCGGCCTTGAAGTGCATGCGCAGATCCATACACGCTCGAAGATGTACTGCGCCTGTCCGGTGGTGCCCGATACCGGAGACGTGCCACCCAACACGCAAGTCTGCCCGGTGTGTCTGGCACTGCCGGGGACGTTGCCGGTGGTGAACCGTCGGGCCGTCGAGCTGGGCATCATGACCGGCCTGGCGCTCGGCTGCACGATCAATCCGGTGAACGTCTTTGCGCGCAAGTCGTACTTTTACCCTGATTTGCCCAAGGGCTATCAAATCTCGCAGTACGAACTGCCGCTGGCGGTCAACGGCGCGTTGGAAATTGAGACGGCGTCGGGAATTCAGCGGATCGGCATCATTCGCGCGCACCTCGAAGAAGACACGGCCAAACTGTACCATCAGGAAGATGGCTCGGCACTGGTGGATTTCAACCGCGCAGGCGTGCCGCTCATCGAAATCGTCAGCGCACCGGATATGCATACCGTCGAAGCCGTGCAGGCTTACGCGACGACGTTGCGTGAATTGCTGATCTACCTCGGCATCAACGCGGGTGATATGGAGAAGGGCGAGATGCGCTTCGAAGCCAACGTCAGCGTGCGCCCCGTGGGAACAACGACGCTGGGAACCCGCACCGAGATCAAAAACCTCAACTCGTTCCGCGCGCTGGCGGCCAGTGTGGCCTATGAGATCGAGCGACAGAAAGCCGTGCTGGAGAATGGGGACACGGTCGTCCAGCAGACGTTGGGATGGGACGAGGCTGCCGGCAGGACGTACCCGCAGCGCAGCAAGGAATACGCGCACGACTACCGCTACTTCCCCGAACCGGACATCCCGCCGCTGGAAATTGCGCCGGATTGGATCGAGACGCTGCGCGTGCGCGTGCCTGAGCTTCCCCTGGCGAAAAAACGCCGCTTGATGCGCGATTACGGCATCCGCCCTTACGACGCTGCACTGTTGGTGAGCGACCGGCGCGTCGCCGATTACTTTGAAACGGCGGCGACCCTGGCGCACACCCGGGATGTTGCGCCGCAGGACGTCGCCAACTGGATAACCGGCGAACTGTTCCGCCTGTTGAACGTCGCCGCCATCTCGATTGATGCCTGCAAGGTCACACCGCGCCATCTGGCGGATTTGCTGGGGCGTGTACAGCAGGGGACGGTGAGCGTGACGGCGGCCAAGACGGTGCTCGCGGCCATGAGTGAAACGGGCGAATTCCCCGATGCTGTCATCGAGCGGCTGGGACTGGCGCAGATTTCGGGCACGGATGCGCTCGCGTCGCTGATTCAGGAAGTTATCACCAACAACCCGGAGCAGGTGCAGCAGTACTTGCGGGGAAAGACGAACGTGCTGGGCTGGCTTGTAGGTCAGGTGATGCAGGCATCGAAGGGCAAGGCCAACCCCCAAGAGACGCGAACCCTGTTGCAGCAAGCGTTAGAACGACTACGGGATTAACTTGTACGGCGTAGGCCGGACTTCCGATCACCCGCGCCGTGAAATCGTACAATACTTAGCGTGAAGGAGAGTGTTATGGCAAAACATGAAGAGATAAATCCCTTTAAGTTGGCGCAAGCACAGTTCGATCAAGTGGCCGAGCAGATGGGGTTGGAGCCAGCAGTGCGCGAAATGCTGCGCTGGCCGTTGCGCGAATTTCGCTTTCAACTGCCGGTGCGTATGGATGATGGCAGCATCAAAGTCTTCTTTGGCTTTCGCGTGCAGCACAATGACGCGCGGGGCCCGGCAAAGGGCGGCATCCGCTTTGCGGCAAACGAGACGCTGGATACGGTACGGGCGCTGGCAATGTGGATGACGTGGAAATGCGCCGTTGCCGATATCCCGCTCGGCGGTGGCAAGGGCGGTGTAGTCGTGGACCCGGCGATGCTTTCGACAAGCGAAAAGGAACGTCTGTGCCGCGAGTGGATTGACGCGATTTGGAAGAACCTCGGCCCGCGCAATGATGTCCCCGCCCCAGATGTGGGCACGACGCCCCAGATGATGGGCTGGATGATGGATGAGTATTCCAAGCTGCGCGGCGAGTACGTGCCCGGTGTGATCACCGGCAAACCGGTGGGCGGCGGCGGCTCGTTGGGGCGCACGGCGGCGACAGGCTTCGGCGTCGTCGTCACCATCCGCGAGGCGATGAAACATCTGGGGATCAAACCGACCGGACGCACGGCCTCTATTCAGGGGTTCGGGAACGTGGCCCAATACGCCGCGCGCACCTTCATTGAGATGCTGGGCGGACGGGTCAGCTGTGTGTCGTGCTGGGACCGCGAGGATCGCACTTCCTACACCTTCTCCAAAGAAGAAGGCGTAGACCCCTATTTCTTGCAAAGCATCACCGATCAGTATGGGACGATTGACAAAGAGAAAGCTCGAAAAGCCGGCTACGTGATCGAAGATAGCGAGGCCTGGCTGACGAAAGATGTCGACGTGCTGATCCCGGCGGCCGTGGAAGGCGTCATCACCGGCAACAATGTCCAAAACATCAGCAAACGGGTGAGAATTCTCGCCGAAGGTGCGAACGGCCCCACGCTGCTAGAGGCCGACAAAGTCCTCAAAGAGCGGGGCATCTTCGTGATCCCGGACTTCCTGTGCAACGCCGGCGGAGTCACCTGCTCCTACTTCGAACAGGTGCAGAACGATATGAACTATTATTGGTCAGAGGAAGAAGTCCTGGCGAAGCTGGATCAAAAGATGACGAATGCCTTCAAAGCAGTTCTGGCGATGGCGTTGCAGAAGGAACTGTACATGCGTGACGCGGCCTATTGGGTGGCGATTGCCAGCGTCGAACGGGCGATGCGCCTGCGTGGGTGGCTGTAATCTATATCAGGCGCGCAATAAAACTTCCCTGTTTCTCAATCCCGGCTCAGACGCTCGATTATGGCTAACACCAGCCACAAGAGGATGAAAACGCCGGCGCCGGGGAGCAGGCATAACAATCCGGTGAAGACGGCGGGCCAGCCATAGACCAGGCCGATGACCACGCTGCCGACCAGCGTCACCATGACGATGATAGCGATGACCAGACGGCGTTCGGTCTGGCGGCGATAAGCGCGCATATCGGTGGGTTTAAGGGGTTCTCTATCCATTCGATTGTGTTCTTGATCCTTCGGGTAGACTTTTCAATAACAATCCCCCCAGGTTGCTGGGGGGATTGATGTTTTACACGGCATGAGTTAATAACGCAGCAGAGCGCCGATATGGGCGTTGAGCATCCCGTTCTCGACGACCTCAACGGTGCCGCCTTTCTCGATCACCTGGCTGATGACCGCCTCGGCGGCGTCGGCGATTTCGGCAACGGCCCCTCCGCAGAAGACGCAGCTACCCAGTTTCTGAGTGGTGAGGTAGCCGCAGCTCTGGCAGCGGTAACCCGGCGCGTGATACCCCTGTTCGATGACCAGCACTTGCGTGCGCCCCTCGTGGGTTGCGCTGAGGGTCCCATCCAGGCCCACAACGCCGTTCAAACCTTTCGCAGCGGCGGTGACCACGGCCTCAACCAACTCACGGTGTCGTTTTTCCTCCAAAGTTTTGAGCATGGCAAATGCCTCATCGCGGATCTGCGCCTCGCTGGACATCATATCGGCATTGAAGTCCCCCACGACGATCTCTTGCAGTTTGATCGGCAAAAACTCGCGGAATTGCGCGACCGTGGGGTCGGCGCCGGCAAGAAGCAGGTGACGCGGCTGATACTGCTGGCAAAAACTGACGAGGGCGGCGGCGATGTCACGCAGATTGCGCTGTACCACGGCAGCCTCTTTACGCCCGGAAGCCTGCGATCCGCCGCGCATCCCCACAACCGACGAACCGCGTCCCTTGCGGACCCGGCGCACATCCTCGCCAATGGCGCCCTCTTGTGTCACAAGTTCCCCCATCTGGAACAGAAAGAAACGTCCCCCTTGACGGTCCACCAACGCCACAGCGTAGCGTCCGTAGAATCCATCCAGTTCCACGAGGGGCGAAATATAAGGTTTGCTGGCTACCGTCACCCCGCTGCGCACAGGGACGGCGAGCGGCAGAGCGCGCCAGAACTGCTCTGCCTGGCGTGAGAATATGACCAAACCACGGCCAGACCAGTTGTATTCCAGGTCCACATACCGCTTGACCGCGTTGATGTCGGCTTCATCCACCAGACCCTCGGCCTGTTTAAGCATCTCGCGCAATTCCAGACGATACTCATCGGCGGAATGTTGGGTGGGATCCACATTCAGATAGAGACTCAGAATCGGACCTTTTGCTTCAAAAGAAGCCAATTCCTTGAGTGATTTCTCGTCAAACATAGTCTTTTTCCTTTCTCCCAAAGGATTGGTATAGTAGTTCTGGGTAAACCATCAAGTGTGTTGTGAAGACCGGAAGCATCACCTCCTCTACCGGTACACTCCGATTTATAAACGCGCACTGCGGGTGACATCCTCATAGATGGCCCGCAGTGCTATAGTTTGTATAGGTTGTGGAACCGATTTCACATTTTGGCATAACCCCACGCTCGGTTGGGAGTTTCATCTTCATTGTAAGGACTTTTCGCATGGATGTCAAGTGCAATTTGTCCATGCGTCGCTCTGATCCTGTCCCTTCCCTGAATTGGAATTGACATAAGTTTTTCTGCTATTACAATGAAGTTAAGCCTCAAGACAAGGCTCAATTGGATGAAAATAACGTTCCAACGTTAAAAAATTCAAGGGAGGGCCAGCGATGAAAAAACGAACTATTTTTCCATCTGTGCGGTTGAGTGTAAGGCCTCACGCAGCGCATGCAGCAAAGGAG
>DAOSNS010000026.1:0-70786 GCA_035373625.1 Anaerolineae bacterium | reverse complement strand
AACGCGGATCTGGCGATGCAACGCGGATCTGACGATGCAACGCGGATCTGACGATCCGCTTGAAGCGGTTGAAGTCGCGGTTGAAGTCATTGTAGCGAGTATGATAAAGCCCTACTGGTGCGGCTTGACGTTGTATGCTCCCGCATATATCATGGGGTGTGAAGAAGCTCGCCTAGGGGTATGATAGCCTTTCATAAACTCAGGAGGTGCAGGGATGAAGAAAATTTTAGGGGTGCTCTGTGTTGCGGTGATGGTGTTGCTGTCGGTCGCCGAGGTCGCTGCCGGGCCGGCTCTGGCGGGCGAAGTCACCCATATCGTTAAGCCGGGTGAAACCTTGTCCAGCATTGCGCGCTTATACGGCGTGGATGTCTCGGCGTTGGCGCGCGCGAACAACATCCTCAATCCTAACCACATCTACATCGGCCAGCGTCTGATCATCCCCGCCAAACCGACAACGCCGCCTGCCGGCGTCTATGTGGTGAAGGCCGGCGATACCCTGTACAGCATCGCGCGTTACTACGGGACGACGGCGTGGGCGATTGCGCAGGCAAACGGCATCTACAATCTTAATTACATCTATGTCGGGCAGCGGTTGGTGATCCCCGGTGTGGCGCCGGCCCCGACACCGCAGCCTTCGGGGGGGACGGGATGGCGCGGCGAGTATTTCAACGTCGCCGACCTTTCCGGTGCGCCGGTTTTTACGCGCAACGACGCAGCGATAAATTTCTTCTGGGGGTTGCGTTCCCCTGATACCCGCCTCAACACCGATCATTTTTCGGTGCGTTGGACGCGCACGATCAACTTCCGTGGTGGATGGTATCGTTTTAAGATCACCGTGGACGATGGCGCACGCCTCTGGGTGGATGGCAATCTGGTCCTCGATCAATGGCGGGTGCAATCCCAGGCGACCTATCAGGTTGATCTCACCCTGTCTGCCGGCAACCATCCGGTGGTCATCGAATACTTCGACGATACCGGCAACGCGGCCATCCAGTTCTCTTTTACCCGCCTGGGGAACGCGCCCGTGACACTCACGCCGACCCCCACACCGACGGCCACGCCGGACGCTTCTGCACCTGCCGAGGCATGGTTAGGCGAGTACTTCGGCAATCCTGAATTGAGCGGCAAACCTGTCGTCACCCGCATGGATGAGCAGATCGGATTCAACTGGGGACTGAGCGCGCCCGTCGGCGGTTTGCCTGAGAATTATTTCGGGGTGCGTTGGACGCGCAAGGCATTTTTCTACGAGGACAATTATGCCTTCTGTGCTATGGCCGACGATGGTGTGCGCCTGTATGTGGATGGCGTGCGGGTGATAGATGAATGGCACGGCGCCAATGCGCAGTCCTACTGTGCTCAAGTGGATCTCACCAAAGGCACGCATACCGTCATGGTCGAGTATTATGAGGATGGCGGCAACGCGCTCATCTATGTCTGGTGGGAACGGCATTGAAGTCTTGCGCTATTTGACTTTTCATTAAAAACGGGTATCACTGGACGTGGGGGAGGGACTGTTGCTCCCCCATTTCGTATTGTTAATCTTGATAAACGTAGGGGCAATGGTTTATGAATGTGGTCTTATTGTCACCTTATTTTCCGCCGAACTATTACCATTTCGCCGTGTCATTGCGTCGCAATGGCGTGAACGTTTTGGGCATCGGCGATGCTCCTTACGATCACCTGATTTACGAATTACGGGCGGCATTGACAGAATATTATCGTGTGGATGACCTGCATCATTACGACGCTTTGCTGCGGGCGTGTGGCTATTTCACGCATCGTTACGGGAAGCTGGATCGTATTGAATCGCACAACGAGTACTGGCTGGAAACCGATGCGCGCCTGCGCACCGATTTCAACGTTCACGGCCCCAAGAACGCCGATATTGCCTGGGTCAAACAAAAATCGAAGATGAAGCAGGTGTTCAGCCGGGCCGACATCCCCGTCGCCAGGGGGAGCGTGGTGCGGACCCTTGAAGAGGCTACGCATCTGATTGCCGAGGTGGGGTATCCGGTGATCGCCAAGCCCGACATTGGCGTCGGCGCCAATGCCACGTATAAGATCAACGATGCTGCTGCACTGGAGCGTTTCTTTGCCGAGAAACCGCCCGTGGATTACATACTGGAAGAGTTTGTTTCCGGCGCGCTTTACTCTTTCGATGGTCTGGTGGATCAGGAAGGCCGGATCGTCTTTTGCACCTCGCATTTTTTCAACCGGGGCATTATGGAGATCGTCAACGACGATCTGGAAATCTTTTACTACTCGATGCGTGAGCTTCCAGCGGGCCTTGAAGAGATCGGACGGCGGGCCGTTGCGGCTTTTGAGCTGCGCGAGCGGTTTTTCCATATCGAGTTTTTCCGAGTTGCCGATGATCGTTGGGTGGCTTTGGAAGTGAATATGCGGCCTCCCGGCGGGCTGACCATGGACATGTTCAATTACGCCAATGATATGGACTTTTACCAGGAATGGGCAAACATTGTAACGTACAACACGTTACGTTCCCAGCCTACCCGCCCGTATCATTGTGCCTATATCGGACGCAAGTGGACCGTGCCACATCGGCTTTCTCATGACGATGTCCTGCGCCGCTATGGGCCGTGGATCACCTATCATGGCTCGATGAGCGAAGTCCTGTCGCCGGCGTTGGGCCATTACGCCTATGTGTTACGCTCCCCCGACCTTGTGGAGCTGCGGCAAATCATTGACGCCATCATGGCGTAACGTGGGTTCCTAACGCTTTGAGCGGCTTGCCTTAACAGGGGCGCATTTCAGTTTAGGGACAACTTGCCGGGCCGCTCTTTGAATGTTTGCCGTGGCCGGTCTCTGACCGTGCCACTTCCTGAGCGACGCGCAGGCTCGGTCTGAAGACCGGCCTGAGCATCTTAACAGTGTTTGAAGCGGATCGCCAGATCCGCGATTTTTTTGATGGGGGAAAAGATGAAAGAAGAATACTTCAAATTGTGGAGCGACCACCTGGGCCGCGATATGGAGATGAAAGCCTACGGACATGCCGGCAAGCCGGTGCTGGTCTTCCCTTCGGCATGCGGGCGCTTCTACGAGTTTGAGGACTTTGGCATGGTCGCGGCGGCTGCACCTTTCATCGAAAGTGGTAAAATCCGGCTCTATACCGTAGACAGCATTGACTGCGAAGCCTGGCTGGCACACTGGATGTATCCCGGTGACCGGGGACGGCAGCACGAGCGTTACGAACGCTACGTGCTCGAAGAAGTCCTCCCGTTTATCCGCGAGCACAGTGGCTTCCCCGGCAAGGCGATGACGACCGGGTGTAGCATGGGCGCCTATCACGCAGCGAATTTTTTCTTTAAGCATCCGGAGCACTTCGATAGCGTGATCGCGTTGAGCGGCCTCTATGGGCCGGAATACTTTGTCGGAAGCTACATGGATGATACCGTCTATTACAACTTCCCCCTCTGTTACTTGCCGAATTTGACCGATCCTGTCTATCTGGAACAATTTCGGCAAAGCCGCATCATCGTCTGTGTGGGGCAGGGGGCCTGGGAAGAAGACAGCCTGCGTGAGACGCGCATCCTTGAAACCGACCTGCGCGCCCTGGATGTGCCGGCCTGGTTCGATTACTGGGGGCCGGATGTCAGCCATGATTGGCCCTGGTGGCGCAAACAATTACCTTATTTCCTGGAGAAAAGTCTATGACCGTTTCCCTTCTGTTGCGTGAACGAGTTGCGGCGCTTGTCCGCGCTGGATTGCAGCAGGTGCAGGCCGCCGGCGCGTTGCCGCCCTTCGACATTCCTGATCCTGTCCCTGTTGAACAGAGCCGTTACGAAGCTCATGGGGATTACGCCTCGCCGGTGTGTATGGGACTGGCGAAGGTGCTGCGGCGTGCGCCCTTGCAGATTGCGCAGGCCGTTGCACAGCACATTCCCCCCGCCGACTTCATCGCACAGGTGGAGGTGGCGCCGCCGGGCTATCTCAATTTCACCCTTTCGACGGCGTGGGTAGCGCAGCAGACACCGGTGATCCTCGCGGCCGGCGAATCCTGGGGGAATGTATCTCTGGGCAGCGGCAAGCGTGTGCAGGTGGAGTTCGTCAGCGCCAACCCCACCGGGCCGATCACCATCGGTTCGGCCCGCAATGCCGTGATCGGCGACACGCTGGCCTCGATTTTGGAGGCTGCGGGCTATGCCGTTGAACGCGAATACTATGTCAACGACGCCGGCTCCAAAGTGCGCAACTTCGGCGCGAGTATTTTTTCGCGTTATGCCGGACTGTTCGGCGTGGATGTACCCTTTCCTGAACAGGGCTACCCCGGCGCGTATGTGACCGACCTGGCGCAGCGTGCACGCGATGAATTCGGTGACCGCTACCTGACGCTGGAGCGCGATGCGGCCATCCGCGCGCTGGGTGAGTGGGGCATCGCGCGGATCCTCGACGGCATACGTGACGACCTGGCGCAGTTGCGCGTTCACTTCGATAGCTGGTTCAGTGAAAGGTCGCTCTACGAGAGCGGTTTGTTTGACGCCATGATGGAAAAACTGCGCGCCGGTGGTTACATCGTCGAGTATGATGACGCGGTATGGTTCCGTCACCCCGACCTGGAAAAGGACGCCGTGCTCATCCGTTCGCCACGGGTCGTTCCCAATCCAGAGGATCGCCCGACGTATCTGGCATCGGATATCCCCTACCTGTGGAACAAAATTGTTGAACGCGGTTTCGACAAGGCCATCTATGTATGGGGATCGGATCACCACGGCGATGTTCCGCGCGTGCAGGCAGCGGCGAAAGCGCTCGGCGTGGATGTGAATCGGCTGGTGTTCATCCTCTACCAGATGGTGACGTTGCTTCGTGGCGGGCAGGAAGTGCGCATGTCCAAAAGCTCCGGGGAGTTCGTCACCCTGCGCGAGCTGGTGGATGAAGTCGGCCCGGATCCGATCCGCTTTATGATGCTCACGCGCACCGTGGATGTCACGCTGGATTTCGACCTTGACCTGGCCGTGGAGCAGTCGGATCGCAATCCCGTCTACTACGTGCAGTACGCGCACACGCGCATTGCCGGCGTGCTGCGCAAGGCCGCCGAGGAAGGATGCGACCTTGACGCGCCGGGCGATCCCGCCCTGCTCACACATCCGAGCGAATTGGCGCTCATCCGCAAGATGCTGGCGCTGCCCGAAGTCATCACCCTGGCGGCAAGCAGCATGGCGCCGCACTACCTGACGTTCTACGCTACCGAACTGGCATCGTTATTCCATGCCTTTTACCGTGACTGCCGCATTGTCTCCACGGCGCCGGAGGATGCGGCGCTCACGCGGGCGCGGCTGATGTTGGCCCGTGCCGCGCAACATGTCCTCGCCCGTGTGCTGCATCTGATGGGCATGGATGCTCCCGAACGTATGTGATTCCGGTAGACGGCAGACAGGGAGAGGTTCTCTCATCTTACTGTCCGCCGTCTACTGCCTATCTTTTACTTCTTTGAGGAGTTGCTATGGGACTCAAACCCGACCACTGGATTCGCAAGATGGCATTGGAACAGCAGATGATTGATCCGTTCTTTGACGGACAAAAACGCAACGGCGTAATCTCTTATGGTCTGTCCTCGTATGGATATGACATTCGTGTCGCCAATGAATTCAAAGTTTTCACGGCGGGGGTGGGGGACCTGGCGGTTGTAGACCCCAAGAACATTGACATCCGCGCGATGGTGGATTTCGTGGGCGACATCTGCATCATTCCGCCCAATTCCTTCGCCCTGGCCCGCAGTCTGGAATATATCCGCATGCCGCGAAACGTATTAGGCACAGTTTTGGGGAAATCTACATATGCCCGCTGTGGCATTGTGACGAATTTCACACCTCTGGAGCCGGGCTGGCATGGCTACATCACCATCGAGATCAGCAATACAACGCCGCTGCCGGCGAAAATCTACGCCAACGAGGGCATCGCGCAGGTGCTGTTCTTCGAGGGTGACGAGCCGTGTGAAGTCTCCTACGCCGACAAACAAGGCAAATACCAGGGGCAGATCGGAGTGGTGTTGCCGAGGTTGTGAGGAGACGAGTAGGAGCAGAGAGTATTGAAGACGCGCATTGCTCTTTTCTTGAGTATCCTGGCGTCGTTGCTCTGCGTGCTTGCCCTCCCCTTGTGGAGTGTGCGGTACGCCCTGTTCACGCCGGATTTCTACCGACGTTGGCTGCGAGAGAGTGACTTTGTCGGGCAGGTGAGCATTGCGCTGGCAAACGACTTGCCGCGACGGATCCCTGAAACGGCGTGGCCGGCGTGGATCCCCCGCACGCCCGAAACGTTGCGGGCGTTTTTTGACTACGTGTTCGTGCCCTCAGAAGTAGAGGCGCTGGGCGTGCGCGTGGGACCATCGTGGGCGGCGTGGGCGCTTGGCGAGGCGGCATCGCCGGAACGGCTAACACCGCAGGTAGCGCATTGGCTCTCCGGCGATCGGGGCGAGAACATCCGCGCGTTCCTGTGGCGGGCTTTGCCTTCCTGTGACACAGCATCGCCACCCGCTTGCCTGCCGGCGGATCCCGGCGCGCATGCCGGGGTCGGGCAGCAGCAACAAGCGTGGTGGAACGATTTTACCGATGACTTCATCGCCATCAGCGAAGTCACCGAAGCGCGATTCATTGCGGCGTGGCGTGCGCCGGGCTGGCTGCGTTGGGTGTGGTACGCACCGTTTCTGGCTTTGCTGCTGGCCCTCGTCGCTACCGCGTTGATGTCCGACCGCAAGCGTTGGGTGTGTATGAGCGTGCCGTTGCTCACGGCCGGGCTGCTTGTCGGCGGAATCGGTGGGCTGGCGTTGTTGGATCGAATTGCGCCGCCGGATATTCGCGCCTTGACCGGCATCCCGTTTTCGGCGGGAACCCTGGCGGTGTTCGCGCCGCTGTGGCGTGCGTTGATGCGCATCCTGGGACCGCTGTGGGTGATGGGCGGTGCGGTGTCACTGTCCCTGGGATTGCTTTGGCTGGCGTTGACTTTTGAGCATTGGATCGGCAAAGGAATTGTTGTGGCGCTGGCTTTGCTGACGCTGTGGGGTGGGGGACAGTTCCTTCCGGGGTCGCTTTTGACGCCTGTGGCCGTGCTTCCCCCGCCGTCTATCGAACCCACGCCGACGCCGTGGCCCACCTTCACCAGCACACCGACACTGACACCGACGCCGTACTACTGGCCTGTGTCGCCCGGCACGCCTGTGCCGACGCCGGCCGGACCATTCACGACCGACGCACAACTTCTCGGCTGCATCCAGGGTGAAGGCGCGCCGCTCCTGGCGCTGAACCTTCTCGGTGATGAAATTCAGGCTCTGACTGCCGATGTCACGCTGCGCTATCGCTACCCGACGCTCGCTCCCTTGCCCCAGGTGACGCATCCGCTGACCTTCACGGCGTTCGCGTTGGCGGATGACGGGACGGAGATCGCCGTGGCCCGTGAGCGTAACCTGTACCTTTATACATTCCCGTCGTGGTCACGGACGTTGCGCAGCCGCGTCTCGACCTTTGCGCGGATTCAGACGTTGGCCTACGCCGTCGGGCGCACGCAACTCGTGCTGGGCTTGGAGAACGGCTACTTGTGGGTCATCAACCCGGCGAACGGGGCGATCGTGTGGCTGCTCAAAGCCGATGATAATCCGGTGACGGCACTCGCCGCGCATCCGACGCAGCCCCTCGTATTAGCGGGGGCCGCCGATGGGCGCGTATCTCTGTGGGATATGGTGAACGGCGCGCAAATCGCCGTCTTGGAAGGGCATACGACGGCAGTGCGGTTCCTGGCCTTTGCACCACAGGGCGATCGCGCACTCTCGGTGGACGCGGCGGGACAGTGGATTGTGTGGGATGTCGCGCAGCGGAGTGCCGTGCGGCAGCGCACACCGACATTGACCGGCACGCTTTCCGCATTGACGTGGACGAAGGATTTCATCCTCGGTGGTACGACGGCGGGGGAATTGCTGTTTGCGGATGAGAACCTGACCTTCCATCACTTACCGGTTTCCGCAGATACCATCGCCACCGTTCATTTGGATGCCGCCGGCCCGGCCCTCATCGGCACTGCTGACGGCAAAATCTGCCTCTGGGGTGTTCTCGATGACTGAACCTATACGTATTCTGCACTTCGCCGATCTGCACATCGGTATGGAAAACTACGGGCGGTTGGACCCGGAATCGGGCCTGAACCAGCGCGTGAAGGATTTCCTCGCGCGGCTGGATATGGTCGT
Organism: Anaerolineae bacterium; assembly: GCA_035373625.1. Classification (GTDB taxonomy): domain Bacteria; phylum Chloroflexota; class Anaerolineae; order B4-G1; family SLSP01; genus DSWT01. The sequence goes on along the minus strand of DAOSNS010000026.1, from coordinate 62,598 downwards.
TGAATACGCCATCACGCATGAGGCCGATCTGGTGCTTTTTGCCGGCGATGCCTTCCGCACGCGCAGTCCGAATCCTACCCATCAACGCGAGTTTGCGCAGCGTATTCGGCGTTTATCACAGGCGGCGATTCCTACCGTGCTGCTGGTGGGCAATCACGATGTCCCCGTGATGGAACAGCGTGCCTCGAGCGTTGAAATCTTTGCCACCCTTGCCGTTCCCTATGTGACCGTTGCCGCGCGCCCTGAGCTGTTGCGCGTGGACACGCGCCGTGGCCCTCTTCAGCTTGCGGTGATCCCCTACCCTGTCCGCCAGCGTCTGCTCAGCCGTGAACAGTTCCGGCAAATGAACCAGGAAGCCCTGGATCGCGCCGTGAGCGAGGTGGTGGTGCGCCTGATTCAGCAGTTTGCGGCACAGCTTGATTCTCACATCCCGGCGGTGCTGGCCGGGCATTTCTCGGTCGAAAATGCCCATTGGGGATCGGAGCGCAATATCATGGTGGGCCGCGATGTGGCAATCCCCCTCTCGGCGTTGACCGACGCAGCATGGGACTACGTCGCACTCGGACACATCCATCAACACCAAAATCTCAATCCGACGAACGCGCCGCCGGTTGTGTACGCCGGCAGCCTGGAACGGGTGGACTTCGGTGAAGAGAAGCAGCCCAAGGGCTTCTGCTGGGTCGAAGTGCAGCGTGGGGCGACCGCGTGGCGTTACATCGAAACGCCGGCGCGCCCCTTCGTGACCATCCGGGTAGATGTGCGTCAGGAGCCTCATCCCCTGCGCACCATCGAGCGTGCGCTGGCCTCTCAGTCACTCTCCGAAGCGGTCGTGCGGTTGAGCGTGCAGATGTCGCCGGAACAGGAGCCATACCTGCGGGACGCCGACCTGATGCCTTTGCTGATGGACGCTTTCTTTGCACAGATCAACCGCGAGGTAGACCGCGCTGCGCGTGACCGCCTCAGTGGTCTGGAGCCGGATGCGCTGACCCCTATGCACTTGTTGGAACGCTACCTGCAATCCAAAGGCAAAACGGATGAGGAATTGCCGCCTTATCTGGCAGAAGCGCAGACCATCTTTGCGGATGAGGATGTTGCCACAGACGATTGAAGGCTTGACAAATCTTCGAAATCTTCTATAGTCAAGAATAAGATTTGTTCCAAAGGGATAAGCCATTAAACAACGGGAGAGTGTGTGTTAACGAAACCCTTCCATAGAGCGATGTCAGCGCTTGTGGTAATAGGGCTGCTGACAGGAGTGGTCGCCGGACATGTAGGGGCTTCGCGTTTCCCAGATCTCTCTACGCAGTCCTCTGGAACGTCCACCCTGTCACCTTATTGGAGCCGCAGAATCCTGCGCTGGGAAACCCTCATTTTGCAAGAAGCCAATCGTCGCGGCCTGGACCCCGACCTGATCGCGTCTCTGGTGTGGATGGAGTCGCGTGGCGAGGCCGATGCGGTCGGTCCGGTTGGCTCTGTGGGATTGATGCAGGTAATGCCCAAAGAGGAGGGCTTCTCCTGGCGCCCTTCAAAAGAGGCTCTCCTTGATCCCAGCCTCAACCTCTTTTGGGGCACGCGCACCCTCTCCATCATCATCCAGCAGGGGAATGGCGACATTTTCAACGCACTCGCGGCCTATAATGCCGGATGGGAAAAGATAGATTCCCGCCAACCGCGATATTTCGCCACAACCATTTTACGCGATTATGCGAACGCCGTTGCGATGCGCTGTGGGATCACGGGGCGTTGGGTGGCATTCTTTGCCGTCAAGAGTTATCAAATTCGTGGGCCGATCTGGATTGCCGACTCCGCACGTCAGGACGTTTACTTTTTCGGTCAAACCAATGTTGTGCCCGAAGGGACGGCACTCATCCCCAATGTGGCGCCGGCCGCGGTTGTGGCGCGTTTTGAGGCTGAAGATACGGGCGCTCATCATGAGGTCGGTCTCTGGCTTTACAGTGCCGCGCAGAATGTGTGGAATAGTTGTGTGGCTACTTCCGGGGCGGCTACCCCTATGCCGACATTCACCGCGACGCCGACCGCGATGACTGCATCGGTGCCCCTCGTTGCGCCGACATCCACGTTATTGCCCATCCCCTCCGCTACGCCGACGGGAGTTCCCCCCACCACACCGACCTCGGTGCCGGTTTTGCCATCCCCGACGCCGACTTTTGCGTTGTTCCCGACTGCGACGCCGGGTGCAGGCGAAACCGCCGATGCCGTGGTGCTCGAGAACGGCGCCGACTTGCGTCCGGGCGCAACCCGCTGGTGGGATCCTGTGGCGACTTTGCTACCCGGCACCCCGGTACGTCTGCTCGGTTATGACCCCGACAGGCCGGAGTGGGTGTATCTCAGCACCCTTGATAAGACTTTGCTGGGGTGGACGCAAATCGTCAACCTCAAAGTGCTGCGTCCTCTGAAGGATCTGCCGCTGGTGACACCGCTCCCTACGCTGACCCCGACCACGACCGCCACACCAACCCCGACGGCAACGCCGACCGTCGCCTGTACCGGTGAATCTTTGTGGGCAGAGGCCTGGCCGATCCGCAAACTGAATACTGTGGATGGCTGGATGGCGGTCATTTATGTCAGGGGACATGGCGGCAATTGCGTGTACACCTACGCCTGGAACGAGGAGGAGAATGTAGTGGGTGGCCCTACATTGGAAGGCCATCTCTTTGAAGTCCGTTCGCCGGATCGTGCGGGCAACATCGTCGGAACGGTTCTGGTGATGTCAGGAGACGAGATGGTGCGCGTGGGGGTGTATATCAAACCGCCGGACAGCGGCGAGTAGGGGGTTGGCGTTTGGTCATCGTCGCTTTGGCCAGGGTGAAGTCATCCTGGCCTTTCTGCTTAATCTATTCTGACGGATTTTGAAAATGGGCGCGCAAAAATGTGATCTGTTAGTTCATTCTGCCGATCAGCTTTGTGTCATTCCACCTCAGGATGGTGGGCCGCAGCGTGGCACGTCTCTGGGAAACCTGGGCATGATTGAGGACGGCGCGGTTGCCATTGCGGCGGGCCGCGTGATCAAAGTCGGGCCGACCTGCGAGGTGCGCCCACATTTTAACGCCGCCCGTGAGATTGACGCACGCGGCAAAGTCGTATGTCCCGGCTTCGTGGATCCACACACGCATCTGGTGTGGATGGGCGACCGCGCGGCGGAATTCGAGCAGCGCATCGCCGGCGCGACGTATATGGAGATCATGGCGGCGGGCGGCGGAATTATGTCCACCGTGCGGGCCACGCGCGATGCCTCTGTGGATGAGCTTGTCGCGGCGATGCGTCCGCGTTTGGATCGCATGCTTGCTCACGGCACGACGACCGTGGAAGTGAAGACGGGCTATGGCCTGGAAACTGCGGCAGAACTGCGGCAATTGGAGGCGATTGTCGCCCTTGACCGGGCGCATCCGGTAACGCTGGTTCCCACCTTTTTGGGAGCGCACGCCGTCCCCGCCGAATATCGGCAGCATCCTGACGCCTACGTGGACGTTGTGGTTCACCAAATGCTGCCCGCCGTGGTGGAGAAATCACGGACATTGGGGCTGCCGCGATTGCCGTTCTGCGATGTTTTTTGTGAAGACGGCGCGTTTGACCTGGCACAGAGCCGCCGCATCCTTGAGGCGGCGCGGGCATTGGGGTTCCCGCTCAAAATCCACGTGGATGAGTTCGCTTCGCTCGGTGGGGCACGGCTGGCGGTGGCGTTGGGGGCGACGTCGGCGGATCATCTGGTCACGACGCCGCCGGAAGACATCGCCATGCTCGGCGCATCGGAGACGGTGGCGGTTTCACTGCCGTGCACGCCTTTCGGCCTGGGGCAACACGACTACACCCCCGCCCGCGCCCTGCTTGAGGCCGGCGCGGCATTGGCGCTGGCGACCGATTGCAACCCCGGCACGGCCTGGAATGAGTCCATGCCCTTTGTTATTGCGCTGGCGTGCCGTTACCTGCGAATCACACCCGCACAGGCGCTGGTTGCGGTGACGTTGAACGCTGCGTTTGCCGTCGGCCTGGGCGACCGGGTGGGAAGCCTCACGCCCGGCTACGCGGGCGATTTGTTAATCCTGGACATCCCTGACTATCGGTACCTGGGATATCGCTTCGGCGTGAATCCTGTGGCTCTGGTTGTTAAAAGGGGTGAGATCATCTATCAAACTACCGACTACCAGACTACCGACTACTAGACTACCGACCACTAGACTACTGACTACCAGACTACTGACTACCAGACTACCGACTACCAGACTACCGACTACTAGACTAATGACTACCAGACTACTGACTACCAGACTACCGACTACCAGACTACTGACTACTAGACTAATGACTACTAGACTACCGATTTTGTCAGAAGAAAACTATAAGCTGATTGTCACAGCCGGTGGCGGACGCATTGACAGTTATATTGCCGAGGCGGTGCCGACTTTGTCGCGCACGGCAGTTCAACGTTTGATTGACGCGGGTGACGTGTTGGTGAACGGTGCGCCGACACGCGCGGCTTACAAAGTGCGGGCCGGCGATGTGATCGAGGTGCATATCCCCCCACCGGAACCTGCAACGCTGACGCCGGAAGTGTTGCCTCTGGACATCCTCTATGAGGATGCGGATATGCTGGTCATTAACAAGGCCGCCGGGATGGTGGTCCATCCGGGCGCGGGTAACTTCTCCGGCACGCTGGTCAACGCTTTGCTGGCCCATTGCACCGATTTGCAGGGAGTCGGCGGCGAGCTACGTCCCGGCATTGTTCACCGGTTGGACAAAGACACATCCGGCGTATTGGTCGTCGCCAAGCACGACCGCGCCATACAGGCGTTGCAGCGGCAGTTCAAAGCGCGTGAGGTGCACAAAGTCTACACTGCCCTGGTGATCGGCAACATCGCGCAGGCCGAAGGGGTGATCGAGGCCCCCATCGGACGCCACCGCGTTCACCGTCAGCGTATGGATGTCGTTGCCGATGGCAAGCCGGCGCGCACCCGCTGGCGGGTGTGCGGCCGCTATCACGATGCCCAAAATCGCGTCTACACGTTGCTGGATGTGCTGTTGTTGACCGGACGCACCCATCAGATTCGCGTTCATTTTGCCTGGCTCGGCTATCCACTGGTCGGGGATACCGTCTATGGCCCGGCGCATCCTCCCCTGCCTGCGCCACGTCAGTTCCTCCATGCGCGCGCTTTGACGCTGGTGCACCCGACGACCGGCGAGAAAATGACCTTCTCTGCGCCGTTGCCGGAGGATCTGGCCCATCTCCTGGCGTCCTTGAACCCGCTCCCTGAATAGGAATCTATGACTCTCCTGAAAAGGGTCTACCAACCCCAAAGGACACCGGGGACTCCAGGTAAGGCTGCGGACTCTGCGCTCTCGGCGGTAAAAGTCACGCCCGTTCTGAAACGCAGCCGGATCGTCTGCACATTTGACGATTAGGGCAAATTCAGGTATCCTTCAAGGCAATGGAAAAACAGCGTCTCGATGTTTTGCTGGTGGAGCGTGGCCTGGCGGAAAGTCGTTCACTGGCGCAGCGACTCATCCATGCCGGCGAGGTGCTGGTGGAAGGGCAGTTGGCCGACAAGCCCGGCGTGAGTGTGCCGGTGGATGCCGACCTGAGGTTGAAATCCCGCCCCCGCTTTGTGAGCCGGGGAGGTGAAAAACTGGCAGCCGCGTTAGCGCGTTTTCCGGTGACGGTCAGCGGGAAAGTGGCTGCGGACATCGGCGCTTCGACGGGCGGCTTCACGGATTGCCTGTTGCAACACGGCGCGGCGAAAGTCTATGCGATAGATGTGGGATACGGGCAACTGGCATGGGAGCTGCGTCAGGATGCGCGGGTGGTCGTGCTGGAGCGGATCAATGCGCGCTATCTGACGGCATTGCCGGAACCCGTTGACCTGATCGTATCGGATGTGTCGTTCATCTCACTGCGACTGATCTATGCGACGGCCGTGCGCTGGCTCAAGCCTGACGGTGCGGTCATTTCGCTCATCAAGCCGCAGTTCGAGGCCGGACGCGCGGATGTCGGCAAGGGCGGTGTGGTGCGCGACCCGGCGGTTCATCGGCGTGTGCTGGAGACGGTGACGGCGGACATGGCGGCTCTGGGGCTGGGCTTGCGTGGGCTGATGGTTTCCCCACTGCTTGGGCCGGCCGGCAACGTCGAATTTCTGGGATGGTGGGAGGCAGGCGCGATCTCCGGCGACACACAGACGTGGATTGACCAGACTTTGGATGAGGTTAGAACGTTCAAACGTTGAAACGTTCACACATTAAGGGAGAAGGATGGATCCGCAACATATTCGCAATTTCAGCATTATTGCTCATATAGACCACGGCAAATCCACCCTGGCCGACCGGTTGTTGGAAGTGACCGGCACGGTGGAATCGCGGAAATTCGCCAGCGGGCAATCGCAAGTGCTCGATAGTATGGATTTGGAACGTGAGAAGGGCGTGACGATCAAAGCCTCGGCGGTACAGATGCACTGGGTCGCCGCCGATGGTAAGGAATACGAGCTGAATCTAATTGACACACCCGGTCACGTGGACTTTGCCTATGAGGTGAGCCGGGCGCTGGCGGCCTGTGAAGGCGCTCTGTTGGTGGTGGACGCCACCCAGGGGATCGAAGCGCAGACGCTGGCGAACCTGTATCTGGCGTTGGAGAACGACCTGGAGATCATCCCCGTGATCAATAAAATTGATCTGGCGACGGCCAATGTGGAAAAAGTTTCCCGTGAGGTCGCCGAGTTGTTGGGCGTTCCGGTGCAGGATGTGGTTGCCGTTTCGGCGAAAGAGGGCACGAACATCAACGCTCTGTTGCAGGCGATTGTGGACCGCGTGCCGCCGCCAAAGGTCACGGATGTGGAAGCACCGCTGCGTGCTCTGGTTTTCGATTCGCACTATGACTCTTACAAGGGTGTGGTGGCTTACGTGCGGCTTTATGAAGGTCGGGTGACCGTGACGACACCGCTGTTGATGATGGCGACCGGTGCGAAGACTGACCCGGTAGAAATCGGTGTCTTCAGGCCGGGGATGGAGCCGGTTGAGCAGCTCTCGGCCGGCGAGGTGGGCTACATCGCCACCGGCTTCAAATCGGTGCGTGAAGCGCGCGTCGGCGACACCATCACCGAACAACGTCGGCCGGCGGCGGAACCGCTGCCCGGCTATCGGCCGGCCAAACCGATGGTCTTTGCCAGCCTGTATCCTTCGGAAGCCGATGATTATGAGAGCCTGCGGGACGCCCTGGAAAAGCTCCAACTCAACGACGCATCGCTCACCTATCAGCCCGAAACATCGCAGGCGCTGCAATTCGGTTTCCGCTGTGGCTTCTTGGGTCTGTTCCACATGATCATCGTGCAGGAACGCCTGGAGCGCGAGTACGGACAAGACCTGGTGGTGACCGCGCCGAGCGTGGCTTACCAGGTGTTGTTGACCAACGGCGATGAAATCGAAATCCACCGCCCGGCCGACTTGCCCGATCCGTCGGTCATTCAGGAAGTCCGCGAGCCGTGGATGAAAGTGCAGGTCATCACGCCGACCGAGTATTTGGGCGTCATTATGGAAATCTTCCGCCGCAAGCGTGGCACACTCTTGTTGACCGAAACCCTGGATCAACAGCGTGTCTTGCTCACCTTCGAGACGCCGCTGGCCGAGATGGTGATTGATTTGCATGACCGTCTCAAGTCGGCCACGCGCGGCTACGCTTCGATGGATTACACCTTCGATAGCTATCGCGCCGATGATTTGGTGAAGGTGGATGTGCTGGTCAACAAAGAACCGGTGGACGCGCTGGCGATCATCGTCCACCGTGATAAAGCCTACGAGAAAGGTTCGTTGCTCATCCGCAAGATGAAAGAAGTCATCCCGCGTCAATTGTTCGAGGTGCCGATTCAAGCGGTTGTCGGTGGAAAAGTGATCGCGCGTGTGAACGTGCAGGCGTTGCGCAAGGATGTGTTGGCGAAGTGCTACGGCGGTGACGTCACCCGCAAGCGCAAACTGCTGGAGAAACAAAAGGCCGGGAAGAAACGTATGAAGGCATTGGGGAACGTCATCATCCCGCAGGAGGCGTTCCTGGCGATGTTGCGGCTGGATGAAGATTGAGAGAGGGGGGTATGAGTTCAATCGGTGATGCCTGGCGGCGGATTCCCATATCGCGGCGTAAGCAATTGATCCTGGTGCTGGTCGCGCTGGTGATCATCGGGCTGGCGGTTTGGACGGCGCGGACGGTCCTGATCCCTTACATCTTTGGCCTGGTGCTGGCCTACGTGCTGGCGCCGCTGGTCAGATTTTTCGAGCGCGGCTTTTTGTGGTTGAGCCGGCGCCGGCACTTGAGATTTTTGCGACGCGCCGCGCGCGGCCTGGCGATAGGGCTGGTGTACCTGCTGGTGCTGGCGACCCTGGTGGGCTTCTTCTCGGTGTTCGTACCGATGTTGATTGACCAGGGCAAGGCGTTGTGGGCCGCCAGGGATACGATCTGGCGGTACATCTACCGGCTCGGTGAAAATGTCGTTGAGCAATACCGCCTGTTGCCGGAGCAGGTGCGCGTGCAGATTGATGAAAACATCACCAAATTCGGCGCGCAGGTGGGCAAGATCATCCAGCAAGCCGTAGGCGGTACGGCGGTGGTGATCTCTTACACGTTCAGCCTTTTACTGGCCATCCTGATCATCCCCTTCTGGACTTTCTACATGCTGTTGGATTCTCGTAAGCTGAGCCAGACGTTCGTGCGTTCGATCCCGGCCTCGATCCGCGAGGATGTTTTGAAGATTGCCGCACTCGTTGACGCGGTTTTTGCTTCCTACTTGCGCGGGCAACTTCTGCTGGCTTTGATCATTGGTTCGGTCTCGACGATTTTCTTCGGGATTGCCGGGGTGCAGTTTGCCCTGATTCTCGGCGTCATTGCCGGCCTTTTTGAATTGATCCCGAACATCGGCCCAATCCTCGGCGCGATTCCGGCGATTTTGGTGGCGCTGGCCCAGGATCCCACGCTGGCGTTGGTAACGACGATCTACGCCGTCGTCATCCAACAGATCGAGAACATCTTCATCACCCCACGGGTGCTGGGACGGAGCGTGCAACTCCATCCGGTGCTGGTGATGGTGGTGTTGGTCATCGGCAGCGAGTTAGGTGGCCTGGTGGGCCTGTTTCTCGCGCCGGTCGTGACCGCCGTGCTGCGAGATTTGTTCCGCTACATTTACTATCGCCTTGAAGAAACTCCACTTTCGCCGGCCGAGGCTTTGGCGAAGGTATGGAGCGCCGAGACATTTGATATACAGGTATGAAGGGTTAGGAGAAAAACTATGGCAGACAAAGTGCGTTTGGGTATCATCGGGGTTGGACAAATCGGGAAGAGTCACTTGCGGAATTACCAGAAGATCGAAGGCGTGGAAATGGTGGCGGCAGCCGACATCAACGCGGCGGAACTGGAGCGCGTGGCGCAGGAATTCGGTATCCCCAACACGTACACGGATTTCCGCGAACTCTTGCGGCGCGATGACATTGTCGCCGTGGACGTGTGTTTGCACAACAATCTGCACATGCCCGTGACCGTGGCTGCATTGGAGGCCGGCAAGCATGTCTACTGCGAGAAGCCCATCGCCGGCGCCTACACCGACGGCGTGAAGATGGTGGAAACCGCCAAAGCCACAGGCAAAATGTTGCATATCCAGTTGAGCACGCTCTACAGTAAAGAAACAAAGGCCGCCAAATATCTCATTGACGGCGGGCATTTGGGCAAAATTTACCATGCGCGCTCGACCGGCTTCCGACGGCGGGGACGCCCCTATGTGGACGGTTACGGCACGCCCGCCTTCGTCCAAAAACACAATTCCGGCGGCGGCGCGTTTTACGATATGGGGGTGTATCACATTGCCAACATCCTCTATCTGCTGGACAATCCCAAAGTCCTGCGCATTACCGGTAAGACCTATCAGGAAACGCCTATTGACCCGCGCCGGCTGGAAATCAGCGGCTACAACGTGGAAGAACTGGGGATGGGTTTTGTGCGTCTGGAAAACAACATCGCGCTGGACATCATCGAGGCGTGGGCCATCCACCTGGACGGCTTTGAAGGCTCGTACATCGTCGGGTCGCAGGGTGGGGTGCGGTTGGAGCCGTTCGGTTACTACTTCAACATCGGCGACCTGGCGATCAACGGCGCAGCCGACCTGGGACAGTTCGACTATCGCCTGCACAACGTCCATGAAGTCGGCGATGTGTACGACAGCTCACAACATCACTGGGTCGCGGCGTTACAAGGCCGTGTCGCCCTGCTGCCGACAGCCGAGGTCGCGCTCAACACCATGTTGATTTCCGAGGGGATTTATCTTTCCGAGAAGCTGGATCGCGAAGTGACCGCCGATGAGGTATTGGAATTGTCGCAATCCACGGCGATGAGGCTATAAAAAACTCACCGGTTAAAGCTGATGATGTGACTACGAGACCGGGCCGGGCATCATACCCCGGATGCGTTCGTTGATCCAACGGGGGCGATTCGGAATATAAACGGTCACGGCGACCAATTCGCTTTTATCGGTATAGTCGCAGACAACGTGGATCGGCAGAGGATACTGAACGACCGGCCCGGCAATCAACAGACGACGGCGCTTGGGGTAGTGCTCGACAATCTGCCCGTTGAAGATCGCATGCAGAATGTCCCTGCCCCGCAGCCCCTCTTTGTAAGCCTCGCGCAGGGCATGGTCCGATACCCGCAAACGTTTCCAGCGCGAAAGCAAGTCTTCCGTGTCGTTGATGATCACTTCGGCTGCTCCACGTGTTCTGACGGATTGCCGTTATTATAGTCGTTTTCTCACAGAAAGCGATTATTCGTCAATGATAAAGTCTTGGATTATTCGTAGCGCAGAGCGTCAATCGGGTTCAGCGCCGCAGCGCGTTGCGCCGGATAGATGCCGAAGAACAGCCCCACGGCGGCCGAGAACGCCGTCGCCAACAGCACGGCATTGACGGTGACGATGGCACGGAATCCCTCGTTCCGCAGTACGTATGAGACGATCGCCGCCCCCGCAGCGCCGAGCAGGATGCCGATGATCCCGCCGGTCAGCGCGAGCATGACGGCTTCGGTGAGGAACTGCGCCAGAATGTCGCGCCGACGCGCGCCCACGGCCTTGCGCAGGCCGATTTCGCGGGTGCGCTCCGTCACCGAGACAAGCATAATGTTCATAATGCCGATTCCGCCGACGAGCAGGCTGATCCCCGCAATCGCGCCCAGGAAGACGGTCAACACGCCGGTAATCTGCTGGAAAGTCCCTAGAATCTCCGATTGGCTGATCGCCGTGAAATCATCGGGTTCACCGGGAGCGATGCGATGCCGTTGGCGCAGGATTTGCGCGACTTCCTCGATCGCCGCGTTCATGCGCTCCTCGGAGACGGCCTGCACGTAGATGAACGTGAGGCGTGGCTCACCCGTGTTGGTGCGCCGGGGAAAAATGCGGCTCAGCGCCGTGCTCAAGGGGATGAAGATGACCTCGTCTTCGCTGCGGAAGTTGCTGCCGCCGCGTTCCTCCATTACGCCGGCGACGCGGAAGGGCACGCCGTTGATGCGGATAACCTCACCGCTAGGATCGGTAAAATCCGGGAAGAAGTAATCGGCGGTTTTCTTTCCCAGGATGGCGATGCGCGCCTGACCCTGATTATCCGCCGCTGTGATAAACGTTCCGACGCTGGTCCCCCAGTCGCGCACGGCGGCATAGTCTTCGGTGACGCCGTTCACGTCCACGACTTTGTCTTTCCCCGGTGTGGTGACCCGCGCGCTGCCCTGCAGGAGCGGGGCCACGCGCAACACATGCGGCGCTTCGGCCACATTGCGCAGGGCCTCGGCATCTTTCAGCGTTAGATAGGCCGGCCGCTTTAGCTCCTGCTCAAAGGAGCCGGGGATGATGAAAAACAGGTTGCTGCCGATGGATTGAAATTGTTTGGTGATGTAGGCTTGCACACCCTCACCCGCCGACATCAGCGTGATGACGGCACCGACGCCGATGATGATGCCGAGCATGGTCAGCGCCGCGCGGAGTTTGTTGGCGGCAAGCGCCTTCATCGCCAGCCGGAGGCTTTCCAGGAGTTTCATGCTGTCGCCTCCTCAAGGTAGGCCGGATCGTAGGCCGGCGCAGTATCCTCAGGCGGGCTGCTGCGGGCCTGGATCGGTTCGGCGACATATTCCTCTTTGAGCACTTTCCCGTCGAACAGATGGATGATGCGCTGTGCGTGATGGCCGATGCGTGGGTCGTGCGTCACCAGGACGATGGTGATGCCTTGCTCGCGGTTGAGCTGTTGCAGGATCGCCATCACTTCCTGCCCGGAGGTGCTATCCAGGTTGCCGGTTGGCTCATCGGCGAGGATGATGGCCGGCTCGTTGACCAGCGCGCGGGCAATGGCGACCCGTTGCTGCTGACCGCCGGACAATTCATTAGGGGTGTGGTGCAGACGCTCACCCAACCCCACGGCTTCCAGCACCTTTTTGGCGCGCAGGCGGCGTTCGCGGAGACCGATGCCGGCGTAGACGAGGGGCAAGACGACATTGTCCAGCGCCGTGGTGCGCGGCAGCAGGTTGAAGCTCTGGAAGACGAACCCCACTTTGCGATTGCGCACCTCGGCCAGGTCGTCGTCGCTCATTTTGCTCACGTCTTTGCCATCAAGGATGTATTGACCCCACGTGGGCTGATCGAGACAGCCGAGGATGTTCATCAACGTAGATTTCCCGGAGCCGGAAGGTCCCATAATCGCCACAATTTCACCTTCAAACACGCCTAACGAAACGCCGCGCAAGGCATGAACTTCGTTGGTGCCCATCTTGTAGACTTTATGCATGTTTTCGATCCAGATGACGGTTTTGCGCTTGTCCATCCCCGCCTCCTAGCGTCCCGTCGAAGGTGGCCCTTGCATTTCCATAAGGTTGCGTTGCTCGGACACCAGGGCTACCGTGTCACCTTCGGCCAGGCCGGTGATGATGATGGTATGCGTGTCGTTGCGTTCGCCGGTCGTAATGGCGGTGCGCACCGGAACCCCGTTTTCGACGCGGTAGACGTAAGTTTCGCCGGTCGCCTGATCGGTGCGTATCGCCCAATTGGGGACGATAAGTACATCGGTGATGATGTCCGCCTGGATCAGCACGCTGGCGGTCATCCCGTCCAGGATGGTTGTCGTGCCGACATCTTTCAGGAGCACCCGCAGCTTGTAGGCGATGACGCCGCCGACATTGCTTGACGTTGCCGCGATGCGTTCTACCGTTCCCCGAAGCGTCGTTTGGGGGCTGGCGTCCAGGGTGACACTGACGGCTTGTCCTACGGCGACTCTGCCGATGTCAATCTCGTCTACGTTGACCTCGACGTACCATTGGGAATCGTCCAGCAGTGTGATCGCCGGCAGATTGGTGGGGGCCGGCGCGCCCGCCTGGATGTTCACGGCAGCGATGATGCCATCAAAGGGCGCCGCCAGGATGGCGTTGCTCAGGGTTTCCTGTGTCTGCGTCAGGGTCAATTGTGCCTGCTCGACCTGCAACTCGGCCTGGCGGAGGCGGTCCGTATCGGGGCCGGCCTGTAATTTTTCGAGGTTTTGCTGCGCCTGCCGGTAAGCCTGATAGGCCGACAGCCACTGGCTCTGGATTTGTTGGAGCTGATAATCGGCTTTGAGCTGCGTGATGCCGACATTGCCGTCCGCTTCCATATAGGCCGCCGTGATGCCGGCCGCGTAAGCCAGCGGTTGCCCGTATTTTTCGAGCCTTTCGATGGTGTTTTCGTAGGCTTCCTCGGTCTTATCGCGCATTTCTTGCGCCAGCCGGAGACTCAGGTTAGCCTGTGCCGTCGCCGCTTCCTTGCTGCTGCGCGCGACTTCGAGGGATTGCGCCGCGTTGTGGATGGCCTGTTCCGCCAGCTTGATGTCCCCTTCGCTGACAGGCTTTTGCAGTATGGCGAGGTTGAGGCGCGCCTGTTCCAACGCGATTTCCGCCTGCCTGACGGCGCGTTCCAGCGCGGCGGTATCCAGCCGTGCCAGTTCCTGACCGGCTTTGACGTGCTCGCCGACCGCAACGGCAACCACGGCCACATCCCCCGTCATTTTGAAGTTGAGGTTGGCGCGTTGGTTGACGGAAACGTTGCCGCTGGCCGGCACGGTGATAAGCAACTGTCCCCGTTCGACCTGGGCCGTGCGCAGGATACTGCTTGCCGCACTCTGCGATTGCGCCTGACGATTGCGCCACCATAATACGCCGCCAACACCCGCCGCGATGAGCGCCAGGATTATGAACCACGAGATGCCTTTCTTCATAGCAATACCCACTCCCTTGAAAACTCATTTGAACGTTTACACGCCAGAACGTTCAACGCCTATTGACCAAAAGTTGACAAATCGAGCAGCGTGCGTTCTTCGGCGATGAGGGCGACCGTTTCGCCTTCCTGTAAGCCGGAGAGCACCTCGGTCAAAGTGTCATTGTAGCGTCCACGGGTGATGTCGCGGCGTTCCGGCAGGCCGTCGGCGCGCAGTACATAACAGTACAGCACCGTCTCACCGCTGGACTGGTCTGTCCGCACCGCCCAGTTGGGCACGAGCAGCACATTTTCGATCACATCGGTGCGGATGAGGACACTGGCGGTCATACCATCGCGGATGATCACGACATTCTTCCCCTCTGTCCCCTCTAGTGGAGGCGATAGGCGCACCCGCAGCCGATAGGAGACGATGCCGCCCACATTCAACGCTCCCGGCGCGATGCTTTCGACTTCGCCGGGCAACGTTTCTTTCGGGTAAGCGTCCAGCGTGATCTCGGCCGTTTGCCCGATGCGAATCTTACCGATGTCAATTTCATCCACCGTCACATCTACGTAGAATTGCGAATCGTCCACAAGCGTGAAGGCGGCCACGCCGGGGAGCGCCTGCAAGCCTTCCTGCACGTTGACCGCCGTGATTAACCCCGCAAAGGGAGCAGTCAGGCGGGCGTCGGCCAACTGTGCCTGCGCCTTTTCCAGGTTTAGCTGTGCCTGTTCGATTTGCAGCTCTGCCTGGCGGAGTTGTTGCTCATCGGGACCCTGTTCCAGCTTGTGCAGGCTTTCGACGGCCTGCTGATAGCGGCTGTAAGCCGTCAACCACTGCGCCTGCGCCTGCTTTACGGTGACCTCGGCGTTGAGGCGGGCGATGCGTTCTTGTTCTTCGGCGTTTTCGTATTTTTTGCGCGCGCTTTCTTCCTCGGGGGTGCCTTCGCGGGCGCGGTAATCCTTGAAGGCATTCTCGCGGGCGCGCTGCGCCTGTACGATCATCGCGTCGGCGTCAACCTGTGCCGTCTGTTTTCCCAGGCGCGCGGCTTCCAACGCCTGCGCCGCGCTTTGTACGTTCAGCTTTGCCAGTTCCAGATCGGCTTCTGCTGCCGGTTTGGCGAGGATATCGCGATTGAGTTTTGCCTGTTCCAGGGCGATTTCGGCCTGTTGCACGGCGTGCTCCAGATCCGTCGTTGAAAGGCTTGCCAGTTCCTCGCCGGCCTGCACCCGTTGATTGACCTTGACGTTGATGCGGCTGACGATTCCGGCGGTCTCAAAGCGCAGGTCGAGCTTGTTTTTGACCGCCACATTACCGCTGGCGACGACCGTGACGTTCAGATCGCCGCGCGTGACCTGGCCTGTACGCAGAACGCTCTGGCTTTGTGCCTGTGCCGCCTGGTTGTTGCGCCACCAGAGAAAACCGGCGATGCCGCCGGCAATCAAGCCCACTATGAGAATCCATGTGAAAACTTTTTTCATCGGAAGTTCCTCTATCAGAATAATGACCAGGGTCAAAATTGACCCTGGTCATTATACCACAAAAACCCAAAAATCGGTTGACTAATGCTTACAATTTCTGTAATGTCCGCTGCAAGTAGGGGAGCAGAGCATGGGCTTTGCCCGCGCCGACCGCCACGCACGCCATCGGCGCGTCGGCGACGTACACCGGCACGCCGGTTTCCTGCGTGAGCAACTGATCTATGTTGCGCAGTAAAGCCCCGCCACCGATCATCGTCATACCACGGTCAATGATGTCGGAAGCGAGTTCGGGGGGAGTGCGTTCCAATACCGATTTGACCATGTTGATGATCAGTGCGATTGGTTCTTCCAGCGCCTCGGCAATGTCGTCGGTGGTGATTTCGACACTGCGCGGCAAACCGGTCACCTGATCGCGTCCCTGGACTTCCATGCGCATGCTGTCTTCCAGGGGGATGGCCGAACCGATGCGGATTTTGGCCTCTTCGGCGGTCGGTTGCCCGATCATCAGGTTGTACTTGCGGCGCACGTAAGCGGCAATGGACTCGTCCATACGTACCCCGCCAACGCGCACTGCCGCCGACGTTACCACGCCGTACACCGAGAGCACTGCCGCTTCGCTTGCCCCACCGCCCAGGTCTACGACCATGTGCCCACCGGGCGTGTGGATCGGCAACCCGGCGCCGATAGCCCCGGCCAGCGGCTCGGGGATCAGGTAAGCGCGACTCGCGCCGGCTTCCAGCGCGGCCTCGCGCACCGCGCGGCTTTCTACCTGGGTGACGCCGAACGGCACCGTCACGAAGACGCGCGGTTTGAACAAGCGCGTCTTTCCGATGGCGCGGTTGATGAAGTAGAACAACATTTTTTGGGTGATGCGGTAATCGGCAATCACGCCATCGCGCAGTGGACGGCGCACCTGAATCGTCTCCGGTGCGCGACCCATCATCGCCCGCGCTTCCTCGCCGACGGCGACCACCTCACCGTTGTCAATTTGTTGCGCGACGACAGATGGTTCTTGCAAAACAATCCCCCGTCCGCGCACGTATACGAGCACGTTGACCGTGCCCAAATCAATGCCTATTTCTTCTACTAGTGGCATGTTCTTTTTCTCCCTCAGGATTCCCAAGACTGATAATACACGCATTTGGCTATTTTGTCCAATGGGTAATCTCCCTGTTAGGGCCTTATCATGCTTGCTCCGAGGGGAACGCCAGTTTCCCAGAGAGACAAGTGGCAAGTTCACTTGTCTCATTGTATAGCTTCTGGTATACTAACCCGCAACCAAATCTTAACCATGACAGGGGAACGCTTGAAAAACACAGGGACGGTTGTGCGGGTGGCCGGGGTGGTGGTGGATATCCGGTTCCCTTCTGGGGATTTGCCGGGGATCCACAATGCTTTGATTGTGCAGTGCGATGACGATGCCCCCAATCTGGTTGTCGAAGTTCAGGAGCACATTGATCCGTTCATAGTGCGTGCCGTGGCGATGGGAGGAACAGCCGGTTTGCGCCGTGGGCTGATGGTGCTGGACACCGGCAGCTCGATCAAAGTCCCCGTTGGCCCGGAGACCTTAGGGCGGATGTTCAACGTCTTGGGTGAACCCATAGACGGCAAACCGCCGGTCGTGGCCGCAGAGCGGCGTTCGATTCATGTCTCATCGCCCCCCTTGCGCGAGCAGCGTGTGGTGGTGGAGCCTTTCATTACCGGCATCAAAGCGATTGATTTGTTGACGCCCTATCCGCGCGGCGGAAAAATCGGTTTGTTCGGCGGCGCGGGCGTTGGCAAGACGGTTTTGATGATCGAACTGATGGGCAATACCATCCGCGAGCACGCCGGCATCGTTCTCTTTGCCGGCGTGGGTGAGCGTAGCCGTGAAGGGAATGAACTATGGCTGGACATGCAGCGTAGCGGCGTGATCGAGAACACGGTGCTGGTCTTCGGGCAGATGAACGAGCCACCCGGGGCGCGCCTGCGTGTCCCGCTTACTGCTTTGACGATGGCGGAGTATTTCCGCGATTATGAGCGGCGTCAGGTGCTGCTTTTCATTGACAACATCTTCCGCTACATCCAGGCTGGCGCCGAAGTCTCCGCTGTACTTGGACGGCTGCCGAGCGCCGTGGGCTATCAACCTACCCTCAGCAGTGAGATGGGCGCGTTGCAGGAGCGCATCACGACCACCAGCCGGGGCAGCGTTACCTCGGTTCAGGCCGTGTATATCCCCGCCGATGATCTGACCGACCCGGCGGTAGTGGCGACATTTGGGCATCTCGACGCCTCCACGGTGCTCTCGCGGCGTCAGGTGAGCCTGGGGCTGTATCCGGCGATTGACCCTCTGGCTTCCAGCAGCACCTTGCTCACACCGACAGGGGTGGGCGAGCGCCATTACACGGTTGCGATGGCCGTGCGTGCGCTGTTGGCGCGTTACGAGGCGCTGCAGGATGTGATCGCCATCTTGGGGATCGAGGAACTGAGCGAAACCGACCGGATTGCAGTACACCGGGCGCGGCGGTTGCAACGTTTCCTCACCCAGCCGTTTTTTGCTTCGAGTAACTTTACCGGCAGACCGGGTGCTTTCGTTCCTCTGGAAGAAACTTTGCGCGGTTTCGAGGCCATCCTCGCCGGGCAATGTGACGATGTGCCCGAACAGGCATTCTACATGGTCGGCACCCTTGACGACGTGTACGCCAAAGCCCAAACCTTGACGACGCGCGAGGTGCCCGGTGTCTGAGTGGCTGCATTTCAGCGTCTTGACGCCGGAAAAGAAACTGCTCGATGTGGCGAATGTGCGCAAAGTCAGCCTGAAACTCGCCGACCACGGCTGGCTGAGTATTTACCCACGTCACGCGCCTTTGTTGGCCGAGACGCTCGCCGGCCCGGTGAAGTACACCACGGCTGCGGGTACGGAGACCATTTCCCTTGCCGAGAGCATTCTCCAGGTTGCGGATAACCTGGTCATACTGTTCACTGTCGGCGAACTGACGGCACCGGAGGCCGGGATACCCGATGTGGCCGACAATGAAGACGACGAAGAGGCGGAGCATTTCGATCGGTTGGCGCGTGCGCTGTTGGTTTCATTGGGGGCTTCCTTTGACGGAGAAACGGATGTTTGACGGTATGAGTTCATTGCTCTGGCTGGTTATCGGCATGATGGGTGGAATACTGAACCTCGCCGTTATGGCGCGGACGGTTGCCGGCCTGCGCCCCGGTCGGGAAATCCGCGCCGTATCCGGTCTGGTTGCCGGTTTCGGGTTACGGCTGATCCTGGCGACGCTGCTTCTGGTTGCCGCGTTGCGCCATAGCGCTGTGGCGGGACTGTGCACCTTCGCCGGATTGTGGATCGCGCGTTGGCTGTTTCTGTTCTGGTGGCGTATCAATTGAGGATCCGTGCATGGAAACTGTGTTCCCAAAAGTTGTCTTTACGCTCTTTGGCATCATTCCGGTACGGGATACGGTGATTTCCACATGGATCATGATAGCCTTGACACTGGGCGTTGTGGTTACCTTGCGCCGCTTGATGCCGGCGGCTCTGGAAATGTTCATAGGTTTTGTCAGCGATACCGTTTCAGACATGCTGGGGCGTCCGGCAGAACCCTTTCTGCCTTTCCTGGGAGCCGTCATTTTGTTTCTTCTGCTTGCCAATAACCTGGGGCTGCTGCCTTTCCTGGTAACGCCGACGAAGGACATCAACACCCCATTAGCGATGGCGTTGGTGGTTTTCTTTGGCGTGCACTATTACGGCATCCGTGAGAAGGGGCTATGGGGCTATCTCAAAGGACTGGCAACACCGATCTTCCTGCTGCCTCTGGAAATCATCGGCCAGTTAAGCCGCACAATATCGCTGACCCTGCGTTTGTTCGGCAACGTTCTCAGTTCCGAATTCATCGTGACCGTCATTTTTTCGCTGGTGCAGCCGATTGCGCCACTGCCGATGATGGTGTTGGGAACGGTTTCGGGCGTTTTACAGGCGTACATTTTCACCGTTCTGGCGTTGAGTTACATCGCCTCAGCGCTTGGCGGGGGGAAAAGCTGAACAAAATCCATCGGAACGTTATTTCCATCTGACGTCTTATCAGACTAACGACTACTAGACTAACGACTATTAGACTAACGACTACTAGACTAACGACTACTAAACTGTTCTACTAAGGAGGTTGTATTAACATGGCACAACTTGATCCCGGTACACTTGTGACGATTGTAACTATTGTGGTGGCCACGTTTGGTATGGTCCTGGGGGCCATTCTGCCGGCATGGGTTGAAGGCCGTGCCGTTCTCAAGGCCCTCGAAGGCATAACCCGCCAGCCGGAGGCGGCCAGCAATATCCGCAACACCTTGCTTATCTCGCTGGCGCTCCTGGAAACGACGGCGATCTATGTCCTGCTCATCGTCCTGGTTTTGATCTTTGCCAATCCGTTGCTGGATCGTTTCTTCCCGGCGGGCTGAGGGGGTGAGGGCATAATGTGAAAGGACTGATCTATGCTTGAACTCGATCTCTCTACCGTTTTCTGGCAGATAGTTAACTTCCTGATCTTCGCGGCGCTGCTCTACTATTTCCTTTTCCGACCGATGGCGCAGCGTATCAAAACGTATGCGGCGGAAAAGGAGCAGTTGATGCAGGAATTGCTGGCCGACCGGGAAGCCACAGCAGCATTACACCTGGAGTTTGAAAGACGCATGGCGAACATTGAGGATGAAGCGGCGATGATCCTTGCCCGGGCTGAAGAACAGGCCGCAGCCGATCGCCTGGCGCTGATGCAAGAAGTGCAGACTGAAGTGGAACGCATCCTCGCCGAAGCGCAGATGGATGCCTATCGCTTGAAACGTCAGGCTGTGGATGAGTTTCACGAGGATTTGCTACGCGCCGTGCTGGATGTCAGCGCCTTGACGATAGGGCGAGTCTCGCCGGCACATCTGCAAGCTGCGTTGCTCAAACAGCTCAATGATAGTGTGTGGGAATTAGGGCGCACCGATATGCAACGTGTGGATGACCTGCGCCGTTCGCTTGGCGCGCGTACACCCGTGGTCATCGCACGCGCGGCGTTGCCGCTCTCTCCTGAACAGCAGGGCCTTCTCGTGCGCACCTTCACCGCTCTTGCCGACCGTAATATCACCCTCGACCTGAAAGTCGAACCGGCGCTGGGTCTGGGGATTCGGGTGCGTATCGGCGATTTGGTGCTGGATAACACAATTGCCGGTAAACTGGACGGACTGCGCGATGAAGTCCTGGCAGCCCTGAAGGAGAGACTGGCGCATGACTGAACGGCGTACAAGCGAGCAACCCGATGTCAGGATGTTGCTCCGTACCTTACGTGAACGCGCCGCGCATATCGGCGCGGATGTCAGTCGTTACCGCGCTGGCGATACCACCATCGTGAAGCGTTTGAGCGAAGAGGCGGCTGCGCTTGCCGGTATCTCACAGATTCAGCCTGAGGTTCCTCGCCTGATGCAGTTGTTGATCGCGCGGGCGGCCACGCTCGCGCCACAGGTTGATTTCCGCGCCGTGGGGACGGTGCAGCGCATCGGCGACGGCGTGGCGATACTTTCGGGCCTCCCAAACTGCCGCACCGATGAGTTGGTGACGTTCCCCACCGGCGTGCAAGGTTTGGTCCTTAACCTGGAGCATACCCATGTGGATGTGATCCTGTTGGGGCCGGATGAAGACATTCAGGGCGGCGATCAAGTGCTGGCAACCGGAAAGCGGTTGCAGGTGCCGGTTGGTCACAACCTTCTTGGGCGTGTGGTCAATCCGTTGGGGCAGCCGTTGGATGAGCGTGGTCCGATCGAGGCTGCTGCTTATGCTTATCTTGAGCATGATGCACCGGGCATTGTCGAACGCCAACCGGTGAATGAGCCACTGTTGACCGGTTGGAAGATGGTTGACGCACTTATTCCCATCGGGCGTGGGCAACGGGAACTGATCATCGGCGACCGGCAGACGGGCAAAACCACGCTTGCCGTGGATGCCATCATCAACCAAAAACACACCGACGTGGCTTGTTTTTACGTGGCGATTGGACAGAAAAAGTCTTCTACGCTGGCGGTCATCGAAACGCTGCGCAATGCCGGCGCGCTGGAGTATACTGCCGTCGTCGTTTCCAGCCCGGATGATCCGCCCGCGCTGCGCTACCTTGCGCCCTATGCCGGATGCACTATGGCCGAAGGCGTGATGCGCGAGGGGCGTGATGTGCTGGTGGTCTATGACGACCTGACGCGCCACGCCGATGCCTACCGTGAGTTGAGTTTGCTGCTGCGGCGTCCACCGGGCCGCGAGGCGTATCCCGGCGATATTTTTTACCTGCATTCGCGGCTTTTGGAGCGGGCTTGCAAGCTCAATGAAGCCGCCGGAGGTCGCTCGTTGACGGCGCTGCCGATCGTGGAGACGCAGCAAGGCAACATCTCGGCTTACATCCCCACGAACCTGATCTCGATTACCGATGGGCAGATTCTGCTCGACAGTGACCTGTTCAACCAGGGCGTGAAGCCGGCCATTGATGCCGGGCGTTCGGTCTCGCGGGTGGGGGGCGCAGCGCAGGTTCCGGCGATGCGCACTCTGGCTGCGACATTGCGGCTGGAGCTGGCACAATTCGAGGAAGTGGCGCGTTTTGCTCGTTTTGGCACCGATATTGACGAGGCCACGCAGCGCCAGATTCGTCGTGGAGAGCGCATGCAATGCTTGCTGACGCAGCCCGCGCACCAGCCATTGTCGCTGGTGGCGCAGATCATCATGCTGACAATGGCGGCGGACGGCTATCTTGATGATGTGTCGCCTGATGAGATTCCGGCTTTCGAGCGTGCGTTCCTGGCGCATTTTGCGGCAGCACATCCCACGCTCTATGCGCGGGCCGGACGTGCACCGCAGTTCCTCGAAGAGATACGTGCCGTGTTGCCGCAAACTACCGAAGATTTTCGTGCTATCTGGCTTAGAAAGGCCAAGGCTCGATCAACGGAATGAAGATTTTGTCAACGGATTCTGACGGATTTTTAACTCAATAGCAGTCTTCTAACGTGTCAACGTTCAGACAATTTTCATGGAGAGCTGTATGCGCAAAATGGTGATGGCGATTATCCCCCACGATCAGGCCAATCATGTGATTGAGGCATTGATTGCAGCGGGATACACAGCGACGTTTACCGATAGCCGTGGCGGGATGTTGCGACAGGCGCAGGAGATGCTTTTCATTGCCGTCCAGGAAAAAGACCTGGATCACATTTTGAAAATTATCCGTGACAACTGCCGCACACAGATTGAATTGGAGCCAGGGGAAGAATCGCCGACAGGTGGATTCCCCACCAGCTTGCTGGGTCCACAGACAACATATATCGGTGGCGCCGTAGTCTTTGTCTGGGATTTGGAGCGTTTTGAGGCATACAGGTAAACGATGGCGCAAGACCTGGAACGTATCCGGAACCGCTTGGACAACATCCGTAGTGTCGGCCCGATTTTGGCGGCGCTGCGGACGATCTCACTGGGAAGCTGGCAAATGGCACTCAACCGCTTACGCGGCCTGGAAGGCTACGGCGGACGCTTGTTGGCCCTGTTGCCCGCTGTGTTGCCCTATCTCCAGAAGCCGGCGGCGCGTCCTCGACGGTTACGCCTGCATGAGCGTGCGGTTACGTCGGGGCCGGCGGATGCTGGACATGCGGTTGTTGTCGTCATTGGCAGCGAGCGCGGGTTGTGTGGACGTTATAACGCGGTACTTGTCGAGCGCACTATTGCCTATATGCAGGAGCAAGCGCAGCGCGGTTTCACCGTCGAAATCATGGCCCTCGGGTCGCGGTTGGTTCGCACCTGCCAACGGCAAAAATGTTCGCCGCACCGGTCACAAAAATTACCCGTGACGCGCTTGCCGACCTTTGAGCTGGCGTACCGGTTGACCCGCACGTGGTTGCAGCAGTACGAAGCCTTTGAGATTGACGCCGTGGATGTACTCTATAACGCTTATGCCGGCCCCGGACGTTATACTGCGACACTCTCGCGTCTGCTGCCGCCGGAATTGCCGTCCCCCGTTTCACTCACGGCGGCTGCAGGGGCGACTGCACCCTACATCATCGAGACGGACCCCTTGCGCCTTTATGCGCATATCGTCGCGCAGTGGACGACGCTTAGCTTCTACACCTTGCTGTTGAACGCGGCGGCTGCGGAGCATGCGGCACGCTTTCAATTGATGGAATCCGCAACGCAGAATGTCGAGCGTCTGGTTGAAGAATTGACGCTGGAACTCCAATCCGTGCGTCGTCAGACTATCACCCGTGAAATGCAGGAACTCGCGGTTGGCGCAGGACTTCTGGAAAGAGAACACCGACCCGAATCTTAGTATAAGTGAGGCTAACGATGAAACAATTGTGGGCGCCGTGGCGCATGCCCTATTTGCGTGGCGAAAATACTCGACTCAACGGCTGTCTTTTCTGCCACAAACTGGCGCAAGCCGATGCTGCTGAGCATATTCTTTATCGCGGCACACATTGCGCGGTGATGTTGAACCGTTTCCCCTACACCAACGGGCATATCATGGTCGTCCCCTACACGCACACGGGGACCCTGGAAGGGCTGGATGACGCGACGCTTCTGGAGATGATGCAACTGGTGCAGCATTGCCTGCGTCTCTTGCGGCAGGTTTTCAAGCCGCAGGGCTTCAATATCGGCGTGAATGAGGGCAGTGTGGCAGGCGCAGGTGTGGCGGAACACATTCACCTGCACATCGTCCCGCGCTGGGCCGGCGACGTGAACTATATGACCGTGATCGGCGAGACGCGCGTCATCCCTCAATCGCTGGACGATACCTATGCCACGTTTCGCCCGCTGTTCGATGCGCTTTGTCTGTCTAACAAGCCGTGACTTGAGCCGATACCGCAGCTACGGCATAAACTGAATGATGAGACTGCCATAGGGGGGCAGGGGAGTCACCGGACGATAGGCGTCGAAGCCGCCTTTGGCATTGACCGGTGGCATGTACAGCGTGCCGTCGCCCATCAAAAATGCCGGTTGCATGTCTGCCGTGAATGGCCCCTCGGCAAGCTCAAGTGTGTAATCTTCGATGGCTTTGCCGCTCAGGTTGATTACCACCAGGATCACCTCATCCTCAGCGGCGCGGATGTAGCTGTAGACCGTGAGGGGGTCGGTCTTTACCGGCTGCCAGTCGCCGACGCGCAGGGCGGCGTGCTGGTTGCGCAGGGCGACCAGCGTGCGGTAGTGGTTGAGGATGGAATCCGGTGCGGCATCCTGCATGGCGATGTTGCGCGTGGGATAATCTTCGTGATAGCCACGCCAGGGCGTCCCCGTGCTGAAGCCGCCTTCGGGTGTCCATTGCATTGGGCGACGAATATTCTCGTCGGGCTTGGCACCCTGCATGCCGATTTCTTCCCCGTAGTAGATAAACGGCACACCGGAAAATGTGAGCTGGAGCGTTGCCGCGACTTTAGCCTGCTCATCGTTCATCATGGATGAGCGTGTGCGCGACTGGTCGTGATTGGCCAGAAAGGTCGCGTATTGTCCCGGCGGATAGGCCGCGATGACGGTTTCCTGGGTCAACATCAGGCCCGCCGGACGTCCCCGGAACGCAGAATCCTTGAAAGCCTCCGCCAGATCGAATTCAAAGCAGATGTCAACTTTCCTGCCGGTGTACTTCGCAACAACCTGGGTGGGGCTCCAGACTTCGGCGACGGTGAAGGCGTGCGGATTGACGCTTTTGTAAAAGTCGTAGAACGTCTCGAACCAGCGCAACGTCGCCGGCGTGTTTTCCGTCTGCGTGCCCTCTTCGATCAAATGTTTGATGGCATCCAGACGGAACCCGTCCACGCCCATCTCCTCCAGCCAAAAGCGGGTGACATTGAGCATTTCGGCGGTCACTTCGGGGTTGTTGTAATTCAAATCGGGCATCTGATCCCAGAACAGGCCGAAGTAGTAGCCGCCGTTGGGAGATCGGTGCCAGCCTGAACCGCCGGTTTCGTTCCACAAATACCAGTCACGCCGCTCCGAGTTTGGGTCCTGCGCCTCGATGAACCACGGGTGTTGTGCGGAGGTGTGATTGAGTACCAGGTCAATGATGACATAAATACCGCGTTTGTGGGCTTCTTCCATCAGCCGTTTGAAGTCGGCGTTGGTGCCGTATTCTGGATTGACGGTGTAATAGTCGGTCACATCATAGCCGTGGTAGCTGGGGGATTTCATAATCGGCATCAGCCATATCCCGGTAATCCCCAGATCAGCGGTGGTGGTGGGATCGCCGTCGTTGAGATAGTCCAGCTTTTCGATCAAGCCGTTGAGGTCACCGATGCCGTCTCCGTTGCTGTCATAAAAGCTGCGCACGAAGATCTCGTAGAAGACGGTATCGTTCCACCAGGGCATGCCGGCCGTCCCTGAAACGAGGCTGCCGTCCATCCCCACCGGCGCGACGCTTTGGGGTGGACGCGGCTGTGCGAGCACAAGATTGAGGGGACGGGGCGTCGCCGTTGGTGTAGGCGGCGCGGTGGTGGGGCGTGGTGTGGGGGAAGGTTCGACGGTGGGTGAGATTGCCGGTAAGGTGGCGGTGGGGGACACGGTCGGCTTGTAGCTTTGACAGGCAACGATAAGACATAGGCACATCACCAAACTCAAAAAGCGGGTAATTCTTAGCATCGTACCTCCCCTGAAAAGCCGTTTGAACGTTACTTTCATTAGTAAGTGGTTATATAGTTAGATTGATACGGTTGTTACAGCCAACTGCTCACCGCCAAGCAACCGACGTGCTATGGCGGAGAATTCTGCTGCATCCCCGCTGGTGTAGAAGCGATGCTGTCCCTGTTGGGTGGGCGGCGCCGCAAGTCCACGCTGGGTCAGCACGCGGCCGACCTGCCGGGCGACGGCGGGGGCAGGGTCAATCAACGCTACGTCCGGCCCGACAATACGCTGAATGGTCTGGCTCAGGAATGGATAGTGGGTGCATCCCAGCACCAGTTGATCAATGCCGGCATCGAGCAAGGGGGCGAGATAACGCCGCAGCAGGGCCTCGGTTTCCGGCGAGTCCAGCGCACCGGCTTCCACTGCCTCGACGAGGCCCGGGCACGCCTGGGTGTGTAATTTGACGCCGTTGCCAAAGCGCGCCACCAATCCGGCGAACAGGTCGCCCTGGAATGTGATCGGTGTGGCGATCACGCCGATTGCACCGGTGCGCGTGTGCTCCACGGCAGGCTTGACGGCCGGCTCCATGCCCACGAAAGGGATGTCGGGGAATTTCTTCCGTAGCGCATGGAGTGCCGCGCCGGAAGCCGTGTTGCAGGCCACCACGATGAGCTTCGCCTTCTGGGCCAGCAGGAAGCGCGTCACGTTTTCCGTCAGCCGGCGCACCTCGTCTAACGTGCGTTGCCCATAAGGAATGTGCGCCTGATCGGCCACATACAGCGTATTTTCGGCCGGCAACTGGCGCACAATCTCGCGCCACACCGACAATCCCCCTACACCGGAGTCAAAGACCCCGATTGGGTCATTCATTTGAATTGGCCTCATGTCTTCCATAGAAAAGAAATGTTTCCAGTGGCGCCAGAGCCACACATTTCCGTAAATATTCGCTCAGGTCAGGAGTGTCCAAAGTGAGTAATGGGTGCGTGAAACCGACTTCTTGTTGCAATATCTGTGCAACATTTCTAGGCCAAAAGCTCATACTCATTTGTACAATATACCCATGAATGAGCCGCGCCTGTTCCCGAATACGGCTGTTCTCACCAATGCGATCAACGAGGATAATGGTTAGAATATCATAGGCGTGATCGTGAATCTCCGATTGGCGTTCAAAGCGTGAGACCTTATCCAGCGAAATCTCAGGGTTTCCTCTGCCGATGAAGCCGATATCAAAGCGCACACCCTTTCCAGGACGGTAGATGAGTGTGGCATCGCTTTCTCTTTTCTGGGTTTGTGAGGATAACCAGAACACTTTTTGTGGATTATGGGGAACTTTTTGGGGGCCTGGGATCATTTGAAATCCCAGGCAATGCAGCAGTGTCCCCAAGACCAGCGGCTCAAAGAATTTGCCATACAGAGATTTCTCCGAACCTCTTACAGTCAGTGTCTGCGCACCGATGGCACTCAGTAACTCCAGGAAGAACTGCCATTCCACAGATTGGCCATGGGAACCTATTTGCAGATTACCTTGTAGTTCGCCAAACGTGTTAAGGCTTTCCTGGGCAACTTCCCGGATTGTATTGCGATATTCTCTTACGTATTCATCTACAGCTACGGATTTATCGCGTAAGATATTCTGGCGTGCTTTATCGGTGAGTCCTAAAACCCATTGAGCTGTCCAACGCTCAGCTTTGGCAAGGTTCTGGCCTTGTAGTGTTTTGGCGGCCTGTTCAAATAGTTTGTCCGGGTCTTTTTGATCAAGTAGCCATACCAAAAATGCTGCATTGAGCATCGCCAAACGGCGAGGGGTAAGTTTCTCCGTGAGATTACGGATGTTTTCACCACACAGAACATCGTATACGACTTGACGAATGAGCGTCCAACCTAACGTTTGCGCCAATGTGGCACGGTCGGCATTGACGATGGCAATATATTCTGAAGGAAGTTCAAATGTGGTTCCCATAGGTACATTTTTCAAAAAAGTCTATCTGATACATCAATAGGTGCGGCATTGATAACTTGTATTTGTGCTGCTACTTTGCCCAACCAGTTTTTGCTCTCCTCACGAATAATATCAACATACTCGCGCTCTTTTTCGATCAATACAAAGCGGCGTTTTAGAAGCGCCGCTGCTTTTCCGGTTGTGCCAATGCCAGCAAAGGGGTCCAAAACAACGTCATTGACGAAAGAGTAGTACCGGATGACCTTCTCTGCAAGCTCGAGCGGGAAAATAGCCGGGTGACGAGTGTCGTAAGAAGGTTGGATATACCAGACATTGGTCCGCTCATAATCTTCGCCGATCTTTGAGGCTTCACGTATTTCAGGACTGTAGGAACGGATATTCCAGTCAATGAGTTGGTGCGTATGTTTGCGATAGACCAGGATATACTCAGTCACCGGAACCGGTTTGTATTGCATGGGGTTGCGATCTGCGGCGAAACGGCGTCCACGCCCGGTCGCCCAGCCGGCGCCTTCCGGTTTGATCCAGATAATATCGTCAAGAAAATCGTACCCCTCCTCGATGAAAATGTGATGTAAATCAAAAGGTAAGGCCAATCGTTGTGAGGAGGCGTTGCGATTAGGGCGACGAATGAGGATAGGGCTGACGTTGATAGCAAAAATACGTCCCTCATTCAGGACACGATGGGCCTCTTGAATCACACGGCGCATTTTCCAGAGGTATTCCTCGTAGGTTGTATATTCTTCGTATTCCGGTCGTGCGTTATAGTAGGGGGGAGATGTAAAAATCAAGTCTACAGATTGCGCTGGCAAATCGGCCAGGATGTTTTCGCTATCTCCACAAGCGATGGTGTTCCGTAGGTTTGAAAAGATATATGATTTTTTCTGAGGAATGTGTTTTTTGACAACGTTGTTGTGGTGTCTCCCTAAGAGTCGGGCAACGATGATTTCCGGGTCGGTCGTTTGTTCCTTGAGCAGCAGCGTCGTGTAAGCATCAATTACAATTTCGCCGACCCTTTCATGGTTAGCCCAATTGAGCAAGGGCACACGCCAGACATGGTAACGGTCGTCAACTTCTGGCAATCCGAAGACGATGGCATTTTCTAATTCGTGCTCGGATAACCAGAGTCGCCCGATCTCACGGGCTTCCTGCGCCGAGAGGATGGCGTAGCCACGTTGAACTGCAACCGTTTTCGTTTCACTCATTCTTGTACCTGGGTGAGGGAGATCTCGTATGTCGCTATTTCCGTCGTCACCGGCGCCAACGCCGAAATGACGATGACGGCTTCATTTTGTTGGTTGTTTAGGGGGATGGTCCATTCTCCTGAAGTTCCATTGAGCATCAGCAGCCGCTGCACCTCCGGCCTGTCGCCGTAGGTGACAAGTTGCACAATCCATTGTTGGGGAAGGATGTTGGCGTGGCGCAAAAAGCCTTCGCTGATCCAATGGTTGTCGTCGGCTTCCATATCGTCGCTGAACAGTGTTTGCCCGTCCGCGACAATTTCCACATCATCCACGGCGAACCCGGCCTGGTTGACGGCGGCATCGGTGATGTATTCGAAGCGCAGGGCGATTTCCTGACCGGTGTATGCGGAAAGGTCGGCGGTCAATTGCACCCAGTTGGCGCTCTTGCCGGTTAGCCCGCAGCCGTAGTTGTTCCCCTGCGGATTGGTGGTGCGGCAATCTAGCCTGTTGTCATCAAGAATCTTCCACTTGATCGTGTTTGAGCTGAGATCATCGGGAATATCGCCTGAATCTGTTGTGCCGACGACGACATAAGCGTAATCCCAATCCTCCTCGATGAAATACCACGCCCAAAAACGCAGTTCCGCCGTTGTCGCGTTGCGAAGATCTACCAGGCGCGTGAGGCGTGCATCGGATTCGTCTTCGCGGCTGGCCCACCAGAGGTACTTGCCGCTGTGAGCTTGCGTATCCATCAGCACGGTTTGGGTGGCACCGGTGAAGGTGAAACGTACCGGTGTTTTACCTTCAACCTTGATATAGTCCACACCGTACTGACTAACCGTGTTGCGTTTGGTGATCGGCATATTTTTCGTGCGATAGGTAGCGTCTATGCGGGGTTTGCCGATGTCAATATCTTTGTAGCCGTATTGGCCGGCATCGAGGGTGGAGTCGTCCAGCAGATTGGCGATGACCCAGTTCGCAAAAACGTCTGCATGAGTAAGCTGTAATCCCAGGTTTTCTGCAAGCGTTTTATCCACGCTTTCCATGCCATTCTCGCTGCGACTGACAAGGGCTTTGGTCGCGTTTTCGCCGAAGTGATCGAGGAAGTAATTCATAAAGAGATACGACGCGCCGTAGTTAGACGAAGCGTCGCCGGCAGTGCCCTCAGGCCAGGTGGTCAGCTGTGTGTCGGGCCGGCGCAGGTAAGCATACTCGCTGCCACCGACGTCGTAGTGTCCGCCGGGATAGGCGCGGTTATTCAGTTCCATTGCCAGCTCGGAGCACCCTTCGTTGATCCAGCTCGTTTCATTGCGGTCGTTGTTCCAGTGGATCATGTGCTGGAACTCATGGGCCAGGACGCCATTGTAAAATTCATCGCCGATGGTCACGTTTTCGACATTGATGTAGAACATCTCCATCTCATTGGAGTCCGGGCGCACAGCACGCACAAAAGAATCGGGGCTGGAGAAGTACCCGGCGACCGTATCGCCCAGGTTGCGGGCGTGCAGAATGCTCAGGTGCGGGTCGTTATCCACGCCGGGCGTCCACTCTGAGCCGAAGAATTCGCGGTTGGTGGGGTAGGTATGTTTCTCGAAGAGATCGGCGGCTTTCTTGAGCTTGTTGTTGTCCACATTGACGCCCTCTTCGACCCACATATAAACGTGCTCGGTTTTGTAGACCAGCGTGGCGTAAATCTCGAATTGCTCGTCGTTGTCCACGTTCGACACATTGAATTTGCGCCGCGTACCGATGGGGTAATCGGGGTTCGGCGTGTTGAGGGTGCGCGGCGTATCGGCGGGGACACCCAGAAAACGAATGCCCAATTCGTGCAGGTCAGCAGGGGGCACCTGGATTCCCTGGAGTCCTTTTACTGTTTCGGCAGCTTCTGGCGGAAGCGGCGCATCGAAGGTCGGTGACAAACTGGGTGTGGGCAGCGTCCCCCAATCATCCGGCTCGTCGGGAGTTTCGGTGTCGGGCAGGAACGGCACCTCGATCGGCGGTGGGGTGGGGACGTTCCGTGTCAGTAAGAACACTACAATTCCGCCACCCACACAACATGTGCACGCGATCAACGCCAGTACCACCGCGACGATTAAACCAATCCAGAGTTTGCGATTTTCATCCATTTTTCATTATCCCTTTCACTATTTTTTCGGAGAGAGCTTTATCTGATTATAGATGAGCGACCGAAGAAAGCAAGGGCAAAAGTTCGACAGTCTGGGAAAAAGCATTATAATGCCCAGGTCAAGTTGAGGAGGCAGGGTGCAGAACTACCTGGAAAAGCTGATGCGTTATCTGTGTCGCCATCCGGCGTGGGTGGCGGCAGGACTTGGGGCAGGCGTCTGGCTTCTCTATGGCCTTACTGCGGCGCGCGGGACGGTCTTCGGCGATCCGTCAGAGTATCAGTTCATCCCGGCGGTGTGGGGCATTGCGCATCCACCGGGCTATGCGTTTTATACGCTTGTCGCAGGCGTATGGCAGCGACTTTTTCCCGTCGGTACCGTGGCGTTCCGCACACACCTTTTGGCCGGCGCTGCCGGCGCATGGACGGTGACGCGCGTCTTCCTGATGCTGTGCGAGGTGTGGGGAAGGACAAGCGAAGCGGATGCCGCCGACCAATGCCGGTTCCTGTTCGCCGCATTGGTCGGTGGATTGACGTTGGCCGTCTCCCCTGATTTCTGGCAACACAGCATCCACTCCAACGCCCATATTCTGAGCGTCGCCATTACCACAACGCAGTTATGGCTGCTGATGCGTTGGACCCGCGAGGGACACGACCGTTGGCTGTTTGCCCTGGCTTTTTCGGTGGGGATCGGCGTGACGCACCATCCCATCACAGTCTGGGGGCTACCGGCTTACGCCATTTTCATCTTCACCCAGCGCCCTAAACTTTTGACGCAATGGAAGACCCTGTTGCCTTTTATCGGCTGTGGTTTCTTGGGATTGATGCCCTGGCTCTACTTCCCCTTACGCAGCCCCGATGTCCCTTTCGGCCCTACCGATATGCGCACCTGGGAGGGATTCCTGCGACACGCGACGGCCCAAGGCTTGCGGGTAAACCTGTTCCACTTTGGGCTGGCGGATCAGTTTGACCGGTTGCGAGTGTTCTGGACGTTGTTGCGTCTACAATTCCCCTGGCCCTTGTTGCTGTTGATGGGCATAGGCATGGGATGGCTGGCTTCCCGTCGTCCGCGCCTGGCGCTGCTGTGGGGATTGTTCTTGCTGGGACATCTGGGATTCACGCTCAATTCCGTTCAGGACGTGATGGCCTATTTGCTTCATGCCTTTATGGCACTGGCGTTCCCGGTTGGCGTGGGGGCGGGGCATCTTTTGGAGGCCCTGGAGAGCCGGACGCCGCGTTGGGCCGGGACGCTTGTGGCACTGGCGTTGCTGGCTTTGCCGCTGGGGACGCTCATTCACACCTTCCCGCGTATCTCGCTGCGCGCCTGGGATGCCGCCGATGCTTTTGTGGATGAACTGACGGCGCGTTTTGTCGGGCGTGGGGAAGGGGCAGCGCTGGCCTCGGATTGGGAACATCTGACGCCGTATTTCTATCGCGCCTTTGTGAAGGGCGAAGCCTTCGATGCGGCGGATGTGCGTCCGCTTTATGTCACCGGTTCCCTTTCGTGGACAGATGCCGTGTTCGGCAACCTGGCGACTGGACCGGTTTACCTTACTAACTACCGCCGTGAGATCCGCGATCTGGGCTTTCGGCTGCGTCCCGAAGGAACACTCTGGCGCGTTCTGGAACCGCCAGCGTTAGAGGCGGTTACACCGCAAAACCCCTTGCGCGATGTCTGGGTGGATGGTCGTCTCGAATTGCTCGGTTATGATTTGCCCAAAACGACCGTCTCGCCGGGCGAAGTATTGCCGGTGACGCTCTACGCGCGTGTGATGACGACACAGACGGCAATTTTGATGCCTTTCGCGCGTCTGGGCGAGATAGAACAGCGTTGGACGACGGATAGCCGGCATCTGACGCCGGATTGGTTACCCGGTGAGATTATCGTCGAAAGTTATGAAGTCTACGTCCCCTATACCCTGGCGGACGGGACTTACCCGTTGACGTTGGGGTATGCCGATATGACCAACGCTGTTGCTGAGTTACCTTTCACGAGTGGCGAAACCGCATTGTTGCTGGCCGAGTTGACCGTGTTGCCGGGGACACAGGCGGCGCGGCAGAGCCGTGTATTGGAACGCGCGCTGACCAACATCGGCAATGATGTGGCGCTGCTCTCTGTGAGGGCGCACGCTGGTTTGACGGCGCGGCAGGGCATCTGGGAAGAGCCGTTGACGCTAAAAACCGGCAGGCCCTTACATTTGACGTTGACATGGCACGTGTTGGCGCGTCCGCGGACAAGCTACACGGTGTTCATCCATTTGATTGATGCTGCCGGTGTTCCGTGGTTTGGACACGATTACACCCCACTTGGCGGAGCTTTCCCATCGTACCTGTGGTTCCCCAAGTGGCTGGAGGGACAACAAGTATCTGATCCTTACCGGCTGGTTATACCGGCGGATGTGCCACCCGGACAGTACTGGCTGGAAGTAGGTATGTATGAAATGGGCAGCATCCGACGCATCCCCCAATTCAATCTTGAGGGGACGATGACGGGTGACCGTCTTATCCTGGGCCCGGTGCTGTTGACTCCTTGATGTGAGGATTGGGTGATTGACGTTTCAACATTTGAGCAGATTTTCAGGGGAGGTACCTATGACTACTGGTTTAGTGCTGTGGGTGATTGCTTCGACGATTTTGCTGTTCGTGGGGATTTACTGGGTTTACATCCTGGAAAAGCGCCTCAAGGTGATGGAAGAACGCTACCAGAAAATTCTCGCGTTAGCAGAAGACACCGATCAAGCAACCCTGGTGCAACTGTTGACGCGCCTGGAAACGCAGGAAACGCGCCTCGGCGGTGTGGAAGCAACTTTGCGCGACTTGGGGAAAATTCTACCGCATGTCGTCCAGGGGTATGGGATTATCCGCTACAGCGCCTTCGAGAACGTAGGGGGAGATCAGAGCTTTTCCCTGGCGCTGGTGGATGCGCATGGCAACGGCGCGATCCTTAGCGGCTTGAACTCGCGCGACGACACGCGGGTCTATGCCAAGCCGCTGAAACAATGGCGTTCATCGTATAGCCTCAGCGCTGAGGAACAACAAGCCCTCGGCCAGGCGCGCCAGATGATTGAGGGGGAACCTCCCAATCCCTGAGCAAGGGTGAAAAATCGTTTGTGAGATGATGTTTGACAAACTACCGCCTCCGGTTATTATTAGTTAAGCTAGTGTTTGATACGGAGTTTGACCTGTCTATTTGCCATTCGCAGTTTGCAGTTCTAG
This sequence comes from Anaerolineae bacterium, assembly GCA_035373625.1. GTDB lineage: Bacteria > Chloroflexota > Anaerolineae > B4-G1 > SLSP01 > DSWT01. The sequence goes on along the minus strand of DAOSNS010000026.1, from coordinate 27,809 downwards.
ATTTGAGGAGGAATCCATGTCATGGCTAGGTGGTAAGGGAAAACCCAAAGAACCTGCTACACCAGTGGTAAAACCGACAACAAGCGGGGGAGGACGTATGGCACAACCAGCAATCGAATCCATCATTGGAGCTAATACTCACATCAAGGGCGATATTCAGGGAGACGGGGGCCTGCGCATTGACGGCATCGTCGAAGGCACCATTGAGATTACCGGCAACCTGGTGGTCACCGAGAGCGCCAAAGTGCGTGCGGAGATCAAAGCCAACAATGTCTCCATTGCCGGTGCAGTGCAGGGGAATGTCTCTGCCAATCGCGTCGAAATTCTTGACACCGGGCGTGTGTGGGGAGATATGACGATCAAGTCCCTGCTGATCAACGAAGGCGCGTATTTGCGTGGGCAGACGTTTATGCCGCAGGACTTGCAGCCGCCGAAACTTGAAGCCCCCAAGACATCTAAAACAGGCGCCGTTCCTCCCGCGCCACAGGCAGGCACTGTGGTTGATGTTGTGCCGGAGGAGAAACCCGGCAAATAAATGGCCGCGTCTTGTTCGGACGCCACAGGGGCGGGTTAACGCCCCTGTTCTTTTTTATCTTTGAACCTTCCGGGTAATTGCTGCAGTGCCCCCCATAGCATGAGAGCTTCGCCCAGCAGGGTCATGATGCTGAACGGCATCATGCTGCTACGCTTGAGTTTATAGGCGAGAATCAATGCCGTAAGGGCATAGACGCTGATGATGATCTCGCCGGGCAACGCCTTGTCCGGTTTGATGCGATATTGGGTTTCACGCCAGTTCCCTTGCCGCCCGCGCAATTCGAATTTGGGCGTGCGTTTGAATTCGCCGCCCCGATGCAACCATCCATCGAGCACACCCAGCGTGGTGTTCCAGCTAATACCGATACCCAACACCATCAAAAACGGATAGACAAGGATACGGCGCGGCCAATCTCGATAAAGAGCGGCCTGGCCGATGACATATAACAAGGGCGGCAGCATCGTCAACATCCCTAAAGCCGCCACCACAACCGGCACATGGGGCGTATAGAGTGCCAGCGGTGCACTGAGCAGCACCAGCATCAGGATCAGCGGTTGTGTTAAATAGCCGCTCAGATGAAGCAAAGCCATAACTTTCTGGGAGAACTTCAAGCGTGGCGAGCGTACAATGGTGCCGCTTAACTTGCGCAACACCTGCGTGGCGCCTTTGGCCCAGCGGTATTGTTGCTGCCGGAACGCTGCGACGAGCGGGGGCAATTCTGCCGGCGCCACAACATCCGGCAGATACAAAACCTGCCATCCGACAAGCTGCGCGCGATAACTCAAATCGAGGTCTTCGGCGACGGTATCGTGTTGCCAGCCGCCGGCCTCTTCAATGGCACGCCTGCGCCAGACGCCGGCCGTGCCGTTGAAGTTCATCAGCAGGCCGGAACGATTGCGCGCGATGTGTTCCACGGTGAAATGGGCATCCAACGCCAACGCTTGAGCGCGGGTGACGAGAGAATACTCGGCGTTCAGATGTCCCCAACGTGTTTGGACAAAGCCCAGCCTCGGATTGGCAATGAGGTGGGGAACCGTCCGCCGTAGAAAATCCGGCGCAGGTGCAAAGTCCGCATCAAAGATGGCGACGTATTCGCCGCGCGCCTGCCGCAGACCGGCCGCCAATGCTCCGGCTTTGTGTCCCGTGGGATGCGCGCGATGCAAGAGATGAATATCGTATCCTTCTGCTTGCAATCGTTCAACCTCGGCCTCCAGCAAAGCTGTGGTATCGTCGTCGGAATCATCGAGCACTTGAATCTCAAGCCGTTCACGGGGCCAATCGAAGGCCGCGACTGCGGCGAGAATTCGTCGCGCGACATAACGCTCGTTGCGCAGCGGAATCTGGACGGTCACCACAGGCAATTCTGCTTCTGGAATTTGTGGTGTGACCGGCGGCCGCTCCCGACGATGATGCAGATAGAGCATGATCAGCGCGATAATGTGCAAGGCGTAAAACGCCAATCCGATCAAAGTACCTGTATAAAGATAACCCACAATTTGTGCGACCATAGTCTCCTAAACCTTTGTTGTTTTTCTTCTGCTGCATTATAACACTGTTGAGGCGGCGAAGTGACCTGGAGGCTTGACAGCAGGACCTTATCATGCTTGTCCCGAGGGGAACGCCAGTTCCTCGTTTTTAGCTGATAGCGTTGAGAAACGCGCTCTGGCGGTCCGCTCATAGCCAGCTGAAGTCACAGTAACGAGAATGATAAAGCCCTGGCCCTATGACCCGGGGGCTTGACAGTTATCACAGGCGGGCGACAATATGTCTATAGCAAAACGTTCCGACAGATTCCCAATGGAGTAGTGAGTTTCTGTATGCGTGTTGCTTACGCTTGTCATTGGTATTCCGTTTGACTTTGCGTAAAATGTGAATAGCATAGCTACCGGTTTGGATTTCAATCCTATCAAGAATTAACGTGGGAGGGAGTATGCAAGTGCTTGTGGAATTTACGGGTATTCCCAGGGTTGTTACCGGTGTGAGACAGGTCCCCCTTCAACTTCAGGATGGTGCAACCTATCGTGAGATCGTGCGTCTGTTGGGAAAACGTTATCCTCAACTCATCGGGGAGGTGTTGCAACCCGACGGTGAGACTTTTCAGCCTTCAAATATGCTCAACCTTAACGGTCAGCGGATGATCCAACCTGCGCAGATGGACGAATCTCCTCACGATGGGGATCGCCTTATCCTGATGTCCATTCTCGCCGGTGGCTAATAGGGGGCGTTCGTAATTCGCCATTCGCCATTCGCCATTCGTAATTCGCAATTCTCAATTCTCAGGAGGTTGCTTTATGTACGGTTACAGCGGCAAGATTCTACACATTGATTTGACAACACGCAAGAGTTGGACCGAAAGAAAGCCGGAGGAGTGGTATAAAATCTACATCGGCGGTGTCTCGATGGCTGCGCGGCTGTTATGGGAGAATATTAAACCCGGTTGTGACCCCCTCTCGCCGGATAATCCCATCTGCATCGCCAACGGTATGTTTGCCGGCACGCCGGTACCGGTGGGTGGAAAATACGGGCTGGCCTCAAAATCCCCGTTGACCGGCTTTATTGGTGACAGTCTCTCCGGCAGTTGGTTCCCCGTCGCGCTCAAGCGCACCGGCTGGGATGCTGTTGTCATCCACGGAGCGAGTGAGGAGTGGGTGAACGTCTTCATTGATGACGATCGGGTGATGTTCCGCGATGCCCGCAAACTCGTCGGCCTGAACACCTACGAGACCGAGGAGGCCATCCGCGAAGAGTTGCTCGACGACCAGGTGCGTTCTGCCACCATCGGCCCGGGCGGGGAAAACCTGGTGCGCTTTGCCAACGTCACCAACGATGGACGGCAGGCCGGGCGTACCGGCCACGGTGCGGTATGGGGATCGAAAAAACTCAAGGCCGTCTCCGTGCGCGGCACCAAGGGCGTTGTGGTTGCTGACCCTGATACGTTGATGAAGATGTCTTTCGACATTACGCAACAGGCGCAAGGGCCGTACACCGTCAAATATCGAGTCTTGGGTACCACGACCAACGTCTTGAATATGAATAAGCTCGGCCTGTTGCCCACCCGCAACTTCCAGCAGGGTGTTTTTGAGATGGCGGAACAGGTCAGCGGGGAGTATCTGGAAGAACATCACAAGGTCAAGAAAATTGCCTGTGCGCAGTGTCCCATTGCCTGTGAGCAGGTGTCGGCTGCCAAGCAGGGACTTTATGCCGGGGCGATGACGGGCATCGAATACGAATGTCTGTTTGCCAATGGCCCCAACCTGGGAATCGGCGATATGAACGCCGTCATCAAGCTGATCGAAGTCGCCGACCGGGGTGGGGTGGACGCGATGAGCCAGGGCGTGGTCATCTCCTGGGCGATGGAATCGTTTGAGCGCGGTGTGTTCAAGAAAGAGGACTTCAAGTGCAAGAAATATCCCGACGGCTTCGAGCCGAATTTCGGCAATGCCGAGGCCGCCGTCACCCTGGCGGAGATGATCCGTGACCGTGAGGGCATCGGCGACTTGCTGGCCGAAGGCACGCGCATTGCCAGCCGGCGGGTGGATGCGGAACGGGGGACGGAATCCTACAAGTGGGCGATGCACGTCAAGGGTCTGGAATGTCCCGGCTATGATGCCCGCGGCCTCAAGACTTTCTCTGTAGGATTGGCTGTGGGCACCCGCGGCGGTTGTCACAACCGCTCGGCGGCCTATGACCCCGACATTCAAGGGGAAGTCAATCGCTTCACCATTGATGAGACGCGCGGTAAAGTCGCTGCTGAGTCCGAGGAGTATGCGGCTGTCTACGATACCCTGCCGCTGTGTAAATTCATCCGCCGTTGCTTCACCGGCAAGGCCGACCGCGCCGGCGCATGGCCGACGATTGCCAAATTGATCAACGCCACCACCGGCTGGAACTTTGGCTACGATGACGTAGACCTGATCGGCGTGCGCGCGCATACCATCAAGAAAGCCTTCAACATCCGCGAGGGTTGGACGCGCGCCGATGACCATTTGCCCTATCGCTGGCATCATGATCCTATGAAAGAGGGAGCCTCCGCCGGCCATGTGGTCACCGAGGAAGAGCTGGAATATCTCAAAGACCTCTATTATGCCGCTAAAGGCTGGACAAAAGAGGGTCTCATCCCCAAGGCCAAGTTGATTGAACTGGGGATGGAGGATGTCGCGGAAGCAATTGGCGTGTAAAGATGCAGGGGCAAGGTAAAGATTCTTTGCTCATGATCCTTGATTTATGATTCTTTACGGGAGTGAACTATGGTAACTTCAACATCCAGATATGCCTATATCGCGTGTGATGCAACAAAATGCATCGGCTGCCAGTTATGCGAGTATATCTGTTCTTACACCAAAACCGGAGAGTACAATACCTATCGCAGTCGCATCCGCACCGTGCGCGTGAATGAAATTCTGATCACGGCGGTGGCTTGCCGCACCTGCGAAGACGCGCCCTGCGTGATTGCCTGCACCCGTGACGCTCTAACCCAAGACCCTGAGACCGGCATCATCCATGTGGATGCGGAACGCTGCGACGGCTGCGCCTGGTGTATCGAAGCATGCGATTTCGGCGCGATTTCCATCAATCCGGCGACTAAAATGGCGGAGATTTGCGATCAATGTGAGGATCGTGAGGACGGCCCGCAGTGTGTCATCTGGTGCCCGAAGGACGCGCTCGAACTGACGACGCCTGATCAGCGTGCCCAGAAAGCGCGGCATAAACTAATTCACGAAGAGGTGCATGGACCGCGCTAAGGTGGATCACGAGGCGTTGAAGGTTTTTTTTGTGATTCACCGCAGAAATAGAAATTTTGTTAATCCAAACCTTGAACCCCTTTGTGTACTTCGCGTCTTTTGTGGTTTTTAGGGGGCACAATTGGCATGTGAGGGCTGGCATAGCCAGAGAGATGGTTTGATTTGAGGAGTCTGTATGACCGATAACAACGACAACAACGAAGAACTGCGCATCGGCGTGTATATCTGTCACTGTGGATCAAACATCGCCAGTACGGTGGCCGTGCCGGAGGTGGTGGAATACGCTGCGACGCTGCCTAACGTCGTCGTGGCGAAGGAACACAAGTATATGTGCTCCGACCCCGGCCAGAATATGATCAAGCAGGACATTCAGAAGTACAAGCTGAATCGGTTGGTAGTGGGCGCGTGTACTGTTTCCATGCACGAACCGACTTTCCGCGCGGTGTTGGCCGATGAAGGCGTCAACCCCTTCTTCTTCGAGATGGCGAACATCCGTGAACATTCTTCCTGGGTGCATACCCACGAGAAAGAAGCCGCCACATACAAGGCGAAGGAGATCGTCGCCTCCGCGGTGGCGAAAGTGAGCTTTAGCCGACCCCTGGAGATGTTTGAAGTGCCGGTGACGCGCCGTGCGCTGGTCATCGGCGGCGGCATTGCCGGGATCAGCGCCGCCCTGGACCTGGCCGACATGCGCATCCCCACTTACCTGGTGGACAAGTCGCCGTCTATCGGCGGACGGATGGCGCAACTGGATAAAACCTTCCCCACGATGGACTGCTCGATCTGCATCGAAGCGCCCAAAATGGTGGACGTGGGCAAGAGCAAGTACATCGAGTTGCTGTCATACTCCGAAGTCAAGGAAGTCGAAGGCTACATCGGCAACTTCAAGGTGAAGGTGGAGCGCAAACCGCGCTACGTCCTCGAAGATCGCTGCACCGGTTGTGGCCTTTGTGCCGACGTCTGTCCGATCTCCGTGCCCAACTTTGAGTTTGAAGAAGGGTTGGGGCCGCGCAAGGCCATCTATGTTCCTCTGGTACAGGCTGTGCCGGCGATTTATACCATTGATCGGGATGCCTGTATTGAATGTTTCAAGTGCGTGGAGGCTTGTGGCTCCTTGCAGGCCATTAGCTTCTTTGAGGAGCCGAAAATCGAGACGCTGGACGTGGGCGCGATCATTGTGGCGACCGGCCTGGATATGTGGGATCCCACACCGTTGGAGGAATACGGCTTCGGCGTCTATGACAATGTGGCGACGATGATGGAAATCGAACGCCTGCACTGCGCTGGCGGTCCGACGACGGGCAACTTCGTCCGTCCCTCTGACGGCAAAACGCCCAAGACCTTGGGACTGATTCAGTGTGTTGGCTCGCGCGATAAACGTTATAACGAGTATTGCTCCGGCTTCTGCTGCATGTACACGATCAAAAACGCCCTGTTGCTCAAATGGCTCTACCCGGAGATGGATATTACCATCTTCCGTATAGACGTGCGTACAGGCGGCAAAACCTATGAGGAATTCTACGAACGCGCGCGGCAGGCGGGCATCCATTTCGTGCAAGGCCGTCCTGCCGAAATCCGTGAGGACCCGGTGACGAAGAATCTCATCGTGCACGTGCATAACGCGGCCCTGGATCGGCAGATGGCCTACGAGTTCGAGATGGTGGGGTTGGCAACGGCGGCGATCCCTTCGGCGGGTGTCGCGGACCTGGCGCGTGCGTTGACCGTCCCGTTGGATACAAGCGGTTGGTTCCTGGAATCGCATCCCAAGCTCAAGCCGATTGACTCTTCGACCGAGGGCATCTATCTGGCCGGCTCGGCGCAAGGACCAAAGGACATCCCTCAGAGCGTGGCGCAGGGCAGTGCCGCTGCCGGGCGCGCTGCGCGCGTGCTCAATGCCGGAAAGTGGCAGATTGATCCCATTGTGGCCTACGTGGACCCGACGCGCTGTCTCAATGCGAATCCCAAGAGCAAGTGCACGATGTGCGCGCAGGCGTGTCCGTATGGCGCAGTTATCAATCAGCCGGGGACGGGCAATCCAAGCCAGATCATTCCGGCCAAGTGCCATGGCTGCGGCACGTGTGTGGCTGAATGTCCGGCGAACGCGATCACGCAATGGCACTTCACCGACGGGCAGATTCTGGCGCAAATTCACGCGCTGCTCGCCGACAAACCCGAAGAGAAAGTGTTGGCCTTCACATGCCGCTGGTGCAGTGGCCTGGGTGCCGACAACGCCGGTGTGAGCCACTTCCAATACCCGGCTAATACGCGCAACATCATGGTGATGTGCTCCGGGCGTGTGGACCCGGATTTTGTGCTGGAAGCGTTCAAGCTGGGCGCGGGCGCGGTGCTGGTGTCGGGGTGTCACGTGCAGGACTGTCACTACATCACCGGTCGGCAAAAGGCCGACGCGCGCATGGAGAAGCTGCAAACACAACTGGATCGTATGGGCCTGACCAAGGGACGCTTCCGCACCGCCGAGGTCTCCGCGACTGAAGGCGCCAAGTGGGCGCGCATCATGACTGAGATGGGCGAGATGGTCATCGAACTCGGGCCGGAGGCTATCAAGGCTGAAAACGAAAAATTGCGTCCGCATCTTGAACGACAGCTTAAGCGTATCCGTGAAGGTTTGGATGTCTCGCGCGTGCTTGACATCTTCGAGGCACGCTTGCAGGGCGTGAAGACGGAGATCCAGCAGGCCTATGAGCGTGAGCAACGTTAGACCGGAAAAGACTGAAGAAAGCATAGGGAACATCATCAAGTTGTGACATTTGATGAGAAATTGTCCAAATTGTTGGAGATGGAGTGATCTATGACCTCTGAACTGCATCCTTTTCTCGCCGAAGTCATGATGCTGCGAGGCGGCAAGGACGTGCTGGAATGTTACCAGTGCGGTACGTGTTCCGCCTCTTGTCCGGCGCTGCCGGATATGACGCATGGCCCGCGACGCATTATGTATATGATCCAGAATGGGATGGAGCAAGAAGTGCTCTCCAGCCCTGATATCTGGCGTTGCGTGTCGTGCTATTCCTGTATGAACCGCTGCCCGCGCGGGATTGAAATCACCGTGTTGTTCTCCGAATTGCGCCGGCTGGCCATCCAGAAGGGCTACGTGGAAGATAAAGAGGCCGAATTTGGGCAGGCATTTACGGTGACACTGGCGCAGCATGGGCGTCAATTCGAGCCGGAATTGCTGACACGCTATTACTGGCGCGTGCGGGATGTCGTCGGCTTGCTCGGAATGGTGCCCCTGGGATTGAAAATGTTGGTGAAAGGGAAATTGCCTTTCAAACCGGAGCGTATTCGGGAGCCGCAGGTTTTACAGGAAGCCGGCGTGATTCCACCAAAGCCTGCTCTGCCCGGTGGCAAGGGGTTGGACCGTGTGGTTGCCTTGATGATCGGCGTGTTGGGATTTGTGGACGCGCTGGTGAAGCTGGTATCCGGTAAGAAGGAGGCGCAGCATGGCTAACCGTTACGCTTACTATCCCGGTTGCAGCCTGGGGTCTACGGCCAAAGAATACGACTTCTCTGTGCGCGCCGTCTTTGCCCATCTGGGGCTGGAACTGCATGAGATCGAGGACTGGAATTGTTGTGGGGCGACCCATTCGGCCATTTACAAAGAAGACGCGCGCTTTCTGCTTTCATTGCGCAACCTGGCATTGGCTAAAGCGCAAGGCTTTGACACTGTCATCGCCCCGTGTAGCGCGTGCTACAAGAACCTGCGGCGTGCCACTAAACTGGCCGACGCCAACAAAAACTTGCTTGCGCGCGTTAACGATCAGATGAAAGAACCGTACAACGGCGGGGTCACCGTGTTGCATCCGCTGTATGCCATCATCCGCGATTTTGGATTGGAGGCCCTGAAAAAACGTGTGGTTCGCCCGCTGACCGGCATCAAAATCGCCAGCTATTATGGTTGTATGCTGACACGTCCTGTGGATGAATTCGACAGCGCAGAACGCCCCACCGGCCTGGATCAACTGGTTGTGGCGTTGGGTGCAGAACCGGTGGAGTATGATTACAAAGCCAAATGTTGCGGGGGAGCATTGGCGCTTTCTCACACCGGCAGTACCGTGCGCATGGCCGCGAATGTTTTGACCTCGGCTAAAGGGCGCGGCGCGGAAGCCATCACCCTGGCCTGCCCGATGTGCCACATGGCACTGGATATGTACCAGGGCAAGGCCGAGCACGCTATAGATCAACCGTTGCATTTGCCGGTGTTATTCTTTACTCAATTGATGGGGCTGGCATTGGGCCTGGAACCGACGCAGTTGGGACTGGCGCGGCATATTGTACCGACGCAAGACCTGGTAGCGCGGATTATGGGATGAGGTTGACTATTCCGAAGGAGACAAGCGTGAAACGTGGAACCACTTTGAAACACCGCACCGAAACGACGTTGACTCTTGAGCGCAAGATGGTGACGCACCATGATGTGCTCACCTGGGACCTGGAACGCTGTGTGGGCTGCCAGATCGGACCACGGGTGTGTCCGAAGGAGGCCATCACCCATATTGACGGCGTCGTTGAGAATGGGCGCATGGTCAAGAAACTGCTGGTGGACGTAGACCCTGATAAGTGCGTCTTCTGTGGCATGTGCGTGGAAATGTGTCCCATGCGCGCGATAACCCTCACACTCAACGGAGAGCCGTACAATCCTGTCATCGAGCAGGAAGCGTTCCCCAAGTTGTTGAAGTCCACGAAGTTCAACAAAGACCGGTTTGACTTCAGCCTGAAGGATTTTGTGATCGAAAACTGCTCGGCGAATGTCATCAGCTACGATGCGGAATATCATACGATGCGGGTGGATCAGGAGCATTGCATCCGCTGCCGTCAGTGTGAGGTGGCCAGCAACGGTGCCTTCGAGGTGCAGCAGCCCTGGCAAGGTACGGTGTTGCTGCGCCGCGAGCTATGCGTCGAAGGCTGTTTTGCCTGCGCCGACGTATGTCCGACGCGCGCATTGCACATCAACGACGAGGGCGAGCTGGTCCATGCGGATTACTATTGCATTAAATGTGGCGCATGTATGCAAATTTGTCCGGTCAAGGCCGAATGGGAGGAATACGAAGTCCATTTCGAGTCGCAGGGGGTCACGTATACGCGCACGCACAAGCGGATCACCAATGCCGACAAGTTGCCGGTACTCGTCGAACGTTGGCGGGTGCGTCATACTGAGGTAAAGAGCGCGGCGTGGTTAGAGGCGCTGGCAAAGCTCGCCGATGAAAAAGCCTCACAGGTTGAAATTGATCGCAAGCGCGCCATCCGTCGCCGGGACTTGATCCTGGCCTTGAAGGGTGGCAAATCCTACGCTAAAGAGCATAAATAGACCTGTCTCGCAGTTTCGGCCGCGCCCCGCAGTCTGTTGCGGGGCGCGGGATTTTTCAAGATAATTCACCATTTTCGAGGGGAAAAACACAATGATTTTGCTGACTTTCAGAACAGAGGGGGGATTGTTTCTCGGCGTCAAAACTGCAGCCGGGGTGTTGGATGTCAAAGCAGCCGCGACGGCGTTGCGTATGCCTGCGCCGATGACGCCGGAGGCGTTCTACACATCGGGATTATCTGCGCTGCCGGCCTTGCAGGCACTGGTCACCCGCGCACTCGCATCATCTGAACGCGGGGCATGGTTGTTGGATGAGTCCGCGCTGACTTATGGCCCGTGCGTGCCCTACCCGGAGAAAATTCTTTGTGTGGGTCTCAATTATCGTCGCCATGCTGCCGAATCCGGTGCTTCGGTGCCGGAAGTGCCGGTGTTCTTCTCCAAGTTCAACAATGCTCTGGCGGCGCACGGCGAGCCGATTCCCATCCCGCGCGGCGTGGTCGAAATTGACTATGAAGTTGAGTTGGCGGCGGTGATCGGCAAGCCGATGAAATATGTAGCCGTGGATGAGGCGCTGGATTATGTGCTGGGCTACTGCACGGCCAACGACATCAGCGCGCGTGAGTTGCAACGTCGCACTTCTCAATGGTTGCTGGGGAAAACGTCCGACAAGTTTTGTCCCCTTGGCCCCTACCTGGTAACGAAAGATGAGGTCGGCGATCCACAGAAGCTCTACGCCAAAAGCTGGCTCAACGGCGAACTGCGGCAGAATTCCAACACCGCCGATATGGTTTTCACCGTCGCGCAGATCATCAGCTATGCCAGCCAGTATATGACACTGCGTCCCGGCGATGTTATCCTCACCGGCACGCCGGAAGGCGTCATCCTGGGGATGAAGGAGAAGGTGTGGATGAAACCCGGCGACGAGATCACCGTGGAAGTGGAGAAGCTGGGGAAACTGACAAATCGTCTAGCCCAGTAGCTTGCGTTTCACCATCCCAAACAGGGCCTCGCGCCCGATCTTGCCGTATAAGTCAAGGTAAGTGTGCGGGATCTGCGGCGGTTGTTCACGCAACACCATCCGGTTGGCGCTCGTCGGGCAGGTGGTGACGCATAGACCGCAGCCCACGCACACGGATGGATCCACGACCATGCGGCCGTCCTCGATCTTGCGCGCGCCACTGGGGCAGACAGAGACGCAGGCCCCATCCAGCGTACATTTCTGGGGGTCGAATTCTACCACGTAGCGTGAGGGGGCGCCGGCGTTGCGCTGGCCGTACTGCCAGGTACGCAGCACGGCACAAGCACAGGTGCAACAGTTGCACAGCGCGCGAATTTCACCCTGGCAGTTATCCACGTTGTGTACCAGTCCCTGCTTCTCACACTCCCAAATGATCTGCATGGCCTCATCGTAGGTCAGTTGGCGGGCAAAGCCGTTGTTGATTTGAGATTGGGGAATCAGGATGCCGCTGATCCGGCCACCGGCAGCGTAAAGCTGAATGTTGTTCCTTTGTCCGTCGAACTTTGAACTTCGATAGTTCCCCCGTGGGCCTCGACGACGAGTTTGCAAAAGGCTAACCCCAGGCCAAAACCCCGCCCGGCAGTTTTGCCGGTGACGAACTTTTGAAACAGGCGCGGCTGCAACTCCGACGGGATCCCCGGCCCGGTGTCGCTGACCCAGACGCGGAGTTTGTTTTCTGCCTCGGCATACGCAGCCGTGACGCGGACGGTTCCACCTTCCGGCGTGAACTTGATTGCATTGCCGATCAGGTTTTCCAGAACCCGTCCGATGAGTTGTTCGTCGCCCCAGACTGTGGGGAGGGTGGCGACGCTGTCGTTGAACAAGCCCAGTCTTTTCTTTTCGGCCAACGATGTGAAGTTGATGAGGGTTTCAGTAATCAATGTGTGGATTTGGAACGCTGCGGGCTGCAGAGCCAGTTTACCGCTCTCGGCCTTGTTGACATCCAGAATGTTGTTGATGAGCGTAAGCATTTTCTGGACATTGTGGCTGGCAATTTGAACAATGGTTTTTTGCTCATCATTCTGGACCGCCTGGATTTGTTCTGTCAGAAGTTCCAGAGCCGTATGGATGGCCCCCAAAGGACCGCGTAGATCATGCACCATCGTGTGGATCATCGTATCACGAAATTGCTCGGCCTCGCGCTGTTTGGTGATGTCTATGATGAAAGCGATGACCAGGAGTCCTTGTGGAGTTGAGGTAAATCCCAGGCTGATTTCGACCGGGAAAACGCTGCCATCCTTGCGCCGTGCGTGAAGGTCCAGCCCGCTACCCATCGGCCGGACGTGCGGATCGCGCATATAATTTGCACAATGGCGCAGGTGCACTTCTTGAGCTTCTTCGGGAATCAAGATGCTCAGAGGGTGTTCAAGTAGCTCCGTTTCGGTGTAGCCGAATAACTGTTGTGCGCTGCGGTTGGCCAGGACGATTTGTCCGGCAGCGTTGATGACGATCATGCCGATCGGGGCGGCTTCGAACAACATGCGCGCTGTGTCCGCATAGAGAAAGGCTTCTTTACATTCCAGAATGGATTTTTCCATCTCGTGTGCTTTTTGACTATCGGACTAAAGACTATCAGAGTCGAAAACCCGTTCAATGTCCATTGACGACTAACGCGCCTTGTAGCCGGTGTCTGGCGGCAGGTTGCTTTGCGCTGCAGCTTGCCGGGCCAGCTGGTCACAACGCTCGTTATCGGGGTCGTCCGCATGACCGCGCACCCAGACAAAGGTGACGTTGTGTTTCTCCAACAACGGCAGCAACTCTAGCCACAGGTCCACGTTGAGCGCCGGTTCGCTCTTGGTGCGCATCCAGCCATGGGCCTGCCAGCGTTTGACCCATCCTTGATTGATAGCATTGACCAGATACTGCGAATCGCTGTACAGCGTGACCTCGCACGGTTCTTTGAGTGCCCGCAGCCCTTCGATGGCTGCGCGAATCTCCATGCGGTTGTTCGTCGTCTGCTCGAACCCGCCCGAAAGCTCGCGGCGATGTTCTCCGTAGCGCAGGATTACCCCATAGCCTCCCGGCCCCGGATTACCAATGGCGCTGCCGTCGGTGTAGATGGTGACGTGTTTTTGGGTACTCATTGCCATAATTATAACCAACTTCATTGAAAAAACCACAAACTGTTTTTAGGGGAGGCCGCTTGACGCCTGTTGCAGATTGGTTATAGTGACGGACGGAGGTTAGTGAGTATGCGATCAAACCGCGGATGGACCCGGGTAATGCTGATGGGGGTGCTGCTGCTGAATGCGTGTGCGCCGGTTGCAGTGGTAGAAAAGCCGCCTGTGCCGACGGTAACGCCGGGATTGGCCGTGCCAGAGATGGTGGTGGCGACATTTACGCCTGTGTCTGAGCCTGCGCCGGTATCGGCTCCTGCTTTGTCGGATGCGTCGGTTTCGGAAGCCGACACATCCGCTGCAACGGATGTGTTGTCGTTCACTTATCATACCGTATCGCCGGGTGATACTTTGCTGGGGTTGGCCCTGAAGTACGGCCTGCCGATGGCGGCGATCCAGTTGCAAAACGATCTGGGCACTTCGTTGATGCTGCAAGCCGGGCAGGTTTTGGAAATCCCACCGGTGGTAGGGTGGGAGGGCGCTTCACCGTTCTGGGTGGTGTACGAAGTGCAGGCGGGCGATGTGCTCAGCACCATCGCCGCAGACTATGGGTTCGACGTGGCGACTTTGCAAAATGTCAATGGGCTGGCGGATGCAGACCTGTTGAGCATCGGACAGGCGTTGATTTTGCCGCTGGATGCGCCTGCGGAACACGTCCTGGCGCAGAACCGCCCGACGGCAACGCCCGCACCGCTTCCTGCTGCAACGCAGGTGATAGCCGCCGCCGCTGCGCCCGTTGCCACGGCGGATGTCACCACGGTGTCGGCGGCCCCGGCAACCGCAACGCTGACCCCATCTCCGCCGGTTGCCGCGCCGGTCCTGCCGGCCGACGTCGCCGAATTCCCCGCCGCCATTTTCCGTTTGATCAATGAACAGCGCGCCGCTTATGGCCTCGCGCCGCTGGCGTGGAACGCGACGCTGGCGCGCGCGGCGCAACTGCACGCCGATGATTGCTACGCGCGCGGCTGGTGCAGCCATACCGGCTCCGATGGTTCAACGATGAAAGAGCGCATCATCCGCCAGGGGTACGACCCGGTGCGTTGGTCGGAGTGTTGGGCATGGTACGCCACGCCGGAGATGGCCGTGGCGATGTGGATGGACGAAACGCCGCCCAACGATCCGCACCGTCGGACAATCCTCAGCACATGGCTCACCGAAGTCGGGGTGGGGGTGGTGCCTGCTTCCAACGGACGCGGTTACTACTTCATCGCAGACTTTGGCACACCGCGGTAGGCACGCAGACTTCCGCTTAATTTCCGTTGAGGATGCCGTATTTTCGTTTGAGGAACTCATCCGCGGGCTGCTTGAGCATAAAGTGCAGCAGCAGATCGCGGTGGGTCTTGACATACGGCAAATCGCATTTGTCTTCCAGCACGGGCATCAGATACGAAGCCGGCCGGTAGCGCAGGGGGCTTTCTCCTGGCCCTAGCACTTTTTGCACGATTTCCGGGTTGGGCGGCACGGGCAAATGCCCGAATTCCCCTCTGAGCAGCATCTTGAACTCGTTGGATACCATCTGATACCGTCCCATCAACACATTGAAGGTGGCCTGCGCTCCGACGATCTGACTTGTGGGGGTGACCAACGGCACGTACCCCACGTCGGCGCGCACGCGCGGGATTTCTTGCATGATGGCGTCCAGCAGATCGAGCTTTTGCATTTGTTTGAGCTGGTTTTGGAGATTGGAGAGCATGCCGCCGGGAATCTGGGCTTTGAAAATGGTGTCGTCGTAGTCAGGATAGCGCAGATCGCGCATAAGGGCGCGCATAAGCGTCAGCGCCGCTTCGATATTTTCCTCGCGGCCCTTTTGGATGTGGGCGAGAATTTGTTGGACGACGTGGCGGTCAATGTCGTCGTAAGTGACGGGACGATAGTATTGGCCGTAGAGCGGGATGGTGCTGTGGAGTTCGTCAAAAATGTCAAAGAGTACCTTCTGGATGCGCAGGATAAGCTCTTTGTCAAGGCCGTGTTCCAGTCCCAGTTCTTCCGCAAAGACGGTCAGTATCTCGATCGGTGGATGCGACGGTCCGCCGGCGAACGGGGTAATGGCCGTGTCAATGAAGTCAATGCCGGCGTACATCGCGATGACGGCATTGAGCGTGGCAACGCCCGTGGTCGTATGGCTGTGAAAAGTGATCGGCACACGCAGATGATGCTTGAGTTCCTCGAAAAAATCGAATGCCTGCGTGGGATAGAGCAACCCGGCCATATCCTTGATGGCGATCTGATCTGCCCCTTCTTCCTCAAGGGTGCGCGCGAGACGGACGAAATACTCGGTGGTATGGACGGGGCTGGTGGTATAACAGAGCGCGGCTTCGGCTTTGCCGCCGTAGGCTTTGGTCGCCAGAAGCGCCAGTTGCAGATTGCGCCAGTCGTTGAGGGCGTCGAAAAGACGCACAATGCCGACGCCGGAGCGGACGGCCTCTTTAGTGAAGGCGATGACCAGGTCATCGGGGAAAGGTTGGTAGGCAAAGAGATTTTGTCCGCGCAGCAGGATACGGGTTCTGTGAGAAGTTCCCAGTGTCGCGTAAAAGCGGTCCAGACGCTCCCACGGGTCTTCGTCGAGAAACCGGACACAGCTATCCAGCGTGGCTCCACCCCACAGCTCAAAGGCTGCATAGCCCGCGTCATTGAGCATGGGCAGGACCCGCAGGGCCTGGTCGGTGGTCATGCGCGTCGCAGCAAGGCTCTGCTGCCCATCACGCAACGTCAGATCAACGAATTGTATGCGATCGGTCACAGTTTTTTTACCCCTGTTGAAGTTGTTATGCCATAGAATACTTGTAGTGTAACGGAATAAAATCCTGTGACAATGGCCTTTTTCATCTTTGCGCTATGTCATCTGGCACATCGGTTATCGCCGGATGTTGGCCCGACGTTCCAGGCGTTCGGCGAGTGCTTTGAGCTTTGACCACTGCCGGCGCACGATATACATCATTGCCAGTGTCATCAGCCAGCGCAGTTTGCAATCGGGTTGGCGGGCAAGCGTCTCGAAGACGGCCAGAGCTTCGTCGTCGGCGCGCCTGGTTTTGGCATACGCCGCCGCAAGTTCTTCCAGGCTTGGCTCCGGCTTGCGGGGTTGTGCCTGTGCAGCCGCCGTTTGACTTGCCAATGCCGCCTTGCTGGCGCGTTCCATCACGCTCAGCAGTTCTTCCGCCGTGACTGGTTTGATGAGGTAGCCTTGCGCGCCAACCGCGACGGCGCGTTGCAATGTGACCGGGTCTTTCTCTGCCGAAATTATGATGCAGATGATGTCCGGCTGATTGCGGTGTATGGTTTGAATGGCCGTCAGTCCGTCAACTTCGGGCATGTTAATGTCAATGAGGGCGATGTGAGGATGGTATTGTTGTGCCAGCATGATCGCCTCACGTCCATTCGTGCCGAGGGCGACAACTTGACTATTCGGCACAAGCGACAGCATCATTTGCAGACTGCGCCGGGTTTCCTCGGCGTCATCCACGATAATGACCCGCAACGTAGCCGCCTGAGGTTTTTGCTGTGCTGCGAACTCTGTCATAGTCCCTCCCTCTTGAGAATTCGTTAGAACGTTAGACCATTAGAACGTTGCAACGTTTGGATGATTGATGGCGTCCCGTGTGAGATGACGGATGCCGTCTGCACCGGCCACGATGACATCGGTGGCCAGTCTCAAAAATAGCCCGTGGTCCACGATACCCGCGCGTGCTTTGATCCGGGCGGCCAGCTGTTCCGGTTGGGGGATGGGACCAAAACGGCAGTCCAGGATCAAATTCCCCTGGTCGGTCTTGAAGATCGAACCATCGCTGTTGTGGCGCACGCTGACCTCCGCGCCCAACTCGGTCAGATAGCTCATCTGTGAACGCCAGCCGAAGGGGATGACTTCCACGGGCACCGCCCAACGTGTGCCCAATGCCGGCACGAGCTTGCCTTCGTCAACCACGATGATCTCACGTCGGCTGGCCTGAGCCACGATTTTCTCCCGCAACAGCGCGCCACCGCCCCCTTTGATGAGGTCCAACGCCGGGTCAACCTCATCGGCGCCGTCAATCGTGATGTCAATCGTCGAGATGTCTTCGAGCGTCGTCAGCGGGATGCTCAGGGCGCGCGCGTCAGCCTCGACCTGGCGAGAACAGGGAATCCCCACAACGTCCTTGAGTTCGCCGCTTGCCAGGCGTGCGGCAAGCGCACGGACGGCAAAAATAGCTGTGCTGCCGTGTCCCAGTCCCACCACCATACCTGACCGGATAAATTGTACAGCATATTCTGCGGCTTGTTGTTTTAATCTTACAGTATCCACGAGTTAAGCGTTTCTCCTTGCAGAATTTGTCTTCATAATATGACAGACTGCGCTAAAATCAACTCTCCCTACTCTCTACTTCTCACCTGAACAGGCAGTATATGGAACATCAATGCGCCAATCAACCGTATGCTGCCGCCGATGAGCAGCAACAGCCGGATGTCGAGCGTTTTCGACAGCGCCACGCCGATCAACGGGGCGATGAACGCCCCCATGTTCATCACCGTGGAAAAGAAAGCGATGTAGCTGGCGCGGCGTTCTGGGGGGCAAAGTTTGAGTAGGATGTTGAAATGGCTCAGGTTCACCCCCGGATTGATGATGTTGATGAGCACACCCCACACCAGGATTAACGTCAGGTTGGGGAACAGGCTCACCAGGAAGGCATAGCTTGCGGATAATGGGATGGTGACCAACAGCGTGTGCGAATCACCCCATTTGTAGATGTGCCTCTGCCAGATCGCATAGCCGATAATGACGCCGATATTGGCCAGCGTACTGTTCAACCCTACCCAGCCGTCTGTGGCATGGAGATGCCGCAGGAAAAAGATGATGTACAACGGCGAAACCAACCACTCGCCGAGATTGAAAATCAGCGTGTTGACGATGATGCGGGTGAAGTCGCGGTTTTCTTCAATCATCATTTTAAGCTGCGCCGGCGAGGTCTTTTGACGCGGGGAGCGTTCGATGACTTCGCTTTCCGGCACCCTGATCTTGAGCAGATAGGCTGAGCTGAGCACCGCACCCACGAAACCGATCAGGTACATGATCTGGTAATTTGTGGGGAAGGTCGCCCAGCGGATGTGCGCAGCCGCTTCGAGCCAACGGCCGGCGAGAAACGTCAATACGGCGATGGTGAGGCCGGCGATGATGTTGCGGTTGGCGAAGACGCGCGCCCGGTCGCGCTCGGGTACCACATCGGCCAGAAGCGGGTTAAAGCCTGCGGTGAAAAAAGTGCTGGGGATGCTGATAAAGAGCAACAACCCCACTACGGCTTCGGCGCGATGCTCGGTGATCAGCCAGGGCAGCACGGCAATCAGACCGTAGCCCAGGCGGGCCAGAAACAGGCTCCCCCAGATCCACGGTGCACGTTGGCGTTTGCGTTCCAGGAAACGCGCCGAGGGCACCAGCAGAAAAACTGCAATCAACGCTGGCACCGAAGAGAGCCAGCCGATCATCGTATTGGAGGCCCCCAACCGCACCGCATACGTGGCATTGAAGGACGCTGCGGCGCTGAGGATCGCCGCCCAGAAAACTTCTACATACAGATACCAGATGTTGTGGTCAATCCGGCCTTGCAGATTCGCGCCGCGCAGCCGTATGCGCATAGCCTTGATACGCGCTCTGAGTTGCCCGGACAAGCGGGACAAAAAATGGATCATCGTGTTATATTTTCTCCATAGAAATATCTCAAAAGGGCCAAAACAGTGGCACCAGGGCGATGGCAACCAGGTATATCAGCACGGTAAGCAGGGATCCCACCTTGACGAAATCTATAAATTTGTACCCGCCCGGCCCGTAGATGATCAGGCAGGCCGGTTCCAGCGGCGTGATGAACGAGCAGCTTGCGCCTATGGCGATCATCACGCTGAACGTGCGTGGGTTCAAACCCAATTGCAGCGCCGTCTGAATAGCGATGGGCAACACCAGTACCGCCGCCGCCTGGTTCGACATCGGTTGGGTCAGGATCATCGTCAACATAAAGAACGCGGTAAGGAGCCAGCGTGGATTGGTCTGCCCCTGGGTGAGGCGGACGATTTGATTCGCCAGGTAGCCGGCCGTGCCCGTATATTCCATGGCGCGTCCCATTGCCAACATACAGCCGATGACGATGATCGCTTTCCAGGAAATCTCGCGGTACGCTTCGTCGGGGGTGATGCAGCGGGTGACGAAAACACCGATGACCCCTAGAGCGACGGCGACCGGCAAGGAGACGATGGTGAGCGCCGACAGCAACAGCACTGCGGCGAAAATGCCCAGCGCGATAGGGGCACGCTTGCGGTTGGGGCGTTGGTGCTCCACCGTCCCGATGATATGGAAGTTGTCTTCGTCCAGTGCCTGGATGTTTGTGCGCGGTCCCTGAATTAACAGTTGATCGCCGGTACGCAGCCGCGTCTCGCTGAGCTTGCGGAAGATGGCTTGCCCGCGGCGATTGATGCCGAGCACTTGCAGGCCGTAGCGCTCGCGGAAGTTCAGGGTCTTGAGGGTGCGCCCGGTGAGCGGCGAGTTGGGCAGCAAAATCACCTCGACCAGCGCCGTATCACCGCCTTGTAGGCGTGGATCGTTTAGCCTTACATCGGCTTTGAGGGCGATGCCCGCCTTATCCTTGATTTTGAGAATTTGGTCACGTTGGCCTTTGACGAGCAGTTCATCCCCTTCTGCCAGACGTAAATTGGCCTGGGGCACAAGGTAACGGTTATGACCTCGCATAACCCGTAGCACCGTCAGATCCAGGTCGCGTCCCAGGCGGCTTTCTTCCAGTGTTTTACCGATCAGTGGCGAGCCGGGTTGAACTATTATCTCGGCCAGGTAAGGCCGCAATCCCCAGGCCGTGTCACTCCCCTCATTGTCAGTACCACGGTTGGGAATCAGCCGGTGGCCAATGGTGAGCATATATACGACCCCAACCACGGCAATCGGCAACCCGACGGCCGTCATCTCGAATAGTCCCAACGGCTTCAGCCCATAATGCTCGATCATGTCGTTGACGACGATGTTGGTGGATGAGGCGATGAGTGTGACCGAACTGGCAAGGATGGTCGCAAAGGCCAGGGGCATGAGCAATTTCGAGGGATTCGTTTTGGTGCGTCGCGCCAGCCCTAGCGTCAGCGGTGTGAACATTGCCGTTGTCGCCGTGTTGCTGATGAAGGCACTCAAGATGGCCGGAATCGTCATCACGATGGCGAGCAACCGTTTGGGATTATCACCGGCCAGCCGTAGCAGCTCCTGCCCGGCTCTATCCGTGATCCCGGTCTTCACCAGCGCGGCGGTGAGAACCAGCAGGCCGAAAATCATGACGATGGTATTGCTGCCAAATCCGGCAAATGCCTGCTCTGCGGGTAACAGTCCGGTGAGGATAAGCGTCATCATGATGCTCAGCGCGATCACATCCACCGGCAGGTTCTCCAGCGAGAACAGCACCACCGCTGCTACGATGATGACCAGGAGCAAACCGATTTCCAGACTCATCCCCGATCCCCAGTCTCCAGTTCCTACCCCTCACTTCTCCCATCAATGCGTATCCGCACATCCACAGCCCAGGCGCCCATCCCGGCATGGCCGACGATCAGCGGATTGATGTCCATTTCGGCGATGCAGGGAAAGTCGCTGACCAGTTGCCCGACGCGCTGCAAGGTTTCCACCACGGCGGGGATGTCATCGGGAGGCGCGCCACGTACACCTTCCATAATGCGTCCGGCCGCGGTCTCGGCAATCATGTCACGTGCGTCCCCGGCACTAATGGGCGCGAGGCGGAAGGCCACATCGCGCAGGATTTCGACATACAGGCCGCCCATCCCGAACATTAACTGTGGCCCGAATTGTGCATCACGTTTGGCGCCCAGGATGACCTCGTGGCCGGCGGGGATCATTTGCTGCACCATCGCGCGCGTGCGCCCGCCGTCGGTGACACGCTCGAAGGCCGCGCGCACCGCCTCCGCGTCGCGCAGGTCGAGCGCCAGCCCGCCCACATCCGCCTTGTGGACCACATCCGCCGCAATACGTTTGAGCACCACCGGATAGCCTGCTTTTTCGGCGAGAGCGACGGCTTCGTCGGCTGTTGTGGCAAGGCCCGAAAACGGGACCGGAATCCCATAAGCGTCGGCGACTTGTGCCGCCGTCTCGGCGTCGAGGAAGCCCGCCCCGTTATGTTTCCATGCTGCATTCAGGAGCGTCTGCGCTGTCGCGCGATCCACATCCTTGATCGGCGTTGGGGTAAGATCGGGGCGCTCGCGGAGCTTGCGGTATTCCCACAGCCCGCCGAGTGCTCTTGCCGCGCGGTTGGGATCGCGGTAATAGGGCACGCCGCCCCGATTGAGGGCGTAAATCGCCTCGCCGAGGCTTTCACCGCCGACAAGGCAGGCGACGACCGGCTTCACGGCGCCGTCGCGCGTGGCAACCATGTGCTGCGCCACCTCGTTGACCGACGTGATGGCTTGTGGGACGAAGATCGTCATCAGCATATCCACGTTGGGGTCTTCAAGCAGAATCTTCCCCGCCGCACTGTACATCTCCGGGCGCGGTCCGCCGAGCATATCAATGGGATTGCCTAATTGGGTCCCCGGCGGGGTGACGGCTTTCAGGCGTTCCTGCGTGGCGGCGCTGATGGGCGCCATCACCAGCCCTTGCCGATCGAGGGCGTCGGCAGCGAGCGCCGCCGGACCGCCGGCGTTGGTGAGAAGCGCCACGCGGTTGCCGTGTGGTAGGGGCTGTGTTGCCAGCGCCATCGCCACATCGTTTTGCTCCTGGAGCGAGTGTACTACGACCACCCCGGCCCGATGACAGGCGGCGCGGTAGGCGTCGTTGTTGCCGGCCAGGGCGCCGGTGTGCGACGCCACGGCCTGTGAACCGGCCGCCGTCAGACCGGCTTTGAGCATGACGATCGGTTTGTTGCGATAGACACTTGCCGCCGCCTCGACAAATCGTCGTCCGTCGGGTAGCCCCTCGGCGTAGACGCTGATGACACGGGTGTGGGGATCATCCTTCATCATACGGATGCCGTCGGCGATGTCCACATCTACTTGATTGCCCAGGCTGGCGATACGGCTGTAGCCCACGCCGACGCTGCGCGCCCAGTCAATGGACCCGCCGCAAATCGCGCCGGAATGTGAAACGAAAGCAATAGATCCCGGTTCGGGCATCATCGTGATGAACGTAGTGTCGAGGGGCAGATGCGCATCCATCACCCCCACGCAGTTCGGTCCGATGAGTCGCATGCCGTACTGCGCGGCGATTGGCTTGAGCGCGGCTTCCAGTGCTGCCCCCTCCGGTCCGACCTCACGGAATCCACCGGTGATGACGATGACGGCTTTGAGACCACGCTCGCCACAGGCCGTCAAGGCAGTGGGAACCGCCTCGGCACGCACCATGATGACCGCCAGTTCGACGGGATCGGGCACCTCGGCAATGCTCGGATAAACCGTCAATCCCTGGAGTTTGCCACCTTTGGGATTGACGGGATAGATCGGTCCACGGTAGCCGTGCGTGATGAGGTTACGCACCACACCGTAACTCAGCTTGGTAGGATCACCACTTGCGCCGATGACGGCAATCCCCTGGGGATTGAAAAAATACCGTTCCAGCGGTTCGTTTGTCATAGAAGACTCCTTAAGATAGTTTGAAGTCGCATCGTTGTTACATGATAGCGTTACCGGAAAAACAAGTTTTATCATACCTGAGCGTGCGTTTTTGTCCAATGGCTTATTGGCCGCGCCTTATCATGCTTGCTCCGAGGGGAACGTCAATTCCCCGTTTTAGCTGATAACGGTTGAGAAACGCGGATCTGGCGATCCGCTCGACGCCAAATGAAGTTGCTGTAGCAAGAAGGATAAGGCCCTGTTATTGGGGCGGAGCCCTCAGGAAGCAGCCTGCACAGGCTGCATTTCCCGAAGTCACCGATGCCATTTCCGGGCCTTGTCTATCCTGTGCGATGTTGAAAGTTGCTCTGTTTTGACTTCTCCCTACAATGAGGCTGAACGTTTTATTCTCTGATGCGCCAACATGCCGATAAATCAGGAGGATTTTCAATGGACGTCACACCCGATCCGCCATTTGACCATTTTGGTCTCCTTGCGCCACTGTACGAGCGGTTTATTCGCCCGCCGGATGTGCGTCGGTTGCGAGAGTTGTGCGCTTTTGGACCGGGACAGCATTTGCTGGATGTGGGCGGTGGCACAGGACGGATTGCACAGTATTTCCGTGCAGATGTGGCTTCCGTATACATTCTTGATGCGTCGGTGGGGATGCTGCGGGAAGCGCTGGCGAAAGGTGGCATTTTTGTTGCTTTAGGGGTTGCGGAGCACCTGCCGTTTTGCGATGGCGCGTTTGAGCGGATCATTGCAGTAGATAGCTTCCACCACTTTCGAGGGCATCGTCGTGCAGCACAGGAACTATTGCGGGTGCTCGCGCCCGGCGGGCGCCTGGTGGTCGAAGAGCCAGACGTGCGACGATTTTCCGTTAAGTTGGTAGCGCTCGGCGAGACGTTGACGTTGATGCGGAGTCATTTTTACCCGCCTCATACTTTGATGCGCTTTTTCGATGCGCCCGGCCTTCAAATATCCCTGTATGAGTCCCGCTTCAATTTTTGGTTGGTGATAGATAAAATGATCGCAGGCTTGCACACCTGAATGGGCAATAGACCAACGCGCCAACGTTTTTCATGGTTTCAGTCCCGCGATGACCACAACGCGGTGCGTATCAATACCATAGGGATAACAGGTGATCAACGTCAGCACCGGCGTACTGGTGGGCGCCATCACACTCACTTCCGTCGGCTCGATGATGCGCGTTTGCTCGACCACGTAGTGATAAACCTGCGTTTGGGTGTGCACGGCGATCTCATCGCCGACGTTGAGTTTGTACAGGTCGCGGAAAATCTCGCCGTAGATGTCGTTGTGTGCCGAAATGACCACATTGCCCCGTTCGCCGGGGTTGGCGCTGCCGATGTGGTGGCCGGCGCCTTTCTTCAGCGATTCCCAATCGTCGCCCTGCACAACCGGCGCGTCTACATTGATGGCGGGGATCACGATGCGCTGTGGATGTTCAGGGCCGGCGGTGGGGACGGGCAGTGGGGTGATGACGGCTACCAATCCCTGGAGATGCGCGGGGATGGGGGCCGGTTCTGAGCGCCGTTGCGCGTCCGGTGGCGTGTGTCCGCCGGGCAGCACCACGACGTCAATCAGCGGCGCCAGGGTGGGGGTAGGGGGCGCCTGGATGATGCGACTTTCTTCGTTGATTCCCTGTACTGTGGCGAACATTCGCGCAACCACGACCACGAACGCCAGCAGTGCCAGAATTTCGATGATCAGCAAGACTTGTTCCCACACCCAGCGCCATTTGATGGGGCGACGTTCACGTTTGGGTTGGCCGGTTTCAATGATGGCGCTGTAACGGGTACCGGCGGTTGCCTCATGGGACGCGGGAGGCGTAATAGGAAGCTCTTGCACCGGCGGCGGGGTTTGATTACGCAGCGGGTCCAACGTCGGCGTCTTGCTCTGCAGCCGCTTGAGACGCTCGGCCCGCCGGCGCACGCGCAAGACCTCTTCCAGCTCTTCCAGGGTCAACTCATCCACGTAGCGATGGTCTTTCACTTTTCCCCCACGGCGAAAACTTCACGTTCAAAGAACCAGCTCCATGGCGGTACGTTGAACAGAATCCAACGCGCCATGCGGAAGATGAGATTTTCCTGCCGGTGTTGTGGTGGCGTGCTCAGCCACGCTTTGACGTCCCGAAAATCACTGCGGCGCAAATTGCGTGCCAGGCTGAACATAGATTGCTCGTTGACGTGCACATGCACATTTTCGGGGATGATCTCACGTGGATTTTTGGGATAACGCTGCCCCTGTCCCATGAGGATGCGCACCAGCCGCACCACCGGATAGGCGAAGCGGTCGTACCAGGCGTTGGGCGCAGTATGGACGATGATCCGTCCGCCGGGTTTGAGGACGCGCCGGGCCTCGTCCAGGGCCAGCGCCAGTTCTGCCGGATAGAGGTGCTCGACGATGTCGAACATCAGCACGCGGTCGAAGGTGTTCGGCGCGAAAGGCAGATAAAGTGCTGAAGCCTGATAGACGCCGATGGGATGCTCCTGATGACGCTCCTGGGTGGTGATTTTTTGGGAGAGCCGCACCGCTGCCTTCGCATAGTCAATCCCGAAGGCCCGCGCTCCCATGCGGGTGGTCTGGCGCAGAATCTCGCCGCGTCCGCAGCCCACGTCCAGCACTGCCATCCCCGGCGCAATGCCGGCGACGCTCAGTGCCTCGCGCAGACGTTGTGAGAGGTATTCGCCCTCGCTGGAAAGGAACTCCTGGTATCCCTCGCAGACGTGCAGGAAGTATTGTTCATTGTAGAGTATGGATGGAACGCTGCCGGAAGATGGTTTGTTCAAGCCTGGACTCCCTATAAAATCGTTGGCACGTTAGTGCGTTGGCATTTTGACACGTTGGAACGTTTGTTTAATAGGCATTAGGTGAATGGAAGATCTGCAGGATGGTGCGGATGATGATCTTGATGTCCAGGAGCAATGACCAGTTCTCGATGTACCACAGGTCGTATTTGGTGCGCTCGATGATGGAGGTATCCTGGCGGTAGCCGTTGACTTGTGCCCAACCGGTCAGCCCGGCTTTCTCGCGGTGGCGATCCATATAGCGCGGAATGCTGCGGCGGAACTGTTCTACATAAAACGGTTGTTCGGGACGCGGACCGACGAGGCTCATGTGCCCCAGCAGGATGTTGATGAACTGCGGCAGCTCGTCAATGTTCAACTTGCGCAACAACGCTCCGATTTTGGTGCGGCGCGGATCGTTTTCGGCGGTCCACGTGCCGAATTTCTCGGCGTCGGCGCGCATAGAACGGAATTTCAGGATGGGGAAGGGCTTGGCGTCCAATCCCATGCGTTCCTGCACAAAGAAAACCGGACCGGGGGATTCCAGCTTGATGAGAATGGCAACGAAGAGCATTAACGGTGAAAGGAAGATCAGCCCGACCGTCGCGCCCACAATGTCCATCAGCCGCTTGGCACTGCGCCGCCAGCCGGTGAGGGCGATGTCGCGCACGGTGAGGATGGGGATGCCGCCCATCTCGCCGATGCTCACCGGCCCGGCCATGATCTGGAAAAGGTCGGGGTACACGCGGATGGTGACCCGCCCACGTTCACATTCGGAAATCAGCCACAGGATGTCGTGGTGCGAGGTTTCTTCAGGGAGGGCAAGGATGACTTCATCGGCGGCGTAGGTATCAATGATTTGAGCGAGATTAGCAGCCGAACCTACGATCGGGACCTGGAGCAACATCGTCTGGTCCGTTTCCTGAAAACTCACCACGCCTGCCACATCATAGCCCAGGTGCGGTGTCCACAGAATCTTCTGCAGGATCATGCGCGCGATGTCGCCGGTTCCTACGATGAGCACCCGCCGTCTACCCCAGCCATGCCGAATCAGATACTGGCGCAGCCAGCTATTGAACAGTCGCCCTACGGTTAACAACAAAGTAGAAAGCAGCCAGGCATAGCCGACCATGACGCGCGAATAATCCTGTCCTACCGTGAAGTTGCGCAGCGTCAGCGAGGCCACGGCCACACCCATCAATGTGCCCACAACGGCTGCCCCGATGATAGCGTAAAATTCATCCACCCGTGAAACCCGGTGCAGGCTATAGAGTTTCCCGAAAAGGAAAACCGTCACGATGGAAATCACGTGAATGAACAACATGGGCACATATTCATTGAAAGGCCGCATCCCCTTTGCCGGATCGGGGAAGGGGATCAGGACGCGCAGCAGGTAGGCCAAGGCAAAAGCCGCGGCCGCCATCACAATATCGGTGATGAGCATATATAATACAAAGATGCGGTTGGCCCGTTCTGCTTTCATGGCTGTCTCTCTGGAAAATCCGTTTGAAGTTGGCACGTTACCCCATAATCACAAATACTTTGAGGGGATCGTCAGATCCCCAATTGATAGTCGTGCGCTAAGTATAACATAAGTTACAGACTATAAAAGTCCTATCGCAGGGCCTTATCCTTACTTGCTGAGGGTAACGCCAGTTCCCCGCTTTTAGTTGGCCTTATCCTTCTTGCTCCGAGGGGAACGC
>DAOSNS010000025.1:23335-71450 GCA_035373625.1 Anaerolineae bacterium | reverse complement strand
TATGAACATGCTAAACTGGACCGCCCTTTCATGGCGAATACTTTATGACAGTAACAAATCCTCAAATTGCTGTATCGCGGCGCGGAAATCCTGATTTTGGATGAACCGACCGCCGTTTTAACGCCGCAAGAGTCCCGCGAATTGGGACACATCCTCAAGCGCATGACCGACGAAGGCAAATCCGCCATCTTCATCACCCACAAGATGGAAGAGGTGATGGAGTTTTCGCAGTGGGTGCGGGTGATGCGGGCGGGACGGGTCGTCGCCGTCAAAAAGACGGCGGAGACTAATCCGCAAGAATTGGCGCGGTTGATGGTGGGGCGCGAGGTGTTGTTCCAGTTGGAAAAGAACGCCTGCACGCCGGGTGATGTAGTGCTCGAATTGCGCGATGTCCACGCGGAAAACGATAAAGGGTTGCCGGCGTTGCGTGGTGTGTCCTTCACCATACGCGGTGGCGAAATTCTGGGCATCGCGGGGGTGGCCGGCAACGGACAACGTGAGCTGGTCGAAGTCGTCACCGGCCTGCGCAAAGCCACGCAGGGCAAGGTGTTCATCAACGGGGAGGATCGCACGAACAAGCCGCCGCTGGACATCATCCGTTCCGGCGTGAGCCACATCCCCGCCGACCGCATCGGCATGGGCGCGGTGGCCGATATGGCTGTCGCCGACAATATCGCCATGAAGGGCTATCGCCAGCCGCCGTTGACAGATCACGGGATTTTGCATCCCCGGCGCATCCTGGAACTGGCGCGGCGGATGATCGAGGCCTTCCGTATTGCGACCCCTACCCCGCAGACGCACATCAAGTTTCTCTCCGGTGGCAATATCCAGAAGGTTATCCTGGCGCGCGAAATTGACGCCTGTGCGGGGTTGCTGGTGGCGGCTTACCCCTCGCGTGGACTGGACGTGGGTGCGACCGAGGCAGTACGGCGGCGTTTGCTGGAGCAGCGTGACGCCGGGCGCGCCGTGCTGCTGGTCTCCGAGGATCTGGAGGAACTGTTGACCATCGCGGATCACATCGCCGTGTTGTTCGAGGGGCGCATAATGGGTATCCTTCCTGCCGCCACCGCCGACATCGAAACCCTGGGGTTGATGATGGCCGGGGCGCAAGAGATTAAAGATTGACGGATTGGAGATTGGCTGATAGCTGATTGCTGATAGCTGATAGCTGAGGGCTTTATGCGCATTGTCTTTGAAAAACGTGAATCGGTCTCCCGGCGGGCGATGGTGCTGGTGCCCATCGTTTCATTTGTCGTGTCGCTGATTTTTGGGGCGATCCTGCTGGCCGTTTCTGGTGCGAATCCTTTCGTCACTTACGCGGCAATGGCAAAAGGGGCCTTTGGCTCATGGTATGGCATCACCGAAACGCTGGTCAAGGCTATTCCTTTGATGCTAACCGGCCTGGCGGTCTCTGTTGCCTTTCGCATGCGCTTCTGGAACATCGGTGCCGAGGGGCAACTGACGCTTGGTGGGGTGGCGGCGGCGGGCGTGGCGTTGTATTGGTCGCAAGGGTTGCCCGGCTGGACGGTGTTGCCGTTGGCGCTGTTGATGGGGATCATTGCCGGGGCCGTGTGGTCCGGCGTGCCGGCGCTGCTCAAGGCATATCTCAAAGTGGATGAGACGTTGACGACGTTGATGCTCAACTACGTCGCCATCCTCTATGCCGAGCACCTGATTTACGTGGCCTGGCGTGCGCCGGGTTACAATTCCGGCACGGCCAAATTCCCCGAGTCGGCGTGGCTGCCGCAAATTGCCGGACGGGCCAATTTTGGACTCATCTTTGCCGTTCTTTTGGCTTTGCTGTTGTGGTTCGTATTCAAATATACCCGTTGGGGGTTCGAGCTGAAGATCATCGGTGAGAACCAGACGGCGGCGCGCTATCTGGGCATTGACATCGCCCGCAACATCGTATTGGCGCTGCTGCTCTCCGGCGCGTTGAGTGGACTGGCGGGCGCCTGCGAAGTGCTGGGCCTGTCGCGCCGCCTGCAACAGGGGTTGTCGGTGGGCTACGGCTACACTGCAATCATCGTCGCCTGGATGTCACAGCTCAACCCCATCGTCATCCTGTTTGTGGCGATTTTGATGGCCGCGCTGCTTGTCGGCGGCGACCAAATTCAGATGAAGATGCGCCTCCCGGCTTCGGTAGGGCTGGTGCTTCAAGGGATGATCCTCATCCCTATGCTGGCCGGGACGATCTTCACCGAGTACCGCATCCGTATTGTGCGCCACGAAGGGACTATGTTGACGGAGAAAAAGCATGATTGAGTTTTTCGCACTGCTGACGCAGATTTTGACAACGACTTTGCGCGCCGGCACCTCATTGATTTACGCGACGGTGGGTGAAATCTACACCGAACGTTCCGGCATCCTCAATTTGGGGCTGGAAGGGATGATGTTGACCGGTGCGGTCACGGCCTTTGCGACGGTCTATCATACCAAAAATCTATGGCTGGGCGTGCTGGTTGCCACACTGGTGGGGATGCTCATGGCGACCATTCACGCATTCCTCACCGTGACGATGCGCGCCAATCAGGTTGTCAGTGGATTGAGCATCACGCTGTTCGGGCGCGGCCTGGCAAGTTTCCTGGGGGAACGGCTGGGGCCGGCCTCTAACGGTGGCAGCCTCGTCGGTATGACCGGTCCGCGCTTCAGCACCATCGAAATCCCCGGTCTCAGCCAACTGCCGGTGGTGGGGGCGCTCTTCAAGCAGGACATCCTTACTTACCTGTTGTATATCCTCATTCCACTGGCGACGTTTTACCTGTATAAGACCCGCAACGGCCTCAACCTGCGCGCTGTGGGTGAAAGCCCACAAACGGCGGATGCGGCAGGAATTGACGTGCCCAAAACGCGCTATCTGTACACGATCCTCGGCGGGGCACTGGTGGGCTTCGGCGGCGCGCACCTGTCACTGGCCTATGTGCCCGGCTGGACAGAGAACATCACCGGTGGACGGGGCTGGATTGCCATCGCGCTCGTCATCTTCGCCATGTGGAATCCCGCACGCGCCGTCCTGGGTGCGATTCTCTTCGGGGGCATTAACGCCGTACAATTCCGTCTGCAGGCCAGCGGTACAACCATTCCCGCAGCCTATCTGAACATGTTGCCTTATCTGACGACAATCCTGGTGTTGGTGGTGATGACGTGGTGGGAGAACCTCAGTCATCGTATTGGCGCGCCGGCGGCCTTGGGGAAAGCGTATATGCGGGAAGAGAAGTAACGAGTAACCGGAAACGAGCAACGAGTAACCAGACCAGAAACGAGCAACAAGCAACCAGCAACAAGCAACCAGAAACGAGCAACAAGCAACCAGCAACAAGCAACCAGCAACCAGAAACCAGCAACAAGCAACCAGAAACAAGCAACAAGCAACCAGAAACAAGCAACCAGAAACCAGTAACGAGTAAAAAAGGGATGAGCGAAATTCGAGCGGATTGGAAGGTACAAGGAACCTCGCGGATGTGTTTTGTGTGTGGACGGGAGAATCCGGTGGGACTGCATTTGCACTTCTACGAGGACCCGGAGACCCATCAGGTGATCGCACCGTTGAACATCCCGGCGCAGTATCAGGGGTATCCGGGGGTTGTCCACGGGGGGATTCTGGCTACAATTCTCGATGAGACAACGGGACGCGCGATCAACATCGGTCGGGATGAAGAACAGTTCTGGGTCACGGCGAAACTGGAACTGCGCTACCGCAAGCCCACCCCCACCGAAACGCCTCTGATTGCCGTCGGATGGATCGTGCGGCTGCGCTCGCGGGCCGCGGAAGTCGCCGGTGAAATCCGCCTGCTCGACGGCACCGTCACCGCCGAAGCCACCGCCGTCGTCGTTTGTCCTACGGGGGACATGCTCAAAGCCTGGGAAGAAGAGCGGAAGTATTGGGGCTGAGAACAGAAAGTCGTGGAGGTGTATATGTTGCGAAACGTCAAGGTCTACAAACGTCCAACCAATATCGAAGAAGCCATCGCGCTGGTACAGTCGAATCCCAATGCCGTCTATATCGGCGGCGGCGCATGGACGGTAGCGCAGGGCGACCCGCATCTTGAAATGGTTGTGGACTTGCAAGACGCCGGCCTCAACTTCATAGACAGCACCGTTGACGGTGTACGGCTGGGTGCCACCGCCACGTTGCAGGCCATCATAGATCATCCCGACGCCGGAACGCTGGCGGATGGGCTTCTCGCGCGGGCGGCAGGTTACACACAGTCGCGCAACCTGCGTGAGCAAGGCACGCTCGGCGGCACGCTCATTGTCGCCGGCCCGGCGGACCCTATCACGACGGCGTTGTTGGTGCTCGACGCCAACATCCTCTACGCCGACCCGGTGATGCACACGGCGCCGTTCACCAGCTTCGTGGCCTACCGCGACCGTCTCATCAAAACGCGCGTGCTCATCACCGAAGTGCGCGTCAAGCGTCCTCCCGCGCGCAGCGCTGCCGCCTTCGAGGTGGTGGGACGTTCGCCGAAGGACAAGCCCATCGTCTGCGCGGCGGCTTACGTCGCCGTTGAAGAGGGACTGCCTGCCGAGGTGCGCCTGGCCATCGGCGGCGCAGATGCCAGACCCGCGCGTCTCTACAAGACCGAACATTTGCTCAAAGGCCAGCTTCTCACACAGGAGAAGGTTATGGGGGCGTTACCGGCCTCGCTGTCAGAATTAAACCCCATCGGCGACTTTCGTGGCAGCGCCGAATACCGCCTGGAAATGGCGAAAGTACTGCTGCGGCGTGCGATTTTGAGCGCGTGGGAAAAAGCCCGGCGGAGCATTTGATGTTGGAACGTTCAAACGTTATGCAAGGAGAGTTGATGGCTGAAGATACGGTGGAACAGGAAAAACGCAAAACCCTCGGCTGGGCCTATGGTGGGCAGGCCGTGATCGAAGGTGTGATGATGCGTGGCAAATACAACGCCGCGGTCGCCGTGCGGCGCCCGGATGGCGAGGTCGTCGTCAAAAAGGAGCCGTTGAGCAACTTCTATCGGGGCTTTTTCAGCAAGGTTCCGTTTCTGCGCGGGATACCGTTGCTGTGGGATTCGCTCGGGTTGGGGATGAAGGCGCTGTTCTTCTCCGCCGAGATTGTGGGACAGGCCGATGATCCAGAATTCACGATGAGCGGCGGTATGGGACTGGCAACCGGCGCGCTGGGGCTGTTGGGTGGCATGGCGCTCTTTATGGTGCTGCCGTCGTTCCTGGCCGGGTTGCTGGTGCCGGAGCGGGCGTTGCTCTTCAACATCGTCGAGGGGCTTATCCGGCTGTGTCTGCTCATCGGCTATATCGCTGCCGTTGGACAGGTAGCGGACATTCGCCGGGTGTTTGCCTATCACGGCGCGGAGCATAAGACGATCAATGCTCACGAGGCCGGCGCGCCGCTCACCGTCGAAAGTGTGCGCACTTTTTCGACCACGCATGCGCGCTGTGGGACGGCGTTCCTGCTCATCGTGGTCTTCATCTCCATCCTCGTGTTCGCGCCGTTGGGCAAACCCACATTCCTGCTGCGCGTTGCGTCGCGGTTATTGCTCCTTCCGGTCATTGCAGGGATCGCCTACGAGGTGCTGCGTTTCACCGGTAAGTACGCGCGCAATCCGATCATCCGCGCGATCATCACCCCCAACCTGGCGCTGCAACGGCTCACCACCCGCGAACCGGACGACGGCATGATCGAAGTTGCCATCACCGCATTGGAGACGGTATTGGCCGGGGAAACAGGTGCACTATAGCACACGGGGTTTCATCACTCTCGTCGCAGTGACTTCAGCTGGCTATGAGGTGTAGCCCACACTACTACTCTTATGTTCCAACACCATCCATACCAACAGCACGGCCCGTCCCCGATAGATTACCGAAATCCGCACGATGCAGTACTGCTCCCACAACCGCGAGGTATCCAATGCCAGCCGCAGCCGATAGTCACCCCAATTGGCCAGGGCTTGCTCAATCAACGGCCCATACAAGGCGCAGACAGCGATCCGCTCATTATTCGCGGGATGGTAGGCCGCAAGGCATCACCTCCTTCGGGCATTAGGCCGCGGATGGGGTCCTGCCGTTCGGCCAGCGCGTGCCGCACTTATCGCTTGAGCAAGCCTGCCACCAGACACCCCACCATGATTAGAAAGAGCAAACTGGCAATCCGTTCAGTAGACGCCATCCAACTCAGCCTCTTGCTGCACGCGGGCTTGCCCCACCGTGTAGCACAGTTCCAGCGGGGCCGCGGGGCGGTCCTCATGGGCGCGCACCTCAATAGTGAAGTAGTGTTGCGCGGCCCGTTTCTTGAACGCCTTCTGTTGCACCCGCTGCGCAATGATTTCCGGCGTGGTGTAATCATACTTGTTGACCAACTTCTGAATACGTTGAATTTCGCGATCAATCGCCGTCAGCTCCACTTGTCGGCGCTGCGCTGCGTGCGTCTTCGAGACGCTCTCGCAGACGTTGGGCCATCTGGTGGACGATCTGCGCGGGCTGATGCAGCAGCTCATCGCGGAGTGGGAGCGGCAGGCGGGGGTGCTGTTGGCGAAGTATGGGTACGAGAATGCGTTAAGGTGTGTTTTCACTGAAAACAAAGGTTTGGAGGGCTGTCAATGAACATCACCGATTTGGCTTCGGTTATCACCAACGAGGGCGAACGTTATTTGCCAGATCCTCGTACTTATAATGCGGCTATGCACTTGGGGCATATGGCGTCTTACCGGGAGGCTTTGCGGTACAGCTACAATCGGCGCGTCCTTGATTTGGGTTGCGGCGTCGGTTATGGCGCTTTTTGGTTGGCGAGTTACGGAGCAGGCCAGGTGACCGCAGTTGACCTCAGTCATGTGGCCTTGCGCTATGCTCAATCTGCTTATCCACATCCTCGTTTACGTTATGTACGCGCAGATGCTTTAAATTTGCCTTTTGCCGATGCCTCGTTTGACTTCATATTTTCTTCGCAGGTGATTGAGCACCTATCGTCAGCGGAACAGTTCATGTATGAAATACGGCGTCTGTTGGTGCCGGATGGTTTTTGCCTGATAACGACGCCAAACAAGGCTATCTTTAGCCCTTATGGGACTACTAACCCTCACCATCCAAGTGAAATGACGTGGAGCGAATATCAAGCAGTCGCTCGGAGGGTCTTTCCGCACACGTGGTTCCGCGGTATTCCTCAGCGTTGTTTAACTTTGTCCGAACCGCACAAAGTTCTGTTCTCTAAGTCTAACGCCGAAATCCGGTTGGAGGACTATCGTGTTCAGGATGATCGCCTGGAGGAATGTGAAAACATGCTCTGCTTCGGACACAATCGGGCAGCGGGTGAGTTTTCGGTGACTTTACCTGCTTATCTTCAGGCTGCAGCGGATGAATTGGCGCCGATCTTCTGGGATGCCTCTCTTTCCCGCTGGATGCTGTTGGGTGTGTATCCTGGCGACCAGGTTGCGGAGCCAATCACGCTTAACGATCATCAACGCCTTGTTCAGACGTTTCGTTCTCCTTATCCTGGTTTGTATCGCGTCGAAGTTGATCTGGCCATGCAAACTTCGCATCCAATTCGTGTTGCGCTTCATCAGGATCGCCAGACTGTAGCCGAGGAAGTCATAACGCCAGATGCTGACAAGATCACGTTGCTCATCGAACCGTACCTCGACTCGCAAGATCAGACTTTTACCTTGACTTTGGAATTGGCCCGAACCAGACATTGGTGGTCTCTGCGCCGGGAATCTGTCCTGCTGCGCGCCGCCAATGGGCTGTCTTTACAAGCTGAATGTCGCGTGAATTCCCGGTTGGTTCACCGCAATGTGGCTATGCGTACCTATCATGCCACTCTACCCCCATGTGACATGCGCTGATGCAGATGATACACCAGGTACTCCCGCTTCTTGGAGAAACATAGGGTTTTGCGGTGCAACCGGCTGACCAGGCGGCACAGCGTCAGGTTGACCCGCTCGACGAAAAAAGTGTTGATCTTCTGCCCATTTGAACAAAACGCTCCTCTTGCATTTTTTGATAACACCTGTTGGGTGTTCATCAAGACTCGGGCCTCACATGTGATTTCACACCCTAAACAGCCCCTGCCGCTGGACGAAATCCTTCTCCTAACACCTCATGCGCCTCGGAGACTACCACAAAAGCGTTAGGGTCAATCTCCGCAATGATATTTTTGAGCTGCGTGACCTGGGTGCGATAAACCACCACGTACAGCGCGGGACGCGGCGTTTCGGTGTAGCCGCCGCGCGCTTCCAGAATGGTCACCCCACGTCCCAATTTCTCGAAGATTGCCTGCCGCACCGTCAGGTATGCCTCGGAGATGATGAGCGCCGAACGCGCGTACCCCACACCTTCCTGAACGAAATCCACCACCCGCCCCGACACAAAGTTGATCACCAACGCATACAACACCGGTGTAATGCCGACGACCGCCGCCGCACCAAGCAGTATAAGGCCGTTGATCCCGATGAGCACTTGACCAAAAGGGATGCCGTGATAGCGCGTCAGCAATTGCGCCACAATATCCGTCCCGCCGGTGGTACCGCGTCCCCGCAGCACCAGCCCAATGCCGATGCCGTCCAGCAGCCCGCCGAACAACGTATACAGCAGCGGGTCAGCGCCTACAGGCGACAGATAGCGACTCGACACATCAATCGCTACGGTGTAGACGATGACGGCAAAAATCGTGCGGGTGAAAAAGCGCAATCCGCCGCCCCATTTAATCCCGGCAAGTAACAAGGGAATATTGACCAACAGCGTCACCAGACCGATGGGCCATCCCCACAGATAATAGGCCAGCATCCCCAAACCGGTCACGCCGGTCGAGACCACGTGGTTGGGTTCCAGGAACAAGGGCACATTGGCCGCGATAATCACTGCCCCGATAAAAATGAGCAAATAATCGTTGATATTGCGAATCGCATTTCTGAATTTGGGATGTTGCTTGAGCTTTTTCATTAGCACCTCTCCAGGCGTTGGCACGTTAAACTGACGACTGACAACCGACGACTGACGACTGACGACTGACCACTGACAACTGACGACTACAACTCACCGCCGACGGAGAAAAGCAGCGGCACCCAGGAGGAGCGCGACACCTTGCAGAAGAAAGCCGGCAATGAGAGGCCAGTTGGACGGCCCGGTTTTCGTGTCCTGGAGTTCCGGTTCTGCAAGCGGGGTCCAGGTGGGGAAAGGTTCCGGCGTTGCGAACACCGGTGTGGGGGTTGGGGCAAACGGCGTACCGGATTCCGTCGCCGGTTGTGTCACTGCCGGCGTCTCCGGAGCCGTGGGAAAAGGCGTGGTGGGCTGCAAGATCAAACCCGGCCATGGGGTGGCTGTAGGAGGAACTTCGCCGGGCGCCACGAGGCGGATGGTGGCTTCGGCGACCGCGGTGCGATTGGCGCCGTCGCGGAATTGCACGTAGACCGCGTAATCGCCAGGTTCTGTGCCCGACAAGGCCCAGGGCAACAACGGCTCCCAGGGTTGCCAGGGAACATCATTGAAATCGGGCGTGTGACTTAATTGCACCTCAATCGCCTTGCCGATCCAGGAACCTTCGCCGAGCGGCACCGCTTCCTCATTGGTCAGGCGCACGGCCACGACCGGCGAGTCGGTCACGCTGGCGCCATCGTTGATAAAAATGGGCAACACGCCGGGACGCGCCCCGAACGTCACAACCAGGTAATGCACACCCTGGCTGTCTTCAGCATAGCCCACGCCGATTTCCCGATAACGAGGGTCGGTAAAACGCGCCCATTCCTCAGGATTCCCGTAGAACCAATTCAGGGCCTCAGCAGGTCCACCCAGGCCCAGCCACACGGCCTCGTCCACCAGCAAGCCATCATTCCAGGCGCGGTAGCCTGCATCACGGATGCGCCGCCGATAGTCGGACCCGTCTGAACCTTCGTGGGTGGCGACACCACGTCTGGCAATATCGTCGGCATGACGCTGTGCAGCCTGCGTCAACAACGTCGAGGAGCCAAAAGGTGACAGACCAAGCCCCAGCCGCGCGCGGTTGACCAGTTGATAGAATTCGGCGGCCGGGCTATCCTGCGAGGTTGCCGGGCGAGACAGGCCGGCGAGTGGCAGCAATGTCAGCACCGTGGCCAACAGCCATTGCATCCCCCTGCGCAGACAAACCGTGGTTTTCATGCGCTCCTTTAGTACGGCTTGACCGCTGTATTGCATGCCGTAACGGCAATGTCAATGTATGCGCCCGGCGTGGGCGTGCTCTCTTTGAGTGCCAGCAATGCCCTCAAAAGCGAGGCGCGGCATGCCATATTGTCGGTATAGCGTGGCCAGGCCACCCAGGTTCCGTTATCCGCCGCCGCAAGCGCGATCTGCAACAAGTTAGCTTCGATCTCAAGCAGATTCTCCGTATTGAGGCGCGCTTCGATGAGCGAACGGCGCACCGGCAGGTAGTGGGTCATTGTACTCCACGTGGATTGTGCTGTGGATGAGAAGAACCATTCCAAAACGCTCAGCGCCGCAGCGCGCCGCTCCCCTGCCGGCGACACAATGGCTACGGCCGGTCCGTGCCATAACGTAGGCCCAGGCCCGGATGGCCCCGGCAATGCGGTCAATCCCAATTTGAAGTTGCGGCCGTTGATGACAGCCCGCTCGATCTCCTTGAGGTGCATGCTCGACTCGATCAACATCGCCATCGAACTGTGGCTGAGCCGCGTTATGCCTGTGCTCATATCGTTGTACACGATGCCACATGCGCTGCTGAGTACCGTGTTGAGCACCCCGGCAGTCTGCTGACCGGCCTTATCGGCGAAATTGTAGTATCCATCCGTCCCGACGATCTCGGCTCCGCCAGAGGTCAGCAACGCCAACAGGCTGCTCGCCTGAGCAGGCAATCCTATCCCCACCTGCCCGCCGAGCGGATTGGTTGCCGCACACGCCGTCCGTTGCCAATCATCCCACGTCGCCGTGGCCGATGTGTACCCCAGGTCACCGACCCAATCCACGTTGTAATACATCAAATAAGTGAGCAATCCCAATGGCAACGCCTGAAGTGTACCGTCCACCGTGTAAAGCGCGGCAGCCATCGGCAGCAAGTCAGCATGTTCCCGGCGTATGGCCGGCGCAAGGTCCGGCGTCGTGCTGATCAAGCCGGCGCTGAGATACATCTGCAAGTCTTTGGGCCAGATGAGCACCAGATCGGGATGGTGTCCGGCGTCGGTAGCTTCGATTTTGGCAATGATGTCCTGCTGATATTCGGTGATCAAAACGATGCCCCGATCATTGTCCGCATTGAACTGATCGGTCAACATCTGCAAAGCCCTGGATTCCGTGCCCGTGAAGCCATGCCACAGGATGACGATTTGTTTATCGGGCGGCAGGGTTGACCCCGCAGCATCTACGGTACACCCGCTCAACAACACGATCAACCCGCTAAGGATAAGACGTAGGATTATGGTACGCTTCATCATCTTTCTCATTCCCCACCATTCGGTGGACGGCGAAGCGCCTGTCGCAGAAGAGTCAACTCTTCCGTATCCATCAACCATAGTAAGAATAGATAAATGCTCAGACCTGCTATGCCCGCGGTGAAGATACGGATCAGGTAGCCCCATGCCCCGGCCGGGACACGATTCTCAAGCACGAGCAGAACGATGACGATCGGCACGGCCATCACAAGTGAGGCGCCGAGCGCCGCCAGCGTGGCCCTTTCGATGCGGTGCGGGCGCAGGCTGCCCACCTTGCGGGTAAACAGGTAGAGCATCCACAGCGCATGGGCGGCGAGCTTGAACGAGTTCGCCAGAATGAGCGCCCACAGTTGCGGCGGCCCAAACAACGTCGGTACAACGGCCAGCACCACATACAGCACGTTCGTCCCCATACCGACCAGCGCCGGCGTCCACGTGTCCTTGCGCGCGTAGAAAGCATAGACCAGCGGCTGATCGAGCGCCGCGAAGATTAGCCCCAGGATGGAAAAGCGCAAGGCTTCGGTGGTCGCGGTCGTATCGGCAGGCAAAAACTCGCCGCGTTGATAGATAAGCGCGACGACCGGCTCTCCCATCACCAGGAGTGCCATAGCCGCCGGGATGACGAGGATCAGCACCAGGCGCAATCCTTGTGCGAGGGTAGCGCGAAAGGCTTCCTCATTGGCATCGGCGGCATAACGCGATAGCGTGGGCAAGATAGCGATCGAAATTGCCGTGACGGTCAGCCCTAGCGGAAACTGAATCAACGTGGCGGCATACTTCATCCACGCGATTCCGCTCGGCCCGGTCCGCGAGGCGATGTTAAAACTCAACGCCACGGCGGCCTGATCTACCAACAAGCCCAGGCCGATGGGCAGATAGAGTTGCCCTATCTTGACCAACGCCGGGTGCAGAGGAAGGGGTGACCTGAAACGCAGGCGTGCGCCCCGCAGGCCGGGCCACTGAAAAAGCACCTGTGCCATGCTGGCACAGAACCAGCCCGCCGCCAACGCGCGGGCGCCAAGCGTCGTATGTCCCACGAGGATAACCAGCACGACCGTCGCATTGAAAACGGCGGCGGTGAATGCCGGCAATGTGAAGCGTTGCAGCGCATACAACACGCCGGAAATCAACCCGGCGATGTTGAGGAAGAAAACCGCCGGCGCAGTGATGCGGATCATAGCCGTAGCGAGGTCTGCGTACTGCGGTTCGAGACCCTTGCCCAGGATTTGGGCGATCCACGGCGCAGCAATTTCCACAAATAGCACCAGCCCCCCCAGGATCAAGGCAAGAAACGAAAGGACAAAGCTGAAGACGCGCCAGAGTTCAGTGCGGCTCTTATCACGGGCGTAATCCGAGAAGACCGGCACCAGCGCGGAATTGAGCAGTCCGCCCACGAACTGATCATAGAACATCGTCGGGACTTGCGCGGCAACGTCAAAGGCGCTGACGGCCCCGCCAGCGCCAAAGAAGTACGATTTCGCCATATCGCGGGCCAGTCCCAGCGCGCGGCTGACAATATTCCCAATCGAAATCAACGCCGCTGCGCGCGCGACCTTTTGGGACTCCCCGACAAACTCTCCGGTTTTATCAATCACGATGGCCTTCGATATCCCATCACAAGATACAATCTTTACGCGGTGTTCCCGATTGGAATCACCCTCTCTGGGTGCTTCGCGCCGGGCCACAAGCTCGGAAAGAGTGACGCTTCTCACCCTGACCCGCACGTCGCGTTATTCTACCACCAAGACAAGGCTTTGCAACAGATTGTTGGGGGCGAGTGCGTTTGCGTATTATGGCGTTTCTGTGATAATCATACCCGATAGCGTTGGCAAAAGGGCTACCTCTACCGGTCGCCCTTTTTGATTGCTTCTGGAGGATAAGAATGGATGATAAAGTTGAACGGGTAAAACAGATTTTGCTGGAGATGGGCAGTGTGCTCGTGGCCTACTCCGGCGGTGTGGATAGCACCCTGCTGCTCATGCTCGCCCACGATGTCCTCGGCGAGCGCGCTTCAGGCGTGACAACCGTCTCACCGACGTTGCCCGACTACGAATTAGCCGAAGCCGAAGCCATCGCCCGGCAAATCGGGGTCCGTCACGTCGTCCTGGAAAAACGCGAGATGGAAGACCCCGACTTCCTGGCGAACACGCCCGACCGTTGCTATTTCTGCAAAGCCTCAGTTTGTCGGCAATTGCTCGCGTATGCGCAACAACACGGCTATCGCTATGTTGTGGACGGTTCAAACGCCGATGATGTTGGTGATTATCGCCCCGGGGGGCGTGCCGCCCGTGAGTACGGTATGCGCAGTCCCTTACAGGAGGCCGGCCTTACCAAAGCCGAGATCCGCACACTGGCCCACAAATTGGGGCTGCCCAATTGGGACAAACCGGCCTCGGCCTGTCTGGCGTCGCGCATCCCTTATGGCGATCCTATCACGGCCGACAAGTTGGCCCGAATTGGCCGCGCCGAAGGCGTGTTGCGTGACCTGGGATTGCGCCAGTATCGCGTGCGGCATCACGGCGACGTGGCACGCCTCGAGGTGACGCCGACCGATTTTGATGTGATTCTGGCCCATCGGGAATCCATCGTCGCCGCGCTCAAGGCGCTTGGCTATACGTATGTGGCATTGGATTTGGTGGGATTCCGCTCTGGCAGTATGAACGAGGTGATCGGTAAAAATGGATGAGCATAAGGTACGTGAATTGCTGGCCGAAGTGCAAGCCGGCAACGTGGATGTAGATGCGGCGCTGAAACGCCTGCGCGCTTTGCCCTACGATGACCTGGGCGACTTCGCGCGCCTGGATGTGCACCGTGGACTGCGCCAGGGCTTGCCGGAGACCGTCTTCTGCGAGAGCAAGACGCCGGAACAGGCGGCGGCGATTCTGGCGCGGCTGTGGCAACACCACGAGCGCGTGTTGGGGACGCGCGTGCCGCCGGAGATGGCAACCTTCATTCAGGCGCGGCTGCCGGAAGCGCGCTACGACCCGACCTCGCGGCTTCTCACGTTGGAGCGCACACCGCGCCCCCCTCTGCCCGACGATGCTCCTTATGCGATGGTGGTCTGTGGCGGGACCTCGGACTTGCCGGTAGCTGAGGAGGCTGCGCAGACGTTGGAATTCCTCGGCCAGCGAGTAGAGCGCGCCTATGATGTAGGCGTTGCCGGACTGCATCGTCTGCTCGGTGAATTGGATCGCCTGTTGGCGGCGGAGGTCGTCATCGCCGTTGCGGGGATGGAGGGCGCGCTGGCAAGCGTTGTGGCGGGGTTGGTTGCGGCTCCCGTCATTGCCGTGCCGACCAGCATTGGGTACGGCGCCAATTTCCACGGGCTGGCGCCGCTGCTCACCATGCTCAACTCGTGCGCGTCGGGCATCGCCGTCGTCAACATTGACAATGGCTACGGTGCAGCGGTCTTCGCCCATTTCATCTTGCGACGCCGGTGAAGTTTTTTTGTCAGCAGATTGAGCAGATTTTTTCGGCTGTCAAATAAGAAATCTGCTTAATCGGCTTAACCTGCTGATCGAACCTTGTGAAGGAGAAACGAGCATGAGAATCGCATACTTTGACTGCATCGCCGGAGCGAGCGGGGATATGATTCTGGGTGCATTGGTTGACGCAGGGCTGTCGTTGGAGACACTGCGCGAGCGGCTGAACGCCCTGCACCTGAGCGACTTTGAACTGCGCGCGCGGCGTGTCACCAAGAATGTTTTTACGGCGATGAAGGTGGATGTGATCGTGGCTGATGACGTGCCGGAGCGGCATCTGGCGGACATCGAAGCCATCGTGAGCCACAGCGACCTCGCGCCCCAGATCAAGGAGCGCGCTATTGCCATTTTCCACAGGATGGGCGAGGCCGAAGCGCATATCCACGGGAGGGCGCTGGCCGACGTACACCTGCACGAGCTGGGCGGCGTGGATACCATTGTGGATGTCGTCGGCGCGCTGGTGGGATTGGACGCCCTGGGTATCGAGCAAGTGGTGGTATCGCCGCTGCCGCTGGGACGCGGCTTCACCCGTGGAGCGCATGGGCAGATTCCGTTGCCCGCCCCTGCGACGGTGATGCTGCTCAGAGGCGCGCCGGTTGTCGGCTCACCGTTGGAAATGGAAACTGTCACCCCGACCGGCGCCGCGTTACTCACGTCACTGGCGGCATCCTTCGGCCCCATTCCCCCGATGACCTTGCAGGCGATCGGCTACGGTGCGGGTTCGCGTGACCTGCCGATCCCCAACGTCATCCGCCTGCTCATCGGCGAAGCCACGCCCACCCCCAAACCTCAAGCGACACATTCCCATCCACATCCACACGAACACGGCCACGATCATGAGCACGACCATCCGCACATACACGGGCCTGAGCACGACCACGACCACTCCTCCAATCTCCCAATCATCAATCTCCAATCCCCAACTACCGACTACCGACTACCGTCTACCGTCCCCCTCTCCGTCCTCGAAACCAACATTGACGACCTCAACCCGGAGATATACGAGTATGTGATGGGCAAACTATTTGCCGCGGGTGCGCTGGATGTCTACCTTTCACCCATTCAGATGAAAAAGAACCGCCCCGGCACGCTGTTGCGCGTCCTTTGTCGCCCGGAAGATGTGTCGGCAATGACGGACATTCTGTTCACCGAAACAACCACCCTGGGTGTCCGCGAGCAGACTGTGACCCGCCATGCCCTGCCGCGCGTCATCGAACATGTAGACACCCCCTATGGGCCGGTGCACATCAAAGTCGCCAGGCTGCCCGATGGCACCCTCAAACGCGCACCGGAGTACGAAGATTGCCGCCGTTTGGCAGAAGCTCACGGTGTTCCATTGCGCGAGGTGTACCGGACAGCGATGGAGAGCGAATCATCATCTGGTCGCAGTGGAATCACAACGGATACCCATTGACCATACCTTATCACTTGCTCCGAAGAGAACGTTGGAATTGATATTTGCCAGACCGACCAGCAGTAATATCAACTGGGCCGACATTGAGACGTGCCCGCCATGCTGATTATGGCGGGCACCGGGCTATGGAGGCCATCCGCTACCTGTTCACAGAACAGGCATAGG
The DNA here is from genome assembly GCA_035373625.1 of Anaerolineae bacterium. Lineage (GTDB taxonomy): Bacteria > Chloroflexota > Anaerolineae > B4-G1 > SLSP01 > DSWT01. The sequence continues at coordinate 55,005 of DAOSNS010000025.1, read as the reverse complement.
GATATTGAAGAATTCAAAAACCTTCTGCCAAAACTCAACCGGCGCAAACCACAGATAAACGGCAACGGCGGCGCACAGACAGATCAAGATGAGCAAAATGGCAATGACGACATACGTCCATCGGGAACGTCTGGGCCGTGCCGCGCCCGCGACTTGGGGCGCCGCGGTCGCCTGAGGCAGGGACGACTCTGGATATGCCGGATAAGGTTCGGGGTAAGCAGGTGGCGGCGGAGGCGGAGGAACATCGTAGTCGGGCATCACGCCGGCGGGCATGTCGGCTGGTGTGAGCTTCACCGTCGGTAATCCTTCTTCGACTTCAAACCGAAAAGCGATGTAATCGGCCAGCCCAATGATGTCCCCCGGCGTCAGCCGACGCGGAGAAGTGAGCGGCCGACCGTTTAGCCAGGTGCCGTTAGTGCTGCCCATGTCTTCAACAACGGCCCCATCCGGTAACAACCGAATCTGCGTATGATGGCGTGAAATGCGCGGGTTATCAATGACGATGGTGTTATCGGCGGTGCGCCCGATCGTGCAGACCATATCCTGCAAAACGTAAGCCTGGCCCTGGTTCGGCCCGTCGGTCACAACAAGCAAGTGTCGCATTTGATTGTCCATAAACCCACCCTCTCAAAAATCGTTTGAACGTTTGATATATTCCCCCACAAGATGCACACGCCAGGTGAAGGGAAGCAGCGTCTCCAGACATACCGCGAGCCGGAAAACGCCCTCCGTCCAGGCGAAATAGGACGGATCGTCCACCCACTCCATCTGCACCAGGTGCAATCCGGCGTGAGCGGCAAGTTGTTCGAGCGTCTCAAACGTGTTCGCCCGATAGTACACCGGGAAAGTATCGGCCTCCGCACGTCGGTAGACGGCCGCCACGAGTTGCGGTTGCAGCGCCCTGAGACGCGCCAACCGGCGACTCAGGCGCGGGATGGGATGACGCAGATTGGGCGTGAGAAAGAAAAAGCGTCCTCCCGGCCGCAGCACGCGCACGACCTCGCTGAACGTATGGGGCGGGCAAAGAAGATGCTCCAACACCCACGACGCGATAACAATGTCAAACACACCATCCGCAAAAGGCAGCCGCTCCGAACCGGCCTGCACACGGGCCAATTGCGCCCGGCGATGTTCCTTGAGCGAGCACCAATCGGGATCGCAACCGCACCAGTGTCCCGTCACGCCGAGCCGCTCAACGACGCCGCCACGGCCGCACCCCAGGTCGAGGACCCGGCTATCGGATGTGAGCCGCGCAGCGATCCAACGTTGATAGCGCGCCGTCGCATGTTCCCAGCCGGGCCGCAATGTCGCATAACGATGCCGGTAATATTCCAGGCGATCATCGGCCCCCATGCTTCACATTCTAAGTCCATTGTGAGAATTTTCAACGGCATCCGGCGCGATTAGGGAATCCCATGGCGCTATAGTTCACCGGTGCTCAAGTGAAAATAACGTTCCAACGTTCAAACGGATTCTCAGGTTGCGGCTTCCAGGTGCGCCAGAAGGGGTGGCAGGAGCACATCCCAATCGTAAGCGCGGACATAGGTACGAGCACGGGACTCATAATCGGCACGTGCGGCAGGATTTTCGATGAAATAGAGGCAGGCGTCGGTAAACACAACAGCGTAATCGGCCAGATGCACCGCCGTTTCGGGATTGGGGAACCCCTCTGCCCCCAGCGAGGTGGAGACAATGGCTTTGCCCATTGCGGCAGCCTCCAACAGTTTGAGGCGCGTGCCGCCGCCCACCAGCAACGGGACAATGTAGACTGTCGCCGCGTTGATGTAGGGGCGTGTATCGGGCACGGCGCCGGTGATCACCATACCCGGCATTTGACGCAGTACGTCAAGACGTGGATGGGGATTGCGTCCCACGACATAACAATGGGCAAACGGCACCCGCGAAAGAATGTCCGGCCATACTTCCTTAGCAAACCAGAGAATGCCATCCACGTTGGGGCGGAAATCCATCGTGCCGGTGAAGACAAAAGCCGGCTGTTGCAGATCGGCTTTTTCGGTGAACGAGGCATATTCCGCCACCGTGATGCCGTTGGGGATGATGAGCGGCTCAAGTTGCGGGACGATGCCCTGCAAAGCCCGCGCGTCCGCCTCTGACACAGCGATCACCAGGTCGGCGCGGCGACAGACGGCGGCCTCAAAGCGTCGTAGCCGGCGCCATTGGATGGCGGAGTAAAACGCGGCAGGCCAGCGGCGCGGACGAATTAGATCGGCAGCGCCGGCCCGTTTTTGAAGCAGGTACTCGCAATTATGGGCGTCGAAGGCCACGGATGGTAAATGAGCGGAGGTAGGTGGGAGGAGGTCAAGGTAGGGGGCCATTTCGAGACCTTCGACGAAAATCCAGTCAAAGGCGTAAGTGTCCAGCCATGCGCGCATTTGCTGACGAAAAGCAGCGCTTTCCAGGCGCAGCGCCAGATCGGGGCGCGTGCGGATCAAAAGGTCACGCAACCGGTCGCGGGTGGTACGGATGGGCTGCGGCACGATGGCGACACGCTCGACGATATCGGTCAGCGGCGCCGGCGGCGTCGTCTCCTGATCAGGAGCAGCGAAGGTGAGCAACGAGACACGATGGTGCGCCGCCAATCCGCGCAGGATGCCCCAGTTGCGCAAAGCCGTCCCCTGGCGTGGCGGATAAGGAACCTGAGGGGTTAACATCAGAATATGTGCCATTGTCATCTCCTACCCTGAAAATAAACTGATTCCCTATTCTCTACTCCCCATTCCGGGGCGTCAGGCGCGCCACCAGGGTACGGTAAAAATCATTGCGGCTGCGCAGACGCAGGAAACGCGCTTTCAAGGGACTGCGCTCGATGCGCACCAGGTCGCCGTGGTGCAATTCCCCCTCCATCCGCCCATCCACGGTGAGCATGCCGGGGACTTCGGTGTTGACGCGCACCTCGATCACAGCCTCCTTATCCAACACAAGTGGACGTTCCAGACTGAGATGGGGGGCCGCCGGTACAAGCAAGATACTGTTATGCCAGGGCGGGAGGATAGGGCCGCCGGCAGCATAAGCATACGCCGTCGAACCGGTAGCCGTCGCCAGGATTAGCCCATCGGCCACATAACGGGTGACGAAGGCGCCGTCAATGCTCGTTTCCAGGCGCAACGTGCGGGCCAGGGCACCACGGCTGATAACGGCATCGTTGAGCGCGTCTTCTTGGGCGATGGCGACACCATCGCGCAGCAAGGTGACACGCAACATAGCGCGAATCTCGATCCACCCCTCACCGGCCAGGACACGGGTGAGAACCTGCTCCCAGGTCTCCGGCGATGCTTCGGTCAGAAAACCTACGCGCCCCAGGTTGATACCCAACACCGGCACGCCAGCCGGCGCAGCCCGCTGCATCGTGCGCAAAATCGTCCCGTCGCCGCCCAAGGTGACAAACAGCTCGGCCGGGCCTTGAACAGGCACGCTCTCCTGCCCGGCGCAGAGCCATGCTTGAACCTGCCGCGCCGTCAACCAGGCTAAAATCTTCTCGCCCAGAACGCGCGCGGCTTCGACGTGAGGGTTGTAGATCAGGCCAATGGTGTGCAACTCTTTTCCGCTGAGGCCAATTTATTCTCTAGCCACTTTACAACTTCGGCCAACGGCACCATCTCCTGACTGCCGCCGGCCATATCACGCAGCGTGACCAGCCCTTGTGCGATTTCATCTTCACCGATGATGATGGCGAAACGCGCATCGCGCCTGTCGGCCTGACGCAACTGCGCCTTGAGGCTTCCGCTCATCGCCACCTGCGCCCCGATGTCGGCCTGATGCAATTGCGCCAGCAGGCGGACGGCGTGCAAACGCGCGACATCACCCAGGTAAGCGATGAAAACCGGCGGCGCCGGTGGGATGGGAACGGCAATGTGTTGCGCTTTCATCAGCATGACGGCACGTTCGATGCCCGCAGCGAAGCCAACGCCGGGTGTGGGCGTCCCGCCGAGCAACTCGATCAGCCCATCGTAACGTCCGCCGCCGCAGACCGCACTCTGCGCGCCAATGCCTTCGGCCCACACCTCGAAAACGGTTTTGGTATAATAGTCCAATCCACGCACCAGGCGATGATTGAGGGTGTACGGTTTGCCCAAATCGTCCAGGTAGACGCGCAACGTGGCAAAGTGCGTCGCACAGTCATCGCAGACGTGATCTATCATCTTCGGCGCGCCGGCGATGATCGGCTGGCACTGCTCGCGCTTGCAATCCAGGACTCGCAAGGGATTCTTGTCAATGCGCAGTTTGCAGTCGTCGCAGATCTGATGTTCGTGAGCGCGGTAATACGCCCGCAAGTGTTCGACGTAGCCGGGACGACATACAGGGCAACCGGTGGTATTCAACTGGAAGGAAAGATTGACAAATTGCAGTCTGGTGTAGATGTCCCAGGCGATGAGCATGATTTCCAGGTCGGCCAGGGGGTTCTGCTCGCCGAGGATTTCAGCGTTGAACTGGTGCAACTGGCGGAACCGTCCGGCCTGAGGTCGCTCGTAGCGAAAAACCGGCCCGGTGCTGTACAGCTTGAGCGGCTTGGGCAACACGTGCATGCCGTTTTCGATGTAGGCGCGCATCACCCCCGCCGTAAATTCCGGGCGCAGGGTGATGTCGTTGCCGCCCTTGTCTTTGAACGAGTACATTTCCTTGTCCACGATGTCGGTCCCCGTGCCGACGCCGCGCGCGAAAACTTCGGTCGCCTCAAAGACCGGCGTGTCAATGCGCGCGAACCCGTAACTGCGGGCGACGCTCGCCACGCATGTCAGCACGTGGTCCCAATAGGGTTGATCTTCCGGCAAGATGTCCTGGGTGCCGGTGGGACGGGTGAATTTTGCCATGATTGACCTCGCTTGAAAATTACCACAGAGAGACACAGAGAATTTTTGATTGTTTCTCTGCGGTTCAAAATGGACCCAATAGTTACGAATTACCGGAAGTGATTATAGGTCATAAGGTGGAGATGACAAGTCGTGTGAGGCTTCAGCAGGGCCTTATCATGCTTGCTCCACGGGGAACGTCAGTTCCCCGTTTCTAGCCAATACAGTGATGAGCGACGCGGATCTGACGATCCGCTCGAAGCTAGATGAAGTCACAGTAACGAGAATGATAAAGCCCTGGGCTTCAGGGTGCATTTCGCGTTTTATACTTTACGCAGTATAATGTAATCCATACTCACTGCTCGCTAAAATTTCTATTTCAGGACTTACGTAAACTGACGGAACTTTACCGCAGAGCATGCAGAGGTCGCTGAGGCTTTCTCATTTCTCGGCGCCCTCAGCGGCCCGGTCTGAGAATAACCGGTGTTCCCGGGTAGGGATATCGCATTTGGCCGCTTCCGGCAACTGAATACGGCCTATAAAGGCCGGGGAAAAGGGGAGGGCCGGGCTTTGCCCCACCACAAAAACCCTCCCTAAAGATGTCGCTTTAACAGCACAACAGACAGCACGACGGGACAAAGTTTCCCAAATGCAATAGCCCTATGTTCCTGAGAGCATGGCGACTGCGGTGAAAAATGAGTGTGACTGCGTAAGTTCTATATCCTTGATCAGCAGATTCGGAAGGGGGATATGGCGATCCCCTCGAAGCGATGCGTGTAACAACGAAGCGATTTGTGTTTTTGCCGGTTTAGAGCATATAAATCCGCTTAGTCTGCTGATCAAAGGTATCGAGGGAAAAGGGGAAAGTGTATGAACCTGAAAGAAATTATCGAAGTCGTTGAAGGGGAACTGCTGGTGGATGCGCCGGTTGATATTGACATCCAGAATGCATGTTGTTCGGATTTGATGAGCGATGTCCTTCTCTTCGTCAAGCCGAACATGCTATTGATCACCGGCTTGACGAATCCCCAATCGGTGCGCACAGCAGACATGGCCGAAGCGCCGATCATTATGTTTGTGCGCGGCAAATATCCTGCCGAAGAAACATTGGCGCTTGCCGAAGAATTGGGGATCGCCGTGGTTCTGTCGGCCTACACCATGTTCGAGACGGCCGGGCTGCTTTACCAGGCCGGTCTTCGGGGCATGGGTAAACTTCCGATTGTCCGACAGCGATGAAAAGCCGCTTCGCCCTGTTAACCTTCCTCGGGAAAGAGGGGGCGCTTTCCAAAGTCCACGAGCTGGTCCGCGAGATGCGGGTCTCGCGGGTGATGACAACCTCGCTGTTCACCATTTCTCCCGACGCTTCCATGGCCGAGTTGAAAGAGCTGATGCGCGAGCATCACATTTCCGGCGTGCCGGTGCTTGAAAACGGCAACCTCGTCGGCATTGTGAGCATCGAGGACTTGATCCACGCCCTGGAACAAGGTAAATTGGGGAACCCGGTGCGCGAATTTATGACCAGTGGGCGTCTGATCGTCGCACAGGCCAACGAGCCGGTGATGGAAGCCGTGCGTCGCTTCGAGGCCACAAAGATCGGGCGCATGCCGGTGCTCGATACCCAGGAAAAACTGGTCGGCATCCTCACCCGTGGCGATATTATGGAAGCCTTGTTGGATGCCCTTCAGGAAGTCTACAGCGAGGTCGAGCGCACCCATGAGCGCCCCGAGCATTTCTTCGAGGCGCTGGAATCCGATTCCACCAGCCTGGTTTTGCGCTATCACGTCAAAGCACGTGACTTTGCGCGTGGCGGTGACGCTTCCGCCAAAATCAAACAGGCACTCTTGCGGATCGGCGCACCGGCGGCTCTGGCCCGGCGGGTCGCCATTGCCACCTACGAAGCCGAAATCAACCTCATCATTCACACCGACAACGGGGGCACCATCACCGCCGACATCAAACCCGCCGAGATCAGCGTGCTGGCAGAAGACCAGGGTCCCGGTATCCCCGATGTAGAGCTGGCGTGCCAACCGGGGTATTCCACCGCCACACCGGAAATCCGTGAAATGGGCTTCGGCGCCGGCATGGGGCTGGTGAACATCAAACGCTGTACCGATACCATGCACATCTGGTCAGCCGTGGGAATCGGCACCCGCCTGCAGATGGTCTTCCGGGTTCCCCCGGCAGAGAATCCGTAAAGCGCAGTAACAAACGGTTAGAACGTTGGAACGTTCAAATGTTTCAACGGTTGACTCTCCGAGGAGCTAAAGCATGCAAATCAAAGAGATTGTGGAACGATTGGGGTTGACCGTGTTAGTGGGCGAGGACCTGACGGGAGAAGTGACCGGCGGTTACGTGGCAGATTTATTGAGCTGCGTGATTGCCGGCGCGAAACCGCACGACTTGTGGGTGACGCTGCAAACGCACATGAACATCGTGGCTGTGGCGGCGCTCAAGGAAGTCACGGCCATTGTCGTGGCTGAGAGCGCAGTCGTTCCCGACACCACGCTGGAAAAAGCTGCCCAGCAAGGTGTAGTAATCCTCTCCAGCTCGTTGCCCATCTACGAAACGGTCAAACAACTGGTCGGACTGGGCCTCTAACGCGCCACAACGATAAGGTGTGGCAATGCGTGAGTACCATGCCGACCTGCATATTCATACGGTGCTTTCGGCCTGCGCCGAAGTGGAGATGGTGCCCCCGCTGATCGTCGAAGAGGCACTCTACAAGGGGTTGCACATCATCGCCATCACCGACCACAACGCCACGGCCAACGCCGCAGCGGTGATGGAAGCGTCCCGTGATACAGGACTGGTTGTCCTGCCGGGCATGGAACTGCTCACCCACGAAGAAGTAGACCTGCTCTGCATTTTCGATACCCTCGAACAAGCCACCGCATGGCAAGCGCAAGTAGATGGCTGGCTCTTGCCGCTGGACAACGACGCCGAACATTTCGGCCCGCAATTCATCGTGGATGCTGCCGGCGAATTCGTCGCCGAGGATACCCGGATGCGCAAGGCACCCGCGATGGTAGGCATTGAAGAAGCTGCCCGCGCCATCCACGCCCTCGGCGGCCTGGCAATCCCGGCACACGTGGAGCGCGATGTGTATGGGCTACTGTACGTTCTGGGCTTCTGGCCACCCGACCTGGAAGCCGACGCCGCCGAAGTTTCGCACAACCTGCGCCCCAGCCAAGCGTATGCGCAGTACCCATCGTTGCAGAACGTTCCTATTATCTCCAGCTCCGACGCACACTTTCTGGACTGGATCGGACACACGCGCACGGTGTTCCGGTTGGAGGATGCCCCATCGGTTGCCAGCCTGCGGGCGGCGCTGCGGCAGGGGGCAGGACAGGGATTTTACGTCCCCTAGCCTCTCAAAGAACCAAGCCCGCTTAAGCAGACTTGAGCCTTCTTAGCTGCGAGCTATACATCCCTGCGGGCTATAGTCGAATGATAAGGGTAAATTTTGCCAAACTCGATTTTAACGGTAAAATGACGAGCATAAGATTTTCGTGGTTAACTTACACTTGGCCTATATTGACTTTGAGGTATACTCAGACGTGTAAGTGAAGTGATAAGCATCATAGTTATCGAGGTGGAAACGTATGAGCATAGCTTTCAATCAACCCGCACAGTTCACGGATTTAGCCCCCGAACATAAACTCGTTTTAGACGAAATCCTCACCGAAAATAAGCATAAGCCCGGCGCGACAATGTTGGTCTTGACGCTGGTGCAGGAGAAACTTGGCTTTGTCTCGCTGGCCATGCAACAGTATATCTCGCGTGAGCTGGGTGTCCCTCTCAGCCATCTATACGGGGTGTTGACCTTTTATTCGTCCTTCCGCATGCAACCGCTGGGCCGCCACAAGCTCAGCATCTGCCTGGGGACGGCGTGCTACGTGCGCGGCGGCACGACGGTAGTTGAGAAATTTCAACAGGTGCTCGGCGTCAAGGTTAACGAGACTACACCGGATAACCGCTTTACCCTGGAAATCTGCCGCTGTGTGGGAGCCTGCTCGCAGGCGCCGGTGGTGATGATTGACGACGACATCATTGGTCAGATCAACCCACAGGACGTCGCCAAAGTCTTGCGCAAATACGAATGATTTTACCGCCGGGTCCGCTGAGTGCGCAGAGACAGTTTATGCATGAAAACTCCGCGATCTCTGCGTGCTCCACATTGAATGTTCTTAAAAGAGTCACGTATGACAATTTTCCGCGATCTCTCTCAGCATATCCTTGATATCGCTGAGAACGGCGTCAAAGCCGGCGCGACGTTGTTGCACATTACCATCGAAGAAAACAAAGCCGCCGATACCCTACACATTGCCATTCAGGATAACGGCAGCGGGATGGACGCCACAACGCTGGCAAAGGTCGAAGATCCGTGGTTTACCACCCGCACCACCCGCAACGTGGGATTGGGCATCCCGTTTTTCAAACAAGCGGCGGAGATGTGTGGTGGGTCGTTTCGCATCACCTCAGAGCCGGGCGTGGGCACCCTCACCGAGGCGACCTTCCAGCACAGTCACATTGACCGTCCGCCCCTCGGCGACCTGACCGGGACGCTGCTGTGTATGATCGTTGGATTTGAAGGGGTGGACATCGTCTACCGGCATCGCGTGGATGACCATGAATTTACCCTGGATACCCGTGACATCCGCGCCATCCTGGGCGACGACGTCCCCTTCTCTGATCCAGACGTGCTGGCTTTCCTCAGCGCGAGCCTGCACGAAGGCTGGGCATCATTACAAGGCGAGACGAATTAACCCTTCTTAATCCGTTAAAATCCGTTTAATCCGTTGACATTTTTGGGCATCGTTACAAGGCGAAACGAATTAACCCTTCTTAATCCGTTAAAATCCGTTTAATCCGTTGACATTTTTAGGAGGTCATTGTGAAAAGTTTAGAAGAACTACAAAAAATCAAAGAACGCGCGTTGCAGCGCCGCAAGCTGGCCGGCGAAGGTGCGCGTGCGCGCATCGTCGTGGCGATGGGCACCACCGGCATTGCCGCCGGCGCCCGTGACACGATGGCCGCCATCTTGAAGGAATTGGAAAAGCGTGGCATCACCGATGTCGTCGTGACACAAACCGGCAGCGCCGGCATGAGCACCTACGAGCCGGTCGTCCAGGTGCAGGTGGGCGATGGTGAACTGGTCACCTACGGCAACATTGATCCCAGCCGTGTGCCCACCCTGATCGAAAAACACGTTCTTGGCGGTGAAATCGTGACCGAGTGGCAGGTCAAATAAGGAGGAACTATGGCTTATCGCGCCAACATTTTAATCAACGGTGACGCCCCCGGTGCCGAGGCCGTCTACAGCACATTCCTGGATGAACTTCAGGCGCTGGCGTTGCATGACGAAGTGCAAGTGTTGATGACTTCTGGCCTGGGTATGGGCGCGCAGGGTGTGGAGGCCGTTGTCTACCCCGACAGCGTGCGCTACGTGAACCTGACGCCGAAGGATGTCGCCCGCATCGCGGAAGAGCATTTGCTCAAAGGCCGCCCGGTGTTGGACCTCACCCAAGCCATGCCGAAGGTCACACCGCTGCCGCCGCCCGCGCCTAAAGAGGTGCGCGTGGTGCTGCGCAACGTCGGCAAGATCAATCCCTTCGACATCGAAGACTACATCGCCGAGGACGGTTACGCGGCCCTGGCCAAAGTGCTGACCACGATGACGCCGGAGCAGGTGCTTGACGAAATGAAAAAATCCGGCCTGCGTGGGCGCGGCGGTGCGGGCTTCCCCACCTATCTCAAGTGGACGTTTGCCCGCAACAGCCCCAACAAGCCCAAGTACCTCATCTGCAACGGCGACGAAGGCGACCCCGGCGCGTTTATGAACCGCAGCGTGCTGGAAGGCGACCCGCACGCCGTCATCGAGGGCATGGCGATTGCCGCCTACGTCATCGGGGCTGAGCAGGGCTATTTCTACGTCCGCGCCGAATATCCCATTGCCATTCGCACGCTGCGCGTGGCGCTGGAACAGGCGCGCGAGTACGGGTTCATCGGGAAGGATATTTTCGGCACCGGCTTCAACTTCGATCTCGAAATTCGCATGGGCGCGGGCGCGTTCGTCTGCGGCGAGGAGACGGCCTTGATGCATTCCATCGAAGGACAGCGGGGCATGCCCAGCACACGCCCGCCATTCCCCGCCGTATCCGGTTTGTGGAAACAGCCGACGAACATCAACAACGTCGAGACCTACGCCAACGTCCCGCAAATTTTGCTCAAGGGCGGTGAGTGGTTCGCTTCAATGGGCACCGAGAAGAGCAAAGGCACCAAAACCTTCGCCATTGCCGGTAAAGTGAAGCACACCGGCCTGATCGAAGTCCCGCTGGGTGTCACCATCCGCGAGATCGTGTACGACATCGGCGGCGGCATCCTCAACGACAAGAAGTTCAAAGCTGTACAAACCGGCGGTCCGATGGGGGGCTGCATTCCCGAACAATACCTCGACCTGCCGGTGGACTACGAATCATTGGCCTCGGTCGGTTCCATTATGGGATCGGGCGGCTTCGTCGTGATGGACGAGGACACCTGCATGGTCGACATCGCCCGCTTCTTTATGGATTTCGTCCAGGACGAGTCCTGCGGGAAGTGCGTGCCCTGTCGCGTCGGCACGCGCCGGATGCTGGAGATTCTCAACGACATCTGCGCGGGCCGCGGTCAGCCTGGCGACATCGAACTGCTGGAGCAAATGGGGAAATCCATTTCGCGCGGATCGCTCTGCGGTCTGGGCGCCGGTGCGCCGAATCCCGTGATGAGCACGATCAAGTATTTCCGCCACGAGTACGAGGCACACATCTACGAGAAGAAATGCCCGGCGAAGGTCTGCCGCGCGTTGATCGAGTACAAAGTCGATCCCGACCTGTGCATCGGCTGCACACGCTGCGCCCGCAACTGTCCGGTCAGCGCAATTGCCGGCAAGCCGAAAGAAAAACACGTCATTGACCCGAATATCTGCATCCGCTGCGGCATTTGCAAGCAAGTGTGCCCGGTGGGAGCGATTGATGTGTATTAGGGAGTAGGGAGTAGGAAGTAGGGAGTAGGGAGTAGAAAGTAGGAAGACCTGATCCCTCATTCCTAGTTACCAATCCCCCATCTTAAGGGAGGAACAGTATGCCAGAAAGTGTAAACGTAGAGCATATTATTGAAAAATACGGGGGCGACCGCGAGGCGTTGGTGGAGATTTTGCGGGATGTCAGCCAGGCTGCCGGGTACGTCACACCGGAGGCGATAGCGACAATCGCGCAGCGGTTAGGGCTGCCCCAGAGCCAGGTGCACAGCGTCGCCAGCTTCTACAGCCTCATCAGCCTCAAGCCACAGGGTAAGCACGTGATCCGCTTCTGCCAGGACGCGCCGTGCCACGTCGCGGGTGGGCGCGAAATCTGGGAGACGCTGGAGCGCGAACTGGGTATTCCCTTCGGAACAACGACGGCAGATGGAAAGTGGACACTGTTGACCACCAGTTGCATCGGCGCGTGTTCGGTCGGCCCGGTGATGCTGGTGGACGACACTATCTACGGCAATTTGACGCCCGATAGAGTGCGTGAGATTCTGGCGCAAGTAGGAGGTGAGGCATGATCCGCGCAACGGTTTTGGTTTCAGGTGATCCACAGAGCCTCGGACGCGGCGCCGAAGCGGTGAAGCTTGCTATTGAGGCAGAACTTGCATTCTACGGACTGGATAAAGAAATCGAGGTAGGATTCGGCGGCGGGACGACGCGCGCCGAGATGCTGCCCACCGTGAGCATTTACCCGGAAGGCGTGGTCTACGGTCCGGTCAGGCCGACCGATGGCGCGTTCATCGTAGAAGAACATCTCTACAAAGGGCGCATTGTGGAGCACCTGCTGGTTCCACCGGACGCACTGGTGAGCGGGCGACTGGCCTCTCTGCCTGCCGGTAAAGAAGGGAAGCGTTATGCCGAAAAACGAATCGTATTGCGACGTGTCGGCGTGATTGACCCCTACAACATCGAAGATTACGTGGCCCACGATGGCTACTTCGCCCTGGGACAGGCCGTTACCACCATGACGCCTGCGGAGGTACTGAACGTCGTGCGCGAGTCCGGCTTGCAGGGGCGCGGCGGCGCGGGCTTCCCCACCGGCCTTAAGTGGTCGTTCGTCGCCAGCCGCCCGGAGCCGGTCCGCTACGTGGTCTGCAACGCCGACGAATCCGAGCCGGGCACGTTCAAGGATCGCATGATCCTGGAAGGCGACCCGCACGCCGTCCTCGAAGGGATGGCGCTGGCCGGATACGCAGTGGGCGCGCACGAGGGTTGGATTTACATTCGCGGTGAGTACGTCCTCTCAAAAGAACGCCTGGAACGGGCAATCCGCCAGGCGGAAGAGCTGGGCGTGCTCGGCGACAATATCATGGGCAGTGGGTTCTCGTTCCACATCCATGTCCATGCGGGCGCGGGGGCCTATGTCTGCGGTGAGGAAACCGCGCTATTGGAAAGCATGGAGGGCAAGCGCGGCATCCCACGGATTCGCCCGCCCTATCCCACCGTATACGGCTATCACGGGATGCCTACCGTCGTCAACAACGTGGAGACGCTGGCGAACGTCCCGCCCATTATTCTCAACGGCGCGGCGTGGTATCGCACGCTGGGCACCAAGCGTTGCCCGGGCACGAAGGTCTACACGATCATGGGCGATGTGCAGAACACCGGCGTGATCGAGATGCCGATGGGCGTCACGTTGCGTGAAGTCATCGAGATTTACGGTGGCGGCATGAAAGAAGGCAAGACCTTCAAGGCCGCGCAGACCGGTGGCTCATCGGGCAGCATCATCCCGCCGGACTTCCTGGATACGCCGATGGACTATGCTTCCATGGCCGAAAAAGGCGCAGGACTGGGCAGTGGTGCACTGCTGATCTGCGGCAACGACACCTGTATTGTTGACCTGGCATCCGTCCTGCTGCGTTTCTTCAAGGCGGAGTCGTGCGGCAAATGCACGCCCTGCCGCATCGGCACGACGCGCCTGCTGGAGACGTTCAACCGCCTGCGCCTGGGACAAGGCAAAGCCGAGGATTTGGCGGTGCTCGAAAGTGTCGCGCAGAATATGTTCAAGACCTCGTTCTGCGGTTTGGGCCAGGCGGCGCCCACCCCGGTCTTGACGGCGCTGCGCTTCTTCCGCGACGAAATCGCCGCCCACCTCGACGGCCACTGTCCCGCCGGTGTGTGCGCGATGCATCCCGTGACCGAAGCGCCGAAGACGCGGCACCAGTATGTATAATTATCAGCAGATTTAGCAGATTAAGCAGATTTTTAACAGGTTCCAATCATCTGCTAAATCCGCTTAATCTGCTGACAGAAAATCAAATCCTTATATCAAGATTGAGAATAGAGATCATTCAGGAGGCATAGCTCATGGTTCATATAACCATTAACGGTAAATCTATAGAAGTCCCGGCAGGCGTGACCGTGTTGACGGCGGCCCGGCAGGCCGGTATCGAGATCCCGACCCTGTGCGATCATCCCGACCTCACCCCCACGGGCGCATGCCGCCTGTGCGTGGTCGAGGTTGAAGGCATGCGCGGCCCGGCGACGGCGTGTACGCTGCCGGTCAACGACGGGATGGTCGTTCGCACCCACACGGAACAGACCACGATGCTGCGCAAGTTCGTGCTCTCGATGCTGCTCACCGATCACCCCAACGACTGTATGACCTGCGAAGTGAACGGGCAGTGCGAACTGCAAAAGTGGGTGTACGAATACGACGTAGCATGGCCGGAACACAGCGGCAAACGGCACAGCCGCCCGATTGACTCCGATCCCAACCCCGTCGTGTTCGTGGACATGAACAAGTGTATCCTCTGCGGGCGCTGCGTGCGCACCTGCGCCGAAATCCAGGGCTGCGATGTGTGGAACTACTCCGAGCGCGGGTTCGACACCCTCATCGTCGCGGGCGCCAACCAGACGATGCTCGACGCCGGCTGCGAATCGTGCGGCAACTGTGTGGCCTACTGCCCCGTCGGCGCGCTGTTCGACAAGCCGTCGCTGGGATGGGGACGCGAAGCCTACCAGACCAAAGTCCGCACCACCTGCAACTACTGCGGCGTCGGCTGCCAGTTCGATTTCAACGTCAAGAACGGCAAAATCACGCGCGTCACCTCGGCCAAGGATGCGCCGGTCAACGGCCTGGCGCTGTGCGTCAAAGGCCGCTACGGGTGGGACTTCATCCACCGCGACGACCGTCTGACCACGCCACTCATCCGCGAGGGATGGCAGAAGGTGGATGGCAAGTGGACGTTCACCGGCAAAAAGATGGAAGCCGGATTCCGCGAGGCGACTTGGGACGAGGCGCTCGACCTGCTCGCCGGCAAGCTGGTGGAATACCGCGACACGACCGGCCCGAACAGCGTGGGATACCTCACGTCGGCGAAATGCACCAACGAAGAGAACTACCTGATGCAGAAGATCGCCCGCGCGATTGGCAAGACGAACAACGTGGATCACTGCGCGCGCCTGTGCCACTCGTCCACCGTCGCCGGGCTGGCGACCAGCTTCGGCAGCGGCGCGATGAGCAACACGATCGCGGACGCCACCGGCGAATCGCAGGCGATTTTCGTCATCGGCTCCAACACCACCGAGCAGCACCCGATCATCGGCACGAAGATCCGCAAGGCCGTGCGCGAGCGGCATATCCCGCTCATCGTCGCCGACCCGCGCCGCATCAGCCTGACGAAGCTGCCCGGCTGCCTGCACCTCCGCCAGCGCCCCGGCACCGACGTGGCCCTGATCAACGGCCTGATGCGCGAGATCATCGTCAACGGCTGGCACGATCAGGCATACATTGACGAACGCACCGAGGGCTTCGCCGAAATGAAAGAAGTGGTGATGAAGTACACACTCGAAGAGACCGCGAAGATCACCGGCGTCCCGGCGGAGAAGATCGCCGAGGCCGCGCGCATCCTGGGCACCCACAAGCCCGGGGCGGTCTTTTGGTCTATGGGGATCACGCAACACACCACCGGCGTGCTCAACGTCATGTCGCTGGCGAACCTGCAAATGCTCCTGGGGAACATGGGCGTGCGCGGTGGCGGCGTCAACCCGCTGCGCGGACAGAACAACGTCCAGGGTGCGTGCGATATGGGCGGTCTGCCCAACGTCTACACCGGCTATCAACCTGTCGCCACGAACAAAGAGAAGTTCGAGCAGGCCTGGGGCGTCACGGGTCTCTCCGATAAGCCCGGTCTGACGGTGGTGGAGATGATGAATGCGGCGCATGATGGCACGCTCAAAGCACTGTATATCATGGCCGAGAACCCGATGACCTCCGATCCCGACCTCAATCACGTGAAAGAGGCATTGGAAAACGTCGAATTCCTGGCCGTCCAGGACATCTTTATGACCGAGACGGCCAAGTTTGCCGATGTGGTGCTGCCCGGCGTCTCCTTCGCCGAGAAAGAGGGCACCTTCACCAACACCGAGCGGCGCATCCAGCGCGTGCGCAAGGCTGTGGAAGCTCCCGGCATGGCGCGCCCGGATTGGGAAATCCTCTGCGACGTGGGCACGCGCATGGGCTATCCGATGGCGTACAACAGCCCGGCGGAAATTATGGATGAAATCGCGCGCGTCACCCCGTCGTTTGCGGGCGTCCACTACTGGCGGTTGGATCGCGGCGAGCAGCTCCATTGGCCCGTCAAGGCCGACGATCATCCCGGCACGCCGATCCTGCACATCGGGCAATTCACGCGCGGCAAGGGCCTCTTCAAAGCCATCGAGCACATCGAGCCGCGCGAAGCGCCCGACGCCGAGTACCCCTTCACCATGACGACGGGCCGCGTGCTCTATCACTGGCACGGTGGCGAACAGACGCGCCGTTCCGAGAACCTGATGGCACTCTACCCCGAAGCCCTGGTCGAGATCAGCCTGGCCGATGCAAGCCGTATGGGCATCGCCGAAGGAGATAAGGTCAGAATCGCCTCGCGGCGCGGCGAATTCTTCGCCAAAGCCCAGATCACGGACCGAGTGGAAGAAGGGTTGATCTTCGGCACCTTCCACTTCCCGGAGGGGAACGCCAACTGGGCTACCGGCGCGTTCCTCGATCCCGTTGCCAAGATCCCGGAGTACAAAGTGACGGCGGTGAAGGTCGAGAAAGCATAAGTTGCCGCAACGGATTGAACGGATCAAACGGAAAATACCCGTTAAACTCCGTTGAGAAAATCATCTTCATACAAAACGCCCCTGGTTATTCCAGGGGCGTTTGCTTTTTTCGCTGATTCTCTCTCGCCTACTTTTTCTGCCCGCGCAGGTAGATGAACCAGTAGACCACGCCGACCATGACCGCGCCGCCGATGATGTTGCCGATGGTCACGGGGATGAGGTTCTTGAGGAAGAAGTTGCCCCAGGTCAGATTGGCGAAGTCACCGGCCGTCTTGCCGATGTTGGTCCAGAAAGTGCCGTCCGCGCCGGCCTTAATGAACAACCCCATCGGGATAAAGTACATATTGGCGACACTGTGCTCGAACCCGGCCGCCACGAAGGCTGAGATGGGGAAGATAATGGACAGAATTTTGTCGGTGGTGCTGCGGGCCGAGAAGCAGAGCCACACGGCCATGCAGACCAGCGCGTTACACATAATACCCAGCGCCACCGCCGGAACAAAAGCGAGACCGGTCTTCGCGTTGGCGATGTTGAGCGCCGTCAGGCCCACTGCGCCGCCGCCGAAGGTCCACTGCTTGGTGAAATACATAATGGCCGCGGTCGCCACAGAACCGACAAAGTTGCCCGCGTAGACGATGCCCCAGTTGCGCAATAATTGCGCCGTGGTGACCTTCTTGTTAGCCCAGGCCATCACGATAAGGTTGTTGCCGGTGAACAATTCCGCGCCACCGACGATGACGAGGATGAGGCCGAGGCAGAAGACCAACCCACCGAGCAGACGCTGAATACCGTAGGGGACGGGATTCGCGCCGCTGCCGAGACCCGCCAAAACTGTGGTACAGTAGATGGCGCCCAAGCCGATGAACGCACCCGCCAGAATGGCCAGGGCAAACAATTGCAACGCGTCGCCGGTGGCTTTCTTCACGCCGACCGCCTCAGCTTTGGCAGCCATTTCTGCCGGCATCAAAGCATCCAACTTGATTTCTGGTACTGGTACTGATGAATTCGCCATGTGTATTTTCCTCCTGAAGATAAAAGATTAAAAACCGGACGTTCTTTATTGTATCAAAATCACGGAAAAAGCCAAATCGCTGCGAAAGTGGTACAATAGACGCCTATGTGGTCGTCAGTCTTTAGCTGGTAGTCGGAGTAGCAAATGGCTGTGTCATCTTCATCTACCGGTTGGTGAATGTTTATGCAGAAGATGATGTGGAGCGGAATTGTGCTGGCGGGCGGAAGCAGTACCCGGATGGGCATGGATAAGCGTTTCATGACGATCCACGCGCAGCCGTTGGTCGTCTGGGTCATCGAGCGCCTGCGCGCTTTGGTGGATGAAGTGATCGTGGCCGCTCTCGATCCGGCGGCGTTCGACAGCATCGAGGCGCGTGTGGTGACGGACGTTTATCCGGGCCAGGGCGTTCTGGCCGGGCTGCACGCCGGACTGGCCGCAGCGCAGTCCGAATGGGCCATCGCTGTGGCCGGGGACATGCCCCTCCTCAACCCGGTTCTGCTCCGCGCCATGATGCGCCTGGCACAAGGCAGCGCAGCCGACATCATCGTGCCCCAATGGCAGGGCAATCTGGAACCCCTGCACGCCCTTTATCGCCCTGCCGCTTGTGCCCCTGCCGCCGAAGCTGCGCTGCGGGCCGGCAAACGCCGCATCATCGCTTTTTATCCCGATGTGCGCGTCCATATTATGTCGCAGGACGCTATCGCGCAATGGGATCCTGAGGGGCGTTCATTCTTTAACGTGAATACTCCCGACGACTGGGCACTGGCGTTGCAACAATTGAGCGAGCCGACACTCTCCCCCTCTCCCAATCCCTCAATCTCCAAGCCGCCCTCTCCCAATCCCTAATCTCTCTGGATGTGTGTGGATGACCATCTGTTGACCGCGCAGGTACCCCACCGTAGTGATGCCCCAGGCTTCGGCCAGGCGCATTGCCGTGGATGTGACCGCCCGCAACGTCACAGTGACAGGAACCCCCATCCGCGCTGCTTTGCTGACCATCTCGGAGGACAGCCGCCCCGTAGTCAAGAGTACATTTCCCTCGGTTGTGTAGCCTTTCAAAAGACAATAGCCCAGAAGTTTATCCAGGGTGTTATGACGTCCCACATCGGTCATAATCGCAATCGTATTGCCGTTGGGGGTAAAAAGCGCGCTGGTATGAACGCCGTGGCTGTCAGGATTACGGGTGGTGACTTCTTGCAAGACCTGCGCCATTCCCAATAACTGCACCGGAGACAGTTCGGGACACACAGGCAGCGGAGCAGGGGGCGCGTACAGATCCCCCAAGACAACCCCACGTCCACAGCCCGATGTGAGTAGCGCGCCGTATGGAGTCCGAGAGGGAGCTATGGCATCAGCTTTATCGGCGGTCAGCCACACATCAGCGCACGTTTCACCTTCAGAAAAGTGCAATTTTACGATGTCGCTTGGGGTTTCGATGACCCCCGCATAAGCCAGGAAACCGATAACCAGGGCTTCGCGCTCCATCGGCGAGGCCATCAACCGCACCAGGGATTGCCCGTTGACATAAATGCAGAATTCCTCCTCACCGGGCAGGGTGTACGTTTGGGTTGTCACTTCCCCTTGTCGCCAAACATGGACCTGATGTTCATGACTGTTATTCATTCGGCTTTGTATCCTCTCTCAAGGTTACTGCACACTGAAATTTCCATCTCTAACCAGCAGATTTGGCGAATTTCAGGCTGGTCTACAACGCATAAATCTCTCGTTTCTCAGACAAGATTTACAGGAGAAACACTCTTGTCAGAGCATACGCTTCACGCGCCAGTCATTATACCTCGACAATGTTAAATCAACCACAGCAGCACAGAGAACTCGATGTTTTTATGATGTTGCCCAGAGATCTGCCGATCCCCTCGAAACCATTGAAGAAGGACGTTGGCTTACCTGTTACCTTTTTCGCCCCGCGACGACGTTATTCATGCGTATGTCAGATAATTTTCCTCGACGGATGCGACAGAGATGAAAATGATCGCAGGACGATCGGACTAATGACTACGCGACTACTTTCAAAGGAGTCGCCATGTGGCAAGCCACACCAACAAGGACGAAAATCGGCGATTCGACGACAAGACTAATGACTATGTGACTATGTGACTATGTGACTATTTTCGAAGGAGGATACCCTATGAAGACCCGTTCTGTTTATACAAAGCGTTTCACACTCCTTGTGTTGGTGTTGGCGTTGACCATAGGCTGTCAACTGTTCGCGCCGACGGAGAAGCCGGCCCCCACCACGGAGACACCCCCCACGGCTGCTGTCGAGACGCCGCCTACCGCCGAAATCACGCCGGAGACGCCGACCACGTTGCCCCCTGACGTCCCGGTCGTGCAGCCGCGCGCCAAGTCGGTTTTCGCGCCATACCAGCCACAACCGGTGAACATCAAGCCCGCGCTCGACCAGCCCGCCATCGCCCCCGACCTGAGCAACGTGTACGTGCCCATGCCACTGTCGGCGGATCAGCTTGCCCGGCTGGCCCGCGATGGCGTCGCCGCCAGCCCCGGCTTGCAGGAGAAGGAATTCTTCACCCTCTACGAGAAGGCACGCTACGCCAACGTCCCCATCTTCATCACCAGCGATTCGCTGCTGCATGTCTACCACCTGATGTTCGACAAGACGCTGCGCACCGCCGAGGTCGAATACTTCTACCCGCTGTTGCAATCGCTCAACCGCGCGTTGATCGTCACTGCCGATGCACAGTACCAGCAATTGCGTGGCACGCCGTGGGAAGACGCGGCCCTGCGCACCGTCGCCTTCATCGCCGTGAGCGGCAAGATCGCCGATGCTGATTTCCCCATCCCCGATTACGCCGCCGGGTTGGCGGAAGCCGAGATCGCCAATATCGAGGCCGCCTCCGGTATCGAGTCCTCGCCCATTTTTCCCGGCCTGGAATTCGGCGAGGATTACACGCAGTACATCCCGCGCGGACACTACACCCGCAGCGACGCGCTGAAAGCCTACTTCAAGAGCATGATGTGGTACGGGCGCATGACCTTCCGCCTGAAGACCAAGAACGCCGATGCGGGACGGGCGGAAACCCGCTCGGCGCTGCTGCTCGTGCAGGCGCTGCGCAACACCCGGGTGGGGGATCGCCCCGCGCTGGACGTGTGGGCCGATCTCTACGATCCCACCGCCTTCCTCGTTGGGCGCAGCGACGACCTCACCGCGCTCGACTACATCCCGGTGATTGACGCCGTCTACGGCGAGAATCCGGCACTGGCGACGCTGGCCGATGACGCTAAACTGGACACCTTCATCGCCGCCACCGACGCGCTGCCCGCGCCGCGTATCCTCGGCCTGGTCATCGCCGCTACAGATGACGAGACCGCGCAAACCAAGGGCCTGCGCTTCATGGGCCAGCGTTTCGTGCCCGATGCCTACATCTTCCGCCAGCTCATCTACCGCAATGTGGCGATCACCAACGGCCAACGCCGGGGACTGCCCAAGGGGCTGGACCTCTTCGCCGCGATGGGATCGGACCGTGCCTACGAGCTGCTGGACCAAATGGGCGATACCGGCTACATCAGCTACACCCTGCAAATGGACAAGATGCGCGCCTGGACGAGCAGCCTCACGGTGAATGACTGGACGGAGACGGTGTACAACGCCTGGCTCTACACTTTCTATCCGCTCATCGAAGCGCCCGGCCCCGGCTATCCCGCCTTCATGCAATCCACCGCATGGCGCGATAAGCAACTGCACACCGCCCTGGGCAGTTGGGCGGAACTGAAGCATGACACCATCCTCTATGCCAAGCAGACCTACGCCGAAATGGGCGCCGGCTGGATGCCCACCCCACCCGATCCGGTCCCGGCGCGCGGCTACGTGGAGCCGGTTCCGGAGTTCTACGCCCGGCTGGCCGCGCTGGCGGCGATGACCCGCGAGGGCCTGGCCTCTCGCAGTCTGCTCGGCGAACAGGACGCCGACAGCCTCACGCGCATCCAAGACCTGGCGCTGGCGCTCAAGGCGATGGCGGAAAAACAACTGTCCGGCATCCCCCTCACCGAGGATGAATATCATCGCATCCGCTACTACGGCGGCGAGTTGGAACATCTGGTGATGGCCTCCGCCGATGCACCTGGCGGAGAGCCTGGCGCTATCCCCTACATGGACGAGGACCCGCAGGCCGCGGTCATCGCCGACGTCGCCACCGACCCCGATCCCGACGCCGACGGCGTGCCGAATCCGGTCGTGTTGGAAGTGGGCGTCGGGCGCGTCAGTGAAATCCACGTCGTCGTCCCGCTGGTCGAAGAGGACGGCAGCTTGCGCTTGCAGGTCGCCAAGGGCGGCATCTTCTCGTACTACGAATTCCCCTGGCCCGCCGAGGATCGCCTCACCGACGAGAAGTGGCGGGGGATGCTGGATGACGGCTCCGCGCCATCGCAACCCGGCTGGATCGGGAGCTTCTACACGACAGAAGGCGAATATCACGATTTGCAGGCGGCGCTCTACCGTTTCCAGCAAGGGTGGGTTAACGCCGTTTTCTACCTGGATCCAACGTATGTCGCCTCTGAGTACAACAATCTGGCGCGCGGCGCAGCCCTGGACTTTATCAATGCCGAAATCGCCGCCCTGCGCGCGGAGAAGCACTTCGAGGGACGGCAGTGGGTGGGCACCGACTACCGCTCCTTCGACCGGCAGTCCGCGAACCTGGCAGTGGTGACGGTGCGTGAGACCTGGCAGGATACGCTCTACGCCTACAGTCGTGACGCGCATCCCGCCGAAACCGGCGACGAGGGGGATATGAAGGAAATTGGTCAACGCGGCCCTTACACCCTCGACGTGACCTACACCCTGGAGCGCACCGGCGAGGATTGGACCGTCACGCGCATCGTCGTCGCCAACGCGCGTCCCGCGTGGTGAGCGTATGCGGCGGTTGCTTGTCATTGTGCTGTTATCGCTGGCGGCGTTGGGGGTGACGCTCCTGGTCCGCCTGCCGCGCCCGGCGCAGCAGGTGGGCTTCACCTGTGACCGGCAGGCGTGTTGGCCCGTCGAGCCACCTGCCGCCAGCGTGGGTGCGGCCTTTACCACCGGCGCCATTGACCTGACCGGCGACGGCGTCCCGGAGACGATCCTGCGCGAGGGCGAGAGCCTGCGCGTCTTGCAAGGGGATGTCGAAATCTGGCGCAGCGATCCCGCGTGGCGCGTGGTGGACGTGGCCCTGGGCGATCCCAACGATGACGGGCGCTACGAAATCCTGGCAGCGCTGTGGAAGCCCGACGACACAGGCACGCTGACCAGCCATCCTTTCATCATCGGCCATCGCGGCGGGACGGTCAAGGTGATCTGGGGCGGTTCCGCCGTCACCCACGGCATCCACGAGATTGCGCTGGCGGACGTAGATGGTGACGGTGTGGAGGAGCTGATCGTACTGGAATCGGCGCGGTCCGGCGATGGGCCAGATGCCACAGCACGCACGCTCTCTGTGTGGGACTGGCACGGCTGGGGCTTCAACCTGCGCTGGCGCAGCGATCCGGGGCGCTATCGGAACCTCAGCCTGACGGAAGACGACGTTATTGTGGTGACTGTGGAGAAATGATCCAGGTTACTGGGGTGGGTCTTATAAAATTCAACAAATTAGTTCGGCAATCTACATTCGGCGGTTTTCCCGACTGAAGTCAGTGTGTACGTGTGCGGCGCAGGCAATCACCGGATTATTTTCATCATACTGTGTTACCGCGGGTGTAGTCGGAGACCGGACCGAGCGTTTCTGGCATCTCCCCCCAACAGCGGGAACTAAGTCAGGAGTGCCGGGCGCGTTTGTTTTCTTTGCAAATAGGAGCATAATAGCGGTGTCATCGTGGGCGGCAAACCACGCACGATGACACCTTTTTTGTGACTTGTCTGCAAGGTGAGTGATTCGCCAGATCGTAATCCGGTGCTGCGAGGAGGCGGATTGTGATCCGCCTTAAGCGTTGAAGTAAAACTGTTTTCGAGGAGGTTACTTGGATGGACACCCTGGTCGTACAAACGCGCTGCGTGCGCGAGGCGTGCTTTCAAACTGAAGCTGCTTTGATGGCCGAACTTGCGCAAGGGCAGCACCCTTCACTGCTCTACATTGGTTGCTCGGATTCACGCATCTTGCCTTCGCACATCCTGGACGCGCATCCGGGGACGGTCTTTACCACACGCAACATTGCCAACATTGTGCCACCATACACGGCGATGCAACAAGGTGAGACGGCGGTCGCTGCTGTGCTGGAATATGCCGTGCTGCACCTCAAAGTCGCGGACATTGTGTTGTGCGGGCACAGTTGTTGTGGCGGGATGCAGGCGCTGGCGCACGTCGAGGCGTTGGAGCCTGGACTGCGACGCTGGTTGCAGTATGCACGGGACGCGCAAGCGCATGTCCCGCCAGAGGTGGGAGAAGCCGCGCGGTTGGACGCATTGATCGAAGCGAACGTGCTGCTGCAACTGGAACACCTGCGCAGCTATCCCTTCATCGCGGAAGCCGAGCGCGCGGGGACGTTGCGCCTGCATGGCTGGGTATACGATCTCGCCAGCCAGCGCGTGCGGGCGTATGAGGCCGAAAAGGGCTGCTTTGTGGAGGAGGCGCCGTTCGGTGCGTGACTTTTCGAGGACGTCTGCGAAGATACCACCTCTGAATTCGGTTATTCGTTTCCTGATCCGTGGGCGGCAAGCTCAATACCTGAATCGTGACCTGATTACAAGACTAACGACTCCACGACTAACGACTACAAGACTAACGACTACAAGACTAACAACCACATAACTATTTTCACAGGAACCAACTTATGACGACGAAACTGGTATCGCCCATTCATCTTCCTGAAAACTACGAAGAAGTCTTGTACTGGAAGCTCTCGCACCACAAAACGCTGCTCGTGGTGTTGAACGTGGTCGGGCTGGCGTTGATGGGGCTGGCACTGGTGACGTTCTTTGCCTGGGCACGCATCTGGCATCTGGAAACCGTATCCCTGGAGCTAAACATCTGGCAGATGGTGGCAGCCCTCTTCGCTGTCGCCGTGACCATCGTGCTGCACGAGCTGACGCACGGTCTGGCGCTGCGTGCTTACGGCGCACAGCCGAAGTACGGCGTGATGTGGCAAGAGATGATGTTCTACGCGACCGCAGCTGGCTACGCTTTCCGGCGCAATGCCTACATTGTCATCGCGCTCGCGCCGTTGGTGGGATTGAGCCTGGTGGGGATGGGGTTGCTCATGCTCCCAATCCCGGATTGGCTCCTGTTGATCGTTGTCTTTTGTGCAGCCCTCAATGTCGGCAGCGCCATCGGCGACATGTGGCTGGTGCGTGTGGCGTTGGGGTATCCCCGCGTAGCTTATGTGGTGGATGAGAAGGACGGGTTGCGGATGTTCATGCCGGTGGTGAAGGCGTAAGATGAGACGGGAGAAAAAGCCAGATAAACCTCTGATTTAACCGCGGCGCTCGCCGAGAGCGCAGAGCAATCTCTGGTAACTCTGTGTTCTCTGTAGTAAAAGCCGCCCTCGTCATAAAATGCACCCGTCGCCGGCGTGCAGGGCCTTATCATGCTTGCTCCAAGGGGAACGTCAATTCCCCGTTTCTAGCCGATACAGTGATGGGCGACGCGGATCTGGCGATCCGCTCGAAGCTAGATGAAGGATGCGAATCTGGCGATCCGCTCGAAGCTAGATGAAGGATGTGAATCTGGCGATCCGCTCGAAGCTAGATGAAGGATGCGAATCTGGCAATCCGCTCGAAGATAAATGAAGTCACAGTAACAAGAATGATAAAGCCCTGCGCCGGCGCACTTTACATTCCTGGATTGTCGGTATAAACTATAGTCAGACCGATTGACACATCCCAAGTGTCTAAGAACCATAGAAGTCTTGGATGTCATTTCATACCCAATACATTTACTGTTTGTCATTTACCACATTAAGGAGGCCAACTATGAAATTCGGTGACAACATTCAAACAGCAGATTGGAAGAAAGAGAAGCACGCGCCTGTGATTGAAGCGCCCGATGTCGTCAAAGCGGGGGAACCGTTTGTCGTGAGACTCAGCATCGGCAAAGAAATCCCCCACCCCAATACTACGGCGCACCACATCAATTGGATCGAGCTATACTTCAAACCCGATGACGACAAGTTCATCTATCAGCTTGGACACTTCGACTTCTCGGCGCATGGCGCCTCGGTGCAAGGCGCCGACAGCGGCCCCGTGTGGACCCATCCCGTGGCGGAATGTTCGGTCACGGTCAAGGGGCCGGGCACGCTCATCGCCACTTCGCTCTGTAACATTCACGGCCTGTGGGAAAGCAGCCACGAACTCAAGGTTGAGTAATCAGCTTTTAGCCGTCAGCCATCACGTTCAGCTATTAGCGGTCAGCAATCAGCAAAAGGGATGCCACCCTCTCCTTGTTTGGCAAAGCGCACAGCTTATGCCCTCTGCTGCTGAAAGCTGACCGCTATCCAGGAGGTTATGATGCCACAAACGACAAACACGGATTTGATCCAGATGCTCAAAGCAGCGGCGGAAGATGAACATGCAGCCTTGATCCAATACCTGCGGCATGCCTATATGATGGGCGAAGGTGAACTGGCCTGTGAAATTGAGGCCATCGCTCGCGAGGAAATGCGGCATTTCTGGATCCTCTCGCGGTGGATCGTGCGCCTGGGAGACCAACCGACCACGCAACGCGGCTTTACCGATGTGAGCGGGGTGACGCCTCCCGAGTGGATGCAGCGCGATGTTGCCGCCGAAGAACGCGCCATCGCTATGTACGAAGGCTACCTCACGCGCATCACGGATCCCGACCTGCGCGCCGACATCGAGCACATCCTCGCCGACGAGCGCCGCCATCATGGGGACTTCACGCACTTCGTGGATAAGACCGCGCTCGCCATGCAGCAGGCGCCCACACCTGAGGCCGCCGCAGCGCCGGCCCCCGGCCTTCCATCAGGAGATCAAGAGGCACTCAACTGGGGCGTGAATCACGAGTACGCGGCCATTCTCCAATACCTCGTTCACTCGTTCTTGACGATGGATAAGGACGAAGAAATTTCCAGCCAGTTGATGACGCAGGCCATCAACGAAATGCAGCACATGGGCTGGTTCGGCGAGGAACTGGCAGGCAGCGGCGCGGAACTGCCCCTCACCCATCACCCGCTGACCCTGCCCGCCGATCCACAGGCCATGCTGGAGGCCGATGTGCAACTCGAAAATGAAACGGCGGCGATGTACGGGCAGTTCATCGCCCAGATGACGGATCCCGGTGCAAAGGGCGTCATCGAAGATGCGCGCGGACAGGAGCTATATCACGAGGCCCTTTTCGGGCGGCTGCTCAAACGTCTGAAGCCGGTCGTCTCGCCTGCCGCCGCGCCTACAACCAAAGTATGGACAGTGGGAACATTGAAACATAAAAAGTGAAAGGAGTTTTATTATGGAGAACATTCTCATGCGCAATGGTGCTCCGCTTACCCCGGAACAATGGCAATTGATTGACGCGACCGTCAGCGAAGTCATCAACCGCATTGTGGTTGGACGGCGGATTCTCGATTTGTACGGGCCGTTGGGGTACGGTGCCTATACCGTGCCGCTTTACACCTACAGCAGCAAAGAAGGCGAACCGGTGCGCGCGAAAGTCACCCGGCAATTGACGTTGAGCACGCTGATGAAGGATTTCATCATCACCGCCAAAGACCTGGACTTGACGAGCGCCGGCCAACCGTTCGATACCGCGCCCGTCGCGGCGACCGCAACACAGATTGCCCTGGCGGAAGACAAATTGATCTTCGAGGGGGACGCCGCAGAGGGCAGCGAAGGACTGCTCAACGCCACCGGCCGGCAGACGCTCCCGCTGGGCAACTGGAACGAAGAAGGCCAGGCATTGGCCGACATCTCCACGGCGACGGCAACCCTGGTTTCGGCGGGCTTCTATCCGCCGTATTATGTCGCTATGCACCCCATGCTGTACACCAAACTCCAGCGCGTCTACGGGCGACGCGGCATCCTTGAAATCGAACTGCTGGAAAAACAGGCCACGGGCGGCGTCTTCGCCACCCCCGCGATCCCGCAGAACAAAGTCCTGGTCATTGCCGCGCAACCGCAGTATGTGGACCTGGCAGTGGGGCTGGACATCGCCACGGGATTCATCGAGACCGTCAACCTTGAGCACCGCTTCGCCATTATGGAAACGTTGGCGTTGCGCATCAAGCAACCCGGCGCCATCTGCACGCTGGAATAGGGGGCATTATGGAACTAAAGGATGTCCTGGTCCAGGCTATGAAACTGGAAACCGATGGGCAAATGTTCTACGAGACCCTTGCCGCGGCCATGACCGATCCCGAAGCGGCGGCGATGTTCAAGCAACTGGCAGCCGATGAAGTGACGCATTACAACTACATCGAACGCCAGTACGAGGCCCTCGAAGCCGGCAAGGGCTGGGCGGCAATCCCGGAGATGGCGACCGTAAAGGTCATTGAAGCCACTTCGGTGGTTTTTCCGCCCGAAAAACAAGTCCTGACCGAGCTGCCCCCTCATCCCACCGAGGCCGACGCCTTGCTCTTTGCTCTGGGCATTGAGGACAAATCGTTCAAGCTGTATTACAACAGTGCTCAGATCGCCACAGACCCGGAAGCGCAGCAGCTCTTCCGTCAACTGGCAAGCGCAGAGCAAACGCATTTCAACGTGCTGATGGGACGTTACGAGTCGCGCTACGGCTATCCGCGATAATCCTATCGCCGACATTTTCAACGCAAAGACGCAGAGACGCGAAGGTTAAGCATATTCCTCAGCGTCTTTGCGCCTTTGCGTTAATGATTCCCGTGAAAAAACCACAAAGGACTATTCCTGCGGTGAATCACGAAAAATCTTTAGCCTTACAATGCCCGAACTTCCCGAAGTTGAAACCATTGCCCGAAAACTTGCGTCGGTCCTGACCGGGCAGACCATCGTACACGTCGAGGTGCTCTGGGAACGGACGATAGCCCGTCCCACACCCGACGCCTTCCGCACGAAGCTGGTCGGTGCGGGTGTGCTGGAGGTGGGACGACGCGGCAAGTACATCCAGACGACGCTTTCCACAGGCCAAACGTTGCTGGTGCACTTGCGGATGAGCGGTAAGTTCGTGGTCTCCACCGATGGCCCCGGCGACGACCGTCACGCACGGCTGCGCCTGCACTTAGCCGATGGGACGTGGGTGGTCTATGTAGACCCGCGTAAATTTGGGCGTTTCTATCTGGTGGACGATCCCTGCGAGGTCACAGGTACGCTCGGACCGGAGCCGCTCTCGGCGGACTTCACGGCGGAGTGGTTGACGGCACAACTGGCGCGACGGCGCGGGGAGATCAAGCGGCTGCTGCTGGATCAGCGTTTCATCGCCGGGCTGGGCAACATTTACGTAAGCGAGGCCCTATGGCAGGCAGGCATCCATCCACAGCGCGCCGCCGAAAGCCTCACACCTGCGGAAGCGCAGCGATTGCATGCGGCGATTGTTACCGTACTGCACGAGGCCGTGGCAGACGGCGGGACGAGCCTGGCGGATCGCCAATATGTCTATCCGGACGGTGGTCTGGGGCAACACCAGGCGCATCTCCACGTCTACGACCGCGCCGGCGAGCGTTGTCCCCGCTGCGGCTATACAGTAGAGCGCATCGTCCAGGGACAGCGCAGCACGTATTTTTGCCCCGTATGCCAGACGGAACGTTAGCCAAAAGAGCTATCACATTTGGGAAACTTTGTTCCGTCGTGCTGTCCGTTGTGCCGCCAAAGCGGCTTCTTTAAGGATTTTTGTGGCGGGACGAAGTCCCCCCTCTTTCCCTGGCCTTTAGACCGTATTCAGTTGCCGGAAGCATCCAAATGCGATAGCCCTACGTTAACCAATGTTTGACAGGCTTATCGAATATGATATAAGGTAACTTCATGGAAAAGTTACAGATCATTCCCCTGGGGGGCCTGGGGGAAGTTGGCAAAAATATGATGGCGCTGGAATACGGGCGTAACATCCTGATCGTGGATGTCGGGATGATGTTCCCGGAAAGCGACATGCCGGGTGTGGAATACATCATCCCCGATTACCGCTATCTCAAAGGCAAAGAAGACCGCATACGGGGCATCATCATCACCCACGGGCACGAAGATCACATCGGCGCGCTGCCGCATTTCCTGCAGGAATTCGACGCGCCGGTCTATGCGACCAGGCTGACGCGCGGCTTGATCGAGGTCAAACTCAACCGGGAATTGCAGAAGCGCGTCAAACTCCAGCCGATGGAACCCGGGGACGTCATCCACCTGGGGCCGTTCGCCGTCGAGCCGTACCACGTGTGTCACAGTATCCCCGACGCCGTGGGTTTGGGCATTGATACCCCCCTGGGCCTCGTCGTCCACAGTGGGGATTACAAAATGGATCACACGCCGGTAGACGGCTGGCCCAGCGACATCGCCAAACTTGTCGAGTTCCACCAGCGCGGGGTGCTGGTGTTACTTGCCGATAGTACCAACGCCACCGATCCCGGCACAACGCCTTCCGAGGCCAGCCTCAATGTCGCGTTGGCCAATGTCTTCCGCCAGGCCAATGGACGCATCATCGTGGCGACGTTCGCCTCACTCATCTCCCGCATCCAGCAGGTGATGGAAGTCGCCCGCACTTTTGGACGCAAGGTGGCGATTGCCGGCACCACCATGCTCAAGAACGTCAAAATGGCCCGTCGTCTGGGGTATCTGGACGTACCCGACGATCTCATCCTGCCTTTGCAGGACATCAACCGCCTGCCGCCACACCAGGTCACCATCATCGCCACCGGCGCGCAGGGCGAGCCGCGCTCGATTATGGGACGGCTGGCGATCGCGCGACATCCCTCGCTGCGCATTGTGCCCGGCGATACGGTGGTACTCTCATCCCACACCATCCCCGGCAACGAAGAAACTGTGCACCGCGTCATCAACCGCCTCTTCCAGAAGGGTGCGAACGTCGTCTATCATCCTGTCGCGCCGGTGCATGTCTCCGGGCATGCCAGTCAGGAAGAGCAGAAAATGCTGCTCAATCTTCTGCGCCCCAAATTTTTCGTGCCCATTCACGGGGAACTGCGCCACTTGAAACAACACGCCAGGTTGGCCCAGGAAGTCGGCATCCCCCATCAGAACATTGCGGTGGTGGAAAACGGCTACATTCTGCGTTTCTCGCAAGATAGCCTCGAAGTCGGCGAGCGGGTGCCGGGAGGGTACGTCTTTGTGGACGGCACGCTGGTTGGGGACGCGGTCAGCCCGCAGATCATTCAGGACCGTGAGGCGCTGGCCGTCTCCGGGGTGTGCAGTGTCGTTTTCACCTATAACCGCCGGCAAGGGGGGCTGATCGGCGAGCCGCGCATCACCGCGCGGGGGGTGGCCGCTGCCGAAGTCCTCGACACCTTGATCGCGCGCGCCCATCCGCTCATCCAGCAGACGTTGCAGGCCACACGCGGCACTTCCTCACAGGCAGATATCGAGCGGGCCGTTGAGCGCGCAATGTCGAACTTTTTCTATGAGCAGGTGCAAAGCCGGCCAGAGATGATTGTCGTAGCTGTGCCGCTCGGTTAGCAGGGTGCGGGGATCTGACGATCCCCGCGAAGCAATGTGGGTTAGGGACAATTGTCGTGGCTGTGCCGCTTGGTTAGCAGGGTGCGGGTGCGGGGATCTGACGATCCCCGCGAAGCAATGGGTTAGGGACAATTGTCGTAGCTGTGCCGCTTGGTTAGCAGGGTGCGGGTGCGGGGATCTGACGATCCCCGCGAAGCAATG
>DAOSNS010000025.1:6854-23235 GCA_035373625.1 Anaerolineae bacterium | reverse complement strand
CCGCTTGGTTAGCAGGGTGCGGGTGCGGGGATCTGACGATCCCCGCGAAGCAATGTGGGTTAGGGACAATTGTCGTGGCTGTGCCGCTTGGTTAGCAGGGTGCGGGTGCGGGGATCTGACGATCCCCGCGAAGCAATGGGTTAGGGACAATTGTCGTAGCTGTGCCGCTTGGTTAGCAGGGTGCGGGTGCGGGGATCTGACGATCCCCGCGGAGCAATTTGAGGATCCCCGCGAAGCAATGTGGGTTAGGGACAATTGTCGTAGCTGTGCCGCTCGGTTAGCAGGGTGCGGGGATCTGACGATCCCCGCGAAGCAATTTGAGGATCCCCGCGAAGCAATGTGGGTTAGGGACAATTGTCGTAGCTGTGCCGCTCGGTTAGCAGGGTGCGGGGATCTGACGATCCCCGCGAAGCAATTTGAGGATCCCCGCGAAGCAATGTGGGTTAGGGACGATTGTCGTAGCTGTGCCGCTCGGTTAGCAGGGTGCGGGGGATCTGACGATCCCCGCGAAGCAATTTGAGGATCCCCGCGAAGCAATGTGAGGATCCCCGCGAAGCAATTTAGAGCCAGGGCTTACGCAAACCGGCAGAACTTTACCGCTGATTTAACCGCAGAGTTCACCCAGAGCGCGGGGCAATTTTTGATAACTCTGCGGATTCTGTGTTCTTGGCGGTAAAAGTCGCTAGTCTGAAAACAGACGGTATTTTCATCCTTCACGGTGCTCCTGGGAGCATAGTGACTGTGGTGAAATGGAAATTTATGGCGAGAATTCTCTTCATCTACAAGCAATTTCCTGCCCCCTCGGTGGGTCATGCCGGGGGGGAATCGCTTTTCCGGCTGATGGAGGCCATGCGACGACGTGGACACCGCCTGAGCCTGGTAGCGCGCATCCTGGATGAGGAACGCGCGTTGCTTCCTCACGTCGAAGCCATCTGTGAACGGGTGTATACCGTGCCCCACCATCGCGCCTTGCCGGGGCCGCGTCCCCTGGCGTTGATACGCAGTTATCTGGCACTGCGGGGCGCAACAGCGCGCGCTCTACGTGAGTTGCACCCCGACTTCGTCCATGTTGAGACTACCCAGACAGCAGTAATTCTGCTGGGCATGCGTCTCCCCCGCGCCTCATTTCGCACCCAGGATGTGAACTGGTTCTTGCAAGCACAGAAGGCGGCGCACACACGTGGCCTGCGGTGGCTGTGGGACAAAGCTATCGGCGCTTTTTACCGCGGCTTCGAACCGGCACTCTACCGGCGCTATGCCGTGTGCCTCGCCATCTCCGAAGGCGACCGGGCCCTGTTGACGGCAGCCTGCCCGACGCGCCCCTGGCTCTTGCTTCCCCTTGCCCCGGCAGTTTCTCCCGACCCGCAAATTGTTCCTGCCGTTCCCGCCGGTCCCAATCTCCTTTTCGTCGGAGCGATGGGCCGCGATCATAACATTGCCGGCGTGTCCTGGTTCCTCAATCACGTATGGCCGCGCATCCGCGCCGCCGTTCCCGAAGCGCGGTTCTACATCGTTGGCGGATCGCCGCCGGTGGAATTACAGGCGTGTGCGGATGGAGAACATTGTTTTGTGACCGGTTTTGTGGAGGATTTGGCGCCCTGGTACCGGGCGGCGGCGGTTTTCGTATCTCCCATGTTGGTCGCCGGGGGGCTGCTGCAGAAGATTCTGGATGCGATGGCGCTGGGCGTGCCGGTCGTGGCGACATCGGCGTGCAACCACGGCATCGGCGCCACACCCGGCGAGCATCTGCTCACCGCCGACACGCCAGAAACCTTTGCCGACGCCGTGATCGCCCTGCTGCGTGACCCCGAAGCCCGCGCCCGGCTCGGCGCAGCGGGACAGCAATTCATCCACCGCTATTACGATATCGAAACTGCCGTTGATCAATGGGAAGCCGCGTTGCTGAAGTCCGTATAGCCTTTGAAAGGGTATGGTATAATGTATCAATCCCTATCTTTTGAGGAAATCATCATACTATGGCACGGAGAAGAACCTACAGGCGTGGCAATACGGTTCCGGCAGTGATTACCGCACTGCTGGCGCTGATGTTCCTGGCGATCATTGCCTGGATTGTGGTTTTCGCGGTATCGTGGTTCCAGGGATTCTTAGCCCGTCCGGGGATCGCGTCGGGATTGCCGGATAGCACCGGCCCCAGCGAGAATGTGAAGTACGAATTCGGGCAGATTCTGCCCATCTGGACAGGCAAAGAACGTGTCAACGTGCTACTTTTGGGCATTGACGAGCGGGCGCAAGAGCATGGACCGTGGCGCACCGATACGATGATCTTGTTGACCCTCGATCCGGTGTCGAAAATGGCCGGCGTGCTTTCCATCCCCCGCGACCTGTGGGTGCCCATCCCCGGTTATAATGATGGGCGCATCAATACCGCTCACTTCCTCGGTGAACTCTACGGTCACAAAGGCGGTGGGCCGGGGCTGGCGCGTGAGACGGTCGAATACAACTTCGGTGTGCCGATCCACTATTACGTGCGCCTTAACTTCCAGGGCTTTGTCACCCTGGTCAACCTCATCGGCGGCGTGGATATTTACGTCGAAAAAGATATCAACGATCCCCTGTACCCCGACTATACCTACGGCTACGATCCACTCTACATCTCGGCCGGTTGGCACCATTTCGATGGGGAAATGGCGCTCAAATATGCCCGCACCCGTCACGGTAGCAGTGACTTCGACCGCGCGCGCCGTCAACAACAGGTGATGGCGGCCGTCCTGGAGAAAGTTACCGATGTGGGCTTGCTCCCCGATCTGGCAAAGCAAGCGCCGGAGATCTACAAGACGCTGGAGACTTCGGTGCAGACCGACCTGGCGTTGGATCAAATCCTGGCGCTGGCGAATCTGGCGACGCAGGTGGATCGCTCGACAATCCGCTACGGCGTGATTGACCAGACCTGCACCCAGCAATGGGTCACGCCCGACGGCGCGCAGGTGTTGGTGCCGCTGCGTGATCGGCTGCGTGAGGTGCGCGATTATGTGTTTGCCGCCGATTTGCCCACGCCGGCGCCCGACCAGGCCCAGGCGCAACCCGTCCAACCGGTTATCACGCCCACCCCTGAAATCGCCACCGTCGCAGTGCTCAACGGTACCATGCGGACAGGGTTAGCCGGCACAACGGCGGACTCACTCCGGGCCCAAGGGATCAATGTCGCCCAAATCGGCAACGCCGACCGTCAGGATTATGCGCATTCGCAAATCATCCTGAATCGCGATAAACCTCAAACGGCGGCGCGTCTGCTCAGCTTGCTCCATCTCCCACCAACAGCGGTTGTCAAAGGCACCGATCCCAATGCTGCCCAGGATATTTTGGTGATCCTCGGCAACGATTATGCAGGTACACCGTAAAGAGGGAATGTTATGGTCTCAACCGAAAGCCAGGCTATCGGAAACCGTCTGCCCTACGCCACGCTGATCAAAATCGGCCTGGTGTTGATTTACCTGACGCTGACCGCGGCAGCCGGCGTAACCGTCTACCTGACAACCCGCCAGCGCATCGCCACAGTGGATATTCTGCCGGAGTTCACAATCAAGCAGACCGAAGGCGAAAGTCCCAACATCGGCCACATCGAAGGGGAGACGCTGCCGGTGTGGACCGGCACCGATCGCATCACCGTATTGATCCTCGGTATTGACGAGCGTGCCCAGGAAACGGATTACTGGCGCACCGACACGATGATCCTGGCGACCCTCGACCCGGTGACGATGAAAGGCGGCGTGCTCTCCATCCCCCGCGACCTGTGGGTCCACATCCCCGGTTATACCGAAGACCGCATCAACACGGCGCATTTCATCGGCGACGCCTACGGTCATCCCGGCGGCGGGCCGGCGCTGGCGGTGGAAACGGTGGAGTACAACCTGGGCGTGGAGATAGATTACTACGTGCGCTTCAATTTCCAGGCATTTGTAGAGCTGGTGGACCGGATCGGGGGGATTGATATTGATGTGCCGGAGACCATCCACGATACCCAATACCCGACCCCCGATTACGGGGTTGAGGTATTTCACGTAGACGCCGGCCCGCATCACTTTTACGGTGAAGAGGCGCTGAAATATGCCCGCACGCGCCACACCAACGGCGGCGACTTCGATCGCGCGCGCCGACAACAGCAAGTCATCAAGGCCATCGTCAAGCGCGTCACAGAAGCCAACATGCTTCCCCAACTGGCCGTTCAGGCGCCGGAGATCCTGCAAATCCTGGAAAAATCGGTCAAAATTGATCCTAAGCTGCAACTTGAGGAGGTCATCGCGCTGGCAAACCTGGCACGGCGTGTGGATATAGAGAAGGACGTCACCTTCCGTGTGATTGACGAGTCCTGTACCCTTTTCAAAACGACACCTGACCAGATGCAAATTCTGATCCCGTTGCGCGATGAAATACGTCGAGTGCGCGATGAGGTGTTCGGCTTGCGGTTGACCAACGGGGATATCGAAACCCTTGCCGAAGAAGCCGCCACCATCTCTGTCCTGAACGGCACCCAAACTGAGGGATTGGCCTCCACGACCAGCCAATTCCTCGAAGCCAACGGGCTGACGGTCGCCGCTTACGACAATGCCGATCGCCAGGACTATGACACCTCGTTGGTGATCCTGAACCGTAACAAACCGCTGACCGCCCAATCCATTCTTTCGCTGTTGAAATTGCCACAATCGGCGGTTGTGAACGGCAACAACCCCACCGCCCCATACGACATCATCATCATCTTGGGGGCGGATTACGCCAACCGGCAATGATACCAGCGGGCCGGGTTGTCGTCCTGCCCGGATTGCATTTGCCAGGCCAACTTCTTCCAGGGCTTCTACTGAGACCCATTGAGTTCCGGCTGCCCCAACGGCTGCATAATGATATAGTTGAACCCGTTCATCGGGACGTGTTCCACCAGCCCATAATGCTGTCCGATGGCGGCCAACACCGGTGGTGGATAAAATTGCGCCCGCATAATCACCAGGCCAAACGCTTCGCGGCGGATCATCGCTTCCAATTCGCGGGTATCCAGCAGGCCGTTGTTATACAGGTTGAGTAGCTGGGTAGGATTCGTCACCACCGGCTTGCCGGCCAGCATCGTGAAAGCCGCCTCCTCGCTGAAAACCGGCAGATCCGTGCCCCGGACGTACGCCATAATGCGCGCGCCGCCGTCGTAGTCGCGCGGCAGCATAAAATGGCCGACTTGCGTGTAGCCCACCGAATCGTAATACGGATAATCGGCATACACCGACTTCCCGGCAACGCCCAGAACGCGCGCGACCGGTCCCCAGAATGGCCCGTCCGTCGGCAGATGCAGCATCCGCGTGGACTGCACCAGGAACAACAGCGGGATCAGGATGGCCAGGTAGCCCTGCCATTGCCGGCGCTGCTGGGTGATGGAGTCGCGCAGCTTCCCTAACGCAAACCCGCTCAAGACAATCGCCGCCGCCACCGACGAGACCCAGTATGCCTCTCCTGCGCCCCATTTGCCCGACATCACCCCGGTGCCGAGCACACAGACAAACCACAGTGCGTAAACTGACAGCGATCCGATGTATGCTTCGTAGATCACCATGCCCACCGCCAGGACGATGAACACGGTATGCACCTTGAGCCACGCGCGCGTCAAGGCGATCAACTGAGGGAAGACAAATTCATTCACATTCGCAGCAATGGTGTTGATCCACCAATGTCCGTCAGTAGCGCGATTGATTCCCAGAAAAACCAGCCCGAAGAGCGCGCCAAAGACGATCACACTCACGAGCGCGCGCCTGGGATTCCGCAGCAGCAGATAACCGAACACCGCCGCCGCCGTGAAGACCGCCAATTGTTTGGCATAGCCTGCCAGAAGCAGGCAGATGAGTCCCAACACCAGATTGCATTTGCCGTGGCGTGGATTCTCCGCGTCCGCGATAAAGAAAACGCACAACGTCTCGAAGAACACCATCGTCAGGTGTTGACGGCACAGCGGGCCGATGTGGTAGACGAAGTTCGAGGCCGTGTACGCCAGCCCGCTCATCAACGGGATGAAGACCCCGCCCGTGCGACGGTACACCGTCCACCCAATGGCAAACGCCGTCAGCAACGTGATGACGAATGAGAGCACGCGCCCGGAGAGCAAGGTCTTCCCAAAAAGAGGGAAAAACAGGATGTTGAGGATGTGGAATACCGGCGGGTAGTTCGACGAATAGAAGGGATACACGCTGCTGTCGCGGTAGGGCCATTCGCCCTGGCTGTGCAAGACGGCATCGTACAGCTCAAAGCTCTCGCCCTGGTCATAATCGTAGGGCCAGCCGAAGAGATCGGCGGCGTAGGCGACGTAGACGCCCAGGTAGGCCAGGAACACCAGCAATGCTAACGCCGCCACTGCCCGTCCGATCCAGGACATTCCTTTGTGGCCGATCTCCGACCGTGCCACAGCCCCGTATCGCGGTTCATGCCCGGCGGCGGCCGGCACATTCCCCAGGCGCAGCAACGGTACACCGAGAAGCGCGAATCCCAGTCCCGCCAACAGCAACACGCGCTCGACCGGCCCAATGCCCGACCAGGCTCCCACGCCCAAACGCCCGCCGATCAGAAGCACAGCATCCGCGCCCAATCCGGCAAGGATAATGAGCACACCCAGTTGTTTCTTGGTGATCGCGTGACTCACGGGCGTCTAGGACAGCTCTTCCAGAAATTCGTGCAGGTTGTGGCGGACGGCATAAGCGGCGGCTTCGGCGCGGTTGGTCAGCCCCAGCTTGGAGAGAATGCTGCTCACGTAGTTGCGCACAGTTCCTTCTCCCAGGAACAACGTCTTGGCGATCTCTTTGTTGGTACGCCCCTCGGAAACCAGTCCGAGCACGCGCAATTCCTGCTCGGTCAGTTCACTGAAAGCGGCGGCCTGCTCCTGACGGGTGGCCTGGCGCACGCGGGCCAGCACGCGCTGCGTCACCGCCGGATCGAGCAATGCCTCGCCCTGCCCCACCCGCTGGATGGCACGGATCAGCTCATCGCCGCCGCCCTGTTTGAGCACGTAGCCCGCTGCCCCTGCGCTGATGGCGTCGAAGAGCATCTCATCTTCGGCATAGGACGTGAGCATAAGCACCTCGGTATTCGGCAGGTGGGCTTTGATTTGGCGGCAGGCCTCGATGCCGTTTTCCCCCGGCATGCGGATGTCCATGACCACGATATCAGGGCGATGCTGAAGGGTTTTTTCAACGGCCTCTTTAGCCGAAGCAGCCTCGTCCACAACGACAAAATTCGCCTGATTGTTCAACAAGGTACGCAATCCCAACCGCACAACTTCGTGATCATCTACAATAAGAATCCGTAACGTCATAATACCCCCCTTGAAAATCCGTTTGAACGTTGGAACGTCAATAGGGGACGTTCAGGTGAAAGGTCACCCCCTCGTTGGGCGCGCTTTCAATGCGCAATGTTCCATCCAGCAGGCGCACGCGCTCGCGGATGTTGCGCAGACCGTACCCTTTGCTCACCTGAAGCGTCTCCATACCGATGCCATCGTCGGAAATCGTCAAATCCAGCGCGTGTTCGCCGTAGTGCAGGTGGATCTTCACCCAGCGCGCACGGGCGTGACGGGCCGTATTCGCCAGCGTCTCACGCACGATTTGGAAGATGTGCCGTCGCCGTTCCATCGAGAGGATTTCGACCGGCACACCGGTAATCTCAAGTTCAGTCTCCAGCAGGGTGTTGATGTGAAAATCACGCAGCAGACGCTTGATGCCCGAGGGTAAGTCCTCGTCCGGCATATCGCTGCGCA
The DNA here is from genome assembly GCA_035373625.1 of Anaerolineae bacterium. GTDB lineage: Bacteria > Chloroflexota > Anaerolineae > B4-G1 > SLSP01 > DSWT01. Next base: position 15,497 of record DAOSNS010000025.1, on the reverse strand, counting down.
GGTCGAAGATATAACGTCGAATATCCTGGATCGTTTCATTCAAGTTGTCCATCACCCGCCCCAATTGCGCCTGCGCGCGCATCGGGTCCGAAGGAATAATCGGCTGCACGCTTTCCAACAGGAGGCCGGCCGCGTAGATGGACTGAATGATGCCGTCGTGAAGGTCGCGCCCGATGCGCTCGCGATCGGCGGCCAGGGCTTGCAGACGCTCCACCCCCTCGATCCAGCGTTCGATTTCCAGTTGCACGGTGTTCAGCGCGCGGATGATGCCAAGCGTCAACCCCGTCCCCATCAGCGCCCACAGCCATTCGACAAGCTCTGGCGTAATTCCATGCATCGGCAGGTAGAACACCTGCAAGGCACCAAACGCCCCTGTGGTGATTTCGACTAACCGCAAGTAGGGGCGCACGCGCTTCCGCAGAGCCGCTTCGAGCGTCTGATGGCTTTGACGGCGCAATCCTATGGCAGCCAGCACCCCTCCGGGAAAACCGAGCAGACCGTGGGCCAGCATTTCAGCAATCTGGATGACCGTCGCACGCTGTGCCGGGAATGTCAGAAACGCAGCCAGGTCTACGATGACCCACGCGCTGATCAACCCTGCCAGCCAGCGATGTCCCTGTATTTGCACGGTCTCTTCCGGCAAAAAAGCCTGGATGCCGAGCACGATCAAAAAGCTGTAGCCAATCCCCAGGATCAACGGGCCGAGAAACGCCGGCAACAGGGCGACCGGTGGCGTCAGGCCGGCAAACAGGTTGTTCCAGGCAACGACGGCTTCACAGATAGCAAATCCCCCTAGCCAATACAACCGCCGCGCCAACAGAATACGCTGGCTGCGGGATTGCAGGAAGAAGACCGTCAGGCTTAATGTGAAAAACATCAGCCCGTGCAGGAAACGCCCAAGTACAATCACGCGCTCATTGACCCTTTCTGTATTCTCTTATGCCGGCAAGTATACCATACAGGCTATAAAAGTTTAGGGCCAGTAAGTGGCCGTCCATTCCTCCAACATCTCCGCAGTGGCGTTCACCAGCCGCCAGCCCTCGGGGGTGCGCGACACATGCCATTCGGTGTTCCACAGTCGTCCCACAATCACGCCGCCCTCGTTGTCCCAGGAAGTGACCATAGCCGCGACGCGCGCGCTGCTCTCCGTCTCCGTACCGGGGATGGTGTGCACGCTTCCCACACTCACCCGCACGGTCGTCGCAAATCCATGCGCCCACGTCTCGTAGGGGCGTTCGTCTTGTGGGAGCAGTAGGTGATATGCGCCCGGCAGGTCACGGTCATTCAAGGCCAGGTAGAACGCGATGACGGCGTATTCCGGCTTGTGGGTGGGATACGGGTGTGGACGATCCAGGGCATACCAGCCCCAGCGGTCCGAAGTCCACCCGTAGGTGTGCTCTTCCCAGGTGTGAATCACATACCAGGCCAGGTCTGGTGCGCCTTGTTCGCGGTAGCCTTCCCAAATCTCTTCTTCAAGGTCGCCATCGGTATCCATAAAGCGGACCCCGGCATCGCCAGAGAAGGCTCCCAGGCGGCGATAAGCCCCGGCTTCCCAAACGTAGAGGTGCAGCAACGTCTTGTTCTTATCCGCGTGGCCGAAAATGGCGATTTCCGGCCGGCCATCGGCGTTGATGTCGCGGATCTCGACCTCGCAGGTGGCATACTGCCCCAATCCCACATCCGGCGCACCGGCTTTGGGGAACGCAGGTTCCAGAGGATAAACGGCTTCACCGTCGAGGACAAAGGCGCTCAGGCGCGGTGGGTTGGTTTCCTGGTGGAACAATGCCACCCATTCGGGCGCACCGTCGGCGTCGGTATCCTCGTAACGCAGACAAAGCAGGGCGGCATCGCCGGCGCGCGCCTGGATGGCTGCCATTCCTTCGCGCGCAATGTTCCGGGCTATCGTCGCGTCTGGTGTGGGGATGGGAGTTGCCGTGGCCGTAGGCGTGGGCAGGGGGGTGGAGGTGGATGTCGCAGTTGGAAGCAACGGCGTCGGTGTGAGGGCGATATTCGGCGTGGATGTCGGCGCCGCCAGAAACGATGCCGTCGGCGCGCAAGCGTGGGCGAACAACAACGTCCCCAGGATCAGCACCGGCCACAACAAACAATGATCTTTCATTCAGTCCTCTTTAGAAATTCTTTGGAACGTTATTTTCATTCAACTGCCGTGAACCCCAGGTTAATGGAGAATTCCTCGATTATTCAATAAAAAGGGCGCGAAGCCTTGATTACTTCGCGCCCCGTCATACAACTGGAAACCCGATGTCGGGTATCCCTCCCGTGAGGTGCGCACTACTTACGCTTTGCGGAGCCGTCGAGCTGTAAAGGCTACCCCCACAAGCAACAAGGCGATGGCAACCAGAACAACCTCCCCGAATCCCGTTTCGGGCGTTTTCCCTGTCGTCCCGGCGCCGGGGGTGGGACGCGGCGTGGGAGCTGAAGCCGGCGCCTTGGTCGGCACTGGCGTCGGCGTGGCAGTGCGGCGCTCGCGTGGGGTTGGCGTCGGCGTCACTTCGCCGCTCGCAGCCTCTGAGGTCGCTTCCGTGCCCTCTCCTCCCGGCGTCGCCGTCGGCCCAATGACGGGGGTAGGCGTTCGAGTAGGGGTTGGTTTGGGCGTATTCGTCGGCGCAACAGTCGGCGTCGGCGGCACTTCCGTGGATTCAGGGGTTTCTTCGGTGGACGAAGGCACGACGGTCGTTTCTACCACGGTAGGAGTTTCCTGGATGCCGCCGAGCGCGGCTTGCCGGGCCGCCTTCATGCGTGGATTGATGACCAAAGCCCAAACCCCAAACGCAATCACCGCTAATACGAGCAAGCCGCCCATAATTCCAACAGCAATGAGGAAAGTCTTATTTTGCTTTTCGCCGGTATCCCCCGGTTCCTCTTCTTCCTCCTCAAATACGGCGCTATCTGCTCCTAGAGTTTCAAACAGATCATCTGACATGCGTTCTTCTCCTTAAAAGTTTGGGCCGGAACCTCAGTCATCTGGTAGCCTTTAGTCCCGTAGCCTCTAATCTGAGATTGTCCTTAAGCTATGCTCGTCGAATTCCACAAGGGCACACGGTTAGGGATAGATTATAATGATATTGTATACAAATTTTGTAAAAAATGCAAGTTACACTTTGATAACATATTCGAGAATGGTGAATAACGAATTACGAATTCTAAAGCAGTCGTTCCAGGTTGATAAACGGCACCAGGGCGGACTCTTTGCCGCCGAAATCCACCTGCACACCGGGGAGGCGCGCGCCGGTTTCCAGTTGGATCAAGCCCTTGGGAATATCCGCCACAACCCCCGATGTGCCGGTATACGGTCCACGCAAGACACGCACACGGCTACCCACGGTCAAGGGGACTTCCGGGTTAAGCGGTTGAGCCGCCTGCGCCGGCATCGGCACGACAACGTAGGGACGCTCCCCCCCCCAGCGGTGCCGCACCCGTCCGCAGATGGCCGCTTCCCGTCCATCCAATGAGCGCAAGAGATCAAAAAACGCCTGCGACATCGGCATCGTGCCGATGCCCTCCGTCGTCACCACCGGGAAATCCACCGCTTCAAGTTGTGGGATCATGGAAGGAGGAATTGCCCCCACAATGATCCCACGCACCTGCATCTCAATCGCCTGGGTCAGCGTTTCTTCGTCAAGCCGCGACCCGCCGACCAGAATGGCCCCTTGAGAAGCCGCGTCAATATGCTTGGGGCGGATAGGATGACGTGGGGCACGCACGACAACCCGTAAAACGCCGTATGCTTCCTTCCCGTTGCCCCATCCCATCTGCATAAACGCGCCTACCGTTTCAATGACCACGCCCTCGGCCGGCAAAATTTCGACCACCGAACCTGGAACTAGAGCCGCGAGGGTGATGGTAGTCGGCTCGGCCTCCAATAGCAGACGTCCACGTCCACTCCCTACGACGGTACCGTCAATCGGCGCGCGGCACACTTGCCCGCCGAATCCACCACGCGAGGCCAGAACATCGCCTTCGGCCACCGTGTCGCCGCGTTTGACTTTCAGGTATGCTTTGACCTTCTTGAGCGGGACCCCCAGTTCGCGCGCCACATCCACGATACGAAAATCGGCCGGCTCGATGGCTTGCGCAACAATGCGCGTCGGCTCTACGTAGTCTCCGGTGCGCACCAGCACCCCGCCCGGCCGTGGCAGGCGGCGGGGGATGCGCACCCGCGTCAATGGATTGGCCATGCTGTAGGATATGAACATCTCAGCCTCCCACGTCCCAAATCCAGCCATGCAGTATACGCCGTCGGCGATCAGGATCATCGGGTAGCGTCAGCGGGCGACCGCGAGCATCCACCACCAGGCCCACCAACCCGCCGACAACCTGGACCTTACCACCACGACCGGGACCAAGCCCTACATCGAAATGATGATTGGGGCGCACTTCCAGGGAGGCTTTTTGCCCCGGCAAGAGGGGCCAGATTTCGATATCGCCGTAGCGCGCTTCGACATTCAGGGTGCCGCCATCTTCATAGGTGATGCGCATACGCAACACCACATCCCCCGGTCGCGCCTTCCCTACCGGCGAAATGACCGTCCCCAACGAGACAAGCGTGCCCGCTTCCAACGCCGCGGCGGCCGCCAGAGGCTTGAGGCCGGCCACCGCGCCCAGAGCAGGGGCTGCCCGGTTCACATCCAATAAGATGGTCGAAATACCCGTAGGTTGTAAGCCGTCGAGGACAACCAGCAGGGCCTGTCCCGGACGTGGCATATGCACCAATCCTCCACCGGTGATGAGGATGGGATCTACGTGAGGCATCATCTCAGAGCGTTTGCTGCCTTTCCCGACGTCCCATGTAGGCAACGCCACCGCCAGCGCCGAGCGAAGCATTTCCCGAGCGATGGCCTGCTCGATCCACAATTCGCGGGGGTCCTGAGGCGCCGTCCAGGGACGCAGCTCACGGTTGTACAGCAGCGCCAACAGTTCTTCCGCTTCCATTTCCTCAGGGATCCACTGCAACAAAGCCGCGACGTCGTGCTCCTTGATCCAGCTCAGCGGGCCATAGGCGATGCCCTTTTCATAAATCGTGACATAGGGACGTCCCTCGAAGGTCGCGGCGACGGTCGTTGTCGCCGCGCCTATGTCAATCCCCAAGACGCCCCGGCTGGGTTGTCCTTCACGATGATAGAGGTAGTCCACCACCCGCGAGAAAGCGGTGGCCGTCGGCAAGAGGGGCAGTCGGCTCCAGGCCATTAGAGCATCGGCACCGGGCGCGGTGTTCATGCGTTCTTCGATGTACATCTGTTCCAGCGCGTTTTGCGCCGGCCCCAGGTGCTCGGTATCGGCGCTGGGATGGACATTATCCACAACTTCAACGTGGGTGATGTCCCCCAACAGTTTGGTAATCTGAGGGCGCAGCTCGGCGTTGCCGGCATAAAGCACCGTGGGACGATGGTCTGGCTCCAGCATTGAGGCCGCCAGGGCGATGGCGTCGGCGAGTTCCATCACCGGACGTCTGGCTCCACCATCCACGCCCCCGACCAGCATCACAACATCGGGGGCAAGATCGCGTATGGTGCGTGCCCACGTTTCCTGCGGGGAATTGAGGCTCCCCTCACGGGAGAGAAAGGCTTTGATGTTGGTGTAGGTGCCGGCGGCAGCGCGCCGCGCGCTTTCCAGGCTCATCTCACGTACCAGGCCGGCGATGACCAGACTCAACGGCTCTGATGCGCTCAGGGTAACGACGAAGGCGTCTACCCCTTCCAATCCTTGCTGCGGCGTGATCAACCGTCCTGAAGCGTAGAGCGTGCGCCCGGTGATTTGTTCCAACTGCTCAAGTGCCTGCACAACGCCGACCCCCAGGTCGCTCCAGGGCGGGTTCATGGTCGTCAACGTTTCGGCTTGCGCCACGAAGCGATAGCTATCTTCTACTCTTTCCAGCAGGAGCAGCTTGGTGAAGACCGTGCCGCAGTCCGCGATGAGGATGGATTCTATGGTGCGCGCTTCTGCCATGCCTTAGCCCCTTATGAAATAGAACACCGTCTTGAACAACTCCGCCCACCGTTCAACCCATAGCGTCAGGCCGGAAGTAATGGCTCCGGCAAAAGCCGCCGCCAACGCCACGATGATGAAGAACTCCCCAAAGCGTCGCACCCACAGCATCACAGGTTTGACGTCACCATCCCGGTCTTTGGTCCTGGCCGAAAAAACTAACAGCGCCGAGATTGTCCCTATCAGCATCGCAATCCCGCGCAGCAGTCCCCAGGGGAAGTCTCGCAACGTCATGGCCTTCCCCGTGGCCGCAATTTGGGGAAACAGCGTACCCAGCAAGGCCCCGGCAATGGTAACTGCCGCACCCGTGCCTATGAGGTAGGCCATGGGGATATTCCCCAGGGCACTGAGACGCCCCAGTATTTTCAAAGAGGAAAATCCTTTGAAGAGCAGCAGGATTCCCAATAGCAAGGGAATAAAATAGTAAATCTTCAGCAGTGGGGATTCAGCAGCGCGCGCTTGTTCCAGCCAATCCCACCACAAAAAGCGCAGCGCCATCCCCATCACATATCCCGCACCACACCCCACCAATAGGGCCAGCACCCACCGGTAAAGGATATGGTCGCCGAGCAGGTAACTGAAGATGATCAGTGTGAGCACTGCGCCAACGATGAGTCCAATCAGCTCAAGGATCTCCGGGTTTCCCATCGAACTATACGGCCCCCTTCTTGCCCCGCGCCAAATAGTAGAACAGGCCGAAAAACAGCAAACCCAACGCGGCCCAATGGGTCAGGAGCAACACATCCAACTGGCGGTTGAGGGAAATGTCTCGTGCGTTACGGAATTCCCGATATGCCACCGCATCGGGAAGTCCCACCAACCATCCGGTCACAACCGGCGTTTCCAGATAGGGCAATGCCTGCGGTCCAACCGCCGCACTCACCCCCACCCCCATCGGAATCGGGGCGTTGGGGTGCGAGGCGTTGTTTTGTTCCATCCACCACCGCAGGCGTTCTGTCCGACTGGTCAGAACGACGAGCAACCGGGCATCTTTCAAGTCGTCGTTCAAAAAGACGGCGATGCCGCTGGAAGAACCGGGCAAATAGAGCGCCTGCACACTCACATCCGATGTGACGAACAATCCTTGTGCCAGGCCCGTGCCTTCAGGCAAGGTGCTGACCAGGGTTATATGTACACCTCGGCTTTGGAGATGTTCCACAAGCGCTTCAGCAATGGGCGTCATCTCACCGGCTTCGGCAGGCCCGTACTCGACGGCAACGACCACAGGTTCTCCCGGTTCAAGGGCTTGAATGGCCGTGCTGAGATGCTCAATAGGAGGTTTGCTCAATGCCTGAGAGAGGTGCATGTCTCCCAAGAATAGTAATCCCAAAATGGTGACGGCGAGTAACACAAGGGCAACGATCCATCGGGTTGCCATTTCGCCTTCACCAGAGCGAGCGCGTTGTTGCGCCACCGGGCGTTTGATGCCCCGAGGCTGTTCCAGCAGTTGTTGCCAGCGCTGGGCATGAGCAACAACGAATTCCGGGATTTCCGGCAGGGGAACAGGTTCAAAATCCACAGGCATATCCACGCCAGGGGCTGCCGGCAAAACCCCCACGATACCGGCAAGCGGGCCTTCTGTTTCGACGAGATCGGGGAACAGGGGGCTTTCAGCGGCGTGCTCGGCAGCCGCAGCGGGGCGCAGTGCCTGCACCCATTCGGGGATTTCAGCCCGCGCCAACTGACCCTCTGCACCCGGCACCTCGGGGGCCGCGGCACCCACTTCCGGCAAAGATGGCAGGGGACCGGTCCCCGGCGGGCGCAATCCCTGGAGCCAGGCCGGCACTTCAGCCCGCGCCAGCGTCTCAGGGGCGATTTCCTCTACAACAGGTGATTGAGGCATCTCGGTCGGCGTCAGGTCTTTCAACCAATCGGGCATGGCTTCTTCTATAATAGGCGGCCCTTCTGGAACCTCGGCTTCGCCAAACAGCGCCGCTTCTACAGCCTCTACCTCGCTTTCTTCCTCAACAACAATCGCTTTCGCACCTATCCCTGACACACTTTCGGCAGGCGGCACGATATCTTTCAGCCAACCCGGCATCGCAGATTCAGGCTCGGAGGGTTCACCAGCAGAGAGCGGGACAGGTGCACCCGGAGCAGGGCGTTCCTTCTCCTGCTCCTCAAGACCGGCAAGCCAGTCAGGTGCCTCCGTGATAACGGGTGAGGAGGGAATGCCAGCCGCCTCCGTCAAGGGTGAGACAGCTTGTTCAGTCAGTCCCTGAAGCCAATCCGGCATTTCTTCTGCTACCGGCGGAGCCTCGGAAATGACGGCTGCCGATTTCGTTTCGTCCACCACAACACCCGAAAGCCAGTCCGGCATAGCCTCCATTGGCGACGTGGGTTCAGGCGCGGCTTCGGGTTCTTCGATCAAGATGCCCGAAAGCCAGTCCGGCACGGCCTCTGTAGGCGGCGTGGGTTCAGGCGCGGCTTCGGGTTCTTCGATCAAGATGCCCGAAAGCCAGTCCGGCACGGCCTCTGTAGGCGGCGTGGGTTCAGGCGCGGCTTCGGGTTCTTCGATCAAGATGCCCGAAAGCCAGTCCGGCACGGCCTCTGTAGGCGGCGTGGGTTCAGGCGCGGCTTCGGGTTCTTCGATCAAGATGCCCGAAAGCCAGTCCGGCACGGCCTCTGTAGGCGGCG
>DAOSNS010000025.1:0-6754 GCA_035373625.1 Anaerolineae bacterium | reverse complement strand
GGTTCTTCGATCAAGATGCCCGAAAGCCAGTCCGGCACGGCCTCTGTAGGCGGCGCGGGTTCAGGCGCGGCTTCGGGTTCTTCAAACGGGATGCCCGAGAGCCAGTCCGGCTCTGCCTCTGCAGGTGACACAGGAGCGGATTCCTCAGGCAGGATGCCCGACAGCCAATCCTGTTCGGCCTCTCGCACCGGTTCTTGAGCAAAAGATAAGGATGACGGTGCCGTTGGTTTCACACTTTCAGGAGCAAGGTGGGGGATTTCTTCAGCACCTTGCAACAGCCAGGCGGGAAGTTCCGGCGCGGCAGGCTCTTCAACCGGGACAGGGGCATCAGCATTGGCCAGTAACCATGCCGGCAAGCCTGCCGGGCTTTGTGGTTCCTCCAAAGTTGGTGCATCAGCGATGGAACGCAGCCAGTCCGGCAAGTCGGCGTTTGCCTCCGGCACGAAAGCAGGCGCCTCTGCCTGGTTCCAAGACGAAGGGAACGTCTCCGCAGGAGGCGCTGCCGCAGTCCAGGCCGGTGGTTCCGTCATAACAGGGGGCGTTTGCGATCTGTCCGGTACATTCTCCGTCATGTCGGCAAGCCAGTCTGGCAATGATTCTTCGACCGCCGGTGTCTCCGGGGAGACGGGGGCTTCCTCGGTCAAAGCGGAGAACCAATCGGGCAATTCCTGAGGGGCTAACGGTTCTTCTACATCCCGTGCTTCCTCGCCGGAAATCTCGGTCGTCTCCTCCAGCATATCGGTCAGCCAGTCAGGCAGGTCAGCCGCCGCAGATTCCGGCCCGCCAGCAGATTCCGGGGTCAACCCAAGCATCCAATCCGGCAGTGTTGTCGGTTCAGGGGTGCCTTCTTTAGCCGAGAGTGAGGGCAGGGAAATGCCTTTCACGCCACCGGACATTCCTTCAGATGGTCTGGGTTTTTCGGGGAGCTTCATATCAAGAGGAAGCAACCGCGTGTTGCATACCATGCACAAAACATTTCCGATCGGGTTCATCGTCCCGCACTTGGGACATCGAATCCGTGTCTGAGGCAACGTTGCGCCACATTCGTTACAGAAGCGGCTGCTATCCTGATTCATTTTGCCACATTTAGGACAACGGATCATGGTCAAACTCACTCATCACTGTGGGGCCGATCAAATCCCAGAATTACCCGCAGACCGGTCAGGGTTCCCCCTAAGGCCACCCCAAATAACAGGCCCCGCATCCCCGCCATCGTCAGCACGTCCACACCCTGCCGAAGGACGGCGAAAATGTCAGGATAGACATTATAGATTACAGTCGTCAGTAAGACCAGGGCGGCTGTGACCACAAAAACAATGCTGCCAGCGGTACGCCGTACACGCATCAGGCGCATCCCTGCAGCGATCAATGTCACAGCAGTCAGAGCAAGCAGCGCCGATTCACCGGGGGCCAGGATTTTATGCAATACCCACTGTGTCCCCTGTCCTTCGGCCCCCTGAGCCAACACCAGGATCAAGGTGCCTAAGGCAGAGAAGATGATCAGGAAACTGGTAAACTTGTTCTTGCGCACCCGCGTCAGACGGAGCAAGTGAACGCGCAACAAGCTCAGGAAGGCCAAAAGCATGGCAAACACCGCCAACACGGTCGCCCAACGCAGTAAGAAATCGCGTAGCAGACCCAGAAATTCAATAGGGAGGAGGTAACCCAGCAAGACAAACAGCCCCGTAAGCATCGCAACGATAGTGGGTATAAAGCGTTTGAACATTTATGCTCCCCCTACTCCTAATAGCGAAGCCAGGGCCGTAAGGACAATCCCGACGATGACCAGCCAGCGCAAAATATCCTGTGTCCCCAGGCTGGCAAGGTCAGAGGAACGTCCCAGCACCTCAGCACTGCCGGCAAACATATCCTCGCCCATCACCAACTGTGCCGACCCCAACGCCGGATACAAGGCTCCCAGGCCCGCCGGTGAGGTTGTTCCGCCGGAGGAATGGATGTTACGCCTCTCCGCCGCCGCCGTCAGCAGGCTTGCCTCTTGGGTGAAAGCGCCCAACACAATATTTGAACCCAGTCCGCCATCTGTGAGGTATGTGGCCGTCATAGCTGCGTAAACTGCGGGAGAAGCTGCCGTGAACTGCACCGAAGCCGGACGGTAGAGGTCAGCGTTCCCAATACGTGCGTAAGCGCGACGCAGCCACTCGCCGGCCAGCAGGTAAAGTGTGGGGTCGCTCGTCGTGATGAGCGGAGGGGTATCGTAAGCTGCGGATAGGTCCAGCAACGCCTGCAATCCTTGCAGGGCCGCCAATGACGTCATCGCATCATCGCCGATAAGACTGCCATTGCCCAATGCCACGTGGACGGCCACACCTTCCTCTGCCACGCGCCCGACTTCATCGGATAGGGTGCGAAAGACCGGGAAGGGACGGAAGCCCGGTGTCTTGCTGCGGTAACGTATCCCCAAAAATGCCAGGATTATTGCAGCGACCAGCACAAAGCCCAGGGCAAGAAGTTGCATCAGTGTTTGATTCATGATCCCTTTATCTCATCCTCGCGCAGGCAATGCTGCAAATGCCGGAGCGTCTCCGGTTCTTCAAGGGCCTCAGCAAGGGGTGCGAGCTTCTGCCGGCCCATAAATGGAGCCGCCATCCACAGGATTTGGCTGCCTACAAATCCCCACACCTGCAACACATCCAGGAGTGGGATAGCCACATCCGCAAGGCCGCGCGCCCGAATAGCCGCGGCCCACTGTTCAATTTGTGTCGCGGGCCTCATAGTGTTTTCCAATGACTACGAATTTATTATACACCACAACCGCACTATGCAAAAGGCCGGTAACTGTTCGACCCGGCGGTTCCGCGATTTTTCCACCGATCACTCTGCCGGGACATACATCATTTCTTTACAACGGTGCTGTGTTAGCGATAAAATGATTATATGCTCACATAGCAGGAGTGTCAATTGCAGAAATTGTGCAAGTACATCTCCGGCCGGGGGCAACTGAATACGACCTGGAGGCCGGGGAAGGGAGTCCCCACCACACACGCTAAAGACGCTGCTTTAGCGGCACAACAGAGAGCACGACGTGACGAAGTTTCCCAAATACGATAGTCCTAGAATTGCGCTTGACAGCCCCCGCAACCACGTTATAATGATCATCCGATTAAGGGTTGCGAGTTTCACGCAAGAGCGTGGCACATCAGGAGGTAGCGTTATGGCGAAGAAAAAAGGGGTTCGGGTGCTTATCAAGATGAAGAGTACCGAGAGCGGGTACATTTATCTGACCGAAAAGAACCGACGCAACGATCCACAGCGTTTGGAGATGCGCCGGTATGATCCCTTTGTGCGGAAACACGTCATTTTCCGGGAAACGAAGTAATCAGGTCGGGCGGGGAGCGCCCCAAAAGTATGAAACCACGAGACCCTAAGGGTTGGTTACACCCTTAGGGTCTTCATGTGTTTCAGGCCGGAGCTTTTTTAAGGAGGGACCGATGCCACTTACAAAGATCGTCTGCACGCTGGGACCGGCGACCGAATCCCCCGAAGTACTGCGGGCATTGATGCACGCCGGAATGACCGTCGCCCGCTTGAACTTCTCCCACGGCGATGCGGCTAACAAACGCCAGACGGCCGCTCTCGTGCGTCGCATTGCCGCCGAGGAAGGCCGCCATATCGCGTTGATGGGCGACCTGCAAGGCCCCAAAATCCGCGTGGGCCGCCTGCCGGCAGAGGGCATCTGTTTGGAGGAAAATGCACACATCACCCTCACCAGTGAGCCGGTTCAGGATCCCCGGACGGAAATCCCGTTTCCCCACGCCGAGATCATCCCCGATGTGCGCATCGGGGATCATATCTTGTTGGATGATGGGGCGCTGGAACTGATCGTCGTCGCTGCTACGTCGTCGCGCCTGGAATGTCGTGTTCTGGTAGGCGGCGTGCTTACATCGAACAAGGGAGTTAACCTGCCGGGCACGCCGCTGAAGATTCCCGCACTTACCGAAAAGGATAAAGCCGATGCGCTGCTGGCGCTGGAGCTGGAAATGGAATACCTGGCGCTGTCCTTCGTCCGGCGCGCCGCCGATGTAGAAGAGTTGCAGGCATATCTCCAGGCGCATGCGCCATCGCCCACGGGGCGTCGGCCCGGAGAGAATCCGCACCGCATCCCCGGCATCGTCGCTAAAATCGAAAAGCCCGAAGCGCTCACCGACCTGGAAGCGATCGTGCGCGCGGCGGATGCGGTGATGGTAGCACGCGGAGACCTGGGCGTGGAAACCAGCCCGGAGCAGGTGCCTCTGGCACAGAAGCGTATCATCCGCCTGTGCAACCGCCTGGGGAAGCCGGTGATCACGGCAACGCAGATGTTGCAATCCATGATCGAAAATCCCCGCCCCACACGGGCAGAGGCTTCGGATGTCGCCAATGCCATCCTCGACGGCAGCGACGCGGTGATGCTCTCCGGCGAGACGTCGGTGGGGAAGTATCCCATCGAAGCCGTGCAGATGATGGCGAAGATTGCAGATAGTGTGGAGAATTCACCCAATTTCCCCTACAATCAACGGTTGGATTTGGAGAAGGACGCCGCCGATGTTGCCGATGCCATCATCATCTCCAGCGCCATCAGCCAGGCTACGGTGGTGCTGGCCGAAGCCGCCCATGCAACGGCAATCCTGACCTCGACGGAATCAGGACGCACAGCGCGGCTGGTGGCCCGCCATCGCCCGCGTGTACCGCTGCTCGGCATCACCCCCTTTGCGGCGACGGCCCGGCGCATGCAGTTGATCTGGGGGGTGATTCCTACCGTCGTCCGCCCCTTCAACGATACCGATGAGATGATCCAGACAATGGCACAAGCGGCAGTAGCACAGCATCATGTCGCCGTAGGGGATAATGTGATCCTGACCGCCGGTATTCCTTTTGCATCGCACGGTGTCACCAATATGATAAAAGTGCATACGGTGTGCGCAGAGGATGTCCAGACGACGTGCTAATTCGATGATTTGCCAGAGAAGAAAAACACCGGAGTGCACGATTCACTCCGGTGTTTTTTAGCGGTTGGACTTATGCCTGCGGCACGGGCGGCGGGGACACATTCATTTCCCGGTCCAACACGGGTTCAACCACGTGCGTGCCCTGGGTCGCACCACAGTAGGGACAGAGGTTCCAATCCAGTTGCAAGATTTTATCACAAACGATGCAGGCTTTCTGCAACTGGGTATGGCAGTAGGGACAGTAGAGAAAGTCGCTGCGTATTTTGCCCCCGCAGGAAGGACAGGCTTCGGGTTCTTCGATGGCCTGCAGGAGCGCTTCTTGTTCCAGCGCATGTTCGTAAGCCTCGGACAGCGTCTCGCGGGGACGGATCAGGAAGTAGAGGATCAGTCCCGGTATGGTTAGAACCGCAACCATCAGGGTGGCCAGTAGTTGCGCGATGACATCCCGTGTACGAGAGCGAATGTCGCGGAAGGTCCACAACACCATCCCCAGCCACACACTGGTCACAAATACCGCCACGATCAGCGTGAGGATCGTCACTACCTGCGGCAGCAGTTTCAATAAATCATCAATCATCTCGGTCTCCTCTAAATAGTCAGATCGGCGTCAATCCCATTGTCGCGTTGGCAACAACAGTTTTCTATTCTACCGCAAAAAACGCCGCGTGCAACAGCCCCGGCCCCCCAAAGTTTGGGTGCATTTCAGGACAAGGGCAACTTTTACCATAGAGAACATACAGTCCACAGAGTTATCAAAGGTTGTTTCCCAAAGTTTTCCCCGCACTTGTACTACTTTCTGGATCCATGTAAAATCAAAGCAAGTAGACCCTGCCATATATCACTTCGAGGAGAGATGGGCGATGACTTATTTCACCGTCAAGGACATGCCTGAGGATGAACGTCCACGCGAGCGGATGGAACGGGTGGGACCGCAGGCACTTTCCACCGCCGAGCTGCTGGCGCTCATCTTGCGCACCGGCATCAAGGATGAAAATGTGCTCACTATGGCCACGCGGCTGTTGATGCAGTACAACGGCCTGGCGGGGTTGGCGCGCGCCGAGTTCGCGCAACTCGCCGCCGAGCGAGGAATGGGCCGTGCCAAAACGGCACAGGTTCTCGCGGCGCTGGAACTGGGGAGGCGACTGATGATCGAAAGCCCTGAAGAACGTTTTCAGATCCGTGCGCCGCAAGATGCCGCCAACCTGGTGATGCCACTACTGGGGCACAAAGAGCAGGAGCACTTTATGGTGCTTTACCTGGACACGCGCAATCGTGTGCTCGATCAGGAAATCCTCTACAAGGGCAGTCTCAACACCTCGCTGGTGCGCGTCGCCGAGGTGTTCCGCGGCGCGGTGCGGCGCAACTGTGCGGGGGTCATCATCGCACACAATCACCCTTCCGGCGATCCCACCCCTTCTGCGGAAGACATCGCGTTGACACGACGGCTGGTAGAAGCAGGGAAGTTGTTGGAAGTGGAAGTTTTAGATCACGTGGTCATCGGGCATAACCGCTTCGTGAGTCTGCGGGAACGCGCGTTGGGATTCGAGAACGCTTAGCCCTACATAGCACAATACAGGCTATGGCTGCCCCACAATTGATCAATACGCTGCTACACGCCAGCCGCGAAGCCGAACGCGCTGGCGACCTTCCGGCTGCCATCTGCCAGGCTCAAGAAGCCCTGACATTGGCCCAACAGGCCGGCGATGGCGACGCGCAGGGACTCAGTGCCGCCGCGCTCGCCTATGCCCACATCCGCCTGGGACATTACGCCGTCGCCAGAGAACTGCTGGAGCATACGCTTCCTTTAA
>DAOSNS010000024.1:0-72231 GCA_035373625.1 Anaerolineae bacterium | reverse complement strand
TCCGCGTTGCTCAAGATCGCCAGCTCCGCGTTTCTCAACTGCTTCGAGCGGATCGCCAGATCCGCGTTGCTCAAGATCGCCAGATTCGCGTTTCTCAACTGCTTCGAGCGGATCGCCAGATCCGCGTTGCTCAAGATCACCAGATTCGCGTTGCTCAAGATCGCCAGCTCCGCGTTGCTCAAGATCGCCAGCTCCGCGTTTCTCAACTGCTTCGAGCGGATCGCCAGCTCCGCGTTGCTCAAGATCGCCAGCTCCGCGTTGCTCAACTGCTTCGAGCGGATCGCCAGATCCGCGTTGCTCAAGATCGCCAGCTCCGCGTTGCTCAACTGCTTCAAGCGGATCGCCAGATCCGCGTTGCTCAAGATCGCCAGCTCCGCGTTGCTCAACCGCTTCAAGCGGATCGCCAGCTCCGCGTTGCTCAAGATCGCCAGCTCCGCGTTTCTCAACTGCTTCGAGCGGATCGCCAGATCCGCGTTGCTCAAGATCGCCAGCTCCGCGTTGCTCAACCGCTTCAAGCGGATCGCCAGATCCGCGTTGCTCAAGATCGCCAGATCCGCGTTGCTCAAGATCGCCAGCTCCGCGTTTCTCAACCGCTTCAAGCGGATCGCCAGATCCGCGTTGCTCAAGATCGCCAGCTCCGCGTTTCTCAACTGCTTCGAGCGGATCGCCAGATCCGCGTTGCTCAAGATCGCCAGATCCGCGTTGCTCAAGATCGCCAGCTCCGCGTTGCTCAGCCGCTATCAGCTAAAACGGGGAACTGGCGTTCCCCTCGGAGCAAGAATGATAAGAGCAAGAATGATAAGGCTCTGACTGAGCGCTGACGGCTGAGCGCTGACAGCTTATTCTGAAAACTCGCGGAACACGGCCAGCGACGGCAGCACGTGCCCGCCGAAGTCGAAGAGTGCCTGATTCTCCCAGGCATTGCCGGATTGCGGGTCCGCCGGATTCCAGCCACAACCCTTCAACCCCAGCCACGCCGGTTCCCAGTAGAACACCCCCTTGGCCAGACCACCGGGCACGTCCTTCACCACCTGCATGAGGTCTCGGAGCCAGGCGGATTGACCTTCGACCGTCGCCGGATAGCCGGGAATAAGCTGATCTTCACGGGCGATGATGTTGCCGTAGCCATCCTGATTGTCCAGGGTGTAGGCATACGCCGTTTCCACCACGATCAGCTCCTTGTTGTAGCGCTGCGCCAGATCGGCCAGGTTGGCGGCGAGGTCGCGCAAGTCACCGTGCCAGTAGCCGTAGAACGATAGCCCGATGATGTCGAATTCGACGCCTTCCGCGATGATGTTGTCGAACCACCAACGGTAGAGAGCGTTGTCTCCGCCCCGATCGAGGTGCAACATGATCTTCGCGTCACACCCGGCATCTTTCACGCCCGCAATACCTGCCTTGAGCAGGCCGGCCAGCCGCGAGAACTGGTCGGCGGAGCCATTCAGTTTGCCTTGATCCCAGAGCATACCGCCGGGGATTTCGTTGCCGATCTGCACAATATCAGGCGCGGTGTTCTGCTCGCGCAATGCAGTGACGGCTTCTTTCGTATATTCGTACACCGCTGTCCGGAGCTGCTCGTAGTCATAATCCCACCACGCAAGAGGTTTGTACTGCTTCTTGGGATCCGCCCATGTGTCGGAATAATGGAAGTCCAACAAGAAACCCATCCCGGCACGTTTAATGCGGATTGCCATCCCCTTGACTTTCTCCAGGTTGTTGTAACCGTTGGCCGGGGTGTGCCATAGCTTGAGCCGGACGTAGTTGACGCCATGATCGGCCAGAATCTCGAAAATATCTTGTGCCTGTCCGTCGGTGTTGTAGAACACCCCGCCTTTATCCTCCACCTGAGGCAGGCTTGAGATGTCCACCCCTCTCATTGCCAGGGCATGGGCGGGTTGCACAACATTGGATGTTGCAAATACCATTTCCTGTTCCTCCGATGTTGCTTGAACTTCGACAGATAATGTCGCTGTGCTTTCCGCAGGTGCCATGTCGGCCTCCTGCGATTCCTGTTGAACTCCAACCTGCGAACAGGCGACGACGCTCAAAACCATAACAAGCGCGCCGGTCAAAAATAAGACTGTGATTTTTCTCGATCTATCCATCATTCACCACCGCCGCACAAGACTCCAACTCGCCAAATCCGACCACAAGACTAACGACAACGTGACTATATGACGAAAAATTATAGCATCAAATTGACATTTCCTTATCCCTCCTTACAATGCCAGCTATGATGATCATCCGTCCCGCAACACTGGCCGATGCTGCCGCGATCAGCGCCGTTCACTGTAGCACGGTGGATGTGTGGCGTGATCCCTACACACGCCAGCCGACGGACGCGGCAACGCTTGATCTTTTCGGGCGCTGGTACAACGGCGGCCCCTGGATGAGCGCCGAGACCTGTGCCGTGCACCTCAACGCGCTGCTTTTGCGGGGGCATGGGGCGCTTGTTGCTGAGATGGAGGGGAATGTCGTCGGTGAAGCAGAATTCTACATCAACCGCGAGCCGGCTCCCTTTGGTCCCCATCTCCATGTATCCATCCTCTACATTCACAGGGAATGGCAGCAGCGGGGCATCGGGCAGGCGTTGATCGAAGCCGGCGTTGATTATGCGCGCACGCAGCATCTTGTGGCGCTGACCACGCAGCCGGAATCCGAGGCCGTCGGTTTTTATCAACGCGTCGGGTTTCAGCCGTGGATGCGCATGCTGGAAATGCAGGCGACGGCCGGCGGTGACGCGCCGGCGGGCCTCGAACCCGCGCCGTGTGACGTGGGGCCGCCCACCCACCTGGTGCTGCGCCTCGGACGGTATCAGTGCGGCGTGCAGGGGTGGGAGACGCTCTGGCCTTCCCTGGCGCTCCCAGAGCTGAAAGCCTTGCGGCGCAGCGTATGGCGCGGGGAACTCGACGGCATGCCGGTGGTGTTAGGACTGCGTGAGCAGTTCCGCGACCCCACCCAGGCCGACGGTTATGCCTGGCTGCCGCCATCCGCGCCTCTGAGGCCCGTTGTGGCTGCTTTGCGTGGTTTGGCCGCCCATGCAGGCTACAGCGCCGTAGACCTGCTTCTGCCCCAAGACGCACTTTCCGAATTGCAGACTGTCTTCAGACTGGATTATCAAACCACCGTCACCCTCTGGAAAAGGGACCTTGTTATATGAGCCTGAAATGGATTGCCGTTCTCGGATTAGCCGCCTGGCTGGTTTTGCCCGCTGTGGCTTCTCCCGCTGAACCACCGACACCGATCTCCGCGACTCGCCCTTCGATGGCTGCTCCGCTTAATGCCGCCATCTTCTATACCACCACCATCACCATCCCCACCTATCCCTACGCCGATTACCTCTATGACGCTTACAATGCCACATACAACATGACCTATCCCGTGCTGAATTGGAGCGCTTACCGGGCTTCTAATCCTACGCCGGCGCCCAAAGACTACGAACTTCTGGTGATGGAGAACGACTATCTCCGCGTCACCGTTTTGCCGGCGTTGGGCGGACGGGTATATCAGCTCATTGACAAGGCGACCGGACAGAACCACCTTTACCAAAACCCCGTCATCAAGCCGACGGGTTGGGGACCGCCGGAGCAAGGTTGGTGGCTGGCGGCCGGTGGCATCGAGTGGTGCCTGCCGGTAGATGAACACGGCTACGAATCAGGCATCCCCTGGGACTGGTCGGCAATCATCTCCAGCGCCGGGGTGACGATCACCGTAAGCGACAGCGATGCAACGGATCGGCTGCGCGCGCGCATTGACCTCTTCCTGCCGGCGCAGCGCGCTTATCTGCTGATCCGACCGCGCATCGAGAACCCTACCACTTCTGCAATCGCTTACAAATTCTGGCTCAACGCGGCTTTAGCACCCGGCGACGCCAACAAACCGGCGGCCGGGCTGGAGTTCATCTTCCACGCTGCCCAAATGGCCGTACACTCCACCGGTGATACACGCCTGCCCGGTGCCTGGCCCACCGTCCCCACCGCACCCGATTACCGCTTCACATGGCCGGTCTACAACGGCGTGGACTATGCCCGCCTGGGTAACTGGCGTGAATGGCTCGGCTTCTTCGAGTATCCACAGGCTGCGGCGGACTTTGTGGGCCTCTACAACCACGAAAACCAGGCCGGCGTCGCGCGCGTCTTCCCCGCCGATGTGGCGCGGGGGACGAAAGGCTTCGCCTACGGATGGGCCGTCCCGCTCGATTGGCACGGCTGGACGGACGTGGAATCCGGCGGCGTCGAGATCCACGGCGGCATCGC
The DNA here is from genome assembly GCA_035373625.1 of Anaerolineae bacterium. Lineage (GTDB taxonomy): Bacteria > Chloroflexota > Anaerolineae > B4-G1 > SLSP01 > DSWT01. The sequence continues at coordinate 67,975 of DAOSNS010000024.1, read as the reverse complement.
CCCAACGTTCTGGGACATGGCCCATCTTGACGCGGGCGCGACATTTTCCTGGACAGAAGTATGGTATCCGCTCAATGACACCGGTGGGATCGCGGCAGCTACGCGAGAAGCCGCCCTGCACGTCGCCAAAACGGGCGGCGATCTCGCCATCGCTCTCCATACCACTGCGCTGCGCGTGGCCGGGAGCGGACGGCTCATCGCGTGGAATCGTGGCACGTGCCAGGAAATGCTAAACCAACCCTTGCCGGCGTTTACGCCTTCTACGCCGTACAAAACGACGGTTTCGGTGGGCACGCTCCTTCTCGATCAACTTGCCGTCGCCTATGTGAGCACACAGGGGGATGTGCTGGCCGCTTTCGGCCCAACGACATGCCTGAACGCAAAGCCCCGTCTGGCATTGGAAGCGACACAGCGCACGCTGCTGGCAGAAGTCGGTGCGCCGCAGGTGATGACGACATCGGTGCGCATTGACAACGTCGGTTACGGCGCGCTCACGTGGACGGCAGAAGTCGTGCCCGGCGGGACATTGACGCCCACCCTGCCGGTCACATCCGGCACACAGGGCGAGCGGCTGTGGATCGTCGTGGATACCGGAGGGTACGCCACCGGCAACTATACCGGCACGCTCAAGGTGACGGCGTCGCCGCCTGATACGCTGGATTCCCCCCAGCAGATAACCGTGGCGTTGCGGGTCGTCCCGGAACTAAAGCGCGTCTATCTCCCCTGCGTCCTGCGGAATTACACGCCACAGCAAACGATTATGCTTCCTTGAAACCCCAACGGCTAAAATTTTCATTCAACCGCCGATACTCGCGCTACATACCCCAGGGAGCAAAAAGGTCATTTGCAATCCCCAGGCGTGCCAGCATCCGGCCGACCGTGCGCTCGACGACCTCTTCGAGGGTCGTCGGATGGTCGTAGAAAGCCGGCACCGGCGGGAAGATAATCGCCCCATTTTCGGCCGCCTGCACCATCAGGCGCAGATGTCCCAGGTGCAGCGGCGTCTCGCGGACGGCGAGCAACAGCGGGCGCCCTTCTTTCAGGGCCACGTCGGCGGCGCGCACGAGCAGGTTATCGGCGTAGCTGTGGGCGATGGCGGAGAGCGTCTTGATCGAGCACGGCGCCACAAGCATCCCCTGGGTGACGAAGGACCCGCTGGCAATCGGCGCGCCGAAGTCCTGCGCGTCGTACACACAGGCCGCGAGCGTCCGCAGCGCTTCCATTTCCATATCCAGCTCCTGGCGCAACGTCGTTATCCCCGCCGGCGTTACCACCAGGTGGGTTTCCACGCCGAGATTTTGGAGCGCGGCAAGCGCGCGCACGCCGTAGATCGCGCCGCTCGCGCCGGTTATACCAACAATGATGCGGATCATATAATTGTGAGTATAATTGAGAGTGAGAAAAGTCGCAAGGAAGTGCGGGGGCAAATTGTAATCCCGCGCAAGTATGTTACAATGGTTGCTTTGTAGATTTGGGTGTAACAGAGGAAGGCAAGTTGATGACCAAACGAGGCTTGGGGCGGGGATTAGAAGGGCTGATTCCTGTGGACGAAGAACGTCCCGGCGGTCTGCAAGAAGTGCCGCTAGAGGCGATTATCCCCAATCCGCACCAGCCGCGTATGCCAATCCAGGAGCATGATCTCCAGGAATTGGCCGATTCCATCCGCGAGCACGGCATCATCCAGCCATTGATTGTCACCCACACCACCGATGGACGCTACCAGCTCATCGCCGGCGAACGTCGCTGGCGCGCGGCGCGGCTTGCCGGACTACAAAAGGTCCCCGTCGTTGTGAAGGATGTCGCCCCGCAGCAGATGCTGGAGCTGGCGCTTGTGGAAAACGTGCAACGCGCCGACCTCAACCCGATCGAAGAGGCCCTGGCTTACAAGCACCTGGTCGAGGAATTCGGATTGTCGCAGGGTGAAGTCGCGCAGCGCGTCGGCAAAAGCCGTCCCGCGATCGCCAACACCATGCGCCTATTGCTGGCCTCCACAGCAGTGCAAGAGGCGCTGATGGAGGGGACGATCAGCGAAGGCCATGCGCGCGCCTTGCTGGGCCTGCCGCGCAAAGAAGACCAGGACACCGTTCTGCAGCTTGTCATCCGGCAAGGGTTGAGTGTCCGCCAGGTTGAAGCCCTTGTGCAGCAGTTCACCCGTCCCCAAAAGCCCAAAGCCGCGCCGCTGCCCGAAATCCATGCCCTCGAGGAACGTTTCGCGGCGGCGCTGGGGACGCGCGTGCGCCTCAAAGCCGGGCGCAAAGGGGGGCGGCTGATGATCTATTACTATTCCGATGAGGAATTCCAGGCGCTCTACGAACGCTTGACCGGTGAGACGTTATAGATTGCGAGATTGGAGATTGGAGATTGAAGATTGGAAATGAATACGACGTTTGAAGCAGCGGCCATTGTGCGCGAGAAAACCGCGCAGGCGGTACAAATCCTCAAAGAGAAAAAGATTGATCTGTGGCTCACGTTTGTACGCGAGACGAGTCAAGTAAAAGACCCGGCGCTCGATTTGCTTCTGGGCTTCAACCTGACCTGGCCCTCGGCGTTGATGATCCACAAGAGCGGCGCGAGCGTTGCCATCGTTGGCCGGTATGACGTCCCCAATGTCGAACGTTTGGGCGCCTACAAACGGGTCATCGGTTACGACGAGTCGTTTCAACAAAACCTTGCCACTGAAATCGAGACGCTCAATCCACGCCGCATCGCCATTAACTATTCGGAAAGCGATCCGGCCGCGGATGGGCTGACCTACGGCATGTTCCGGTTGTTGTCGCGGGCTTTGGCTGCCACACCGTATGCCACACGTCTGGTATCTGCCGAAGCCATCATCGCCGCCCTGCGTGGACGCAAAACCGCTACCGAAGTTGCTCGCATCAAAGCGGCTGTGGAGCGTACCGAAGCGGGGATCGCGCGCCTCAAGTCGCTCATCCACCCCGGCGTGGGTGACACGGAAATCGCCGACTTTTTGCACAACTTCCTCATCGAAAACGGTTATGGTTCCTCGTGGGAATGGGAGTACTGCCCGGTTGTTACCGTGGGACCTGATTCGGCGGTAGGCCACGCCATGCCGGCCGGGCTGCGTGCTAAAGCCGGACACCTGGTGCACATTGACTTCGGTATCTCGTGCTACGGGTTTGTCTCGGACCTGCAGCGGACGTGGTATCTGCGCGAGGCCGGCGAAACCACCATCCCCGCAGAAATCCAACGCGCCTGGGACGCTACCACAGCCGCCCTTGAAGCCGGACGCGCGACGCTCAAACCCGGCGTGCAAGGTTGGGAAGTGGATGCTGTGGCACGCCGCACCCTTGTCGAGGCCGGCTACCCGGAGTTTATGCACGCTTTTGGACACCACATCGGACGCACCGCCCACGACGGCGCCACTGTCCTGGGACCCAAATGGGAACGCTATGGCAGTGCCACCGAAGGGGTGGTCGAAGAGGGCAACGTCTTTGCGATCGAACTGGGGGTCTCGGTGCCGGGGCGCGGCTACATCGGTCGGGAAGAAAACGTCGTCGTCACCGCCAGCGGCGCGGAGTATCTGAGCCATATCCAGGAAAACCTGTGGGTATTGTAGAGAGCACGCCATACAAAAAGGCCCAGGGATGACCTGGGCCTTTTTGATGGAAATTTCAGCGCGGGGTTAATATAAATCCTATCCCCCAAAAAACGTGTTATGACCGGCGCGAGCCGTTTATTCAGACCAGATGATTTCGTATACACACAAACCGCCGACTTGCGCTGCCGTCTGGATGCGTCGCGCTTCGGCGTTCGTCAATTGCCGGATGAGGGTTTCATCAATCTGACACGTTTCCATGTGAGTTTGCGCAACGTGATGATAGGGGCAACTGCTGACGTAGATAAAATAGCGTCCGTCGGCATCCTTATCCCAACGCGCGACAAAACCGTTTTGATTCATAATCGCTACGACGCCATCCATGCGCGCATCACGGTCGGGCGGTAAATCCCCCACATCAGCAATCAGACGTTTGGCTGTCTCCTGTAGAAAAACCCGCTGTTCTTCTGTGGGCACGCAAACCCTGAGAGCATCGAGCAACGCGCTGGCAAGGCCGCTGTAATTGTTGGGAAACAGATCGGCTGCCGTGGAGGTCAGGCGGTACACATAACGGGGGCGTCCGGGACGGCTGAAACGCTGGATTTCCGGCTCGGTGATGTACCCCTCGGAGCGTAAAATCTCCAGATGGTGCCGCACCGTGACACTGGTTAACCCAAGCTCACGACTGAGTTCTTGAACGGTGACCTCACCATGGCGCTTCAGAATTTCAAGAATCTGCTGTCTTGTATCTTGCATGACGTAATTTCTCCAGGTTCGCCTGCCTTTGAGCAAAAGACCTTACCGTGCAGGCAATAATACTATTAAATAAAAGGATATGTTGTTAAGTAACCTGATTGTAACATCATAAATGCGTTTTGTCAAACCCATATTTTCTTTATGGTGAATACGTCTTCAGGGCTTTATTATTCTCGTTAGAATGATAAGGCCCTGATACGTCTTTCAATGCTGTTGGTATTTCATCAAGAGTGTGTTATAATCGCCCTGACTTGTCATTGGAGGTTACAGGCGTGTTTGAAATCAAAAAAGAACTGTTAGCAACTCATGAAGCACTTCTCAATGTGGAAATTGAGGAAAATGCCGTCAAGCAGGCCATGCAGAAAGCGGCGCGCTCGATTGCCGGGAAGGTCAACATCCCCGGCTTCCGCAAGGGCAAGGCCCCTTATGCAAAAGTCTTGCAATATGTTGGCGAAGACGCAGTGTTGCAAGAAGCGGCGGATCAGATCATCCAAGAAATCTATCCCCAAATCATTGACCAGGCCGGCATCGAACCCTACGGGCCGGGTACCCTGGAAAAGATCACCCCTTCCCCTTTGACCTACACGATTCGTGTGCCGTTGGAGCCTGAGGTGAAGCTGGGCGACTATCACAGCCTGCGCCAACCCTGGGAAGACGCTACCGTCAGCGATGAAGAAGTTGTGAACATCCTGGAGCAGATACGTTCCGAACATGCTGTTTTGGAACCCCTGGAACGTCCTGCCCAATGGGGGGATGAAGTTCACTTCAACGTTTTGGGCACGGCCGATGACGAAGTGATTGTTGATGAAGACGATATCGAGATCGTGCTTCAAGAAGATGCTCCTTTCCTCACTCCCGAATTCGTGCAAGCCCTGATCGGCATGAGTACCGATGAGGAAAAAACGTTCACCATCGTCTTACCGGAAGACTTTCGGGAAGAATCCCTGCGGGGGGCCGAAGTGCAGTTTAAGGTGAAGATGGTGGGCGTCTTCGAGCGTGTCTTGCCCGATCTCGACGATGCCTTAGCCAGCACCGTAGGTCCTTTTGAAACCCTTGAAGATCTCAAGAGCGACATTTACACCCGTCTGAAAGACGCCAAGCAATCCCAGTTCCAGGAAACATACCGTGACAATCTGGTTGAGGCGTTGGTGGCCCAATCCGAGGTGCACTATCCGCCGGATATCGTCAAACAAACGCTGGATGACATGATTAAAAACGCCGACGAGCGGACGCAGCGCGAGCGTCACATGTCGCTCAAAGATGCCCTGCAATTGCAAGGAATGACGCTGGAGAAATTCCGCGAACAATTGCAACCTCGGGCCGAGGAAAATGTCAAACGTTCGCTGGTGTTGTTGAAGTTCGCCGCTGCCGAGAGCATCCAGGTCAGTGATGACGAAGTCGTGCAAGCATACGGCGACATGATGACGATGCTGGGCGCGCCGGCTCGAGTTGTGGAAGCCGGGGTGAGCCTGGATTCGGACCTCGGACGCAACTTGCGGCTGAACTTATTGAACCAAAAGGTGTTGGAGCATCTTGAGAAAATCGCACGTGGCGAGCTTACACCTGCCAACGCTGCGCCAGAAATGACCTCGACAGAAGAGCCAGCATCCACACAGGAATAAGATGCCATATCCGTATGAACTATGAACGATGAGGAGACTCCCATGTTCCCGTATGTAATTGAGGACACGCGACTCGGTGAGCGTATCTATGACATCTATTCCGTGCTGCTCAGAGAGCGCATCATTTTCCTGGGGACACCGATCAACGCTTTGGTTGCCAATGAAGTTGTGGCCAAGTTGCTCTTCCTCGACCGCGAGGATTCCGAGCGTGAAATTTCTCTCTACATCAACTCGCCGGGTGGGGAGATTTCGGCCGGCCTGGCGATTTATGACACAATGCAGTTGATTCAAGCGCCCGTCTCTACTATTGCGGTGGGGATGACGGCCAGTATGGCGACCGTGTTGCTCGCGGCGGGGACCAAAGGCCGCCGCTATGCCCTGCCGCACGCGACGATCCATCTGCACCAACCGCTCGGCGGCGTCCAGGGGCAGGCCACCGACATCGAGATCGCGGCAAAGGAGATCCTGCGGATGCGTGAATTGCTCAACAACCTGCTGCGCAAGCATACCGGCCTGGATGACGCTCAAATCGAGCGTTTCACCGACCGTGACTTTTATATGACGGCGCAGCAGGGGGTGGAATACCGCTTGATTGATAAGGTTTTGGAACCCAGCAACAACAAATAATCCCCAATAAGGAAGGCAGAAAGAGGGGGGATTTCGGGCGGCGAGTCGCCCAAAATCCCCCCTTAATGCTTTCTCTTCCCCCCTTGCAACCCTTAACACTTGTAAGGCTATCGCATTGGGGAAACTTTTTCCGTCGTACTGTCTGCTGTGCTGCTAAAGCGGCGTCTTTAAGGGGGATTGTGGCGGGGCGAAGCCCTGTCCCCCCCCCCTTTCCCTGGCCTTCAGGCCGTATTCAGTTGCCGGAAACGGCTAAATGCGATAGCCATATAAACATTTGCTTTTTGTAGATAAGGTCATATTATTATAGACAGTAGTTGCGTGGTTCGTTTCTTTGGACAGGATTTCAGGAAACAGGATAACAAGGCATGGAGCAAAAAATCTTAAGCCCGACCGAGGAAGCTCTTGTAGGCATCGAACGTCACTGGCTGACTAATCTGCAAATCGCGCTGGCGCAATTTAATGCGGCCCCGGAAGATCGCGCGGCCCTGGAACGCTCCATCCGCCAACTTGATGAGCTATTTCTGTTGGTTGTCGTGGGCGAATTCAACGCCGGGAAGAGCGCCTTCATCAACGCCCTGCTGGGACAAGCCTTACTTGAAGAGGGCGTCACTCCTACGACCACCCGCATCCACCTTCTCAAGCACGGCAACCATTTTGAACGGGTCGCCATCGAAGATTCGGTGGATATTTATACGGCACCATCGGATTGGCTGGGGGAGATCAACATCGTGGACACCCCCGGCACCAACGCCATCTATCGTGGGCATGAAGCCCTCACCCAGGAGTTTGTCCCGCGTTCCGACATGGTGCTTTTCGTCACCTCCGTAGACCGGCCTTTCACGGAAAGTGAGCGGGCTTTTCTGGAGCGGATTCGTGACTGGGGCAAGAAAGTCGTCATCGTGCTGAACAAAATTGACATCCTGGAAAATGCCGCGGACATTGCGCGCATCGAGGACTTCATCGCTGAAAATGCCCTGCTTTTGTTGGGATTCAAGCCTGAGATTTTCCCGATTTCGGCGCGCCTGGCCCTGCGGGCCAAACAAACCCAGGATCACGCCTTGCTGGCCAAAAGCGGCATCGAAGCGTTGGAGCAGTACATCATCAGCACACTGGATGAAAAAGAACGCATCCGCCTCAAGTTGCGCAATCCGATCGGTGTGGCCCAGCATCTGATTGATAAATACATGGCCATGGTGGATAACCGGTTGCATCTGCTGGACGAGGATTTTGGAGTGCTGACCGACATCGAACGTGAGATGGCGATGTACCGCGAGGATATGTATCGGCAGTTCCGTTACCGCCTGGCGGATGTGGACAACGTGTTGTACGAATTCGAGAATCGCGGCATGATCTATTTCGACGAGACCATGCGCATCCTACGCCTCTTCGATTTGATGAACAAAGCCAAATTGCAAGAAGAATTCGCGCGCAAAGTCGTCGGTGACGCACCGCAGATGATCGAACAGCGCGTCAACGAAATCATAGATTGGCTGGTGAGCAGTAACCTGGGACAGTGGCAGGCCGTCCAGGAGCACGTGTTGGGGCGGCGGGACAAATACGCGGAGCACATCGTCGGGCAGGTCGGGGGAACTTTCATTTACGATCGCGCAAACTTGTTGGATACGGTTGGACGGGTCACGCAGCAGGCGCTGCAAAGTTACGATAAGATGGAAGAAGCCACGCGCATCGCCGAAACCGTGCAACAGGCGGTCGCCAGCACGGCACTGGTTGAGGTGAGCGCCGTGGGATTGGGCGCCGTCGTCACCACCATTGCGACAACCACGGCCGCCGACCTGACCGGCATCCTGGCGGCAGGAGCCGTGGCCGTGCTGGGGTTACTCGTCATCCCGGCCAAGAAGCGTGCCGTGAAAAACGAATTACACGCGAAGATTGCCGCCGTGCGCACACAACTTATGGAAACGCTGAACACGCAGTTCAACCGCGAGTTGGAACGCGCCTTGCGCGAGATTGAAAATGCGATCTCGCCCTACACCCGCTTTGTCCGTGCCGAACGCAAAAACCTTCTCGGCACGCGCGAAGAATTGACCACTATCAAGAAGTGGCTGGAACGCCAGGCGGCCGAGATTGACGCCTTATAAATCGGAACTGGAGTCAATCAGATAAAGAGAGAGTTCGTCTTGTGGGAAGGATCAAAAAGATCAAAGGAGTGGTTTGATTGACATCATGCTGAGGCTATGCTAAACTAATAGTATTAAAGTACCTACCATGGATGCTTGACTTGCTATTTTATAGTCCTAACCCCAGGAGTGTAAAGACAATTTATGACCGGTAGAATACGGGTAATGATCGTTGATGATATTGCAGAGACGCGCGAGCAGTTGCGCAAACTGCTCTCGTTCGACGCCGATATTGACGTTGTGGCTATGGTCGGCAGTGGTGAGGAAGCTCTAAAAACTGCCCCCCAGGTTTTACCCGATGTAGTGTTAATGGATATTAACTTACCGGGCATGGATGGGATTGCCACAACCGGCAAGATCATTGAGCTGATGCCTACCGTACAAATTGTCATGCTCTCGGTGCAGGGGGAAACTGACTATATGCGCCGGGCGATGATGGCCGGGGCCAGGGATTACCTGACCAAACCGCCAAGTGCGGATGAATTGTTGGATGCCATTCATCGAGCGTATAAATTGCGTCAGAAGATGGGAACCGGCGCCCTGGTTATGCCTGGTACGGCTCCCTCACAAGCGGCGGCTGTCTCCCGCGCTACAGAAGCCAAGGTTGTCACTATCTATAGCCCTAAAGGCGGTACGGGCTGTACAACATTAGCTGTCAATCTGGCCATTGCTTTGCAGACCCTACTCGGCCCTGATTCAAAAGTATGCGTGATTGATACCAACCTTCAATTCGGTGACGTGGCTATTTTCATGAAACTACAAGCCACACGGACCATAGCCGACCTTGTCCCCCATGTGCAAGACTTGGATGTGGACTTGCTCAAAACTGTGATGACGCCTCATACCTCCGGGGTAAAAGTGCTTGTCGCTCCGCCCTTGCCTGAGGATGCCGAAGTTTTCAAAGAAAGTGGAACCGAGGAGAGTGGGGCTAACTCCAATCTAAAAACTATTCTTAAATTTGTGGGTCGAGAATTCGATTACATCATTTTAGATGCGCCGCACCAGGTAGATGACATTACCCTGGCTGATCTGGATGTCAGTGACCTTGTGGCTATTGTAACCCGTCCGGTCATCCCTGAGATTCGCGGAGCGCGCCAGTTCATTGATCTTCTACAAAAGATGAATTTTGGAATGGACAAAATTGCCCTGGTCATCAACGGTGTGGATAACAAACGTATGGGCATTCAACCTGAAGCCATAGAACGTGCCATGATACCGGCGATGGTGCATATTCCCTATGATGAGCGCATTGCGTTGCGCGCTGCCAATTATGGCGAACCTCTGATCCTTAAAAATGCTCGCACTCCCATCGGACAGGCCATCATGGACTTTGCAGCGGCAATACAAAAGCGCTTTGCAGAAATGCCAGTAGAAAATGCATCGGTGAATGAAACCCCGAAACGTCCTGGCATAGGGCGTCTGTTATAAGGATAGTTTTTGAAGGAGAGAAACGGTGTCCCTTTTACGTAGAATTGAGAAGAAACCAACCGCTCCTACTACCTCTTCGACGCCCTCTACTTCACCTACTGCTGCCCCACAGGCGGCGACCAGCGATGCCGGTAGTGAAATACAACGGCGGCCCGTGCCGCGCGCGCGGGATGCCTATATGGACCTGAAGACGCGCGTCCAGAATCGGCTGATCACGGAAATGGATCCCTCGATGGACGTTTCCCGAACTGCCGAAGTGCGCGCGACGATCAAGGAAATGTATGACGCCATTCTTCAGGAAGAAAGCATCGTTTTGGGGCGCAAGGAGCGCGACGCGCTTTTCGAGCAGATTGTGGCGGAAATCCTGGGGCTGGGGCCACTGGAGCCACTGCTGGCCGATGACAGCATCACTGAGATCATGGTGAACGGACCGAAGAAGGTTTTCGTCGAGCGCCAGGGCAAAGTGCAGCGGGTGAACATCAGCTTTGAGTCCGATGAACACCTGATGCGCATCATCGAGCGCATCGTGGCGCCTCTGGGACGCCGGATTGACGAAAGCAGTCCCACCGTGGATGCGCGTCTCAAGGACGGGTCGCGTGTCAACGCCGTCATCCCGCCGATTGCCCTTAACGGCCCCACGCTGACGATCCGCAAATTCTTCAAGAAGCCGTTGACGATTGAAGACCTCATCCGCTATGGGAGTATTACCGAAGAGGCCGTGGAATTCTTGAGAGCTTCGGTCATCGCGGCCGTCAATATCGTCGTTTCGGGTGGCACCGGCACTGGCAAAACGACCTTCTTGAACGTCCTCTCCAGTTTTATTCCGGCGGATGTGCGCATCATCACCATCGAGAACGCGGCGGAACTGCAATTGCGGCAGGAGCATGTGGTTACTCTGGAGTCGCGCCCCCCAAACGTTGAAGGCAAGGGCGAGGTCAGCATCCGCGATCTGGTGATCAACTCCTTGCGAATGCGCCCTGACCGTATCGTGGTTGGGGAGTGCCGTGGCGGCGAGGCTCTGGACATGCTTCAGGCTATGAACACCGGCCACGAGGGCAGCATGACAACGCTCCACGCCAACAATACACGGGATGCCCTCTCGCGTCTGGAAACGATGGTGTTGATGGCCGGTATGGAACTGCCGCACCGGGCCATCCGTGAGCAGGTCGCCTCGGCGATTGATATGATCGTGCAGTTGGAGCGGATGCGCGATGGGTCGCGGCGCGTTGTTTCCATCACCGAAGTCCAGGGGATGGAAGGAGACGTGATCACCACCGCCGACATCTTCAAATTCGAGCAAACCGGTTTTGAGGGTGGTAAGGTAATCGGGCGGTTGCGTCCCACCGGAATTCGCCCCAAATTCATGGAGAAAATCGAACAAGCCGGTATTCACTTACCCCCTTCAATTTTCGGAGTTGCACAACGTACGCGCTTTTAACGGACTGAAAGCCAATAGGGAGAAAGGTGTAGACTATGGATCCCCTACTGATCATTGGCGCTGTGGTGATTCTTGCTTCTATCGTCTTGCTGATTGTGGGGTTATCTGGCGAAAGAAGCGGTCAGGAACTTGTTGAGAAACGACTCGGTGATACTCAGAAGAAACGTAAGGCTGAGAAGGAAAAGACAAAACGAGAATCTGTCATTGGCGCAGCCGTAGACCGCGCTGTAGCCGGCCGGGGGTTTGCACAAAACCTGGCGACGCAACTGGCACGTGCTAACCTCAAGTGGACTGTGGGTGAGTTCATCGTGATGAGCATTACCCTATCTATCCTTGCGGGGTTATTGTTTTTTGTCATCAAGCGTGTTGTTCTGATACCGGTTGGGGCCATCGCTGGCTTTTTCCTTCCCCGTATTTATCTTGCCCAACGCATGAACAAACGTCTTAAGGAATTCAATAATCAGCTCGGCGACGCGCTGAACCTGATGGTGAATTCACTACGGGCCGGGTATAGCACCATGCAGGCGATGGAGGTCATCTCCGACGAGATGCCGGCGCCCATCTCGGAAGAATTCGGGCGCGTCGTGATGGAATTGCAACTGGGGGTGCCCTTCGACACAGCGATGGCGAACCTGATGCGCCGTGTCCCCAGCCCTGATATGGATCTGGTGGTGACGGCGATGAGCGTCCAACGCGAGGTCGGCGGTAACCTGGCCGAAGTCCTGGATGCCATCAGCTTCACCATCCGCGAGCGGATACGCATCAAAGGTGAAATCAGGGTGATGACCTCACAAGGTCGTATGACCGGCTACGTGATCACCTTATTGCCTTTTGCGCTGGGGGCTTTCATCTACATGATCAATCCTGGCTTCATGGGAGGAATGTTTGAAGACCCATGCGGTTGGATTATGCTCGGTGTTTCGCTTGTGATGATCGGCGCCGGTTATTTCGTCATTAACAAAATCGTCAGTATCGAAGTGTAAAAAATCAGGGAGGTCACGATGCCCGTTGTCATTGGTGGGATCGTTGTTATGGTTGCCGTTCTGGTGGTGCTGATCAGCAGACGTCGGGCCGGTTCCGCGCAAAGCATTGACGAACGCCTGAACGAGCTGGCAGCCCTGGGACAGTCGGTTACCCTGGAAGAGCTGGAGCTTTCCCAACCGTTTACGCAGCGCGTGCTGATCCCGATGATCGAAGCGTTGGGCAAAATGGCGCAGCGCTTCACCCCCCAACAAACTATCGAGGCTTCGCGTCACAAACTTGAACTTGCCGGCCTCGCCCACAAGATCAAACCCGTGCAGTTTCTCGCTTATCGCATCGTTGCTGCTATTGTTTTGGGGGGCATCTCGTTGATGATCGCGTTCGCTTCCAGTCTGCCGGTCATGCAGCGGTTGCTGGTCATCGTCGTCGCGTTTGTGCTGGGATATTCACTGCCGTCCGTGTGGTTGGGGTCCAAGATCTCGGCGCGCCAAAATGAAATCATCAAAGCCCTGCCGGATGCGCTGGACCTTTTGACCATTTGTGTCGAAGCCGGGTTAGGGTTTGACGCGGCCATGTCAAAAGTCGCCGAGAAATGGAACAATGAGCTGAGTATCGCTTTCAACAAAACCGTGCAGGAAATGCAGCTTGGCAAATTGCGCCGTGAGGCATTGCGCAATATGGCGAATAGCATGGACGTTCCCGATGTCACTTCTTTCGTCGCGGCGATTATTCAGGCCGATACCCTGGGCGTCAGTATGGCAAAAGTGATGCGTATTCAGTCCGACACCATGCGCCTGAAGCGCCGGCAGCGCGCCGAAGAGAAAGCCCGTCAGGCCCCCATCAAAATGATGTTTCCGCTGGTCTTTTTCATCTTTCCCACCATTTTGATCGTGCTGTTGGGACCGGCGATCATCAGGCTCAAAAGCGTCGGTAGCTCTTAAGCACCGTGGCCGTATCCAGGCCGGGGCACCATTGGAATAAAGCGGTTACAATCCTGGCCCAGGCAATCCAGGGACTTCACCGTGTGAGCATACGCATGGTCTATGACGCAAAGCGTGTAAATAACCTCATACGCTGCGGTTGGAGTGTATATCGTCAGTTCCTGGATCTTATCGCGCCTCCACGTTGCGTGGTTTGCAGAAAGGTGGGTACCTGGCTGTGTGATGTTTGCGCCATGACCCTTCCGCCGCTAGAGGCCCCAATTTGCCCACGTTGCGGACGTTTAGAGAAAAGCGGCAGGTTGTGCCCGACATGCCGGACGGCTCCCCTCGACGTGGCACCCATCCGCGCCGTGTTTTTGTTTGAGGGCGCGATCCGGGATGTGATTCATGCCCTGAAATACCGCGGCGCGCGCCATGTCCTCACCCCTCTGACGCAACGCATAGCCGAGGTGTGGAAGTACCACCGCATGGAAAGTGATCTTCTTGTCCCTGTGCCCCTTTATGCCGGCCGTGAAGCCCGAAGAGGGTATAATCAATCCACTTTGTTTGCCAGGGCATTGGCCGGCTCGATCGGTGTGCCGGTCGCCGAGGGGCTATTGGTACGGGTGCGCAATACGCAGTCGCAAACCAGGCTGAACCGTGAGGAACGTCAGCGGAACGTTAAAGACGCTTTTGCGTATACTCTATATACCAGACTGGATGGAGAGCGCGTGACGTTGATTGATGATGTGGCGACCACAGGTGCCACATTGCAGGCATGCGCAGTGGTGTTGTTATCCAATGGGGTGCGCAGCGTCAATGCTTTCACCCTGGCGCGCGCGTCCTAATTCCAACGATTAAGGAGGATTTTACGATGGAGATGTTGCAGATTTACACCCGGAATTTAGAGTTGACAGAACGGCTGCGTGATTACGTTGAAACGAAAGTCTCCAAATTTGAGCGTTTTCTCCCCTCCCTTGAGACCATCCGCGTTGACCTTTCGGAAAGCAATTCACGTGATAGCGCACGGCGTATGGTCGCGCAAATCACCATCACCGTCCCCAAAGCTATCCTGCGGGCCGAAGAGCGCGCCGGGGACATTTTCGCCGCCATTGATGCGGTGATGGATAAGATGTATCGTCGGGTCGAGCGGTATAAGGGGCGCAAGGTCAGCAAGCGTCGGCCGGCAGTGGCGGGCGCCGAACAGTTGGAAGCCGAAGTTGAAGAAGCTGTTGAAGAAGAACCGGCTCCGCGCATCGTGCGGATCAAGGAATTTGAAGTGCACTCGATCACGCCCGAAGAGGCGATTGAGCAGATGGAACTGTTGGATCACCTCTTCTACGTTTTCCTCGACGGCAACGATGGGCGGCTGAGTGTCATTTACCGCCGCGAAGACGGCAACTACGGGATTTTGAAACCGCAGTATTGATCCCGTGTCAGGATGAGAAATTCAGGGGGCGCGGTGTGAAGCCGCGCCCCCGCGTTTTTGTTTGTGCCGGGGATTCTCTGATATTTACTCTGCGCTCTCTGGGTCTTTGGGGGTTACCGACACAGCCGCGTCTACCATCGGCTTCTCCGGCAGCGGCAGCAGTGCCTCTTCCAGGACGGTTTCCATGCTTTCCACCAGAATCAGATCGAGCTTCTTCAAAATGTTCCGTGGAATTTCCTGCAAGTCTTTGGCATTGCGCGCCGGCAAGATGACCTTCTTCACGTTCGCGCGGTGCGCCGTGAGCAGTTTTTCTTTGAGTCCACCTACGGGCAAAATCCTTCCGCGCAGCGTGATTTCCCCGGTCATTGCCACATCGCGCCGCACCGGCTGCCCGCTAAACGCCGAGCACAAGGCGACCGCCATGGTGATCCCCCCGGAAGGCCCATCTTTAGGAATGGCCCCTTCCGGCAGGTGGATGTGAATGTCGGTTTTCTCGAAGACCTCGGCATGGATGCCCCAGGATTCGGCCTGGGCGCGCAGATAGGTTAAGGCCGCCTGCGCCGATTCCTGCATCACGTCTCCCAGTTGTCCTGTCAGGATCAGGTTGCCCTTGCCGGGGACGAGCGCTACCTCAACCGGTAGCAAGTCGCCACCGTTCGGCGTCCAGGCCAGACCCATCGCCACCCCCACTTCGTCTTGCTTTTCCAGGTTGTCGCTGAGATAGCGCGGCGGCCCCAGATATTTCTCGACGGTTTTCGGGGTCACCACGGCCAACGGACGCTTGTCTTCCGCCAGCCGGCGGGTGGCCTTGCGACACAGACTGCCGATTTCCCGCTCCAGGTTGCGCACGCCGGCCTCGTAGGTGTATAGCCGGATCAGGGTGTGCAAAGTGGATTCGAGGAAGTGCGGCGGGTGCTCTTCCAGGCCATTGAGTTCGATCTGCCGGGGGATCAAAAAGCGTCTGGCAATTTCGATTTTTTCTTCTTCGGTATAGCCCGGAAATTCGATGACTTCCATCCGGTCTTGCAAAGCCGGCGGAATGGGATCGAGGATGTTCGCCGTGGTAATGAACAGCACTTTGGAGAGGTCGTAGGGGATCTCCAGGTAATGATCGGAGAAGGCGTGATTCTGTTCGGGGTCCAGCACTTCCAGCAGCGCCGACGCCGGATCGCCCCGGAAGTCCTGGCCGAGCTTGTCAATTTCATCCAGCATGAACACCGGATTTAGCGTTCCGGCGCGGCGCATGGTCTGGAGGATGCGCCCCGGCAGCGCGCCGATGTAAGTGCGTCGGTGTCCACGGATTTCGGCCTCGTCGCGCACGCCGCCCAGCGAGACGCGCACGAATTCACGCCCCAGCGCCTCGGCGATCGAACGGCCCAGCGATGTCTTGCCGGTGCCCGGCGGCCCGACGAAACAGAGGATGGTGCTGCGGTTTTTCTCCGGCGCCAGGCGACGCACGGCGATGTATTCCAGGATGCGCTCTTTGGCCTTGGGCAGACCGTAATGGCGAGATTCCAGAACGTCGGCAGCGTGCTTGATGTCCAGGTTGTCCTCGGTCATTTTGGTCCACGGCAGGTGGAGCAGCCAGTCCAGGTACGAGCGCACGATGGCGACCTCTGGAGCCATCGCGGGCATCATCGCCAACCGTGCCAGCTCCTCGTTGACTCGCTTGCGCACTTCTTCGGGCAATTCCAGTTCGGCGGACTCTTCCTGGAGTTTTTCCACATCGCGGGTGTAAATATCCGTCTCGCCAAGCTCATGTTGAATGGCGCGCAGTTGCTCGCGCAGGAAATACTCGCGCTGGGATTTGTCCACTTCTTGCTGCACGTTGGTATGGATCTGGTTTTCCAACTCCAGCACGTCCAGTTCGCGCGCCAGATGGGTGCTCACCTTTTGCAGGCGTTCGGTAATGTCGAGGGTTTCCAGCAAGTCCTGACGCGCTTCGAGGGGCAGGTTGATCATTTGCGCGATGACGTCCGCCAGTTGCCCCGGCGACTCGATGTTCATAGCGTAAATGTAGGCTTCTTCGGGCAGCGCCTGATTCAGGTTGACGGCCTTCTCGAACATGGTCAGGATGGCCCGCATGAGGGCTTCGGTGAGCGCGTCGTCTTCCCCTTTCACTTCGGTCAACGGCTCGACGGTTGCAATCAGGTATGGCTCTGTCTGTGTATATTCGAGGATGCGCACGCGCCCGGTGCCCTGGGCAATGGCACTGCTGGTGCCGTCGGGCAGACGGATCGAGCGCGCGATGATGACTTCCGTACCGATGTCGTACAGGTCGGCCGCGTTCGGGTATGTTTCCAGCGTGGGGTCACGCTGCGTCACAACGACGAGGGGCCAGTCTTCGTGAACGGCGACTTCCAGGGCCTGAATCGAGGCTTCGCGGCCCACATACAGCGGCGTCATCATTTGGGGATAGACGACCAGTTCCTGCAAAGGCAAGATGACGGCCTCGAACGGTCCGCTATCTTCAGAAGACATATCCAGAAATTCGCCGAACAGGTCTTCTGATGTCAACGGCAAATTATCCCAATCCATGAAACTTTTCTCCATATCTCGATATATCCTAAAGCTGCCATAATCTTAACAGATTCCAGGCATTTAGCCACCCGGCGAATGTCAGTTGCGCCAGGGCGACCAATGTGTAATGCACACGCCGTGCGACACTCCAATACCCCTCTTTCCACGCCAGCGCCACGATGCTAAAGGCCAGCGACAACGGGGCGAGCAACATCAAGACAAACATCGGCGCCAGGAACGCCAGATCCGGCAGGGCCTTGAGAAGCACGGTGACGCAGATGATGAACATGCCTACCGGGTACACCAGATTGATCGTGCCGAACCAGCGGAACAGCGTCTCCGCCTCCGCAAGCAGCCAGGGCGCATGGTCGGGCAGCTTCCCCGCCGGATAACGTGGCAACGTTGAAAGGAAGAGCAACCCACATACGATGAGGATCGCCAGATGTACCGGGCGCGTCTGGTACCAGGGCAGCTTGATGAAGACTTTGTGGGCATCGAAGTCATAAAATCCGTAAATCGGATGGCCTTTCTCGTCGGTGTGAAAAATGAGTGTGCCCTGTCCATCAACTGCTTGAAAGACCAGCGGAGCCGTTTCGACATAGGCAACATCGTTCAGGATCAGCCGCCCATCCGGCGTCGCCCGCATCTTATAATAGCGGATGAACATGTAGGCGAACTTGTCCGCATGGGTAAAAGCCCAGCGGCTTTCACGATAGTCGCCGACAAAGGCTTGCACCCGCGCGGCTGCGTCGGGCAGGGGGTGTGGTGTGGTCGTGGAAGCCGCCGGATAATAGTGATCCAGAAATGCCTGTCGAAACTCGCGCCCCGGCATGGTGGGTATTTTGTAGTTGTAGGCGATGAAGGCACCAACATTGTGCTCCGGCAGCAGGAGGATCATACTTTCGAAGAAGCCGGTGCTCCCGCCGTGCCACAACACATGTTGCCCGTTGTGTTCCCATTCCACAAAACCATAGGTGACGCCCGGCAAACGTGGATCGTGGGTGAACTGTTGTTGGTGCATCGCCTGCGCCGTTGCCTCTTGCAGAACCTGTACATCCCCGTAGCGGCCATTTTGAAGGTGCATGATCATAAAATGGGCGATGTCGGTGACGGTGGCACTGAGGCCCACCGTGGGGGCGCAGGGGAAGTATTCGTGCAGCGGAACCGGGCCGTTGACTCCCTGGTAATGTCCCAGTGCCAGATCCGCCGTCCATGCTTCCGGGATGGGCTGACGAATGGAAGAGCGGTGCATCTCCAAGGGCTTGAAGATGTGTTCTTCGATGTACTGCTCATAGGACATGCCCGTGACCTGCAGGATGATGTAGCCGGCCAGCGCTGCCCCGTAGTTTGAGTAGGCGATCAGTTGCCCTGGCGGCATAACGCGCGCCGGCAAATACTTTACCACATACTGATCCAGAGGCAGGCCGTCATCGTGGCTAAAGCGTGCCAGGTTACCGATCTGGTCCTCAAAGCCGGGTGTGTGCGTGAGCAGATGGTGCAGGGTGATCGGTTCGGGGTAGGTTGCCGGGATCTGGAAATCTGTAAGGTAGGTGTTGACGTCGGCGTGCAGGTCGAGCTTCCCCTGTTCGACAAGTTGCATCACTGCCGTCCAGGTGAGGAGCTTGGTGACAGAGCCGATGTGAAACAGGGTGCGGTCGGCCACAACCGGTGCGGAACTCCGGCTATTGATGACGCCGTATCCTTTGGCGAAGAACAGCTTTCCATCCACGACCACGGCGACCGCCGCCCCCGGAATCTGGTAGGTCGCCAATTGCCGGCCGATGAAATCATCCAGAAAGGCTTCCATCTCCACTGGATCGGTGGGGCCGACAGGTGCATTCGCATTGGTGGAAGCATCTGCTTTAACAGGCGCCGCCGCGCATAAGAAAAACACGACCAGTGCGCCCAACGCCACACGCGCCAGGCCACGGCGCCGGGGTTTACCACGCCCGCACCCTACCACGGTTCGTCTTCCCAATCTCCTAACGGCAGGCTCAGGTTGGCCTCTTTGCCCCAGGCCGTGCGCACATCCGCGACGAGGAAAATGGAGCCGGTGGCAAGGATGCCCTGGCCAGGCTCAAGCTGCTCCCGCGCCAGTTCTAACGCCGCGGCAGGGCTGGCCACAATCTCCGCTGTCTTATCAAGAAGAGCGCATTTTTGGGCGAGCACCTCGGGCGCTGTGGCGCGTGGATGATACGAATGTGTGACCAACACGTGCTCGCTGATCGGTAACAATGCTTGCAACACACCGTCAATATCTTTGTCGGTGGATGAGCCAAAGATGAGGTTCCAGCGTATGCCGGGGAACCAACGCGCGAGCGAGTGAACCAGGGTTTGGGCGGAGTAGGGATTGTGGGCGCAATCTATCACTATCGGCGGGTCGCGCTGCAAGATTTCCATCCGTCCGGGCCATTGTGCTCGTTTGAGGCCGGCGTGCGCGACCTGTGGGGTTGCCCACGAGTGTCCGGTGGCCTGCAAAGCCTCCAGCGCGGCGATGGCCACCATCGCATTTTCCTGCTGGAAGTCGCCGAGCAGCGACAGCGCGTACCTCCCATCGAAGTCGGACGCTGCCCCCACCCGGTGCGTCGCCATTGTCTGCCCTTCAAGATCATAGTGCAGGGATTCCCACGTCCAGTCCTGCCCCACGACCGTCAATGGCGCTGCCTGCTCGGCAGCAATGGCCCTTAAAACGGCCAGCGCCTGTGGTTCCTGGGGTGCGCTGATGACCGGCACGCCGGGTTTGATGATTCCACCTTTCTCGCGGGCAATTTCGGTCACGGTACTGCCCAGTACGTGCGTGTGATCGAGGCTCAGTGAGGTGATGATGCTGACCTCCGGTATGACGACGTTGGTGGCGTCCAGCCGCCCGCCGAGGCCGACTTCGATCACGCCGATATCCACATTTTGCCGTGCGAAGTAGAGAAAGGCCAGGCCGGTGGTGGCCTCGAACAGGGTCAGCCCTTCGATGCTTTCGATGGCCGGCCGGATCTCGGTGAGCAAGGCCGCCAGCGAATCGCGGGGAATCGGTTCCCCGTTGATCTGAATACGCTCGCGGTAGGTGTGCAGGTGAGGGGAAGTGTAGAGCGCGGTCCGCAATCCGGCAGCCTGCGCCACGGCAGCCAGCATCGCCGAGACCGAGCCTTTACCTTTGGTGCCCGCGATGTGGAGGGTAGGATAGGCGCGGTGCGGATTCCCCAATTTTTCCATAAACGCAAAGACCCGCTCGAGCTTGAACTCGCGGGGTGAGTAATGCTCAATGCGGCGTTTTTCGTAGTCCACCAGACCGTACAAATAACGCAGGGCCTGGTGATATTCCATGTGTTCCATGCTCTTTCCATCCAGGGACAAATAAAGGAGCCACCGGGCGGCTCCTGAAGAGACATTGTACCTGTTTTGAACGCTTTAGCAAGTGGGGGGCCAGGGCTTTATCATTTTTGTTACTGTGATTTGTTACTGTGACTTCATCTAGCTTCAAGCGGATCGTCAATCCGCGTTGCTCATCACAAAGTTTCCCAAACGCGATAGCCCTGGCCGATAATTTGTCAATTTAGCAAAGAGTGATATACTGTGCCCGTGCGTTCAAAATCGAACGCTTCGTTGGGGGCTCGTCTAACGGTAGGACAGCGGACTCTGAATCCGTATGTGGGGGTTCGAATCCTCCGCCCCCAGTCTGTCAGACGGTTTTAGTGAATTGTAGCGCGGGCAGGACACCCGCGCTACTTTTTTTAGGCGACATGGTTTGCTTTGCCGCTCATGGCCTCGATGATGACTTTGCCGATGGTCACCCTGGCGACCGCTTTCTCCGTGAGTTGCCGCGCTTTCACCGCTTCGGGATCGGATTCTAACTGTTCGATCATCAACGCGAGCGCGCGGCGTTTTTCCTCGATATCTTCCACAAAGACAACCCGGCCCTGGAACTGCACCGTGCGGAAGGCGTGATCGCACTTGCCGTCACAATAGCCGTGGTCCTCCAGAACTTGTCCCCAGACTACGGGATTGGCCCGCAGATAGTCCATCTTTTTCCCCTCGCCGGCGCAGTGGAAGTACAGGCAACCGGCAGCCTGATCGCAGCCGTAATTGACGGTGACAAGGTAGGGGATGTTGTCTCTGGACAGGGCTAACGTCATGTACTTCTGTCCGGCAATGACGGCCCACATCATGGCAGGATCGGTGATCTCTTTTTCAGAACGACGCAGGTGATAGATATGCATGGATGCCTCCTCATTAAAATAGTCTGATAGTCGTTAGTCAGGTAGCCCCGCGATCATTTTCATGATCGGAGCTGTACCACGGGTTTGGTTATACTCTATAGCTTTCCCATTTTACCCCTATTGCCTTTTTTGCAAATACCCTTGACCCTTTCCCGATTGCTTTTATACTTAATCGAAATGTTGGTGTTAAAATAGTCAAAGATAAGAGTTGGAGAAGGTTTTTTATTATGGAGTTTCAGGAAAAGATTAAGTCGCTCATTCAACAAATGACCCTCGTTGAAAAAGCCTCGTTATGTTCCGGGAAGGATTTCTGGTATCTGAAAGGCATCGCGCGCCTGGGAATCCCCTCCATCATGGTCACGGACGGTCCGCATGGCCTGCGTAAACAGACCGGGAAGACCGATCATGTCGGGTTGCACGAGAGCGTCCCGGCCACGTGCTTCCCGACCGCTTCTGCTCTGGCCGCTACCTGGAACCGCGACCTGATCTATCAGGTCGGGCAAGCGTTGGGTGAGGAGTGCCGCCAGGAAAAAGTCGGTGTGATCCTGGGGCCGGGGGCCAACATCAAACGCTCCCCCTTGTGTGGCCGCAACTTCGAGTATTTTTCCGAGGATCCTTACCTGACCGGCGAGATCGCCAAAAGTTTTATCAACGGCGTGCAAAGCCAGGGTATCGGCACTTCCCTCAAGCACTATGCCGTCAATAACCAGGAATACCGCCGGATGACGATTGATGCGGTGGTGGATGAGCGCGCACTGCGCGAGATTTACCTCCCCGGCTATGAAATCGCCGTCAAAGGCGCGCAGCCCTGGACGGTGATGTGTTCCTACAACAAAATCAACGGCACCTACGCCTGCGAAAACGCTTATCTGATGACCGACATCCTCAAGAACGAATGGGGACACGAAGGATTGGTCGTCACCGATTGGGGAGCGATGAATGAGCGCGTCGCAGCGCTGAAGGCCGGCGTTGAACTCGAAATGCCGGGCGTGCGCAACGGGAACGACGCCAGGATCGTGGCAGCCGTCGAGGCCGGGCAATTGGATGAAGCCGTCCTGGATCGCGCCGTCGAACGCATTTTGACCTTGATCTTCAAAGCTGCCGAAACGCTGAGCCGGGATTTTACCTGTGACATGCAGGCCCATCACGCTCTGGCCCGCCGCGTGGCCGCCGAAGGCGCGGTGTTGTTGAAGAACGACGGCGACCTCTTGCCTTTGCAAAAGACGACCCGATTTGCCCTGATCGGTCGCTTTGCGAAAGTTCCGCG
This sequence comes from Anaerolineae bacterium, assembly GCA_035373625.1. Taxonomy (GTDB): domain Bacteria; phylum Chloroflexota; class Anaerolineae; order B4-G1; family SLSP01; genus DSWT01. Next base: position 45,082 of record DAOSNS010000024.1, on the reverse strand, counting down.
CTACCAGGGCGCGGGCAGCTCGCTGATGAATCCCACCCGGCTCGATAACGTGTACGACGAAATCTGTAAGCTCACCGACGCCGATAGCCTCCTCTATGCGCCGGGTTACACGGAGAAAGGGGATCAACCGGACGAAGCCCTGATCCAGGAGGCTCTGGCTCTGGCCGAAAAGGCAGAGGTCGTGATTATCTGCGCCGGCCTGACCGATCTGTACGAAACCGAAGGTGTGGATCGCCGCCACATGAAGCTGCCGCCCGGCCATGACGCCCTCATCCAGCGCATCGCCGCCGTGCATCCGAACGTGGTTGTGGTGCTGAGCAACGGTTCGCCCGTCGAAATGCCCTGGGTCAACGACGTGCCCTGTATCCTCGAAGGCTATCTGGGCGGGCAGGCCGGCGCGGGTGGGATCGCCGACATTCTGTTCGGGGTCGTCAATCCCAGCGGCAAACTGGCCGAGACTTTTCCTCTCAAACTGGAAGACACCCCCGCGTATGCTTATTTCCCCGGCGGGCCGGCCACGGTCGAATACCGCGAGAGCCTCTATGTGGGCTACCGCTATTACGATACCGTCGGGCAGCCGGTGTTGTTCCCCTTTGGACACGGCTTGAGCTACACCCGCTTTGCGTACCGTGATTTGACATTGCGCCGGCCCAACGGCCCGGACGATCCATCGCTCACCGTCACGTTCAAGGTTAAGAACATCGGGCAAGTGGCCGGACAGGAAGTTGTCCAGCTCTACGTGCGGGATGTCGAATCCACCGCCTTTCGGCCGGCGAAAGAACTCAAGGGGTTCGCCAAAGTCGCGTTGCAGCCCGGCGAAGAAACCGGGGTCACGCTCGAACTGGATCGCCGCGCCTTTGCCTGGTACGATCCGCAGCTCAAGGATTGGCGCGTCGAGGCTGGGGCGTTCGAAATTCTGGTGGGGGCTTCGTCACAGGACATCCGCCTCAGTGCCGTCGTCGAAATGCCCGGCACGCACCCGGCCGCACCTGCCGCCCGGACGGCGCCGGCCGTCTATCACGCCTTCCCCAAAGGCGCCCGCGTGAGCCAGGAGGATTTCGAGGCGTTGCTCGGCCATCCGGTTCCGCCTAACCGGATGACCCCCAAAGGCCAGTACACGCTCAATACGCCCGTCGAGGATATGCAGACATCGTTCATCGGCCGGCAGCTTTTCGGCATGATCAAAAAGCAGATGGATCAGATGGCCATGGGAAAAGAGGATACCCCCGCAGCTTTGCTTTTGGAAGCCACGTCTCACGAAATGCCGTTGCGGAGCATGTTGATGGGCGATAGCTTCCTCAGCCGTGAGATACTGGAAGCGTTGCTGCTCATCATGAACGGGCGGTTTTTCAAGGGAGTGTTCGCGCTCGTGCGCGCCGTTTTGAGGCGGTAGATTGCGGAGTAGTCTCCCTGTTGAGTGTTGAGGGCCTGTGTTAACCACAGAGAAATTCAGGAAGCTCTCGCCGGCAAACCGCGCTACTTCTTTGCGCGCGAGCCGCAGGCTGCAGCCTTCGATACCTGGGATGCCTGCTGGCAGGCCATCGCTACCGTGCTGGCTGGTCGCCGCCACATTCTCATCCTGGACGAATTTACCTACGCTACCGAATCCGATCCGGCGATGCTCTCCTCGTTGCAGCACGCCTGGGATCAGCAATTCAAGAATACGCAGGTTGTGTTGATACTGTGCGGTTCGCACGTTCACGCGATGGAGACGTTACAAGCATGCCAATCGCCGCTCTTTGGGCGGCTGACCGGCCAATGGCATTTGCGCGCGCTCCCATTTGCCAGCTTGACCAAGTTCTTGCCCCGTTGGTCGGCAGAGGAGCGTGTGGCGGCCTACGCCGTAGTCGGCGGTGTGCCGGCGTATCTGGAATGGCTCGATCCGACGCGCTCATTGAGCGACAACGTCCGCGATGTGATGTTGGCGCCGGGCAGCCAGGTAAAATGACCTGACCGTGTGGTCGCAGTCGGGGCGAGAGGATTTGAACCTCCGACCTCACGGACCCAAACCGTGCGCGCTGAACCAAACTGCGCTACGCCCCGGACAGTTACGTTATACCCGATTTAGCACTTTCGTCAAGGCGCCCACGTGAGCCGTTGATTCTCCCACCCCGGCATGGCAGCGCCGAGATCGAGGATGCGCTGGACGTTCTGCCCGTCCAGTTGCATCACGTAGATGGCCCAGTTGCCGTCGCGGTTGCTCACGAAGGCCAGCCGCCCGCCGTCCGGCGACCATGCCGGCAAGCCCTCGTCGGAAGCATCGTAGGTTACCTGCTGCACGCCGCCCTGCGGACTGAGCAAGATAATATCCCAGTTGCCGGTGACGTTGGTCATGTACGCCAGCATGTTCCCCGCCGGCGCCCAACTGACGGCGATGTCGTTCTCACTGCCGGTCAGCCGCGTGCCCGGTTGATCGTCGTCGGGATTGTCGAGGATGATGCCGCACTTGCCGTCGGCATCACAGCCGGTATAGGCCAGCAGCCCCGCAGCGCCCCACGCCGGCGACCAGCCGGCCGCCAGGCGACGCGGTTCGCCGGAGCCGTCGCTGTTGGCGATGTAAATGGCCCATTCGCCATCGGTGGCGGCCGCATAGGCCACCCGGCGGCTATCCGGCGCAAGCGTCGGCCAGGCCTGCCCCAGCGGCGCGAGCAATTGCAGCGGGATGCCCTCTTCCGGCAACACCATCTTGATCCCGCCGGCCACTTTGTCGCGGTAGGCCAGGCGTCCCGTCCCCAGCTCCCACCAGGGCTGATCCGCCCCACTGGCCGCACGGAGGATGCGCCCATCGGCGTAAAGCGCATAGATGTCGTAGCTCCCGCTGGTACTGTTGTAGACGGGGTAGGCCAGCCGCCCGTAGGTGAATCCCGGAACGGGCTGCGGGGTCAAATGCGGCGTCAAGCCATCCAGCGGCGTCGGCGTGGCGACAAGACATATCTGCGCCGCCTCTGCGCGCTTCTGATCCACGGCGGGGTCGGCATACAGCCGTAACGCCTGGGCATATTGAAGTTCCGCCGGGCACATCTCCCCTTGCGTGACAAGGTAATCGGCATAGGCGAGGTACGCCTGGTAGAGCCGTTGCGCCACATCTTTATAGTCCGGATTGGTGGCGTAGAGCGCGGTGAAACGCTCGATACACACCTCCCAATCCACCCCCCAGTAATTGAGCGCGTCCAGATAGCGCGCCGCCAGGTTGCGCTGATTTACGGCGTTCGCGTCCAATGGGCGCAAGGCAATGGCTTGATCGAGGTTGGAGATGCCTACCTCAAGCGCGTCTTCCTCCAGGAAGGCGATGCCCGCGTTGTACAGGCTGGTGAAGAGCATATCTTCAACCATCTCGCGGTTGTAGTCCGGGTCGAGCGCGCGCAATTGCGTCAATGTCCGCGCCGTTGCCACCCAATCCTCCTGCGCAAACGACGCGCGGGCCTGCTCCAGCAGTTGCTCGGATAACGAGACGACCGCTTCGAGCGTTGGGGTGGGTTGCACTGCCAGCCGCGTGCGAGCTTCGGCCAGACCTTGTTTTGCCAGCGCGTGTTGGGGATCGAGTTGCAGCACGTACTGGAACTCGGCGGCAGCGCGCTCAAAGCGGCCATCGTTCAAAGCCTGCAACCCGGCGTTGTAATGGGTCTGGATGACTTCCAGCCGTGCCGCTTGCCGATCGCGCTCGCCGGCATAGAGGCCGGCATACGCCGAAGCCGCCACGACGGCCACAAACACGGCCAGGGCCAGCAAGATGATGAGGAGCCGACGCACGAGGTGCACCGGCCGATCCGTTCCCTGCGCCGGCTTCCCGGAAAACAACCCGGCTTTCTTTTGGGGGTGGGTCGCCGGACGGCTATTTTCATCCGACTTTTGACGGGCGTCGGTTAAGGGGACGTCTTCTGGAAGCGATGCGGCACGTCGCGGTTCTTGTGCTCGCACCGATGGCCGTGCCGTGGATTTCAACGTTGTCGCCGGCCGTTCCGGCCTGGAAACCTTTGCGGAGGGCTTCGGTGACGTTGTCGGGGGCGGGAGCAGCGGCCGGGGCTTTTTCAAGGCGTCCCGGAGTTGCTGGAAGGCGCTTTGGAGCTTTAGCAACCAGACCGATGATCGAGACGCCGATTTTGGCCGGCGCGTCTTTTTCTCCGGCAGGAGCGTCATACCGCAGTTGGGGCACAGTAATCCAACCGTCTGGGGAAGCTCATAACCGCAATGAGGGCACAATCTCATAGACGTCAAAACTCAGTCCCAGTGAAATTCTTCCAGCGATGAGCCGCCGATAAACTCACGCAGGATTGAGTTCTCCGGTACCTGGTCGGGGTTTGCGGGCAGGAACCATTGGAGAAAGGTGAGCAGCCGTTTGGCTTCCACCCACTGCCGCGAATCGGAATCCACCTGCAGCAGGAGTGGCTCGGCCAGCGGTTTGAGTACGGACAATTCATAGACCAGAGCCGAGTTGAACATCACATCGGCGTTTTCCTGATAGGGGAAGATGTGGCGTTTTTCACCACGACGGACGCTTTCCCAGCGGACGATGGTCTCCGTGGCATTGTAGCCGCGCGTGCGCGCGTCGCGCGTGATGCGCCGGATCAAGCGCGTATCGGTTGTCGGCACGCGGTTATGGCGGTCCAGATTAAGTTGTGTGAGCGCGGAAACGTAGATGCGGAAGATCGCCGTGTTCGGTAAAGCGTAGATGAGATCGGGGTTGAGGCCGTGAATCCCCTCGACAATTACAATCTGACCGGGGCGCAGGCGCGCCTTGGCCCCGGCTTCGCGCTTGCCGGTGAAGAAATTGAACCGGGGGAGCTGCACTTCGTCGCCCTGCAGGAGCGACTGAAGCTGCGTGTTGAAGAAGGCAATGTCCAACGCCTCGATGGCCTCGAAATCATATTCACCGTTCTCGTCACGCGGGGTATCTTCACGGTTGTGGAAATAATTATCCAATTCGAGCGCCAGGGGGCGGATACCATGCGCCAGCAATTGCACGCCCAGTCGTTTGGAGAAGGTCGTCTTGCCGGAAGAAGAGGGCCCGGCGATGAGCACGACCCGCACATCTTCGTGCCGTTCCCAAATCTGATCGGCGATGTCGGAGATGCGGTGTTCGTGGAGTGCCTCGGAGACCAGGATCGTCTTGTTCAATTCGCCACGGGCGACGACCTCGTTCAATTCGCCGACGCTTTCGGTGCCGAGCAGGCGCAGCCATTGCCCGTACTCGCGGAAAACGGAAAGCAACTGCGGGTTCTGCTGGATGGGTTGCAAGTGTGTCGGGTCGTGGCGGCGCGGGAATTGCAGGATGAAGCCATCTTCCCAACACAGCAGCTGAAAGTATTTCAGATAGCCCGTCGAGGGCACCATATAGCCGTGGAAATAGTCTTGATAGTCTTCCAGCGCGTATATCTGAAGGTAGGCTTTCTTGCTGCGTTCCCGCCCCTGGAAGAGCAAGACCTTGTCGGCCTCACCGCGTTTCTCGAAAATCGCCAGCGCTTCTTCCAGCGGAAGGTTCATGCGGACGATCGGCAGGTCGGCTTCCACCATGCGCCACATTTCATCGGCAAGCGCCTGTAATTCAGCGTCGGTGAACGGCGTGCGGTTGCGGACCTCACAGAAATAGCCCCCGAAAGGCAACGAGTGATCCACAAAGATCTCGACGCCCGGAAAGAGCTTGTGCGCTGCCGCCACCATCAGGAAAGACAGCGAACGCCGATACACCCGCACGCCGTCGGATTGCGATAGATCAAGCGGCTCGACTTTGCAGTCCCGCTTGACGGCGTAGGTCAGTTCACGCAACTTCCCATCTACCAGCGCCACGATGTAGGGCACAGGCGGATCCGGAAACGCCGCCCGCAGAAATGTCTCAACGGTTGTTCCCAGGGGACCTTCGAGGGTCAAATCGCCCGGCAACGTCACCTGCACCGTATCCCGGGGCTGTGCTATTCTTACGTTTGATTCGGTCATCGTCATTCTCCCCTTCAACTTCGTGAGTATACCGTTTTCGGATGTTTTGTAAAGCCGGATTTTCCTCGAAATTCCTTAAAAAATCTCGGAAAAACCCTTGAAAAAGTGTCCGTCTTGTGTTATGATAGACTTTGTTTTACAGGCTCTCCCAAACAAAGAGAGCTTCGCATATCAGGCATTTTCTCGGAACACATCTTTGTTTTGAGAGAGGCAATCATAGGGCAAAATGTATCCAGATAGTGAGATTCTTTTCCCCCCTCGTTGTATCCAACAACTGCGGGACCTGCGCGGCCCAAAATGGCAACACTTGATCGAGCGGGTGGCTTTTTTGCCCCACAATCACGAAGAAGTGTTGGCCTTTGGGTTGATGATGATCAAGCTGGGGAGCTGTTTGACCTGTGACCTTGACAGTTATCGCGCCTCACTGGGTTGCTGTACGTGCGCTCGCCGTACCATCGGCGGCTTCAAGGGGGACGATGATGCGCTGCTTGAGCTTTACGAGAAATCCCTTCAGGACGTTCAAGCCTACCTCAGCAAAGAACAGCCGTTAGCCGTTGCCGTGTTGCTTGAAGAGCGTTCCCTCCAGGCAACGAGCCGCTGATGTCGGTATGATCCGGCGATTCTGGCCTGTCCTCATCTTCCTTGCCCTTGTGACGTTTTTCAGTGCTGCGTGGTTGTTGCCCGATCCACGGGCGCGCCTGTTTGCCATAACCGGTGAGGAACGGCTGATTCCTCAATTGCGTGGCCTGGTGCAATGGGCCTTCCGCTGGACTCGCCCTCTGCCGCAGACGGCGGATGATGTGGCTGTGGCTTACACCGATCTGCCCCCCTTTGGTGTGAATACCTTTTTGGAACAAGAAGTCGAGCCGGAAAAGCGTGCGCGTTCCCTGCAGATGATTGCCGATGCCGGGTTTCACTGGATCCGTCAATCGTTTCCCTGGTACGACATCGAAATCCACGGCAAAGGCGACTTTGAAGACCGCCGCCACGAGCCATATCGCTCGGCCTGGGACAAGTACGACAACATCGTGACCCTGGCGGAGCAGTACGGTTTAGAGATCATCGCCCGGCTGGAAGCGCCGCCCGAATGGAGCCGCCACGATGGTGTCGCGCGCGGCGCGTTTGGTCCGCCGGATGACTTCGCGGATTACGGCGATTACGTCGGTGCCGTAGTCTCCCGCTACGCCGGACGCATCCGCTTCTACCAGATTTGGAACGAGCCGAACATCTACCCGGAATGGGGCAATCAGCCGGTGGACCCCGAAGCGTACACGGCGTTGTTGTGCCTGGCTTATGCGCGCGTCAAGGCCGCCGATCCGCAGGCCGTCGTTATCAGCGGTGCGATGGCGCCCACCGCCGAACTCGGCACGTGGAATCCGGCGTATGCCGGCAACAACCTGATGGACGTGATCTTCTTGCAGCGGATGTACGATGCGGGCGCGGGCGCGTGCTTTGACGTGATGGCCGTCAACGACTATATGCTCTGGTCTGGCCCCACCGATCACCGGTTGCGCCCCACGCAGAATCAGGTCAATTTCTCGCGTCCGCTGTGGGTGCGCGATGTGATGGTGGCCAACGGCGATGCACACAAGCCCATCTGGATCAGCGAGATGAACAGCAACGCCGCGCCGGAGGGCATCGAAGCGCGTTATGGGCGGGTGACACCGGAACAGCAGGCGCGTTATGCGCCGCTGGCCTACGAACGCATTCAACGTGAGTGGCCCTGGGTTGGCGTGACGACGGTGTGGTTCTTCAAGCGCGCTTCTGATGCAGAGCGCGATCAGCCGATGTACTACTTCCGCATGGTCGAGCCGGATTTCACGCCGCTGCCCATCTACGACAGCCTGTCCGCCTACCTCAACACTCTGGAGCCGACACTCTACGCGGGATACCATCAAGAAAGAAGCTGGCAACTGACCTACGCAGGCACGTGGGATGATGTGACCGATCCCACCGCCGTGCTCGGCGGGTATCGCGCCACGGCGACGCCCGGCGCAACCATCACCTTCACCTGGGAAGGCCGTGTGCTCACGCTCATGCCGGGCCCTGAGGAAGGCACGCTGCGCGTCACCGACGCCGCCGGCAACAGCCGTGATTTGAACCTGCGTGGCGCACCGGTTGTCCTCTCGCGTCATCTGCGTCCCCGGCGTGAAACGCTCACCCTCACCGCGCTCGACGGAACCGTCAGCGTTGACGCGATTACCGTCCGCTGATCTCTACATAGCGTGGCAAATCTTGTTTCCGTGGTATTATAGGATTGTGGGTTGAGGGTTGGTTATGTGAGGTTCAGGGGGTAAGGACCAGGCATTGCCAGGTTCACCATTCCCTATTCCCCAATTCCTAATTCGCTGATCGGAGGTCACTATGTCCAAATTCACCACATTGCTAAATCAAAAGCCTGTTCTGGTTGCGGACGGAGCCACCGGGACGATGTTGCAAAAGGCCGGGCTGAAGCCCGGTGCCGCACCGGAACGCTGGAATCTCGAAAATGCCGCTGCCGTCCGCGCGCTCTACAAAGCCTACATTGATGCCGGCGCAGATATGATCCTCACCAACACCTTCGGGGGCACACCCGTGCGTCTGGAACGCGATGGCTTGCGCGAGCAGGTGCATGCTGTCAATCTTGCGGCAGCGCGACTGGCCCGCGAGGTCGCCGGCGAGCAGACGCTGGTGATCGGTGACATTGGCCCCACCGGACAGATGCTCGAACCGCTTGGCCCGCTCGCCCGCTCCGAAGCCGTCGCCGGATTCGCAGCGCAGGCCGCCGCCCTGGTCGAAGGCGGCGTGGATGCCATCCTCATCGAAACGATGAGCGACTTGAACGAAATGACCGCTGCCATTGAAGGGGTGCGGCAGGTCACCGATCTGCCCATCCTGGCGACGATGAGCTTCGACACCAAAGGGCGCACGATGATGGGCGTCAAGCCGGAGAGAGCTGCGCAGACTTTGTGGGGGCTGGGCGTAGCCGTCATAGGCGCCAATTGCGGGCGCACGCTGACCGAGACGCTGGAGGCGGTTCTTAAAATGCGCGCTACCGTCCCCGAAGCCGTCTTGATGGCCAAACCGAACGCCGGTTTGCCGCATGCCGAAGGCGGTGACTTAGTCTACGATGTGACGCCGGAGATTATGGCCGAGTACGCGCAGCGGTTTGTGAACGAAGCCGGCGTCAAAATCTTCGGCGGCTGCTGCGGCAGTACGCCGGAACACATCCGGGCCGTGGCCGCAGTCCTCAAGCCTTGTTAAGCGTTTGAACGTTCCAGCGCCAGAACGTTCAAACGTCCCAACACCCTATTGTCATCATCCTGCATTATGCTATAATGAAGATACTTATTTCTTTAACCACACACCTGAGGAGGTGATGCCATGCGTTACGAGATCCATGGAGCAGTACTCCCGACGTTGGAAGTCTACCTGAGCAACGGGGAATCTATGTACACCGAGTCCGGCGGGATGGCCTGGATGAAGGGCAACATCGAGATGACGACCAACACCAAAGGCGGGCTGATGAAGGGCCTGGGGCGCGCATTGGCCAGGGAATCGCTCTTTATGACGACTTACACCAGCCGCGATCCCGAAGCATTGATCGTCTTCACCCCGGAAGCACCCGGACACGTTCTCGCCTTCAAGCTGGAGGCCGGCCAAAGTTTGATCTGTGAGAAAGACGCTTTTATGTGTGCCGAAAGCTCCGTCGAGATGAAAATGCACTTCCGCAAGCGGCTCGGCACGGGGTTCTTCGGCGGCGAGGGGTTTATCTTGCAGGAGATCACCGGTCCCGGCACCGCCTTTTTGGAAATCCCCGGCGAAGTGCGCGAGTATACCTTGCTCCCCGGTGAAACCATGAAGGTTGATCCCGGTCACATCGCGCTCTTTGAGCCGAGCGTCAAATATGACATCACCATGGTCAAGGGATTGACGAACATGTTGTTCGGCGGTGAAGGCCTGTTCCTGGCGACGCTGACCGGTCCCGGCAAGATCTGGTTGCAGAGCCTGCCGCTCTCGAACCTGGCAGCCAAGCTGGCAAAGTACATGCCCACCAAAAGCTCCTGATTTTCCTATGAGGATTCGCCAGTTAGACACCGAGAACCGCCGAGATGTTCGGCGGTTCGTCGAATTTCCGTTTGACCTCTACGCGGATTGTCCGCAATGGATGCCGCCGCTGGTTTCAGGCGTCAAGGCGACGCTCGACCGGCGGCGTTATCCTTTCTATAAGCACTCCGACGCCGACTTCTTCCTTGCCGAGGAAGGCCGCGACGTTGTCGGGCGCATTGCCGTGCTCGAAAACCGCCGTTACAACGACTACAACCGGCGCAAGGTTGCGTTTTTCTACTACTTCGATGTGGTTGACGATGTCACGACGGCGCGCGCGCTCCTCGACGCGGCAGCCGGGTGGGCAGCGCGACGCGGCCTCGATACCTTGTACGGCCCCAAAGGTTTCTTGCGCACGGACGCGCCGGGGATTCTCATCGAAGGCTTTGAGCACCGCGCGGCGCTGAGCATGCCTTACAACTACGCCTATTATCCCCGCTTTGTGGAAGCTGCGGGTTTTGAGAAAGAGGTTGATTACCTTTCCGGCTATGTCGAGCGTGGGCAGGACCTTGAACCACGCTTTTATGAGCTTGCCGAGAAGATCAAAGAACGGCGTGGTTTCTGGGTGAAAACTTTCACCACCAAGCGCGAGTTGCGTGCCTGGATTCCCAAAATCCAAAAAGTGAATAACGAAGCCTTCACCCAAGTCTGGGGTTATTATCCGCTGGACGATGACGAAGTACAGATGATCGGCAGGCAATTGCTGTCGGTCGCCGATCCCAAGCTGATGAAGATCGTGATGAAGGACGACGACATTGCCGGATTCGCCTTCGTCTTCCCGGACATCTCCGAGGCCCTCAAGAAAACGCGCGGACGCCTGTGGCCTTTTGGCTGGATCCGCGTGCTGGCGGAGTTCAAACGTACCCGGTGGATGAGTGCCAACGGCATTGGCCTGCTGCCGGAGTATCAAGGCCTGGGCGGCAGTACATTGCTCTATGTCGAATTTGCCAAAACCTTAAAAGCCTCGCACGCCGATCATTGCGATTTGGCCCAGGTGATGGAAACGAATCTCAAGAGCCTGGGCGATATGAACGCCATCGGCGCGCGCTGGTACAAACGGCATCGGGTGTATCGGCGTGCCGTAGCCGTTTGAGAATACAGAACATAACGATAGGACATAACGAACGATGGAGACTCCCGCAACGCAACCAAAACTTCCCTGGTTCACCAAGATCATTTACGGCACCGGTGACTGGGGCATGGCAACCTTCAACACGCTGCGGCAGATCTTCTATGCCATCTTCCTGACGGACGTGGTGGGGCTTGAACCGCGTCTGGCTTCCTTTGCCGCATTTATCGGCGTGCTGTGGGATGCAATCAACGATCCGCTCGTCGGTACCATCAGTGACAAAGTGCGCAGCCGCTGGGGACGGCGCCGGCCTTTTCTGCTCTATTTTGCCATCCCCTACGGCCTGGCCTTTTTGATGTTGTGGTGGGCGCCGCCGTGGAAAAGCCAGATCGCGCTGATGATTCACGTGATGCTGGCTTACGCGCTCAGCGATACCTTTCAGACGCTGGTGATCGTGCCTTTCCACGCCCTCACCCCTGAAATCACCAGCGATTACGACGAGCGCACATCCCTCGCCGGCTACCGCATGTTCTTCAATTTCATCGCTTCCATCGTAACCGCCGTGGCCGCGCCGATGATCGTGGATGCCATACTGGCCGGCGGCGGCACGCAGCAGCAAGGGTATGTGATCGTCGCCGCACTCTTCGGCGCCTCGGCGGTCATCCCCTATCTGCTGATCTTCTTCACCGTGCGCGAAAGAGCGAGCAGTGAGCATCTACCGGAGATGGTTTCGTTCAAGGCCACACTGCGCACCGCCTGGCAGAACATCCCCTTCCGCTACGCTACCGCGCTCTACATGCTCAACTGGGTAACGTTCGACTTGATCGGCGTGGTGCTGCCGTATTTCCTCGTCTACTGGATTGCGCAGGGTGACCTGCTGGCAACCGTGCCGGGGATCGGCATGCCCATCGAGTCGGTAGTGTTGGGCGCGATGTTGTTGACCGCCGTGATTGTCCTGCCCTTGTGGACATGGCTGGCCTATCGCCTGGGTAAACGTAAGGCGTACATCATCGCCATTGGCTGGTGGGTGATCCTGTTGCTGACGCTGAACTTTGTGCCGCCGCAGCAGTACACCCCGGTCGTGGTGATGTCGGTGTTGATCGGCATCAGCGTCTCGGCGGCGCACGTGCTGCCCGACGCCATTTTCCCCGATGTGATTGACTGGGATGAGTTGCGCACCGGGGAGCGTCACGAAGGCATCTATTACGGCGTCAAAAACTTCATCCGCAAGTTGACCACTGCCATTGCCATTTTTGTGGCACTGCAAGTGCTTGGCTGGTTAGGCTATCGGGTTCCGCCCGAAGGTGTGACCCAATTCACGCAGCCCGAAGCCGCCATTTGGGGGATTCGCATCCTCACCGGGCCGGTGGGCGCTCTGTTGTTGATAGGGGTGATGGTTGTGGCATGGTTTTATCCGCTGGATCGCAAACAGCATGACCGTGTGCGGCGGTTGCTGGCCCGTCGCCAACAACGCGAGGCGCGCCGTCAGGCCCGCGCCTCCGCTGTGCCCATAGAACGCTGATAAAGGAGTTCTCATGAGATCATCTTTCGATCGCCGACAATTCTTAAAATTGAGTGGTGCAGCGCTGGCCTGGTTGTTATGGCCAAACAGGCCGGTTCTTGCCGGCTCGATAGAGTTCGATCCTTTGCCGGAGTTCCTGCCGCCGCCGGCGTCCCTGGGGCGCATCATCAGCACCCGCGAAGCCATTCGCAAGGCGCCCGCGCCTACGGCGCAAGTTGTCGAGTGGAAAACGCACGACGAAGTGATCCCCCTGAAAGCCATGCTGGTCGGCGAAGCGCCCTGGCCGAGCAATCCCATCTGGTACTACACCGAAGGTGGCTTCATCCACAGCGGATACGTTCATCCCTCCGAGAACATCCTGCAACCGGTTATCACCGAGGTCGCGCCGCCCGGTTTTTGGGCCGAGGTGACCGTGCCCATCGCCATCAGCCGTCCGGCGCCGAATTCACCGTATACCGTGCGCCGCCTGTATTACGAAACCACGTATCGTGTCGTCGCTGCGGTGCAAGATGAAGGAGGGGCATGGTGGTATCAGCTTCAGGAAGGGATCGCCTGGGCACCCGGCCCTTACGTCCCGGCGAATATGCTGCGCCCCATCACCCGTGAGGACCTGGCCCCCATCTCGCCCGGCCATCCCGATAAATGGGTGCAAGTTGACATCAGTGACCAAATGCTCACCTGTTTTGAAGGCCAGACGCCGGTTTTCTCCACACCGGTCGCTTCCGGCTTGTCGAACACGGCCACGCCGTTGGGTGAGTTCCGCATCCTCTATAAGCGCCATACCCAGCGTATGATCGGCGAGGATTATGACCTGGTTGGGGTGGCGTTCCCTTCTTACTTTACCGAATCCGGGGTGGCGATTCACGGTACCTACTGGCATAATGACTATGGACGCCGTCACAGTCATGGCTGTCTCAATGTGCCGAACCGCGCCGCGCGCTGGGTTTTCCGGTGGGTTGACCCTTTCGTCCCCTACGAACTGTACACTTACCGCTGCGCGAAGCCCGAAGAAGGCACGCGCGTCGTCATCATCGCGTAAGCAGGCCGATGACGTTCCAACGACTTTTCCAGGGAGAGTTTTATGTTAGAAGAAGACGTGACCATCGAAGAGACCGAAAATAGCATCGCACAGGAGACCCCCGATCCGCGCGCCGCGCAGATCGAAGCGCTGAACAAGCAGGCGCGTGAGCATCTGGCGGCAAATGCCTGGGAAGCAGCCCTTGATGTCTACCGGCAAGTCCACGCTTTGCAGGAAGAAGCCGGCGACATAGCCGGGCAGGCCGAGGCGCTGAACAACATCGCCAGCGTCTACCTGGCGCGCAAGGAGTGGGCGCAGGCGCTGGAGACACTGGAACCGGCGCACCGCATGCTTCAGGAGAGCGGTGACCGGGAAGCAGAAGCGACCACGCTTAACAATATCGCCTCGGCCTACAACGGCCTGGGGGATTGGTCTAAAGCCGCCGAAGTCTACGAGGCCGCGCTCGCCATCCGTGAAGCCCAGGGAGATTTAGAGGGCCAGGCGAAGACGATCCGCAACCTGGCGATCATTTATGCCCAACACGGCAACCCGGTCAGGGCGAAATCCTATCTCAACAGAGCCTTGCAGCTCGCCAGGAAGGCCAAATCCCGCGATCTCGTCGGCATCATCCGCGCGACGATTTCGCAACTGCCCAGATTCAAACGCTAATCCCGCATAGCGCAAATAACTTCCTGGTTAAACCGCTCCTCAAATAGCTTCAAGGGGAACGCCAGTTCCCCGTTCGACGTCTCCGGTCTATCCGCTTCAAGCATAGCTAACCGAGTTAAATCGCTCCTCAAATAGCTCCAAGGGGAACGCCAGTTCCCCGTTCGGCGTCTCCGGTCTATCCGCTTCAAGCATAGCTAACCGAGTTAACCCGCTCCTCAATAGCTCCAAGGGGAACGCCAGTTCCCCGTTCGGCGTGTCTATCCGCTTTAAGCATAGCTAACCGAGTTAAATCGCTCCTCAAATAGCTCCAAGGGGAACGCCAGTTCCCCGTTCGGCGTCTCCGGTCTATCCGCTGGGGGATCGCCATATCCCGGCGTAGCATCCAAGACCGCGGATCTGGCGATCCGCTTCAAGCATAGCTAACCGATATAAGCATAGCTAACCGAGTTAAATCGCTCCTCAAATAGCTTCAAGGGGAACGCCAGTTCCCCGTTCGACGTCTCCGGTCTATCCGCTGGGGGATCGCCATATCCCGGCGTAGCATCCAAAACCGCGGATCTGGCGATCCGCTTCAAGCATAGCTAACCGATATAAGCATAGCTAACCGAGTTAAATCGCTCCTCAAATAGCTTCAAGGGGAACGCCAGTTCCCCGTTCGACGTCTCCGGTCTATCCGCTGGGGGATCGCCATATCCCGGCGTAGCATCCAAAACCGCGGATCTGGCGATCCGCTTCAAGCATAGCTAACCGATATAAGCATAGCTAACCGAGTTAAACCGCTCCTCAAATAGCTTCAAGGGGAACGCCAGTTCCCCGTTCGGCGTCTCCGGTTTATCCGCTGGGGGATCGCCATATCCCGGCGTAACATCCAAAACCGCGGATCTGGCGATCCGCTTCAAGCATAGCTAACCGATATAAGCATAGCTAACCGAGTTAAACCGCTCCTCAAATAGCTCCAAGGGGAACGCCAGTTTCTCGTTCGGCGTCTCCGGTCTATCCGCTTCAAGCATAGCTAACCGATGTAAGATTTCTACCACGATGTAGAATCCCCTCAGAGCTTGCGTCAATCGGCAGAGCTTGACCACGGTCAATAAGTCGTAGAGCCGGTGACCCTATGACAAACATCCGGTGTACAGTTGACAAGTCTCATAGACTCATTATAATTTTTCTATTAAGCACCTGCCGATTTCTCATCCAAACCAGCTTCGGAAGTTGTTTATGTGAAAGGAGGTTATGATCCGAAGGGATGATAGTCGGCCTCCGGTGCCCGAACAGTTTTATTCAAACGTTCTATCTTCAAGGAGGAGAAGTATGAAACGCCGATCATTGTTGTATGTGTTCATGTGCCTCTTTATCCTCGTCACCTTGAGCCTGTCGGCCTGTAAAGCTACCCCAACGGCCGCGCCAACCCCCGCCGCGCAGCCTACGGCGACTACCCCGCCCAAACCGCCTTTTGTGCCGATGTCCATTTCGGTACCGGATTGCAGCTACGGCGGCAAGATGAAGGAAATTGCGGCAGTAGATGAGCTGACGGTAAAGTTCAGCCTGTGCAAACCCGACCCGGCCTTTATGGCGAAAGTTGCCTTCATCCCCTTTGCCATCCAGCCCAAAGAATGGATTGAGAAGAACGGCGGCGCCGGCGAACTGCTGTCCAAGCCCATCGGCACCGGCCCGTATATGCTGGAAAGCTGGAACCGCGGCGACAGCATCGTGATGAAGCGCAACGATAACTATTGGGGAAAGAAAGCGATTGCGGAAAAACTCGTCTTCCGTTGGGCCACCGAAGGGGCAGCGCGCCTGTTGGAGCTGCAATCCGGCACGGTGGATTACATTACCCTCCTCAGCCCGGATGATTACAGTAAGGTCGAAAACGATCCCAACCTGCAGCTCCTGCGTGCGGAAGTCCCCAACATCTTCTATGTAGGGATGACCAACACCTTCGAGCCGTTCAACAATGTGAAAGTACGGCAGGCGATTGCGATGGGGCTGGATCGCAAGCGCATCGTGGAGAACTTCTATCCTGAAGGCTCCGAAGTGGCCTCGCACTTCACGCCATGCAGCATCCCTAATGGGTGTACCGGTGATCCCTGGTACGAGTTCGACGCGGCTAAAGCCAAGGCCCTGTTGGCCGAGGCCGGTTTCCCCAACGGCTTCAAGACCAAGATTTACTACCGCGATGTGTTCCGCGCTTATCTTCCGGAACCGGGCCTGGTCGCTGTGGAAATCCAGACGCAGCTCAAACAAAATCTGGGCATCGAGGCCGAAGTCGTGGTGATGGAATCAGGCGAGTTCATTGATGAATCCACCGGTGGTCGGTTGGACGGCCTCTACTTGCTGGGCTGGGGCGCGGACTATCCGCATATCACCAACTTCCTGGACTTCCACTTCAGCAAGGAAAATCCGCAGTTCGGCACGCCACATCCCGAAATCTACGAAGCTCTGTTGAAGGGCGCGCAGATTGCCGATCCGAAGGAGGCTGAATCCTATTACGTGACGGCCAACAACGCCATCCGCGAACTCGTGCCGATGGTGCCCATAGCCCACGGCGCGTCGGCCAACGCCGCGCTCAAGACGGTGAAGAATGCGCATGTGCCGCCCTTCCGTTCGCCTAAATTCCAGCTCATGGATCCCGGCAAGGATACCCTCGTCTTCATGCAGAATGCCGAGCCGATCAGCCTCTATTGTGCCGACGAGAGTGATGGGGAATCCCTGGCTGCTTGCGAGCAAATCCTCGAGCCGCTGTTTGACTATGCTGAGGATTCGGGGGAGGTGGTGCCGGCATTGGCAACCTCCTGTGAACCCAACGCCGACCTCACAGAATGGGTTTGTAAACTGCGCGCCGGCGTGAAGTTCCACGATGGCTCGGATTTCGACGCCAACGATGTGGTGGCGTCGTGGTCGGCGGGCATCAACGCTGCCGATCCCAACCACAAAGGCAACACCGGTGCGTTCGAGTACTACAGCTATCTGTGGGATGGGTTGATGAACGCGGGTGAGTAAGCGCGTTTGGAATAGAACGTAAAGCCATAAAACGCAAGATGCGAAACGTGAAACGTGAGCCTGTCGCAAGCCAGCGCATCACGTTTCACGTTTCACGCATCATTATAGAGGATGTGCATCCTGCCCACATTGTTTTCCTGAAAGACTCATAGTATGTTCCAATATATTGTGCGTAGACTGTTGTTGGCGATTCCGGTCTTATTCGGTATCCTTTTGGTGACATTTGTGCTGGCACGGTTGATCCCCGGCGACCCGTGCAAGGCTATCCTGGGCGAAAAGGCAACCCGGGAAGTGTGTGAGCGTTTTATCCACGAGCACGGCCTGGACAAACCGATCTATGTCCAATTTGGCATCTACATGCGCGACGTGCTCAAAGGCGATTTCGGCGATTCGATCCGCTACAGCCGTCCGGTCAGCGTCATCCTCATCGAGCGTTTGCCGATGACCATCGAACTGGGGCTTATTGCTATCTTTCTGGCCGTGGTGGTGGGTATTCCGCTGGGGATCATTTCCGCCGTGTATAGCAACTCGCTCGCCGATATTATCACTATGGTGATCGCCAACATCGGTGTCTCGATGCCTGTCTATTGGCTGGGGCTGATGCTGGCCTATGTGTTTGCGCTGCTGCTCAAGGATACGCCATTCTGGTTGCCGCCATCGGGACGTCTCAGCGCCGGTCTGGCGGCGGTTCCCTTCTATGAGGTTTATAACCTGGTCAGCGATCCCGAGTCGCTGAAATTTCACATCTACGAGTTTATCTCCAATATGTACATTTTGAATTCCCTCATCACCTTCGATTGGCGGATTCTTTGGGACGCCATCCAACATCTCATCCTGCCCGCGGTGGCGCTGTGCACGATTCCTATGTCCATCATCGCACGGATGACGCGGTCGAGCATGCTTGAAGTTTTGGGGCTGGATTATATCCGCACGGCGCGGGCCAAAGGTTTGCCCAAACCCAAAGTGGTGTTCAAGCATGCCTTCCGCAATGCGCTCCTGCCGGTTTTCACCATCATCGGCCTGGAACTGGGGACGATTTTCGCCGGTGCAGTGCTTACCGAGACGATCTTCGGATTGGCCGGTGTAGGGCGGATGTTGTATGAGGCCATCACCGCACGCGATTACCCCATTGTCCAGGCGTTTACGCTGGTGATTGCCATCGGCTACGTGGGGATGAACCTGCTGGTAGACCTTTCCTACGTGCTCATTGATCCACGCATCAAACTTGACTGATGAGGTAATCCCCATGGCCACAACGACTGAAGAACCTCCTCCCCCAGAAACAAAGCTCGAATCCTACAAGCAGGCAGACCGCATAGCCCTGAACCATAGCTTTCAGGATTACCGTGCGAACAGTTTGTGGCGCTTGATGTTGCGCCGTATCTTTCATCAGCGCTCCGCGATTGTCGGCATGGTCATCCTGGGGACGCTGATTTTGATCGCCATTTTTGCGCCTCTTATTGCGCCCTACGACCCCGAACAGGTCTTGATCGGGGTCGAACCGGTGAAGAAACGTCAGGCGCCGTGTATTCACCTGCTGGGGTGTCCGGCCGATCAGCCGCAGCATTGGATGGGCATTGATGGCAATGTGCGTGACCAGTTCAGCCGTGTGATTTACGGCACGCGCGTCTCGCTCTTCATCGGCTTCACGACCATCGGCTTTGCAATCCTCGTGGGGACGGTGTTGGGGGCGGTTGCGGGGTATGCGGGTGGCTGGGTTGATAACGTCATCATGCGGCTGATGGATGTGCTGATGGCCTTTCCCTCACTGCTTCTGGCCATTGCGATTGTCAACGTGTTGGGCCGGGGCCTGCAAAACGCGCTGTTAGCCATTGCCATCGTCAATATCCCCATTTATGCGCGTGTGGTACGCGCCAGCGTCCTGTCACTCAAGGAGCAGAATTTTGTGGAAGCGTCCCGCGCGCTCGGCGCAGGCCCGCTATGGCTATTGTTTGCACGCATTTTGCCCAACGCGCTTTCGCCGTTGATCGTCCAGGGGACACTCGGCATTGCGGGGGCGATCCTGGAGGCGGCAGCCCTGTCATTCCTGGGACTGGGGGCGCAGCCGCCGACGCCGGAATGGGGTTCGATGCTCGGTTCGGAGCGCAATCAGGTCTTCACCGCGCCGCACCTGGTCTTTTACCCCGGCCTGGCGATTATGATTACGGTGCTGGCTTTCAATCTGCTCGGTGATGGGCTGCGCGATGCGCTGGACCCGCGTCTGAGTTTTCATAAGTCGGAGCAGACGATATAGTTATCAGGTCGCGTCGTCGTGTAGTCGTGTAGTCGCGTTGTCAGGTGCGTGTCAAGCTAGAGAGTGCGTCGTTTTTAGTCGCCATGCACACCAAAAAACGGGGCCTGCCGTGGCCCCGTTTTCTTATGCGTGGAATTTTACTTCCAATCCACTTGCTGGAACTCGTTGTTGACCACCTGGTAGATCCAGATTTGCGGATTGGTCAGATCACCGTTGGGTTTGTAGCGCAGGCTGTTGAGCAACGTGGAGACGGTCTCTTTGCGCAGCGTGTCGGCAATCTTAGAGGCGTCGAAGCTATTGGCTTTGCGCACCCCCTCGGCCAACACCTGCATGGCGACGTAGCCGTTCACCGAGTAGGTATCGGGGTTGCGATATTCCACCACCTGATATGCCTCGAACCACTTCGCATCGGCCACGTAGCGGGGACTGGGCGCAAAAGCACTGACATACATCCCCTCAGCCGTGCCGTCCGAATCGTCAATGGTTGCTGCCAGGAAGACGCCGTCGCTGCCCAGCATGGGGACGGTGATGCCGGCCTTGACCAGGGCATAACGCAGGAACGGCGCTTCGATCTCATAGCCGGCGTAGAAGATGGCGTCGGGCTTGGCCGCCTGGATCTGCTGCACTTCTGCCTGATACTGGCTTTGTCCTTCTTCGACCTCAATGCGGGTGACGGCCTGCGCACCCTGGCTCTCCAGCTCTTTGATCAGCGACGCTGCCAATCCTCGCCCATACTCGGTGTTGTTGGAAATCACCGCGACTCGCGTGGCCTTGAGGTATTCTGTCAAAAACCGCGCGTCCACGGCGGCCTGTACGTCATCGCTGGCGTTGACGCGGAAGAAGTTGGTGTAGCCCTTCTGGCTGAGGCTTTGCTCGGAAGCCGTCGGCGTGATGACGATCAGCGGCAAATCTTTGTACAGTTCCATTGCTGCCAGCGTTTGCCCGCTGTTCAGGTGACCAATCACGGCAATCACTCGTTCACCCTTGTTCAGCGCCTCCTGGATTTCCGCCACCCGCGCCACTGCCACGTCGCTGTCGGATTCGTCATCCAGCGGGCGGACGACGACGCGGTAACCGAGCAATCCGCCGCTGCGGTTGATCTCTTCTGCTGCAAGGCGCACACCCCCCAACACGGTCTGTCCGCCGTTGGCCTGGAACCCACTGAGCGGCACGGCAACATAGACGATCACATCGCCTTTGGTCGGTTGCTTGCTGCCGCCACACCCCGCCAGAACCAAAGTGACGAGCAGTACGATGGTCAATCCTAGACGTTTCATCATGGTTAGACTTCTCCTCAAAAAAGAGAGTGATGAGGGATTGGAGATCAGGGATTGGGGGAATACTATTTTTTACTTCCTAATCCCTGGTCCCGAATCCCTACTCCCTATGCCGGAAGGCCGGCACCCTGATAATCGTAGACTTCGTTGATGCTGCTGACCAGGTCGTTAAGCCGTGCAATGTGATCCTGAATGTCCTGGCGCAGGCGATCCGAACGTCCGCTTTCGATGTCCTGTGCGCTGATCAGTTGCACCTGGCTGTAGACGGTTGCCAGGGCAGTATTGCTCTGTTCGAGCTGCAATTCGGCCTGTTCCATGCGGCTGTTGAGGGCATTCAAGGAATCCCACTGCTTGCGTTTGCTCTCGATAACCGCGTCCAACTGCTTTTTGACCTCTGGATTGGGTTCCAGATTGCGCCGTGACGTCAGCGCTTCCAGCTCTCGGGGCACAGAAGCGCGTTCCTGACCCAGCAGCGGGTCATGGCGGTAGGCATCCAGGCGCAGGGCCAGTTGATAGATGTTGCTAACCCAGTCGTTGATTTGCCCCGCCGTATCTTGGAGACGGTCGCGCAACACACCCGCGCGCTGTTTGCTGATATAGGCGACGATGCGGCGCTGATATTCGAGGGCCTTTTCGACCTCCTGACGCAGTTGTGGGTCCGCCACCTTGCGCGGGTTGAACCGCTCCTGAAATAGCTCGATTTGTACCTTGGCGCCGGTTTCGACATCGGTGAGGGTGGAGATGACAATCGCCAACACCCCCAGAATTCCCAATGCCGGCCAGCCCCAGATGGGCCATCCAGGAAGTGGCTGGGGCAAGAAGAACCACAACAGCACCATCGCGCCGATGATGACGGCGTTTTCCCAACGGAAAAAGGCATATTGGACAATGGCGCGGCGCGCCTGTTTTTCGACTGTTGAACGGATGTTGGACATAGTTAAGAATTAAGAGTTATTTGTTAATCCAAACCTTAAAATCCTTTGTGTGCTTCGTGTCTTTTGTGTTTTTTCAGGGGAATCGTAATTCTATTTAAAAATACGTCGAGATGATCTTGTACAGTTCCTCAATATCCGTTTCGGTGGCGCGGCGGAACTGGCCTCCACCCATTTCGGCCATCGAGCGCAACAGTTTTTCATCGGCGTCACTGCCGAACGCAATGGTGAAAATCACCACCGATGTGCCATGCTCGCGCTGGATACGCCGTTGCAATTCGGGTAGCGAGTGATCGCTGTTGTTTTCCTGCCCATCGGTCATCACCACAATCGCATTGATTGCCTCCGGTGTGCCACGCAACGTCAGCTCGGTGTAGGCTTCCCACACACCGTCAATGAGCGAAGTGTTACCTTTCGCCTGTAGTTGGTCAATGCCGCGGTTCAAGTCAGCGCGTCCGGCGTCATCCAGCGGCTGAAGTGGACGCAGCACGTTGACATCGCTGGCGAAAGCAATCAGGCCCACTTGATCACGGTCCCCGCGAATCTGCTCCACGAAAGAGCGCAGAGCCGCGCGCGTCAGATCAATTTTGCTCCCCTCCATGCTGCCACTGGTATCTACGACCAGATAGATGTTGGTGGGGCGCTTGGTGTACCACCACACATTCTGCACCACCTCGACTACACTTTCGGAAGGAATTTGCAACGTTGTCTGCGGCTGGCGCCAATCCACGGCCACACTAGAGGCGAAAGGACTGCCCGCCTCATCCATGCGGATGTCCAGGGCGGCCGGGCGATACCCTGCCGCCAGCAATTGTCGCTGTACGTCGGGGGACGTGAGGAACGTCACCAGGGCCTGATAGGTGCGTCGCTGGTTATCGGTAATCGGCGTTTCGCCGGGCGCGCCCAGCTCCAACAGCGCCAGGGGATGATCGGCCCACAGCGTCCCTTCGGCCGGATAGATGGCGACAAGACGCTCTCCGGGTTGTGTCTGGTTCCAGGCGATGACGACCTGCTCCTGCGCGACGAAGGCGTCGAGAAAGCCGCGCCCTTCCTCCGCGAGCCGCTGCACGATCACATCCTCGCCCTCACCGTAGAAGCGCACCGTAGCCTCCACGGCGCGGACGTAATCCAGGGTGGTTTGCGCGGTCGCTGCTTCGGGCGTGAGGCCGCGCGTCAATCCGGCGCCGGCGTAAAATTCGGCCAGCGTCGCCAATAGGCCGCTGGCGTGGCCGGTGCTCGGATGGTTCCATTTGAAAGTTGGGTCTGCCGTGGCCTTCTGTTGAATGTCTTTCCAGCCGATGTTGCGCTCCGGCCAACCCAAGCCGCGCGCCACACTTTCCCACGCGGCGATGACCACCGGACTAACGGCGTAACGCACGGGGTCGCCAAAACGGCGGTTGCCGATGGGGATCGTGCCGGCTTCACCTTCTGTGGTGCTGCTCTGCGCCGCAATCCACCGGCGATCCAACTGGTTGAGCCACAAACTGCTGTCGGGTGCAATCGCCTGGAACGGGGGATTCGCCAGGCTCTGCGCGACCATCTTCTCCGGCACGACCGGCAACACACGCACCAACATCGGCGAACCGTCGGGGGTTTTGTAGGCGTGGGCGTTAAACTGTTCGGCCAGTTTGGTGAACGTCGCTGCCATCCCCGGCGAGACGGCGACCGTCAGTTCAGCGGTGGCCGAATCCCGACCTGAAGATGTAGTCCCGCCCTTTTCCTTGCGGAGGCTATCCCAGACAGATTTGCCGCCCCACAAGGCCATGATGACGCACAGGCACACGATGATGATGCCCACGATGCCAACAATCAATCCGGTGCGTTGTTTGTCGCTCAATTCGGTGTTCATAATGCCCGCCTTATTTCGCCACGTTCAACTGGAACCAGCGCAACAGAGCCAACAGCACCTCGCGGTCAGGATTGCGCATGGCGTCGCTGCGGGGGACGACCATTTCCACGCCCCGATCTTTCCACTTCACAAAGAGGCTTTCGGGGGTTGCGTCCAGCGATACATTCGGATTGGTCGGGCGCAAGCCGTAGGCCAGGGCGGCTTTCTGTTGTTCTTCGCTGAGCAGGAAGCGTTGGAATTGCAAAGCGGCGTTTTTCTCCAGGGCGCTGGTTTCCGGGCCGACCCAGATGGTATAAGGGAACTCAAACCAGGTGACATACTTGGGATAATAGATTTTCAGCGGATCATCCCAGCGGGTGAGGATACCCTGCATATTCTGTAGCAGGTCACTTTCGAGCAATTGCCCGCCGTCGCCGACGCTGTAGCCAAAGAGTGCGAAGTCTTCGGCGGTATAGGCACTGGCACTGCTGAAGTCGGTGACGGAGCCCATCAGCTCGCGCAGCCACGTTTGAAACTGCGGATCGGTAAAATCGGCGACACTGATGTTGGTGCGCCCGTAATACTCGCCGGCTGCCGCCACCATCGCCGCTAACCCGCCGGCGTTTTTGTTAGGATTAGGCACCACCAGCTTGAAGAACCCCCACGCCGGATTGCCACCCAATTCCGGCCATCCCCCCTTGGCTACCGCCGCATCATGGATAGCGTTCCAGGTGATTTCGCCAAAGCGCTGCGTCAGCACATTGGCGCGGCTTTCATAGATTCCCCAGGTGAAAAGGCTGATGGCGATAGGCCGTGCGCGATATTCGCCGTCGGTCAAGAACACATCGCGCCCCAGACGTTCTTTGTATGAAGCGTTGGCTAATTCCACCAGATAGCGGCTGTCGGGGATCCAGACGGTGGGGAAGTTTTCCAGCGTGGTTTTTCGATCCTCACTCAGGTTTTCTATTGTCTCTTCTGGCGCGAGTGCTCCGAAGTCATTGCGATCCCAACGACCCAACGCCGTTAGCCCATCCATAGGAATAATTTCTACCTTGATGGGGACGCCATCCAGGGTAGGGTTTGAGGCGTTGTAGGTTTCTGCTGCGCTGCGCACCCACGGCTCGATCGGCAAAGCCGTGAGCACCCGCACCGTGATGGTTTTCGGTTTTTCGAGGACCAGCTCGGTGTCGGGGGTGTTTTTGCCCGTGACGGCGCGCACCACGAGTGAAACACCGACAATCAAAATGACGACGACTAAAATGCCTATAAAGACCCAGCGTGTGCGTTCCATGCCGTTTTTATGCCTCCCACATGCTCAACGGATTGAACGGCAGGTAACAGGAATGTGCCATCCGTTGTGATGAAGTATCAACCGCTAATCCCGCGACTCTCCGCTCATTTTTAGACAAGCGGGATTAGCGGTTTGTCTGTGGAGCGACCTTGATCCCTACTCGCCCAGGCCGAGCTTCTTGCGCCGATCGGCAAGCTGGGCGTTGATGGCCTTGCGATCCAGAACGTCGTCAATCTGCTGATCGAGGTTAGTGGAGCGGATTTCGGCCGCAGTGGAGGCTTTGTCCAAGCGTGCATAGACGCTCGCTGCGATGCGGCTGATGTCGGAGTCGCCCGACCCCATCAGGTCATCCAGGCCCTTCATAGCCTTGACGGAGATCTCCTTGCTCTTGGCCAGCTCCAGCAAGGCTTGCAATTCTTCGCGCTGCTGTTTCATCGTTGCCAGACGCGCTTCCAGTTTGACTTTGGCATCGAGCAACTTCTGGTACTCGCTTTCCTGGCGCGCGGCCTGTTCACGGTAGGTTTCGATGAGCCGTTGGGTGCTGTTGAGCTTGCTTTGCACACCTACGGCTGCGGCTTCATTGCCTTCGAGCAGAAAAGCGTCAATGGCGCGGTCCAACTCGCCGGCTTTTTGCTCATAATCACCGAGCTTCCGCTTGAGCGATTTGACCTCACCGCCGATGGTGGCTGCGGCATCTTCCAAATCCTCCAGGCTATCCTCAACTTGACGGATGTACTGGTCAATCACCGCGATGCTGTTGCTTTTAAGTGCCTTATCCACGAGGGCATGGAGATTCGCCGAAATCAATGTGGATACTTTTTCCAATAAGGTTGCCATTGTGTTCACCTCCCGCGTGATATACTTCTGATCTATTATACTTTCAAGTGTAATGTTGAACAGCCATTTTGTCAAAGTGGCTCTGGTGTAGGAAGCCATCTTCGACATTCTTATTACGCCAATTGTGAGGCAAAGTTGCAACCTCAGCCATGCTTACCGCCTCGCTTCTTTGGCCCTGTCTACCGTCTACCAGGGCTTTATCATTTTCGTTACAGCAACCTCATTTGGCTTCGAGCGGATCGCCAGATCCGCGTTTCTTAACTTGGTCAGCTAAAATGGGGAACTGACATTCCCCTCGGAGCAAGAATGATAAGGCCTTGACCGTCTACCGAACCGGCTTGCCATCTGCACAGTTCTGGATATAATAAGGTCTGTATCTGCCACCCTAGCTCAATCGGCAGAGCAGACGCTTCGTAAGCGCCAGGTTTTGGGTTCAATTCCCAAGGGTGGCTCTCTCCGGCCCCGGAGTCAACGGGGCTTTTTTTGTAGATGGGTGACAAAGGGACCTATGCGGGCGCAGCAAATGCTCAATAAGGTGTGGGAATGGCTTGGCGAGGATCGAAGGTTACTTGAAATCCTGCTCGCCCTGTTCATACTCCAAACCCTGGTTGTGCTGTTACCTCAGTCGCCGGTTGCCGGGCCTGCGTATTCCCGCTGGCTTGCGGAACAACGTATAACGCTCAAAGATTGGGCAAACCCACTTTCCACCCTCGGTTTTCTCACCTTGCGCACTTCTGCGTGGATGCGTATGCTCCTTGTCTTGTTGGCCTTAAGCGTTGCGGCGCAGGCTGGAGATCTGGTTGAGCGCTGGGGCACGCTGTCACATTTCCATCGTTGGTTGCGGATGGGGGTATGCATTGGCGGTGTGTTGGTGATCGTCGGGTGGGGCATGCAAGTGTTGTGGGGGTGGAAAAGGGCGGATGTCATCGTATGGCCGGGGGAACCTGTGACGATAGCGGACATGGGACTGACGTTGCCGCCGCGTAAAAGCGCCACCGCGTTGTTTACAGAGCGTTATGGACTATACTTGATCCCGAAGGGGAACAGCGTCGGGCTGATCGTGCGGGCGGTTGATCAACAAGGTCAAATCTTGCCCCTGTCCCCTTCAGCGCGCGATGAACCACAGACAGAACTCCGAATCGTGTTGACCGATGAGACGCCGGAGGCATACTTCGCGTTGCCGCAGGTCGGTTTTGTCTTTCGTGTGAGCCGGCTTCGCGGAAACGGCATGCCTGTTCAGGCGCAGGTCTACCGCATCGCCGATGGAGAGTTGCTTGCCGAGACTGCCTTCCAGGGGGATGGAATTCTGGCGGCGAACGATGTGCGCCTGCAACTCGATCGCTATGCTTTGCCGCGTTTCGAGGCCGTCTACAATCCCGGCGCGCTGCTGGAGGCCATGGGATTGCTGGCGTTACTCATCGCTATTCTCGGTTTTTACTATCTCCGTCGCAAAACTGCTGTCCAACCAGTGGAGGACGTGCCAGACGGAATCGCGGCTACCGATTGACCATTTGACTAAAGACTACCTGACTAAGGACTACCAGACTAAAGACTACCAGACTAAAGACTACCTGACTAAAGACTACCTGACTGTCTCAAGGAGGGCGTATGCGTTCAATTATCATCGGTGTAGCAGGGGGGACAGGCTCCGGTAAGACCACGGTCGCAAACAGCATTTTGCAGCGCGTGGGCGCCGAACATATTACCTACATTCCTCACGATGCTTATTATAAAGACTTACGCCATCTCTCGTTGGAAGAGCGCAGCCGTATGAACTTTGATCACCCGGACGCGCTGGAAACCAGTCTAATGATCGAGCACCTGAAAATGCTGCGCGATGGCCATCCCGCCGAAATCCCCGTTTACGACTTCACCCGGCATGCACGCACCGACAAGACCATTCACGTCGAGCCTTCGCCGATCATCCTGGTCGAAGGAATCCTCATCTTTGCTGAACCGGCACTGCGATCACTGTTCGATGTCAAGCTGTTCATTGACACCGACGCCGACATCCGCCTCATCCGCCGCTTGCAACGCGATATGCAGGAGCGGGGCCGCACCTTCGAGTCGGTCATCGAGCAATATCTGACGACGGTGCGCCCGATGCATCTGGAGTTCGTCGAGCCGAGCAAGCGTTATGCGGATGTCATCATCCCCGAAGGCGGCTTCAACGAAGTGGCGATCGAGATGGTGGCGGCGCGGATTCGGGGCTTGTTGGCAGAACGGGCGTGATTATTTGTCAACGGATGAAACGGATTTGAACGGATTTTTTCTTTCCCATCTGTTTCATCCGTGAGACCCGTTGACATTTGAGGAGGGAGTGGAGATATGCATCAAAATGTGAGGATTCACCCTACGGCGGACGTTTCCGATAAAGCACACATCGGTCCCGGAACAAGTATCTGGCATCAGTGCCAGGTGCGCGAGGATGCGCAGATCGGCCAGAACTGCATTCTCGGCAAAGGGGTCTACGTGGATTTCGGTGTGCGGATCGGCGATAACGTCAAGGTGCAGAACTACGTCTCCATCTACCACGGCGTCGAGATCGAGGATGGTGTCTTCGTCGGGCCGCATGTGTGCTTCACCAACGACAATCTGCCGCGCGCGGTGAATCCCGACGGCACGCTGAAGGCCGCCGACGATTGGGTGTTGGGGCGGATTCTGATCAAGTGTGGGGCGGCCCTGGGCGCAAACTCGACCATCTTGCCCAAAGTTGTTGTGGGGGAGTGGGCGATGGTGGGCGCGGGCGCGGTGGTCACCAAAGATGTGCCCGCGCACGGGCTGGTGGTCGGCAATCCGGCGCGGCTGATCGGGTTTGTGTGCGCCTGCGGCGGGCGATTGACGGCGGGAGAAACGCAGGGTGACATCATGCTGGCGCGCTGTCCACGTTGTCATGAAACCGTCGCCATTCCTATCGCCATCTGGGAATTAGGGACTAGGGAGTAGGGAATGGGCAATACCCTAATCTCCAATCCCTAATCACTCTTTTCAAGGGAGAAAAAATCAAATGATTCCTATCGCCAAACCCCTGATCGGGGATGAAGAAAAGCAAGCCGTTCTTGAAGTTTTAGATTCCGGCATGCTGGCGCAAGGGCCACGGGTCAAAGCCTTCGAGGAGGCTTTTGCCGCGATGTGTGGCGTACAGTACGCGATTGCCACGAGCAGCGGCACGACCGCGCTTCACGTGGCGCTCCTGGCGCATGGCATTGGGCCGGGGGATGAGGTCATCACCACGCCGTTTACGTTCATCGCCTCGGCGAACAGTATTCTGTATGTCGGCGCCCGGCCGGTGTTTGTGGACATTGATCCGGTGACGTTCAACATCAACCCGGCGCAGATCGAGGCCGCCATCACGCCGCGCACGAAAGCCATCCTGCCGGTGCACCTGTTCGGGCTGATGGCGGATATGGAGGCGATCCAGGCCATTGCCGAAAAGCACGGCCTGATCGTGATCGAAGATGCCTGCCAATCCCACGGGGCCGCGCTGCACGGCAAACGCGCCGGCGCGTGGGGGACGGGCACATTCTCGCTGTATCCCACCAAGAACATCACCTCGGCGGAAGGCGGCATGATCACCACGAACGACGCGCGCATCGCCGAGAATTCCAGGATTATCCGCCAGCACGGGATGCGACGGCGGTATTACCACGACGAGCTAGGGTTCAACTTCCGGATGACGGACGTGCATGCGGCGATTGGGCTGGCGCAACTGGGCAAGTTGCAACAGTTCAACGCGGCGCGGATGGCCAATGCCCGCTATTTGAACGAGCACCTGCGCGGGGTCAGTGTGCCGGTGACGCCCGAAGGCTACACTCACGTGTTCCACCAGTATACCATCCGCGTGCCCGATGGGCGGCGGGATGCGCTGATGGAGCATCTCAAAGCCAACGGGATCGGGTTTGGCATCTACTATCCCGTGGCAATTCACCAGCAGACGTATTACACGCAGCAGTTGGGCTATAATCAACATTTGCCGGAAGCCGAACGTGCCACCCAGGAAGTGCTCTCGCTGCCAATTCATCCCGCGCTCACCCAGGCCGACCTGGAAACCATCGTCGCGGCGGTCAATACGTTTATGGAGCGCGCATGAGCGAACATCTGAAAGCTGCCGTGATCGGTGTGGGGGCGATGGGCCGCAACCATGCGCGCGTTTACACGGAAATCCCGCAGACCCGTCTCGTCGGTGTGGCCGATGTGAATCCGGAGATGGGGCAACAGGTTGCTGCCAAACATGGCGTTCCGGCTTACGAGGACTACCGCGAACTTCTGGAACGCGAGAAACCGGATGTCGTCACCATCGCCGTCCCCACGCGCTATCACCTGGAAGTGGCGGAAACGGCGATGGCAGCCGGCGCGGATGTCCTGGTGGAAAAGCCCATCGCGGCGACGGTGGAAGAGGCGCGTGCGCTCATCGAGGTGGCACAGACGCTTGGCCGGCGGTTGATGGTGGGGCATATTGTGCGCTTCAGTCCGGTGATCCAGGCGCTCAAGGAGCATCTGGCAGCGGGCGAGTTGGGGAAGATTTTCCAGATGGTTTGTCGGCGCGTGGGGCCGTTCCCGCCGCGGGTGCGCGATGTGGGGGTGGTGGTGGACCTGGCACCGCACGATCTGGACGTGATGCGCTTTATCAGTGGAGCCGAGCCATTGCGCGTTTACGCTGAAACGGAGCAGCGCATCCACACCGAACACGAAGACTTGATGACGGCGCTGCTGCGCTTCGACAACGACATGACCGGGCTGTTGGACATCAACTGGCTGACGCCGCAAAAAGTGCGTGAAGTGGTCGTGCTCGGCGAGCAAGGGATGTTCCGGGCCGATGATTTGATGCAGGACCTTTTCTTCTACGAGAACGCCGAAGTGAACGGCTCGGCCTGGAGTCATCTCAGTATCCTGAAAGGGGTCAGTGAGGGACGGATGGTGCGTTATCCCATCCGCCGCTACGAGCCGTTGCGGGCGGAACTGGAGGCGTTCACGTCTGCCGTGTTGAGCAATGCGCCGATGCCGGTGAGCGGTGCAGATGGACTGGCGGCCTTGCGGTTGGCGTTGGTGATTGTGGAATCGGGCAAGCGCCATCAGGTGATCGAGGTGCAGGCATGAGTTTGGCGGCGCTCCAACAGAAGATTGCGGCCCGGACGGCGCGGATCGGGGTGATCGGGTTAGGCTACGTGGGCTTGCCGGTAGCGTGTTTGTTCGCCGAAGCCGGATTTAGCGTGACCGGCGTAGACCTTAAAGTGGAGCGCGTGGAGGCCATCAACGCCGGAATTTCGCCTATCGAAGGGCGCGAGCCGGGGCTGGCGGAGCTGTTGGCCGAGGTCGTGACGGCGGGCCGATTCCGTGCGACGACGCAATACGCGGCCCTGCGCGATTGCGATGTCGTCATCATCAGCGTAGAGACGCCGGTGGACGAACAACACATCCCGCGTTATCTGGCGTTGCAGAGCGCATTGCGCGATCTCGGCCCCATACTAAAAGCTGGCACACTGGTCATCGTGGAATCCACCATCGCGCCCGGCACGATGGCGCGTGTGGTCAGGCCACTGCTGGAAGAAGCGTCCGGCAAGCGCGCCAACGAGGACTTCTACCTGGGGCATTGCCCGGAGCGGGTGATGCCGGGAAAGCTGCTCGCCAACTTGCGCGGTGTGAGTCGCGTCTGTGGCGGGGAGACGCCGGAGACGGCGCAAACGATGATCGCGTTATATCGTCATATCGTCCGGGCGGATCTCGATCCGGCAGACTGCGTGACGGCGGAGCTGGTCAAGACGGCGGAGAACGCCTATCGGGATGTGAACATCGCCTTTGCCAACGAGGTAGCGTTGATCTGTGAGGCGGTGGGTGGGGATGTGTGGAAGGTGCGCGAGCTGGTCAACAAGTCGCCGGGGCGAAACATGCTCATGCCGGGCGCGGGGGTGGGGGGGCATTGTATCCCCAAAGACCCGTGGCTGTTGGTGTATCAGGCGCAGACGCAGGGCGTGCCCGTTCGGCTGATTCCGGCAGCGCGGGCGGTCAATGACGGGATGCCACAGCACATCGTCACCTTGCTCGAAGGGGCGTTGCGCGAGGCCGGGAGGTCGTTAGCAGGTGCGCGCGTACTGGTGCTAGGGTACGCCTATCTCGAAGACTCCGACGACACGCGCAACAGCCCGAGTGAAGTCCTGGTTGCGCAATTGCGCGAGCGCGGTGTGGAGGTAGTCATCCACGATCCGTATGTGCCGGGGTACCAGGGCGATGTCTATGCACTGGCGGAAGGGTGCGACGCCGTGGTGGCGATGGTCAGACACGGCGAGTACCGGACGCTGGACCTGGAGGCACTTAAAAAGGCATTGCGTGTGCCGGTGCTGGTGGATGGGCGGCGCGTGTTTCCCAAGGCTGCGGGCTGGACTTATCGCGGCGTGGGTGAGGGGGCGTAGTGGCAATGAAGGTTGTCACGGTTGTTGGGGCCAGGCCGCAGTTCATCAAGGCTGCGCCGGTGAGCCGGGTTTTGCGTCAGCACCACACCGAAGTGCTGGTGCATACCGGGCAGCATTATGACGAGAATATGTCGGCGGTGTTTTTTGCCGAGTTGGACCTGCCGCAGCCGGATGTGAATCTGGGCGTCGGTTCCGGCTCGCACGGCGCACAGACGGCAGCGATGCTGGCGGGCATCGAGCACGTGCTGCTGGTCGAAAAGCCCGACCGGGTGCTGGTTTACGGCGACACCAACTCGACGCTCGCAGGGGCGCTGGCGGCGGCCAAGTTGCATATCCCTGTGGCGCACGTCGAGGCGGGTTTGCGCTCGTTCAACCGTGTGATGCCCGAAGAGATCAACCGCGTGCTCACCGATCACATTTCGGACTTGCTTTTTTGTCCCAGTCAAACCGCCGTGGACAACCTGGCCGCCGAAGGCATCACACGCGGCGTTCACCTGGTCGGCGACGTGATGGCCGATGCGCTCCTATGGGCCGCCGAACGCGCCCGCGTGCAGAGCACGATCCTGGAGCAGGTAGGCGTGCAGGAAAAGGGCTACTTGCTGGCGACCGTCCATCGTGCGGAGAACACCGATGATCCGGCCCGTCTCCGCACCATCCTGGACGCCTTCGCCGCGTTCGACGAACCCATTGTTTTTCCCATCCATCCCCGCACACAAGCGCGTATTGCGACTCTCAATCTGAAATCCAAAATCCAAAATCTAAAATCTATCGCTCCCGTTGGCTACCTGGACATGGTGCGCCTGGAGCAGTCTGCGCGGATGATTCTGACCGATTCCGGCGGCATCCAGAAGGAGGCGTACTGGCTCGGCGTGCCATGCGTGACCCTGCGCGATGAGACCGAGTGGGTGGAGACTGTGCAGGCCGGGTGGAACGTGCTGGTGGGAGCAGATACGGCGCGGATTGTAGCGGCGGTACGAGAGTTTGCGCCGCCGAAGGAACGGCCGGTGTTGTATGGGGATGGCCGGGCGGCGGAGCGGATGATGAGCCACCTATGATGAACTCGATCAATGCGCAACAAGAGTTACCCGGACGTCGTTTGAAAGTGCTCTTTATTACGCCGTGGTATCCCTCTCAGGAACAACCGGTTGCCGGTGTGTTTGTGCGCGAGCATGCGAAAGCTGTCCAATTGTATGATGACGTCGTTGTATTTCACAGCCAGCGGCGAAGTCATCTCCGCAAATTATGGGAGATTATCCCAGAACTGGATGAAAGTCTGTCTGCTGGACTTCCCACTTGGCACATTATGCACCGCCAATTAAAACTCCCCAATTCCTCCTTCTTTCTTGAGCTGGGGGGAGCTTTGTCCGGGTTGCGGCGGTTGAGACAACAGGGATTTCGTCCTGACATTATTCACGGACACACATACACATCGGGCGCAATTGCGGTTTTGTTGGGGAAACTATTCCATGTTCCGGCAATAGTGACTGAACATTCAACCGAGTTTCCACGGAAACTGCTCAAAGGCGCCGGCCTCTGGAAAGCACGTGTGGCTTTTGGGCAGGCTGCGCTGGTGTTACCGGTCAGTATGGCTTTACAACGTGGCATTGAGGCTTACGGTTTACGGGCACGCTTTCAGATTGTCCCTAATGTGGTGGATACCCAGTTATTCCACCCTGTACCGCGCATACCTGGTCCCATAAAACGCTTATTAACTGTGGCATTGCTTGATCCTTCGCATAAAAAAGGGATCCCGGTTTTGTTGCAAGCACTTTCTCAACTGCCACGTTCCGATTGGCAATTGGATATCGTTGGAGACGGCCCGGCACGGGCCGAGTATGAACAGTTAGTGAAAAGCTTGAATCTAACATGTAGCGTCAAGTTTCATGGAAGCAAATCTAAAGCTGAGGTAGCACAGTTTATGCAACAGGCAGACCTGTTTGTGTTGCCGAGCCGGTTTGAAACGTTCTCGGTTGTCACGGCAGAAGCTTTGGCAACCGGTTTGCCTGTATTGGTTACGCAATGTGGCGGGCCAGAGGAATTTGTATCCGCTGAAGTAGGGATGACTGTTCCTGTAGAGGATATGAAAGCTTTGCAGATAGCACTTAATGCTATGATGGATACACTGGATACGTATGTACCGGTGCGCATTGCGGAATATGCCGCGATGCGTTTCTCAGCTCAGACTGTAGGGGCAAAGTTGCACAGTATCTATCTTCAAACAGGCAAAGCTTGTAGAGAATGACCGATTAAGCTATGGAGAAGCCCTTGCGGCGAATAGACAATGATTAAGCACCAGATAGAAAATGCTCTGAAGGGATTCCATGCGGACAGGATTTTAGATATAGGCCCAGGCTTTTCAACCTATAGCCGACTGGTTAGCGAACTGACCGGCGCTACCGATGTCACTTACCTGGACGTCAGTCAGGAAGTTCTGGATTATCAGGCCGAGGAAGCGAAAAAAGCAGGGCTGCGGGCTGAGTGCTTGAGGGTTAATCTGGACTCTGAGGGCTTATTATCAATACCAACCTCTTTCGACATCATACTCTGTCAAGAAGTTCTCGAGCATCTTCATAACGTTGATGAAGTGCTCGCAGCTCTGGCAAAATTACTTACTCCCAAGGGTAGAATTATCATTACAGTACCCACCAAAATCTCCGAAAGATGGCTAAAATTTCTCAACCCCGCATATATGAAGAATGAAGCCTACGGACACGTTCAAGAATTTGACACAAAGAAGCTAAAACAGACGCTTGATAAGGCCGGATTACATCCTATAGTTTTCCTTCATAACCAACCCCACTATTTTATATGCCAATCATGGCTGATGATATCCAGGATGGAAGTTGATGGATCAAGAGGGGTGGTCGTCACAAATGACTGGAGACGTGTTATCTTTACGAAATTATGTGCCTACAGCCTGAAATTCTTTCTCCTGACAAATTACCAGTTTTGGGCAAGGATATTCCCCAGGAACTATTTTGTGATCGCTGCTTTAAAGTAGTTTGATAATCTATGCAAGCAAGATACGCCAAGTTACGTGAAATCATCGTCGCATTAGAAAACAGGATAGTTGGGGGAAGTTTCCTTGTTTTTATAACCCAACTCTTCCTTTTTCCTCTTTCTATCTTGTTGGCTCGACTCTTGTTACCTTCTGGTCGTGGTCAATATGCGCTGATTGTTCTTATTCCCACTTTTATAATCCAAGTGGTTGACCCAGTTTTTGGCAGCGCCATTATTTACCTCCTTGGGCAACGCCAATATAGTGTTGCTCAAATGGCCTCTGTCATGTTCAAGATGTCCATCGTATGTGGACTATTAGGAGTGGCCGTGTTTGCACTTTTGATGACCTCAGTACCCTTTTTGGCATGGGTAGGACTTGATGATGCTCACAATATAAGCGGATTGGTCTGGATAAGTGTATTAATGATTCCCTTTATATTGGCAAGCCAATACTTCTCTTCGATATTACTCAGTATCAAAAAAATAGTTGAGTACAACGTCATACAGATTCTGTCGCCTATGATCCAAATCTTTCTGGTAATCTCTATCGGCCTACTAGGCCAATTCAATTTAGACCGGGCCATTCTTAGCTATAGTGTGGCTTTAGTCGCAACCAGCGGATTGAGCATTTGGTTCGTCAGAAAAGCAGTACCGTTTAATCTTTTTGCTTTCTCAAAAACCGACTATCAATTGGTGAAAGATGCCTTTCGTTTCGGTATGAAAGGCTATATTGGTCGAATTTGTAGTACGGGGGGGCTTCGATTAGATGCATTCCTGATTTCTTCACTACTGGATTCGGCAAATTTGGGAATCTATACCATAGCAGTCAGCCTGGTTGAAAAACTTTGGTTAATCTCACGTTCGATAGCAACGGTCCTCTATCCTAGTATTTCCAATGCTTCTGGAGATGAAGGGACTGCTCTGACCACTAAAGCAGGACGGCATACTTTCTTTGTTATGAGTTTAGCTGCGCTGACCCTGGCCATCCTTTCCAGGCCGCTTATTTTAACCCTCTATGGCGTTGCCTATAGTGGCGCTGTTATGGCTTTAATCGTATTGTTGCCGGGGATCGTTCTTTTAGGCATGGGAGGAATCGTTAGTTGTTATATCACTGGAAAAGGCCATCCTGAATATGGCGTTCCTCCGGCGATAGCCTCTATCGTTATAAACATTCTTCTTAACCTCTACTTGATACCAAAATCTGGCATTATTGGAGCCTCGTTAGCCTCGACCATCTCTTATTCCATCAATGCTATTGTATTACTCGTGATTTTCTTAAAAATGAGCCGAACTAAAATCTTCGAGCTATTTGCTATTCGCGGTTCAGACCTAAAACTCTATAAAACCTTGATCGTCTCCTTCTATCAAAAGTTGACCCAATGGCTATCAACGAAGGAATCTTTTGAATGACCGCGCCCATATCGGTTGACTATTACTTCGGTTCACAGAAAGGGCCAAGCCAAATACAAAAATGGTTTAGCTGTTGGCATCAGTTGCTTCAGGGTGAAATAAATTCCCGATTTATCTCTACGCGCCAGAAGTATCTGCCTGATCGTAGTATAGGTGCGTTGGTGAATCTTTACCTGCAATCGGTGAACGTTACATTGCAACGACGATCCGGGGCGATTCTGCACATTCCTAGCCAACTGCTGTGCGGGGTCAGCGCACCTTTTTGGGCGCATACAGGACCGAATGTCATTACCTGTCACGACGCCATCCCTTATCTGCCTGACGATCTCCAATTAACCGGCAGCCGTTATCGGCGCATAATTACGCAGAATCAGCGCCGTGCCCTTCAGAAAGCCGATATGGTTTTAGTTGACTCTGAATATACACGGCGTGATTTGATTGAACGGGTTGCTCTCAACCTTTGTCCTGATCGTGTTCGCTTGGTTTATTTGGGAGTTGATGCACAGCATTATGCTCCTCGCCCACGTAACACAGAGATTATGGCTCGCTATGGTTTTGCTTCGGACAGAGCTAACTTGTTATATGTGGGTTCAGAGGCTCCGCGAAAAAACCTCGAGGGAATTGTCAAGGCCATGGCAATTTTGCGGAGCCAGGGTATTCAGACGCGATTAGTGAAAATCGGCGTCATCGAAACGCGTGGTATTCAGTTTCATCAGTTGGTTCATACGCTGGAATTGGACGATGATGTTGTCGAGCACGAAAACGTCCCGGAAGATATGCTTCCCTCTTTGTACCACGCTTCGGATGTTTTGGTTTTTCCTTCATTCTATGAAGGTTTTGGGATGCCGGTGCTAGAGGCAATGGCCAGCGGCTGTCCCGTAGTGACATCAAACCAAACATCTCTTCCAGAGCTGGCAGAGGGCGCTGCCATCTTGGTAGCGCCACAGGATGTAGAAGCCATCGCCGATGGAATCAAACAGATTTTAGCTTCCCCATCTTTACGTCGCCAACTTGTACAGAAAGGCCTGGAACGCGCCAGGCAGTTCAGTTGGGAAAAAACGGCACAGATGACCTTACAAATATATCGAGAGTTGGTTGGCGTATAATTGCTCCGATAATTTATTCTCAACAGTACAGGTACTTATGAAAAAACGAGTCTTAATTGTTGCTTTTGATTTCCCCCCCCAAGGCGGCACCGGCGCAATCCGCGTGACCAAATTCGCCAAGTACCTGCCGGAGTTTGGCTGGCAACCGGTAGTTGTGGCCTCGGATACGCTCTGGAATCCCGATGAAAGCCTGGCGCGGGATGTAGCGGATGTGCCGGTCTATCGGGTGGGGTGGCCGCGGTGGATGAGCAAATTACGGCCACAACAACCCTCATTATCACACAAACCCGGGGAGGCACCTTTAACACGACAGAAAGAGACTTCACTTCGTTCCAAGCTGACGACGATTGCACGTGAGTGGATATTCCCTGATCCTAACGTGTTTTGGGTTGCCGGCACTATTCAACAGTGCCGTAATGTCCTGATGGAGGAAAATATTGCCGCGATCTTGACAACTTCTCCTCCCCATTCGGTACAACTGGTGGGATATTTTCTCAAACGCCGTTTTCCGCATATCCCCTGGATTGCCGACTTGCGAGATTTATGGAGTCAAAGCCATCTGGTTGTAGGTAAAAAGCTACCCTATCGTATCAATTACTTTTTGGAAAAACGCTGTCTGAAGACCGCCAACAGAACGTTGGTCGTGACTGAAGGCATCCGTCAACTGACCCTGGAAAAATTTTCCCGTGATGTCATTTCTGAGACAAAACTGATTACCCTGACCAATGGCTATGATCCGGCGGATATGGCAATATTGCCAGCTGCACAACCCCATGAACGATTCACGTTGACTTTTACCGGGTCTCTCTACGAAGTGCGTAGCCAGACCGAGTTCATTCCGGCTCTGGAAGAACTGATGGCCGATAGAAAATTGTGTGATCAAATTCAGCTTCGTTTAGTTGGCTTTATCCCGCCAAGCATCCAACGGCAGATGCAAAGGCTGCAGGAATTAGGGGTAGGAATTGTACGTCCGCCTGTCTCTCGCCAGGAAGCTCTGGCAGAAATGGCCCAGGCTGATGTATTATTGCTACTCGAGGCGGATATCCTCGAGTTGCGCTTGAATCATTCTAATAAGCTTTTTGAATATTTGGCGGTAGGAAAACCGATCCTGGCCATTGTCCCGAATGGAGAGGCTGCCCGGCTGATTCGAGAGGAGAACGCCGGAATTGTGGTTCATCCAAACGACCGGGAAGGTATCAAAAAGGCGATCTTGAAACTCTACGAGAACTTTAAACATCACGTAGAGATGCCATTGCCGAATCCTGACAAATATGCACGTTATCAACGGCGTAATCTATGCAGATCTCTTGCCTGTATTCTCGATCAGTGTGTGGCTGAGGTTGAGAAGAGATGAATGTTTTTGCCGAAGCAGAAGTAAAACATAGCGAAGTGCAGGGTTATGAAAAGATCATCGCCAATCTACGTTCATTGCCGAACGGTGACCAAATCATTCAGGATAATTATCTGGACGAAGATTGGAGTGCCGCTTTTGAACGCTTTTGGCAAAGTGCCGAGTGGCAAAACACTGTCTCGATATTGCGTCCACAATCGGGAGAATGGGTGCTGGATTACGGTGCAGGACGGTGTCTCTCATCCGCAGCATTTGCCCGCTGTGGGTGTCGAGTTGTAGCTCTGGATATAAACCCCAGTTCTTCCGTCGGGTTGGGTGTCTTGTATCAGGCGGCTTTACAACCTTACGCTATTGTTGGCGTCTTGGGAGATGCGGAACATATGATGTTTCCGCCGGCAACTTTTGATATAGTTTATTGTCGGGAAGCATTGCACCATGCTTATGATCTTGCCAAACTGACCAAAAACCTGGTATCTGTATTAAAGCCCGGTGGCCGTTTTTATGCCTATGGTGAACATCGGCATCCCTGGTGGAGCAGTGATCAGAAGTTTCGGGTCCGACATCCGGCCGTACAGTTTGGCGTCAATGAACATAGTTATCGCGAGTCTGTATATCAACATTGCCTTAAAAATGCTGGGTTACATCGTATCCGCATTTTTCCGATCATCCCTGTTCATGATCCTTTATGGGATAACGCATGGCATCATCGGCTGATGAAACCGTTGCGTTCTGTGCCGGGCATCGGGTCGGTCATTTATGATTTATACACCCGATTGCGGCTTTATCAGATGACCGGAAGTCAGATTATCATTAGTGGTTGTCGGCAAGCCTATGGCATGAGGTAATTGGTGACGCAACGTCTTACTATGGCGTTTTTGACGCCCTTTTTCCCATATCCCCTGGATCACGGAGGCGCGGTGCGCATCTTTAATCTGCTGCGTCACCTGGCCGATGAATGTGAGATTACTCTGTTGGCACTGGCGGATTCTTTTCCTGCACCTGACGCACTTGAAGCACTATGGCCTTACTGTCGGGATATACAGGTTTTTTTGCGTACCAATAAACGGCATGCCTATACACCGCGCCTGGCCCCGCCAGCAATCTTTTTAGATAATGTCCCCGATCTTTATCACACGCTTCATAGACTGCAAACCCAAACGCCATTTGACATCTTGCAGGTCGAATATCCGAGTATGGCACAGTACCTGGTCCACCAACAAGGCAGTGTGACCTTACTTACTGAACACGACATCACTTATTTGAGTTGTTATCGGCGCTTTCGGTTAGAACGTTCCTGGCCCCTCAAAATCCGGCGTTTTATGGGATTCATCACCTTTTTTTATTACGAGATGCGGCAATTACCGCGTTTCGATGCCGTGATCGCTATGTCAGAGTATGATCGGCAAGTTCTGCAGCGTCGGTTGCCACGCCTCTTCATCGAAGTGATCCCCAATGGCGTAGATTGTGCTCACTTTATTCCACGTCCACAGTCTACGTCTACCGAAAAGACGCTGCTGTTTGTGGGCAACTTTCACCATCCACCAAATGTAGATGCAGTCCGATTTCTGCTTGACCAGATTTGGCCCCAATTGATGCAGGTTTATCCATCGTTACGTTTGATTATCGTTGGCCCAGAGCCTCCGCCAGAGGTGCAGGCGGCGGCCAATGCGCGTTTGATTGTCACCGGGCGAGTTGCTGATGTGCGCGAGTATTACGCCCAGGCAGATGCAATTGTCGTGCCGTTACGTTTTGGTTCAGGAACGCGCATCAAAATCTTGGAAGCATTTGCCGCCGGTGTTCCGGTTGTCAGCACGCCCTTGGGCATTGAGGGGATAAACGCTGAACCGGAAAAACATTTTCTCCAGGCCGAAACACCTCAAGCTTTTGTGCAGCAAATCGGCCGCTTGTTGAATACGCCAGTCTTGGGTGAAAGTCTAGCGCGTGAGGCCCGCCGTTTGGTTGAGGAACAGTATGACTGGAAAGCACTGGCCAGACGCCAATTTGACCTGTATTTACGTGTTTTACAACGTCGAGAAGCTAAATCGTGAAGAAATCTCTGCTCATCGCTTGGACATTATTCACCCTCTTCTGCCTCTATCTCTACCCCGCCACCCTGGGTGGACATGCCCTCGTGCCGGCGGATGTCTTGTTCACCGATCCGGTCTGGCAATCCCAGGCCCCCGCCGATTTTGTCCGCCCGGCCAACGCGCTGTTGGTGGATCAAATCTACCAGTTCTATCCCTGGCGCGTCTTTGCCCAACAGGAATGGCGTGCCGGACGTCTGCCGCTGTGGAATCCCTATGTGTACGGCGGCACACCCTTTATCGCCAATGACCAATCGGCGGTCTTTTATCCCATCAACCTGCTTCTTTCGTGGCTGTCTACCCCTTTGATCCCCGGCTGGAGTGCGTGTTTGCGGCTGTTTATCGCGGCGTTGG
The DNA here is from genome assembly GCA_035373625.1 of Anaerolineae bacterium. GTDB lineage: Bacteria > Chloroflexota > Anaerolineae > B4-G1 > SLSP01 > DSWT01. The sequence continues at coordinate 3,656 of DAOSNS010000024.1, read as the reverse complement.
GAATGTACGCGCTTCTCCGCGTGTGGCGGAAATCGGTCACGGCGAGCCTGGTTGCCGGCCTGACGTTCGCCCTGGGAAGCTTTACGATCCCGTTGTTGGGCCATCCGCATACCAATGTCGGCGTCTGGCTGCCCTGGATGGTGCTGGCAGCCGACCAAATCATTTTCTCCGCGCGGCCCTGGCGCTGGGTGGGCCTCGGCGGCCTGGTGATCGGCGTACAATTCCTGGGCGGACACGCCGAAACATCGTTCTTTGCGTTGATGGTCTGGGGGGTGTACGGTCTGGTCGCATTGTGGAGAGCCAGAGTCCCAAGTCCCTCGCAATCTGCTCGATTTGCTCAATCTGCTGATAGAATTACATCGGTGGAACCACACTGTAAAAATGGGCATTTTCTCTTCAAAACCTCGTTAACAAAGTTCGGCTTGCTGGCGCTGTCGTTTGTGCTGGGCACGGCACTGGCGGCAGTGCAGCTCGCGCCATTTCTGGAATTGTTGCCACAAAGCAATTACTTCTTGCACCGTTCGCAGGTAGCGCAAACACAGCCGCTCATCTACACCGGTTTTTGGCGCAATTCGGCTATGTTCATCACGATACTCTTGCCCAACTTTTTCGGCAATCCCATCACCGATACCTGGTGGATCGGCACCGGTTTTGGCAATTATACCGGCGTCTTGTATATGGGAATCCTGCCGCTGTTTATGGCCGGATTGGGCGCATGGCGTCAGCGCAGAGACTGGCGCGTGGCGTTTTTTGCACTGCTGGGCTTGTTCTGGTTGGGCGTGTTGGGGCGCTGGCCGATTATAGACTGGATCCGGCGGCTGCCGTTGCTAAACGTGACCTCATTCAGCCTGGTGGTCTATTGCTTTAGCGTCGCCGTTCTGGCAGGATGGGGATTTGATTTGCTCTGGCGTGATGAGGATTCCCCACAAAACGCCCGTCGGCTGGCGCGTCCCTTGTTTGTCTTTGCCGGATTGGGGGGCCTGGGATTGGGGGGCGTCTATCTGGCTTTGCGCGTTTTCAAAGACACCTTCTTGCGTTGGGGACGGCACTACGTCGAAACGCAGGTTTACGGACGCCCCCCGCATCCCTATCCGCTGGAGTATTACCTGGCGCAACTGGAAGATCGTTACCGGCAAATCGTCTCGGCCTTTGATCCGCGCAGGGTGATGCCTTACCTGCCTGTTCTGGCCGCATTGGCCGGCGCGCTCATCCTGTGGGCGGTGTGGAAAAATCGCCTGCGTCCGAATCGGGCCAAAACGCTGCTCGTGGCGGTGATTGTCATTGACCTGTGGACCTTTGGGAGCGGTTTTAACCCCACCTTACCAACCGAACAACTTGTACCTCAGACGCCGGCGCTTGACTTTTTGATGCAGCATCAGGGTTATGACCGGGTTGCCGTTATCGGCAAAGGATTGCCTCCCAATACCGGCATGCCTTTTGGCTTGTTCGACATTCGCGGATACGATGTATACGTCGGACGCTATGATGCCTTGTTGAGCACCCTCGACCAAGACCCCGACGGTTTACTGCTCACCGAATACAACAACCGCATTTTTGACTTGCTTGGTGTGCGTTACCTGCTATCAGCCGAGCCGTTGACCGAACAGGAACACCTCAAACTCGTCTACGATGGCGAAATCTATATTTACGAACGTGCGCCCTTGCCGCGTGCTTATCTCACCGGCGCGTATCAGGTCATTGGGGACGATCAGACCTTGTTAGCGCGGTTAGGCGACCCGGAAACCCTGAGCCGACGTTGGGTCTTTCTGGAAACCGACCCTGGCATACCGTCCGACGCGCAAGCCTTGCCGGGCAGCGCGCGCATCATCGCCTATCAACCGAACCGCGTGGAGGTGCAAACGGCAGCACAGTCTGCGCAACTTTTGGTGCTCTCTGATACATTTTATCCGGGTTGGAAGGCTTTTGTGGATGGACGCGAGACGCCGATTTATCGCGCAAACTATACATTCCGGGCCGTGCTTGTGCCGTCGGGCGAACATACGGTTCTGTTTGACTACCGGCCGTTCTCTTTTTACGTGGGCCTCTGGACAAGCCTTGTCTCTGCGGGAATTCTGACCCTGGTTACAGGAGTACTTGGGTGGAAAAGCAAGCACCGCAAGCGGACATAACGCTCGCCATCCTCATTCTTTCCTGGAACACTGCCGATCTTCTCGCCGACTGCCTGCGCACCATCCCGATGGGCGCAGCAGGTATCCCATATCACATCATCGTCGTGGACAACGCCTCCACCGACGGCAGCCCCGACATGGTCGCGCGCGACTTTCCCACCGTGCAGCTTATTCGCAGCGACAGCAACCTGGGCTTTGCCGGCGGCAACAACCGGGGTCTACAGGCCGCCGACCCGACTATCCCTTACATTTTGTTGCTCAACAGCGACACCCTGATCAAACCGGGCGCGCTGACCGCGCTGGTGCGCTTTATGGATGAGCACCCCGACGCCGGCGCCGTCGGCCCACGGTTGCTGCGTCCGGATGGGACGCCACAATCTTACGCTTTCGGCGGCGATCCTACGCCGTTTTACCTGCTGTGCCGTGGCTTGAAACAACTCCTGTTTCACCGCTATCTACACGATTGGGCAACGGACAAAACGCTAACCGTGGATTGGGTCTCCGGTGCGTGTATGCTTGTCCGCCGGGCAGCGATTGAACAGATCGGGTTGTTGGATGAAAATATGTTTATGTACTTTGAAGATAACGATTGGTGTTTGCGTATGCGCCGGGGCGGGTGGAAGGTGTACTATTACCCTCAAGCCGAGATCGTACACCTGGGCGGACAGAGCTTGAAAAAGAATCCTCAAGCTCAACAGGCTTACTATCGCAGCCTGGTATATTTCTACGCCAGGCACTATGGACGAATGTCGCAATGGTCATTGAGATATATGCTACCTCTGTACCGACGGCTAAACCGGTGACATCCCAGATTCACATATCACCCGCATCACCTTGCAAGTCCCCCTTGCCGAATTCCCCCAACACGCTACAATACACTCCGACGTAGCATCATACGAAAAGAAAGTGGATAGTTTAATGAAAACTACCGTCATTGTTCCAACCTATAACGAAAAAGAAAACATCGAAGCGCTCGTCACGCAGCTCCTCGCGCTGCCTTCTGCTGTTGACGTTATCGTCGTGGACGACAACTCGCCCGACGGCACCGGCGCCATCGCCGACCGGCTGGCGGATGAGCATCCGGGGCGCGTCCACGTCATCCACCGCGCCGGCAAGCTCGGCCTGGGCACGGCCTATATCGCCGGCTTCCACAAAGCCATCGCTACCGGCTATGATCTCATCATCACGATGGACGCCGACTTCTCCCATCCGCCGAAAAACATCCCCGATATGATCGCCAAAGTCGCGCAGGGTTACGATCTGGTCATCGGCAGTCGCTACGTGCCGGGCGGCGCGGCCATCGAGTGTACGCTGCCGCGCAAGATGCTGAGCTGGGGCGCGAATGCCTTTGCACGTACCTTGCTCGGCCTCAAGGCACACGATACGACCGCCGGTTTTCGCTGTTACCGGAGACAGGTGTTGGAGTCCATTGACCTCAATCAAATCTTCTCCAACGGTTATTCTTTCCTTATCGAAATGCTCTACAAAGTTCAACGCAAGGGCTGGAAGGTCGGCGAAGTGCCCATC
>DAOSNS010000023.1:6888-74870 GCA_035373625.1 Anaerolineae bacterium | reverse complement strand
GCACATTTTGCTCGTTTTTAGCACTTTGCGCTCTGGTTGCACAATACTTACGTTAAGGCCAAAATAATTGAAGGAATCGCACCCCATACAAAGGCAGCAACGAGCAGCGCCAAAGGCTCTTTCTCGTACCGGTCGAACCACCACAACACGGCTGCGTAGAGGAGCATCGGTCCCAGGCTTAAGAACAAAATCAAGAGTATGTCGAGCATTGGTCCCTCCTAAACTAATAATTATCAGTTGTCAGTCGTCATTTGTCAGTCAACAATCCTGCCCCCTGCCCCTTGCTCCCTGCCCCCTGTCACTTTCTGCGGCGCAGGCTGCCCAACAGTGCCGTGAGACCACCGAGCATGGCCAACCCACCACCGAGAATGGCCACCCCTTGGAGCAAAGTTTTCGTCTCCACACTTGGCAAAACTGCACCTTCCAGCCCGGCATCGGCGCCGTATTGGCTAAAGAGCTGCCCCCACGGCGTTTTAAGTGCCGCTTCCACCCGCTTGCGTCCCACCACGGGGTACCAGTAGACGTTATGGTAGAAATTGCTGGCGAAATACGACCACGGCACAATTGGGCCGCGCAGCAACAATGCCTCAAACGGCTTGAGTATCCCCTGGTAAATCGTTTTCTGTCCACGGCTGGCGAAAGTATCATCGGTCTGGAAACACCAACGTTCGGTGCACACATCCGTGTCGCCGACAAACTCGATGGCGTCGGGGTCGCCCACGCCCAACCCCAGTTCGTGGGCGATGCGGATGAAAGGCAGCGACAGCGGATCGAAGCCCTGCAACAGCGCCGACGCTGCATCAATGGCGACCTGATCCGCCGAAGCGAGCAGCACATTTTTCTCGTGCCAGTGCATCGCGCGCGGGCCGGGGCCGTCCCCGGCAAACGTGCCGTCCATCACCGCAAAGAGGCCCGGATGAATATCCTGCTGGATCATCAGCAGGTCCACCAGGGTCTCGTGGATGACGCTGTGCGTCCAGTGCCGTTTGCGTCCCAACAGCCCGCCGAAGGCATTCTTCATCGCGCCGGTAATTGTTGTGAAGACGTGTGTCTTTACTGTAGGCAGGTGGATGATATTGTTGCCGATGAGCAACTCCGGGATGTAGACGCCTTCAGGGTAGACTTTATCCAGAACAAGGAAGGGCTGTTTGGGTTCATAACGCACCCACTTGACCTCAGGCTTATAAATGTAGGCGCAGGGGACGCCATATTTGTCGGTCACGTAGCGTTGTTTGTTGTTGACCTCGCCATCGGAGGTATCCACAACAACAGTATCGTTATGGACACCGAGCAGGTCGGTGTAGCCGTCAGCTTTGAGTTTGCGGATAACGCCCTCGAGTTGCCAGGGGGTTGTGGAACAGGCCGGATACCATGTTTGCCAGGAGATGTTGATTTTGAGGAGGGTTTTATGATCGGCAGGCAAGGCTTCACGATAATTCGCCAGCTCCATCAACCGGGCGTAATCATCCAGAACTGTCTCCGGCGTGGTGCGGACAATCGCAACTTTGCCGCGACCGGAAAATGTTTTTGTGGGCATACCTTTTCACCTCGTCTCTATTTCTTACTTCTTTTGGCCAAAGAGGATAATCACACAACAAACGCTTCATTAAAAGTATAATCTTTTTGATTTTTCTGTCCAGTGCACGACTTATGAAGATCGGCAGGAGGGCGTTACCGTGCCTCCTGCCGATAGCAAAGAGTATTTATCAGGAGTTATGCAGCATATCATCTTCTGACAGGATTGGAAGAATCTTTGTGATGATTCCTATCCTGTACTAAGAGAACAAGCCGCATAACCATTGTATTTATCTGTAAGCGCGCAAGACAAGCGGCAGATAAATCATATAGGACCCTTGAACAAAGGTTGCCGTCACAGTCTTGTTGCCGTCCATCACGACGTAAGTTTGCGTCATTGTACCGCTTACGTCGCCGCTCCACCGATCAAAGCGCCATCCGCTGGCAGGTGTCGCCGTAAGGTCAACACGGGTACCCTGCGTATATGTATGGACCCCCGGAGATGGGACAACGGTGCCCTCCCCCACTTTGGATATGGTCAATGTGTATGTGATCTCAGTGGTCGGCATCACGGTCAGAGTCACCATCGCCGGAGCGGAATAGTCCACACCATCGTAGGCGCGGTAGGTGAAGGTGTCCGCACCCGTGAAGTCCGTTGTCGGCGTGTAGACGAAGCTGCCGTTGGCGTTCAACGTCACCGTCCCGTGCGTTGGCGCGCTCAGCAGGGCAGCGGTCAGCGCGTCGCCGTCCGCGTCGCTGTCGTTATCCAGCACACCCGGCGCCACTACGTTCAACGGTTGGTTGCGATAGGTTTGATAGGCGTCGTCCGCCGCCGTCGGCGCGCGATTGGTTATCGTGATGCTCACGGTCGCCGGGGCAGAGTAGCCCACGCCGTCGTAGGCGCGGTAGGTGAAGGTGTCCGCACCCGTGAAGTCCGTTGTCGGCGTGTAGACGAAGCTGCCGTTGGCGTTCAACGTCACCGTCCCGTGCGTTGGCGCGCTCAGCAGGGCAGCGGTCAGCGCGTCGCCGTCCGCGTCGCTGTCGTTATCCAGCACACCCGGCGCCACTACGTTCAACGGTTGGTTGCGATAGGTTTGATAGGCGTCGTCCGCCGCCGTCGGCGCGCGATTGGTTATCGTGATGCTCACGGTCGCCGGGGCAGAGTAGCCCACGCCGTCGTAGGCGCGGTAGGTGAAGGTGTCCGCACCCGTGAAGTCCGTTGTCGGCGTGTAGACGAAGCTGCCGTTGGCGTTCAACGTCACCGTCCCGTGCGTTGGCGCGCTCAGCAGGGCAGCGGTCAGCGCGTCGCCGTCCGCGTCGCTGTCGTTATCCAGCACACCCGGCGCCACTACGTTCAACGGTTGGTTGCGATAGGTTTGATAGGCGTCGTCCGCCGCCGTCGGCGCGCGATTGGTTATCGTGATGCTCACGGTCGCCGGCGCAGAGTAGCCCACGCCGTCATAGGCGCGGTAGGTGAAAGTATCCACGCCTGCAAAGCCCGCCGTCGGCGTGTAGACGAAGCTGCCGTTGGCGTTCAACGTCGCCGTCCCGTGCGTTGGCGCGCTCACCAGGATAGCCATCAATGGGTCGTTTTCCGCGTCGCTATCGTTCGCCAGCACACCCGGCGCCGCCAGGTTCAGCGGTTGGTTGCGGAAGGTGGTGTAGGCATCATCCACCGCCACCGGCAAGGCGTTGGCGGTTACGGTGATCATCACCGTCGCCACATTCGAGGTCGCCAGTCCGTCAGAAGCGCGATAGGTAAAAGCATCCACGCCGCTGAAGCCGGGGGCGGCAGTGTAGACGAAGCCGCCATCCGCCGCCAACACCACCGTCCCATGCGCCGGATCGCTCACCTTCTCGGCCGTCAGAGTATCGCCGTCCGCGTCGCTGTCGTTCGACAACACGCCCGGCGCCGCTATCTGCAACGGCTGGTAGATGGTCGCCGGATAAGTATCCCCGGCCGCAACCGGCGCGCGGTTCGTCACCGTGATCGTCACGGTCGCCGGGGCAGAGTAGCCCACACCGTCATAGGCGCGGTAGGTGAAAGCATCCTCGCCCACAAAGCCCGTCGTTGGTGTGTAGACCAAGCTACCGTCGGCGTTCAACGTCGCTGTCCCGTGCGTCGGCGCGCTCACCAGGATGGCCATCAATGGATCGTTTTCCGCGTCGCTATCGTTCGCCAGTACACCCGGCGCCACCACGCTCAACGGTTGGTTGCGGAAGGTGGCGTAGGCATCATCCACCGCCACCGGCAAGGCGTTGGCGGTTACGGTGATCATCACCGTCGCCACATTCGAGGTCGCCAGTCCGTCAGAAGCGCGATAGGTAAAAGCATCCACGCCGCTGAAGCCGGGGGCGGCAGTGTAGACGAAGCCGCCATCCGCCGCCAACACCACCGTCCCATGCGCCGGATCGCTCACCTTCTCGGCCGTCAGAGTATCGCCGTCCGCGTCGCTGTCGTTCGACAACACGCCCGGCGCCGCTATCTGCAACGACTGATAGCTGGTCGCCGGATAGATATCCCCGGCCGCGACCGGCGCGCGGTTCGTCACCGTGATCGTCACGGTTGCCGGAGCAGAATAGCCCACACCGTCATAGGCGCGGTAGGTGAAAGCATCCTCGCCCACAAAGTCCGTCGTCGGCGTGTAGACGAAGCTGCCGTTGGCGTTCAACGTCGCCGTTCCGTGCGTTGGCGCGCTCACCAGGATGGCCATCAATGGATCGTTTTCCGCGTCGCTATCGTTTGCCAGCACACCCGGCGCCACCACACTCAACGGTTGGTTGCGGAAGGTGGTGTAGGCATCATCCACCGCCACCGGCAAGGCGTTGGCGGTTACGGTGATCATCACCGTCGCCACATTCGAGGTCGCCAGTCCGTCAGAAGCGCGATAGGTAAAAGCATCCACGCCGCTGAAGCCGGGGGCGGCAGTGTAGACGAAGCCGCCATCCGCCGCCAACACCACCGTCCCATGCGCCGGATCGCTCACCTTCTCGGCCGTCAGAGTATCGCCGTCCGCGTCGCTGTCGTTCGACAACACGCCCGGCGCCGCTATCTGCAACGGCTGGTAGCTGGTCGCCGGATAGGTATCCCCGGCCGCGACCGGCGCGCGGTTGGCTACTGTGACCGTCACCGTTGCCGGAGCGGAGTACCCCACGCCGTCATAGGCGCGGTAGGTGAAGGTGTCCTCGCCTGCGAAGCCCACAGTCGGTGTGTAGACGAAGCTGCCGTTGGCGTTCAACGTCGCTGTCCCGTGCGTCGGCGCAGCCACCAGGATAGCCATCAATGGGTCGTTTTCCGCGTCACTATCGTTCGCCAGCACAGCCGGCGCCACCACGCTCAACGGTTGGTTGCGGAAGGTGGTGTAGGCATCATCCACCGCCACCGGCAAGGCGTTGGCGGTTACGGAGATCGTCACCGTCGCCACATTCGAGGTCGCCAGTCCGTCGGAGGTACGATAGGTGAACGTGATGGCGCCGGTGAAGCCCACCGTCGGCGTGTAAACGAAGCTGCCATCGGCGTTCAGGGTCACCGTCCCGCGTGTGGGATTATCCACTAACACAGCGGTCAGTGGGTCGCCGTCGGCGTCGCCATCATTCTCCAGCACACCGGGAGCAAATATGGGCAACGGCTGGTAGGTGGTCGCCAGATAGGCGTCGTCCGCCGCCGTCGGCGCGCGGTTTGCTACTGTGATCGTCACCGTCGCCGGGGCAGAACAATCCACGCCGTCGCAGGCACGATAGATGAAGGTAGCCGCACCGGTGAAGCCAAACGTCGGCGTGTAGACGAAACTGCCATCCGCGACCAGCGTTACCGTTCCGTGCGTTGGAGCACTCTCCAGAGCAGCGGTCAACAGATCGCCGTCTGCATCGCCGTCGTTCGCCAGCACGCCCGGTGCCGCCACACTCAACTGTTGGTTACGATAGGTTTGATAGGCGTCGTCCGCCGCCGTCGGCGCGCGGTTCGTCACCGTCAGTGTCACCGTTGCCACATTCGAGGATACCAACCCGTCATCGGCGCAGTAGGTGAAGGCATCCTCGCCCGTGAAGCCCACCGTCGGCGTGTAGACGAAGCTGCCATCGGCGTTCAGCGTCGCCGTCCCATGCGTTGGCGCGCTCACCAGAGCCGCGGTCAGCGCGTCGCCATCCGCATCGCTGTCGTTCGCCAGCACGCCCGGCGCCGCCACGTTCAACGGTTGATTGCGATAGGTCTGATAGGCATCATCCACCGCCACCGGCGCGCGATTGGTTATCGTGATGCTCACGGTCGCCGGCGCAGAGTAGCCCACACCATCGTAGGCGCGGTAGGTGAAAGCATCCTCGCCCGTGAAGCCCGCCGTCGGCGTGTAGACGAAGCTGCCATCGGCGTTCAACGTCGCCGTCCCGTGCGTTGGTGTATCTACCAGCGTAACGGTCAGCGTGTCGCCATCCACATCAGCATCATTCCCCAACACCCCCGGCGCGGAGATGCTCAGCGGTTGATTGCGGAATGTGGCGTATGCATCGTCCAGCGCTACCGGAGGGTCGTTCTGCGGCGTGATTGTCACACTTACCGTGCCGGTATCGGTCAACACACCATCGCTCACCACGTAGGTAAAGCTATCCGCGCCGTAGAAATCCTGGGATGGCGTATACAGCACCGTCGCTGTCAGAATGGCCGTCTGTCCATGCTGGGGCGCGCCGACCGCAACCACAGACAGCGTATCGCCGTTGAGATCTATGTCGTTATCCAACACAGCCGCCAACACGGGGGTGTCCTCCGCCGTGGTGATGACATCGTGTACGACCAGCGGTGCGACATTCAACACGGTGGTGGTGACCGGCCCGCTGGCGTTGTTGGAAGTGTTCTCTTCGATGAGCAAGCCGGCGATTGTCGCCGTATTCGAAATGGCGGTGCCGCCGGATATGCCAGTGCGCACACGACCGGTTACTGTGATGAAGCCGCCAGTGTTCGGTCCAAGCGTCCCCAAATCCCAGGTATAGGGGACCTCTCCAAGGGCAGTGATGGGATGTGTGGCCGTCACATTTAACGACTCCAACATCGTCGGGAAGGTATCGCTCACCACCACGTTGAACGCCGGGCTTGCGCCAATGTTTCGGAAGGCAAGGGTATAGGTCACCCATTCTGCCGGCGCAGCTTCCAACGTGGCAGTCTTGGTAATCGCCAGATCGGATGAAAACGCAGCCTGCGCTACTGCCTCAGCCTGCGCCACCATCCCCAGCGTAGCGGTGGCAAAGGCGGTATTCGTCAACGGGCCAACATACCCCAACTCCACATCCACCGGGAGTTGTTGCGTCCACACTTCGCCCGGCGCCAGCCAGGGCGTCCAGGTTAAAGAGCCATGCGGGGAACCCCCTTCCGGCAAATGGTCCACAATGGTGACTTGCAAGGGCAGGTAGCCGGTATTGGTGAGGGCAAGCGTATAGGTAATACGCTCGCCCGATAGCACCAATGAAGGCGTCACATGTTTGCTTAAGGAGAAAGCGGCCTGGAACTCATCGGCGCCGAGGTCATAGCCCAGGCCGACAGGACGCACCTTACCATCGCCATCCACGGTCAAGCCGGCATCCATGCCCAGGTCAATCGCGGCCGAGACGCCCCGCAAGTGATAGTCGTAGGTGGCCGGTGCAACAAAGGCCGGATTGCCCCAGAAATCAGCGTCCGTCTGGATATTGGCGTTCCCCGTATCCCAATCCAGGCCGTTGCCCCAGAGCGTCGCCTGAAGCCGGGCGGTGATGCCATCGGTGGCGGTGATGCCGATCGTATGGCTGATCAGGATGGTGTTGGTCAACCAGGCAGTGCCGGCCTGTTCAAGGTAGACGCCGATGCCGTTATTCTGGGCCAGGGTCGTGTGCCGCGCCTGCAGATCGCTCTCCCACATGTGCAATGCGCCGCCCGTGAGCGCCTGGTTGTCGGCGATGATGACATTGCGCAATTCGGCCTGCCCCAGGGCTACATGGATGCCGCCACCCACATCGGCCACGTTGTCATAGAACTGACAGGCGTCCACCGTAACCGTGGCGTGGGCAGCGTAGAGACCTCCACCGGCATCGGCGGTTGGATGGCCACCTTGCCCGGTAGCGTCACCGCCGATCAACTGCAAACCGGAGAGGGTAGGCTGTGCCCCAGCGGCCACGTAGACTACCCGTCCGAGGCCGAGCGCGTCCAGAACCGTGGGTTGAGTCACAGGATATGCCTGAGTAAAGTTGGTGGCGGTATACCCTCCTTGTAGAGTCAGCGTTTTGGTCAGGTACACGACCTGCGTGACCAGCCCCGTGGTCACCAGGTCATTGCGGGGACGCGCGCTGACGCCGCCGCAGCGTCCGGCAATTTTCACGACATCGCCGGATTGCGCGGCATCCACGGCCTCTTGCACGCCGGTATAATCGGTGGGGTCATCGTTCAAACGCACCCAGCACATGCGATACTCGTCGGCGCCCAGGTCGGGCCAACGGTCGCGGGGAAAACCTTCCAGGTCATCCAGTATCTCGGTCAACACCCCCTGGTTGATAAGCGCAGAAGCAGCGGTGATATGGTAGTCCTGTTCCTGCGGTGCCACAAAGGCCGGATCGCCGGCATAGTAATTCAGTTGCGAGATCACACTGCCGGCGCCGAGCCAGTCCGCGCCATTGGCCCAGGCACCGTTGCCCCAGTAAGTGGCTGTGAGCGTCACCGCACTGCCCGCTTCCACATTCAAGCCAACCGTCTGGCTCAGCAGAACCGTATTGGTGATGACCGCGGCACTGTCACCGGTAAGATGCAGGCCACTGCCTCCATCACCCTGATTACGCGCAATCGTCAAGTGCAGCATGCGCGGCGACGAAGCATTGATGTAGATGCCACTGCCCAGGTCGTTGGTGGTGTTGTCCACAATGACACTATTGACCAGCCGCGCATCGCTGGCATCGAGATACAATCCGCCGCCCCGCGCTCCCGTGTTAGCAAAGATGTGGTTGGAAGCTATGTCCACCGGACTCTGCGCCAGGTACATTGCCCCGCCGCCAGAAGTAGCCGTATTGTGATGGAATGTGTTCCGGGTGATCTGCGCGGCCGCAGAACGATACACATACACGCCACCGCCGTAGTCTGCGGTATTGCTGAAGATTTGCGAGCGCGCGAGACGCAATGCCGCATGATCAGCATACAGGCCACCGCCGTTGACAGCGGTATTATTGAAAAGCTGTACCTCAGACAGATGCAGCGTACCCGCATCGGCCATAACTCCACCGCCGTTTGCCGCCTGGTTGTTAAAGATTTGGACATCTTCTAACGTGAGGGTGGCCTGGGCGGCATAGATACCACCGCCGACATTTGTGCCGCCCCCCAGAGCGGCATTGCCACCCCGGAGACGCAAGCCGCGCACGGTCGCGGTCACGCCCTCGGCAACGTAGATCACCCGCCCCAGAGACAGCGCATCCACCGTGGTAGGGTAAGCCACCGGGTCGGAATAGAGCCACTGAGTCAGCGTATAGCCGCCCTGCAGCGTCAACGGCTTGTTCAAATACAGTGTTTGGGTCAACGCGCCGTGAGCGTGTACACCGGTGCAGGTCCCGGCGACTTTCACCACATCGTCAGGACTGTTACTGGCGTCCACGGCGGCTTGAATCGAGCTGTAGGTATAAGAGGATTGGTTCAGTCGCACAAAACATGTGCCACGATATTCGCTGGCCCCCAGATCGTATCCCAGATGCACAGGACGCGAGAGACCTTCCATATCCGTCATAACCCCGCCGGGCACGCCAGCATCGAGCGCCGCCGAACTCGGCCCGATGCGATAATCACCGGCATCGGGCGCCAGAAAGTCGGGGTTGCCGGTCACACTCGGCCCATAGGCGACTAAGCTGCCCGGCCCACTTGCGTTAGTGTCATTTCCCCAGAGCGTGGCATTGAAAGTCACCGCAGCACCTTGAGCAACCGATATGCCGATGGTGTGGCTGATGAGAATGGTGTTGGTGAAAACAGGCGAACCACTCTGGAGATGCACACCGACTTGATAGGCGTCGGCATTGCGAGCAATGGTCGTATGCAGCCAACGCACGCTAGAACTCCCCAGATAGATGCCTCCCCCTCTGCCGGTGACACTCACATTATCCGCAACGACGGTATTCAACAGCCGGGCCGTGGTATCCGTCAGGTATATCCCGCCGCCATCGGATTGCGCTGTGTTAGCGAACAGCACATTGCCGTCAAATACGTCTTGTACCGATGAAAAGACATACAGGCCACCGCCCCATCCCTGCGCCTGATTCCCTTGCACGATATTGCGCACCAGAGAGATCAGTTGTGTGGCATTAGAAGAGATATAAATGCCGCCACCGCCATCGGTGGTATTGGTGGACACATTTTGCAGCACGCGGTTTCCAAGCAGCACAGGCCGTCCGCGATAAATGTAGATTCCCCCACCCCTGGCCGCAGTATTGCCGACAAAGATGTTTTGTTGGAGTGTACTACCCGCCGCAACCGTGCTCAAATAAACCCCACCGCCAGACCCAGGCGTTGTGTTGGTCAATATCTGATTGCCGACTAAGGCGACTGTCCCCCCCAAGACATAAACGCCGCCGCCGCTATCCGTAGAATTCAAGGCGCTGTTAAGAACGATGCGGTTATTACGGAAAGTCGCCGAGGAGGTATTGACATAGATTCCCCCGCCGCGCAATTGAGCAGTATTGCTGTAGATGATGTTAGATTCCCAGGGAGACGCCCCGCCGTTGATAAAGGCGCCGGCGCCACGATTGTCAGAACCGGAGACGGTGTTAAAGGCGATTGTGTTGCTGAGAAACCCGGCCGTACTCAAACCGCTGTTCACATACACACCACCACCCAGGTTGGCCGTGTTTGAAAGGATGACATTCGATTGCACCAACGCAGCACCGCTATCACGAATGTACAAACCACCGCCACGCCGCGCACTATTCGCCTGTAGCCGGTTGCCGGTGACCTGCGCTTCAGAAGTGCTGTCCAACTCCATCCCCCCGCCATAACTGATGACGGCCACGCTCGCCGTATTGAATTCCAAAACATTTTCTATAAACTTTGGGTTGCCGCCAGCACAATAGAGACCTCCTCCGCCATTCACAGTGCTGTTAAATGACACCGTGTTCTGGACGTACTGTGGCGTCCCGCCATAACAATAGAGGCCACCTCCCAGACCGGCCGAGGTGTTGGTCATAATCTGATTATGCGCTACGTACACATTGCTGGAACGCACATACAAACCACCACCATTTGAAGAGGCATAATTAAAGAACACCTGATTATTGGTCAAAACAGCCGTGTTGTCGGTGTTGAGATACAAGCCGCCGCCATAGCGCGCCGTATTGCTCACCAATAGATTAGCCACAACCACGGCATTGTTCGTTTTATAAAGCATCACACCGCCACCATTGCCGGAAACAAAGGTCTGGTTGCCGACAAAACGGTTGTTGCTCAAGTTCGGAGTGCCGGTATTGACGTACAGGCCAGCACCGGAGGCCCCCCGATTGTTAACAATGTCATTGTCCCGCAGGGTCATACTCACAACATTGTTGGCATAAACACCCCCGCCTTCCAACTGGCTGAAGTTATGACTGATGACACTGGAAACCAGTAAAACGTTGGTGCGATCGGCATAGATGGCGCCACCGATGCCGTTGGCCGTATTGGAGACAAGTTGACTCATCGAGATTTGCGCCGAACTTTGCAAAAAGTACAGGCCGCCGCCATGGCCAGAGCGCCCCCAGGTGTAATTATCACGCACATCCAGATCACTCAACTGCGCCGTGCCGCCACTGACAAACATCCCGCCGCCCCGGTCTGCACCGTTCTCCCGGACGATGAGTTGTTGCGCCGTCAACGGCGTGTTCTGTACGTAAATGCCACCGCCTTGATAGGCCCCGGTATTGGCATAGAGTTGTACCTGACCGGTCAATACCAGCGTACTGTTCAAAGCATAAAGACCAGCACCACCTTGACCGGTAGACAGGCTGTTTTCCAATCCATTGGCGCGCAAAACGACGCCATTCAACCAGACGGTGACGCCGTCGGTCAGGTATATCCCACCACCAGAGGTAGACGCAGTATTGGTCATCGCCGCACCGCGAGTCCAATTCAACATTCCACCGGATACATAAACGCCTCCCCCCAGCAGGGCAGTGTTGTCATAGAGCTGCACATCTTGCACACTCAATTGAGCGTTCGCAGCATACACTCCACCTCCATAGCTTTGCGTACTGCCGCTTTGGAAGGCATCTCCGTTGATCAAATACAGATTGGCTAACGTTACGGTCACGCCCGGCGCAACAAACACAACACGCCCCTGGCCCCGGGCATCCAACACGGTCGTCACGGTGGGATAAGCCGTCGTCCAGTCGGCAGGCGTATAGCCCCCGCGCAAGGTCAAAGTTTTGCTGATGTAAGCTACCTGTTCCACACCTTCCCACTGAGCCGAGAGATCCAAACAATATCCTGCGACTTTGACCTCGTCACCGGGCGCGGCCAGATCAAGCATAGGTTGCACTTGATCGGAAATCGCACCGTTCAGATTCACCCAGCAATTGTCCGGTACGATGCTGACCTCGCTCGTTCGTGGCGCAGAAAGCGCCGGGTGCATCAGTAATGCCGTGTTAAGCAAGGGATCCCCCATCACCACATCCGTGTTCACCGTCACCGGAATGGTAAATGTAATCCGCTGCCCTGCCCCTAACGTAAACCCATCAAGCCGTAAGATTTGCCCTTGAAGGAGCTGGTTGAACGTCTGGGGGGGCGTTACCGTGATGGCCTCCGTGGCAAAGACCAGACCGGCGTCCAATGTGTCACTCACCACGGCCTCGGTGGTCGCCACCGGGAAATTGCTACGCAGGATGAGGGTATACGTGATACGGTCCCCTATGCGCGGCGTGGGATCGTTGACCATCTGCTCCAACAAAAACAACGGCCGCGAGTACCGCACCGCGAGATTGGCAATGTTGGCATCGCCGTAATAGTATTGCAAACCGCTGGTTCCGCTTTGATTTTCGATGCCGCCCAGGGCATAAGTATTCACCTGCGTTTGGGCGTTCAAGTAATGCACTTCGATGATATTGGAGCTTTCAAACAACTTGATCTGGAAGGTACTCGTCACTCCCCCTGGCCCCACTAAGGGCAGGGCGTGGTATTGCACAATGAAGCGACGATTCGGCGCTGTCCCTCTGGTCTCGTAGTAGAATTTTCCGCCGTACCGCTGGTCCAGGTCATTCCACCAGCCGGCAATCAAGCCATTGTGCACATCATTGGTGGGGATGGGCACAGCCGTACCGGAGCTCGGCTGTTGTCCCGGCAAAAATGTGATGAACCCCTCGGTACTCAAGTATACATTTGAGTAGTTGACATCGTAGAAATTGAACGAAAACCCCAACGGCAGCGCCCCGCTCATTCCGTTGTCCACCAGCGGGCTAAAAACAATCTCCGTACCCGTTGCGGATATATCCTCAAAATTGAACGCCGGCCCGCCGGGTTGTTGACTATCTTCCAAAAAGTAGTATTGATCGGAAGCCTGACCTAGCGTATATGACCAGCCATCTTTTAAGGCAACAACATTGGGGAAAATCACTTGATCTCCCTCGATATAGCTGGAAGCCTGCACTACCCGGAAGCGTCCACCGGTCCCGGAACGTCCCAAGAGGACATAGATACCGTTTGGCTCGCCCTCAATATCCCCCTCGCTAAAATCAAACTTCAGAGTGATGGCGCCGCCGTTATCTCCAACATCCGTTTTATCAAAATACCAGTTGCGCTCCCAACGCGAGCTGACCCCTGCCGGCAAAGATGCATTTGTCCAGACATTGACCACCGTGCGATGTCCGGCCATCAAGTAATCACCAACATCTCGCAAATACCCGCCATTCTCCAAGATCAACCCTGCACCTCGCGCTTCGGTATGCATCCCGTCCGCTTCTTTGCCGATGCCGATGACATCGTAGATGTAAGCACTATGGACATACTTTGTGGCCGCCACATTCAACGGAATGGTGTACTTTGCACTTAAATAGTTCTCGATGATCGTCTGTTGCGCCGTATTGAGGGGTGTCGTGAAAACAATGACTTCCGAAATATCACCCTTGTGAAAAGCGTCAGGCGCAACATCGGGATAGGCCGGCAAATTGCCATCGCGGCGCGCGCCGATGTCCAGTGGCACGGTCGTGGTTGGATAAGTGCCGCTTGTGAGCCAGCCCCCTGCCAGTGCAGTCAAGGCCGCCGGCGTGCCGTTGAGGTACAAACGCACACTCGTCGTCGGTACCAGGCCGCTGGTCAACACCACCGTGCTGAAGATGTAAGGTTGTTCCGCCGTAATCCGTGTCGTCGCGGCTACGGTCGCGTTTCCCCCGCCACGGTGTAAGCCGAAATCACCCTCCCCGCCGAATGTGTACCCCAGTTCCAGATTGCGATCCACATCCAGAGCTGCCGAGCTGCCATAGTTCATCAGCACCGATGTCTGGGTATAAACTCCCGATTTGAAGGCGATGATGACACTCAAACCAGAATTGGGTGTGGCAAACAATTGCACCGGCTGGGTGCCGGTAAGCACGTCGGTGTCGAATTCAAGCAGCTTCGTCGAACGATAAACGGGCTGTAGCCCCGGATCGGCCTGTGTTACATCCAACCCATAGCCACTTTGATCGCTCCAGCACGCAACCGCCACACCGACATTCGCCGGTGACAAGCAGGCGGGATCAGCGTACACCCCCTTATCCGCGCGCAACCACAGCCGCAAATCCGAGTCCCCCCCGTCACTGCCTACACCGCCCGGCCCGCCGGCCGCCAACAATGGTGAGGGCCAGACGAGGAATGTAAGAATCAGCACCATGCCCAAGACCACCGGACATAGCCCTCTCTTCCAAAACTCGAGGCTTTGTCGTTTAGTTTTCATTTATAATCTCCTATATCAAACTTAGTTGTAACAAAACGGCTTTTCTACCCTCTCCAAAGAAACCAACTATGTGATAATCATAGTATATATAAAAACTCGGCTTTCGTAAAGTATCCCTTGCAGTATAATAGGGCTTTGTCATTCTTGTTACAGTGACTTTATCTGGCTTCGAGCAGATCGCCAGAGCCGCGTATCTAAACCTGTATCAGCCCAATAAGGAGACAAATATGCGCATCTTGCTCACCGGACACAAAGGCCAGCTTGGACGGACGTTGCTGCCGCTGCTGAGCGGCCATGAGGTTGTGGGACTCGATTTGCCGGAACATGACATCACCGACCGGCAGGCACTGCTTGCGTTGGCACGGGAGATCCGCCCCGATCTTATCCTGCATCCGGCGGCGTTCACCGATGTGGACGGCTGCGCCCGTGACCCGGCACTTGCGTATCGCGTCAACGGCATGGGGACGCAAAACGTGGCGCTCGCGGCGGCGGCTGTGGATGCCGAGATGCTCTACGTGAGCACCAACGAAGTCTTCGATGGCTGTGCCACCATGCCGTACTCCGAGTGGGCTACCACCAATCCCATTAACGCTTATGGGCGCTCGAAGCTGGCCGGTGAATGGTACACCCAGCACCTGCTCACGCGCTTCTACATCGTGCGGACGGCATGGCTCTATGCGGCGGGAGGACGCAACTTCCCACACCGCATCATCCAGTTGGCCGACGAACGCGGCAGCCTCAAAGTCGTCACCGACGAAGTGGCTAACCCGACTTATGTTGTGGACCTGGCGCACGCCCTCGTCACGCTCATCGAAACCCATGCCTACGGCATCTACCATCTCACCAACGAAGGGATCACCTCGCGTTTTGAATTTGCCCAGGAGATCCTGCGCTTGAGCGGACGGACGCAGGTTCCCCTCACCCCCATCACCTCGGCGGAGTTCCAGCGTGCCAGCACCCCACCCCGCTATGCACCTCTGGCGAACCATGCCGCCGCGGCCCTCGGCATCCGCTTGCGTCCCTGGCAAGAGGCGCTCGCCGAATTTCTGCACGAGACGGGATACGTAGAATGAGCGAATCAGCGAATCAGCGAATCGGCCAATCGGCGAAAACCGACCATCCTTCCATTCTTCCATTTGCTCATTCACTCATCTCTGTCATCATCCCCAACTGGAATGGGGCGCACCATCTGCCGGTATGCCTGGATAGCTTGCAGCGCCAGACTTATCCCCACGTCGAAGTCATCGTCGTAGACAACGGCTCGCAGGATGATTCCCGCGACGTGCTCGCTCGCTATCCCGCCGTGCGTGTGCTGGCGCTTGGCGAAAATCGTGGCTTCACCGGCGCGTGCAATGCCGGTTTCCGCGCCGCCCAGGGTGAGATTCAGGTCTTGCTCAACAACGACACCGAGGCCGATTCGGGCTGGCTGGAAGCGGTCGCGGCGACATTCGATCGCCATCCTGACGTGGGACTGGTCGCGTCGAAGATGCTACTTTTCGACCAACGCGACACGTTTCACACGGCGGGTGACTATGTGACACCGGATGGGCTGGCCCACAATCGCGGCGTGTGGCAGAAGGACGAGGGACAGTACAACCATGCGGCCTACGTCTTCAGCGCGTGCGGCGGCAGCGCCGCTTACCGCAAAACAATGCTGGATGCGATCGGCCTGTTGGATGATGACTTTTTCTTCTCTTTTGAGGATGTGGATCTGGCGTGGCGGGCGCAATTGGCCGGTTGGCGCTGTCTCTACGTGCCGGACGCGGTCGTCTACCACAAGCTGAAGGCTTCCGGTGGAGGCGTCACCGCTTCGTTTCACGACGGACGCAACCGCATCTACACACTGACGAAGAATTACCCTGCCGATTTGTGGCACGTGTATTGGCGAGAAGTGCTCGGCGCGCAACTCAAACTGGCATGGGAGGCGTTGCGGCTATGGCGTGGGGCAGCGGCGCGGGCGACATTGCGCGGTATTGTGGCAGGTGTGTGGGGCATCCCCAAAATGTGGCGGAAGCGGCGCGCCATCCAGGCAACCCGGCGCGTGGACGCGGCGTACCTGGAAAGACTGATGTCGCCCCCCTACGAAATCCCGCTGCCCTGACAGAATCTAGAGCCAGATTTTATGCTCTGTATGCTCTGTGTTAAAAGTCCTTACGGCTCTTAAAAGCTCAGTCTTCGTCCTCGCTTTCCAGGTCAAAGAGCATCTCTAACAGCTCATCAGAAAGCATATCCAGACGTTTCTTATCCCGATCGGCCTGCGCAATGCTGATGTCAATGAGCAACTGCGCCAATGCCGCGCGATCGTCGGGGGCAAGCGTGTTGCCATCCAGCAGACGGTGAGCGCGTGCCATCAACGTAGCGTCGGCCTCCAGCGGCACCAGTGGCGTGACGGTATGAATGGATCCCGCCTCATACGTGCCACTCAAATCCTCCCGTGCCGCCGTAATCTGGGCAGCATTCATGCGCGTGGGCGAAGCTTCGACCGTGATGTTTTCCTGCCGACCGGTCTTGCGATCCCGTGCCGTAACCGTGAGGATGCCGTTCACGTCCATATCGAATTTCACCGTCACCGTTGCCACTTCCCCGGGGTGTTCCGGCTCCAGATCGGTAACCAGGAATTTGCCCAACAGTGTATTCTGCGATGCCTGCGGTTGTTCTCCCTGATAAACTTCGACTTCAATGGTGTCTTGATCCGGGAAAAGCGTGTAGAACACTTCTTCTTTGGTAACGGGGATGGTGGTATTGCGGTGAATGAGCACCTTATAGCGATCGGGGATGATGCGTCCCAGACGAGTCTCAGCCACGGCGATGCCGAGCGAATAGGGCGTCACATCTACGAGAATAGCGTCAATCGGTTCGCCGGCGATGATGGCGGCCTGCACTCCCGCGCCTAGCGCGACCACTTCTTCGGGGTTGAGCGTCATACGCGGCTCGGTATCCAGATAATTGGCCACCAGTTCCCACACCGCCGGTACCCGCGACGAGCCGCCGACCATCAAAACTTGCGTCAGGTCTTCCGGGCTGACGCCGGCGTCGCTCAAAACCCGGTCAATGGATTCGGTCGTCTGCTCGACCAAATCGGCAATGACCTCCTCGAATTCTTGACGGCTGATCTCATATTCCAGGTGCAGGGGGATGCCGCGTTTCTCGGCAATGTATTCTTCCCTGAGCCACGCGAAGGGGCGATCGGAGAGTGTGATTTTCGCCATCTCCGCGGCACGCTGCAAACGTGCCCAGGCACGTCGGTCCTGTCGCAGGTCAATGCCGTGATCTGCCTCGAACTTTGCCGCGACAAGCCGCGCCAGACGCTCATCGAAGTCGTCGCCGCCCAGGTGGGTATTGCCGTGGCTGGCACGCACCTCCACGACGCCCCCCATCAGCTCCACCAGCGAAACATCGAACGTACCTCCCCCCAGGTCGTAAACCAGCGCGAGTTGATCGTCTCCCAGGTTCAAGCCGTAAGCCAAAGCCGCCGCCGTCGGTTCGTTGATGATGCGGCGCACGTCGAATCCGGCGATCTCGCCGGCATCGCGGGTGGCCTGGCGCGCTGCATCCGAGAAGTAAGCCGGCACGGTGATAACGGCTTCGTTCACCGGAACGCCCAGGTTACGCTCGGCGATGCTCTTCATTTCACGGAGGATGAAGGCCGAAACTTCCTGGGGGGTGAACATGCGTCCGCCCATGGTCACACGGGTGGCCGTGCCCATAGCGCGTTTGATCGAACGCACGGTGTTATCGGGATCAAAGACGTACTGGTTACGGGCCGGTGTGCCGACCAGCCAGCGTCCATCAGGTGCGTAGCCAACAACGGAAGGGACAATGCGCTCATCGCCGTTGAGCAGCATTACCGGGACGCCGTTACGCACAATCGAAACACCGGAATTGGTAGTACCTAAATCAATACCTACAATAATGCTCATACTCTCCTCGATTGAGTTGTCAGTTATCAGTTTTCAGTCGGCAATCCTGCCCCTTGCTTCATTCTTTGGGACGATAGACGACCACATCGGCGTAGCGCAGGACCCGGTCGGCAGTCCGATAGCCACGCCGGTCCTCGGCGACGATCACCCCGGCAACCGGGGGCGTTCCATTCGAACCGTTGCTTTCGTCCGTTGTCGCCACTGCGATATGCTGATACGGATCGAACATCTGCCCGACGGTGGGGATCGGCGTGACCCCGCCGCTTTCCAAAACTGCCAGCAGCCGGTCACGCACCATCCGCAAGCCATCCAGCCAACTGCTGAGCTTGGCGCGGTCGGCGGGCGAAACGAGCATGGCCTGCGCCGCCGTCAGATCAGGCCGGGCCGCGACCTGATCGCGCGCCTCAAGATAACGCTTGCCGCTGGCGATAGCGTTATCCAGGCCATCCAGCGCCGGCAGCAGGGAAGCCAGCCATTCCTGACGTGCCGCGTTCACCCTCTCGGCAACCAGCTTTTCCACCAGCTCGGCCTGCTGCGCCTGCTGAGCTTCTAACGCAGCCAGCGCCGTGGCCGTCTGCTGCGTCTGTTCTTCGAGCAGCATGGTGGTCTTAAACTGCGCCTTGCCGAGCTTGCGCACCTCCTTCTCCAGGTCGCCTACGGCAACAGGTGATTGTTGTGCGGCAAGATCGCGTTCCAGACGGGATAATAAATCGGCCAGTGTGGCCCACACTCGACGACGGTCGCTCATAGCTGAATCGGGCGGTAATCCTTCTTGAAATCCATCTGTCCCAGGTCACCGTAGTGTTGCAACAGGCACCAGATATCCTCGACGTGAAAGTCGAGGTCGAGTTTACGGAGACGCTTGCGCGGTTGCCACGGTGTGGGCGGCTGGAAAAGGAAAAGATCGGTAGCGGCCTTTGCCTCGGCGGTACGCAGCTTCTCGTAGGCCGCACGGATCAACTTGAAGGTGTCGGGGTGTTCTTCAGGCGTGTGCTCGCGCACCAGGGCAAAGTAGGCGCGCTTGATCTCGTGTTGCGTTGCGCCGCGCGGTAATCCCAGGACGGCATACGGATCGCTACTGGTCAGATTGGGCTTCAGAGCACCATGCTGCGTCTGGCGCGACGCAACCGGTTCAATATCGGAAGGGATTGAAGAATTGATCGTCATCGTCCCATTCCTCCTCATCATCGTCGTATTCTTCAAGGTCAAACAGGCCGGGGAACGGCAGTCCTCCCGGTCCACCTATCGCGCCCGAAATGATGCCTTGTAACATTAAGTTGAGCAGCTCGGGCGGCATATTTATTAAATCGCGCACCACCGCAATGGTCTTGCCGATATTCTGATCGTTGACCTTACGGGCAGCTCTTTCCGCATCACGCAGGTAACGTTTTGCCGCCTGGGTGTCACCGCGCCGCAACGCGAGCATCGCCAGTGACAAGTTTACGTGTGCCACATCCTGCCCGGCCGCCAAAGCGCTTTCCAGATATTGCTGCGCGATGTCGGGAAACATTGACAAGACCAAAAGGTGACCGATCTTCGCCAGGGGATCTTCAGCAGGGGGTATCACCTCAGCCGCACGATCCAGCCACGCCTTTCCCCAAGCAGGCTCAACTTCCATCGCATAGACGCCCTGCACGACGTAGAATTGATAAGGGATGTCCTTGATCCGCGCTTCGGCCAGGCGCATAACCTCCCAGGCACGTTCTGGCTTGAATCCATCAAGCCAGGTACGGATGAGTTGCTCGTACACACGCAAATCCGACGCCCCACAATTGAGCGCGCGATCCAAAAAGGATTCCGCGGTTTCCGTCTGCTCCAGATTCATATAACACATGCCCACACGCGCCAGCAAATAAGCATCATCAGACCGGTACTGCAAGGCTTGCTCGAAGACGGCGAGAGCCGACTGATAGTCACCCAACCGCGAAAGCTGATTTTCGCCTTCGTCCAGATAATAATTCGCCAGTGCGTCCCGCGCCTCGATGTTATGCGGATCGAGGGCCAAAACACGTTTCCAATAATTGGTGGCGTTCCTTTTTATCCACCAGTCGTCATTTTCCGCCAACACTTCCCCCAACCGCAACAGAGCAGGGATATAATCCGCATTTTTCTCCAGAATTCGCTGGAGTTCGTTTTCTGCAGCCCACAACCGCCCATCGTTGATAAGTCCATCCACCAGGGCCATACGGATTTCCAGGTCTTCGGGATTCCACTTAACGGCCTGTTTATAAACGTTGATGGCTTCTTCATACTCCCCGGCTTTGACGTAGGCTTCGGCGGCGCGCTTCCATAACAACGCCACCTGTTCATCGGTGATGGCGTCGGGATGCTCAGCCCTGCGTGGGCGACGGCGCAGGGCTTCGCGCCACATCTCCCCGGCGGCGATAAAGTTCTCAATCTTCTCATAGGCCAGTGCCAGGTTGTAGGCCAGACGGAAATTGCCACCGTCTAAGTCACGAGCGGCTTCCCAATGATCCAGCGCCTTGTCCCAGCGGCTGGCCAAAGCGGCCTGATACCCCAACCGTTGATGGATAGAGGAAAGCACTTCATTGAAACGCCCATCGGCTGGTCCGTGTCGGGCAGACTCATTGGCAGCAGCCAGGGCGCTTTCTGCGTCGCCTTCACTTAAACACTGTTCGGCCAGTCGGAAATAGAGTTCTCCCAGGTTCTGAGAGAGGCATGTCGAACGATAGCCCTGGGCATAGGCTTCCGTCCACCGCTTGCGCGCTTCATCCCAATCTTCGGCGCGCGCGGCCAGCACCCCCAGATAATATCGGGCGATATTGGCTTCCTGCAGCGAGCCGGGCGAACGAAGCGCCTGCTGCAACAGATCGCGTGCTTTTTCCGTCTCGCCGGCATCCAACGCGGCCAGCCCATGCCAAAGCAGCGGTGCATCCCCGTCAAGTCCATAAGGCCGGCGGCGAAATACCCCCGCACTGCGCAACATAGTACGCTCTTGCTCGGTGAGGTCCGCCCACACCCCTTTGCCGGTAGGATCAACGCCTTCCTGGAGCAAGGCCAACGCCAGCGGATAGGCTGCGCGGTGGGCAAACGGGCTATCGGGATTTTTGCGTACCTTTTCGTAATAGGTGATGGCCGTCTTAAGGTCGCCGCTACGTTGGCAAGCCAACCCCAGATGATAAGTGTAGCACTCATCCTCCGGATGCAATTCTACAGCGCGGCGCAGGTCACGCATCCCTTTCTCGAAATCGGGCGGTGTCTTGTTGAGAGACTCCAGCCCTCGCCGAAAGTAAGCCTCCGCCAGTGCGGCAGCCGGCAACATCTCCGGGGACTGGGAACGGACTCGCACCCAGGTTTCAATAGCCTGGTCGTAGTCCCCCGACTGAAAAGCATTGACGCCGCGCGTCCGCAACGTCGCTGCGCCTTGCCGATTAGGTGCAGAGCGTGAACGTTTCTTACGTTTTGACATACACTTTTCTCACTATCGTATATTTTTTTAATTATACCACATTCATTAATACATGACTTACGCAAACCAGGGCTTTATCAGGGCCATCACATTTGGCCGCCTCCGGCAACTGAATATGGCCTAGAGGTCGGGGAAAGAGGCACAACAGACAGGCCACGAGTGGATCGCCAGATCCGCGCTAAGAATGATAAAAGGGCGGTTTCCCGCCCTTACAGGCCGCCGATCTTTCAAGATGGCCGAAAGTGTCAACCAATTTCAGGCAGAAAATCTGTTAATCCTGTCCAAAGTAGTCACCGCCTCGATTTACCGACATACTCCCACCTGCCCGGCCTGGCGTGTCAGGCGGATGCCGAGCCGGAGCATCGTATACACTTGCTGGATCGCCAATGTCGGCAGCCACCAATCCAACGGCAACCGGCGTATGGACCAGCGGTGTAACAGGAACAGCACACCGAACAGCAGCAGACTGCCACCTATCAGCAGGAACAGAGGACGCCATTGGCGTACCAACGTGTGTGCGGCGCGTTTCAAGGCATGCAAGGCGTGACGCTCGTCATACACCACCGCCACAGCGCGCGCCATCTCGATCCACGTGGCCCAGAGTCCGGCCACCACCAACCCCACGGCGCCGATCCCCCACGCCAACGTAGGAAAGCGCGTGTAGACGAGTAACGCCGGCAACAGCGTCGCTCCGCCGATCACCAGAAGCATCGCCGTCCCAATGAGATTCAAGACGAGGAGAACAGCAAACCACCGCCGTCCGGCCTGGCGAAACGCGTGCCAGGAGAGTGTTGTCGGCGCGGCATAATCGGCCAGCGTTCCGCCTTCCAGCCACACCCACACGAGCTTGATGACGATGGCTACCGGAAGCACAAGCAGCAAAGCAATCATTCCCACCACTGCAAAGCCCCCACCCTGCACGTCGAGCGAGGCCAGATCGGTCAACAGGTCCAACGAGCGCGCTTCAAGGGCATAACGCAGAGCCGGGTAGCGCGTCAACGGTAAAATCGCCAGGCCGGTCAGCAGGGCCAGGGCCAGGGCGGGAATGGTCGTAAGGAGATACGCCAGCGCCCACGCCCGTGGACGTTGTACGGCACGCCGCAGGTAGTCGCGGAGCGGCACAGGTGACGGGGATTCCGGTATGAGTTGCACGGCAAGGACGTCGTCTACCATGTTGCACCTCCCCAGAAGAAATCTTGCAGCGCCCGCGTCCAGCGCACCACGATCCCTAACCAGGTCGCCAGGTCAGGCGCGCGGTTTCGTCCGTTGTTAATCAGGTTTTGATCAAGCACGATGGCGTGATCGGGGTCAATCTCAACGCTGCGTGGGCTATCGCCAGGCGTCAACGTCGCCTGTTCACAGGGCCAGGGGATGGTTTCCGCATCCTCCTGCCGACCGTGCGTGACCCTGACCGTTGTGGGGATACAAGCCTCGCCCCGGCGCTCCAACGTCACCTCGCCATCCTGAATGACGACCTGTGCGTCCACCGTGCCGTCGCCGTAGACCAACGTATCGAAGAACCAGCCGGCGACTTCCGCGCCGAGTGTCTCGGTCATCACCGCGCGCACATCTTCAGCGTGAGGATGCGCGAAGGCATAACGATCAAAATAGGTGCTCAAAAAGCGCCGCATGGCCGTCTCGCCAACGGTACGCTCGACCGTTGTAAGTGACAGTGCCGGCTTGGAATACGCGACAACTCCGTACCGCATAAAATCATAATCCCAGGCCGCCCCGGCCATGGGAGTGTCGGGTGACATCATATACTCCATACGGTGCATCGCCAGATAGGAGAAGTTCCATCCGCCGCAATCAAAGAGCGCGCCGTTGTAAAGAGCGTTCATCGCGCGAACGGTAGTGTAATCCGTGAAGCCTTCGTCCAGCCAGGGTTCCTCGGCCTCATTGGTGGCAACGACCGATTGAAACCACTGATGACCCAGCTCATGAACAGTTTCCACTTCGATCATCCGCAGGCATGCCGGCATGAAGCCGCCCATTGCGCCCACGGTGAAGAGCGTGGGGTACTCCATTCCCCCCGCGCCGCCCGCATCCGGCGGAACGATGACGACGGTAAGCCGGGGGTAGTGTCCCTTGCCGTAGGGACCAAACCAGGCATTGTAGAGCGGCAGCGCACCCGCGGTCGCTTCAAGAGCACGGCGGGCCATGGCACGCTGCCGGGGATAGTAAACCACGTGCACGGCCACGCCGTCAACGCTGCGGGTCAGCTCGCGGAAGGCCGGTGAGGCGGTCCAGGCGAAATCAATCACGTGTTCGGCGACAAAGGTATGCGTTGCCGTGCCATCGGCATTGACGGTCACGGCGGCATCAGCGGTACCGGTCGCAGCGACGCCCCACCCTTGTGGCAAGGTGAGTGCCACGTCGTAGCGGCCAAAATCGGCGTAGAATTCGCTGTTAGCATGGAAGGGATAAGCGTTCCACGCGCCGTTCTCCCAAACGCCGAACTTGGGGAACCACTGTCCAGCGAACACAAAATTGCCATTATCCGCCCAGCCAACGCGAGCGAAGACTTTGGGCAGTTGAGCGGTGAAAGTGATCCGCACCGTCACGGCAGTGCCAGGGGCAACCGATTGTGGCAGCGCCGCTTCGACAAGTGTCTCATCGTCATCCAACGATTTCACGGTCAGGGGTGTGCCGTCATCCAATGTGATTTGCTCAATGCGCATCCAGCCGGGGGCATGGGGGTCATAGGCGTAGCCACGCAGCCCCAGGCCGGATTCACGCATCCAAAGGGTCTCGGTACTGCGGAAAGCGTTGAGATACAGGTGGAAGACCAGGGTGGGAATGGCAACAGAAGTACGGTTGACGTAGGTCGCCGTTTGCTGTCCGGTGATCGTATGCGTCGCAGGATCATAGGTGGCGGCAATAACATAGGAAGCCACATCGGGCAGCGTATCCGCCGGCACCATAGCCGGCACGCTAACCGGCGTCTGTCCCATCAACGACCCCACACAACATAACAGCGCAAGCATCAAACGATGGATTTTCATGGTCTCTCCTTGTATAAAATAACCTCAACTTCCTAATCCCCAATACTTCTTGAGTATTTCGAGGCTCTCGGCGCGGGCGTGGGCCTCGAAGGTGCTTAGTGCGGCGGCGAGGCCGGGCACGGGCGGCATGTAGGTATCCTGTTCCACGGCGCGGATCACCGCCTCCAGGTGCTCCGGCGAGATTCCCATACGTTCGGCAAAGACCTGCGTTGTTTGCACGGCTGCCGGATCCACCAGTTGCGTCACCAACCAATCGCGCCAGCGGCAAAGCGCCGTGTTGTCCACAAATGGCAACCAGTGATCAGGTTGCACGCTGCGCAGAAGCGGTACCACATCCGGCCAGGTACGCAGGATGGCTTCGGCCTGGCGATCCACGAGTACCCGCAGCGCGTTATGGTGGACATTGCAAGTGAGACGATCAGACCACAGGGACGATTCCATATAGAAAGGCCGAAAAATCTCGCGCAACCAACATTCATCCCAGACCAGGTGGACCAGATAGCCGCTGATGAAGGCTGCATGTGCCGCATCCAGACGCTCCGGGGCCGCCAGATGCGGATAGGCCGCCAGCAACGCTTCGCTGGCACGCCTGTCGGCCTCGCCGTGGACGTGATAGAAGTGCGTTTCAAAACGTTCTTGGCCGGTGATGGATTGCACATCTACGGCAGTGTTGCCCAGCAGATAAGCGCCCATATAAGCCCCTATCCGCTGCCGGATTGACTCAGGCAAACGAGCATCTTCAAGCACAGTGCGTGCATAAACCAGATGTTGAAATGGCGTTGGCATAATACAAATTCTACCGTGAACAGGACAGAAAGCAATGCTAAAATAATTGCGCGATTGTTCCCCGCCTTGTTTCTTTTATAGTAACATGGTATAATCTAATTGTACGAGCTTATGGAGGAGGGCATTATGGAGACAGAGACTTCGCAAACGCACCCGACAGAAGCACCGACAAAGGCCACAGTCACCCCCATTCCGGTAGGGGAAGGACAACCGACAGCACCAATGAGCAAGCGCACCCAGATCATGATCATCGGGGGGGCAGTGTTGCTCCTGATCCTTCTGGTTACTGCGATTGTGTTGATGGCGACGCATGCGCAGGCCACACAGGTTATCCGTGACATCGCAATTGTCTTCGTCGCGGTAGAAACGTTCTTGATCGGGTTGGCGGTGCTACTGTTGATCTTCCAGATTCAGACGTTGATCCAGGTCCTCCGCGATGAAATTCAGCCTTTGTTGCGTTCGGTCAACGATACGGCATCCACAGTACGTGGAACGACTGCATTTGTGAGCCACAATGTCGTGTCGCCATTTATCAAGCTGGCCGGGTTTGCCGCTGCAGTGCAACGGGTCACCGGTGATCTAGTCCACATTGCAGGAGCGGCGCGGCCGCGTTCAAAGTCATCCCAAAGTTCAACCATAGGAGGTAATGAAGATGTCCAACCATGAGAATGATTTCGGTACCTTTTTGATCGGATTTTTTGTCGGTGCGCTGCTGGGAGCGGCGGCGGGCATGCTCTTTGCGCCGCAGTCCGGGCAGGAGACGCGCGAGCAAATTCAGAAGAAGAGCATCGAGCTCAGTGAGCAGGCCACCCACAAGGCCGAGGAAGCGCGCACCAAGGCCGAACAATTGCTGAACGATGCTCGGCGCAAGCTCGAAGAGGCCACCAAAGAGCTGCAAACCCGTGCCAAGGAGCTGCAAGAACAGACCAAGACATTGATCGAAGAGAAACAAAGCCAGGTCAAAGAAAAACTTCAGAAGGGGGCAGCTCCGGTAGAAGAAAAAGCCGCTGAGGCTCCTGCCGCCTAGCCGTTACCGTTTCGCCCCGGCAAAAGCCGATGTGGCTGCTTTGCAGATCGAACTCCACGATGTAAAGGGGCGTCATAAGCAGCCGTTTAAGGTTTTTGTGGTTTCATCCTGCAACGTTCCCACCGCCGTGTGGGGACGTTGCGTTTTTATAGGGGCGTATGACGTTGGTTTCCTTGCCAAGTTTAGGGAATGTGGTATAAACAGAGTGGTTGCCAGACAGGCCCGCTAGCTCAAATGGTAGAGCAGGGGACTCTTAATCCCTTGGTTACAGGTTCGAGTCCTGTGCGGGTCATCTTTGAAAAGCGATGAGGCTCGCGGGGCAGTTGCCCGTTGTCGTGAAAGACTGATGGCCTCTACTCACACCATCAGATGTGGAGTAGAGGCTTTTTTGTTCACAAATGAAGTCGGGACGCCCAACTTCGGCGTCCCGGCCTCCACGCTACCGACCTGCCCGTAAATCATTTTAGCAAATACAGGATCCCAATCGTGCTCGGACCACAATGGCTGGATATGACCGCGCCGGCGGTCGTGATGTGCAGCTCTTGAATGGGCGCCAGCGCGGTGAGTCTTTCCGCCAGGTAAGCGGCATCCTCGGCTGCAGCAGCGTGGGTGACGAAAACCCGTTGCAGGTCAACGTTGGGCAGGGCTTCCTCAAAATCCTGTAGCAATGCTTCCAGGGCGCGACTGCGGGTGCCTCGAATTTTGGCCTTGAGTCCCAATGTCCCATCCGGCATCCCGGCGATGATGGGGCGGATCTTCAACATGCTGGCGGCCAGACTCTGCAATGCCGTGCAACGCCCACCCATATAGAGATAGCGCATCGTTTCCAGGGCAAAGGACATGCGCACTTTGGGGCGCAAAGCCTCAATGGCCGCCTGAATCTCCTCCGC
Source organism: Anaerolineae bacterium (assembly GCA_035373625.1). Lineage (GTDB taxonomy): Bacteria > Chloroflexota > Anaerolineae > B4-G1 > SLSP01 > DSWT01. Next base: position 47,416 of record DAOSNS010000023.1, on the reverse strand, counting down.
ACTTGCACCGGCGTCGCGCAGATCCGCAGCCTTGAGCGCCAGCAGGCCGATGGCCGAGGAGAGCGTCAACGAATCCACCACGCGGACGCGACATTCCGGGATGGCCTGCATAGCTAACAGCGCATTGTTGACCGTGCCGGAGAGTTTTGACGAGATGCCGATAAAGACGCCATCGGGGTGGCCAGAAAACGCCGTGATAAAATCTCCGATGGCAGGCGCCGAGGTAGTCGGCAAAGCGCCGCTGGCCTCGACCATGGCAAAGAGTTGTTCGGGAGAGAGATCAATGCCGTCCCGATAGCTCTTGCCGTCCAAATGCACGATGAGAGGGATAACCTCTAATCGGTGCCGCGCCACAAGTTCGGCGCCGAGATCCGAAGTGCTGTCCACGAAAATAGACACTGATGCCATGATAATGTCCTCCATGTAATTCCTAAAATAAAGATACCGGGTTAATAAAACCGGACAGAAGCTATATTTTATGACAAAATCCCCATAAGGAAAGGTTCCCCAGGGTTATCACATTTGGGAAACTCTGTCCCGTCGTGGTGTCTGTTGTGCCGCTAAAATGGCATCTAGGGAGGGTTTTTGTTACCAAAGATTTCTCCGCGCTCTCGGCGAACGCTGCGGTTAAATCAACGGTTTCTTGATTTGTGCCTTTGGATATTTTGCGCTAAAATATAGCTGTATCAATCCTGGTATACTCACCACATTCTGTCTGTAACTCATAACTTATGGAACCTGCAACGTCAACATTCAAAAACCGTCCTTGTAATCGCTTTGAACAAAACTTACTTCTTCTTGATCAGGCCGCAAATTTCTCTTTCAACGTGATTGCGCGGATCTCCGGTGCGCTCGATGTGGATATTCTGCGGCAAGCGCTGGACTATGTCCAACGCCAACACTATTATTTGAATGTATCTCTGGATCTGGGATCTCCACCTGCTTTTGTTGTTCATCCGACATTGCCCATCCCTGTGCGCGTGTTGACGAATACCGATCGTACTGCCTGGCAAGAAGAAGCAGAACGCGAACTCAACACCAAATTCGATCTGACGCGCGGCCCGCTGGCGCGCGCTGTGTTACTCACGCGCCAGAATGAAGCAGACCTCATTGTGACATTTGAACATTTGTCTGCTGATGGTATGTCGGGGGCCCATTTCGTGCGGGAAGTCGTCGCGGCCTGCGGACAACTGGCACAAGGCGTCAGATTGCCGCAAGCGAGTCCACAGAGCGTGTTATATCCAGACCCACAATGGTTCCCCAAAAGTGTATCCGGAGTGCGCGGCTTGCCCAAGCTACTGTCATTTCTTGCGCGTTATGGTTACGATGCGCTGCGCTTTGGGAAAAAGCACTATCCGAAGCCAGAATGGATCCCTTTTGAACGGCGGGACGTCCGATTGACGCATTATTTGTTCAGCCGTGAAGACACCGAACGCCTGATCAATCGTTGCCGAACTGCACAAACTACAATGCAGGGTGCGTTGAGCGCATCGCTGTTGCTGACGTTGGCATCGGAACTGCGCGAAAAGGCGAATGTCCCCGAACCGGTGATCAATTGCGTGTCCTCGGTAAATGCCCGGCCTTACTGCCGCACCGATATTTCCGATCGCCATTTGGGGTTGTGGGTAGGACAGGTTGTGCGGCCTTATCTGATCCGCCCGGGAACCGATTTCTGGACACTGGCGCGCGCCGTCATCGGTGATCTACGCCGGGCACTGACAACGGATATGCTCTTTGTGCCATATCGTTTGTTGTTTCGCCGGGTCTATACCGACGCGGCCGCATTTACGCGCCTATTTGAAAACAGCCAGCCGTATATCGAAGCAACCAATTTGGGACGATTGGCCTTCGAGACAACGTATGGGCCGTTTGAGTTGACCCGGCTGCACATGGGGACCGGCCTGCAATTCACCCAGGCCAGCCCGTGGGGATTGACCATCGCTGCGACGACCTTTGCCGGTCAACTTCAAACGAACTTTCATTACCTGGCCACCTGCTGGGATGCAGAAACTGCGGACCGGGTTTCACAGGCAATAGTAGACCGTCTGTTGCAGGCATCCTGAACTTATCTATGACCCTCCTGAAAAAAGGTCTACCAACCACAAAGAACTCCAGGTAACTAAAGATTTTTTTGATCTGAAATCGCTATTTTCAAAGGGGGTATGCCTTATGAGCAAAAAGCGTGTGTTCCGGCGTTGGGGTTTGGTCGGCTTGATGGTAACACTCGGCTTACTGCTGTTGAGCAGTAGCCGCGTTCCTGTAACGGCGCAAACGGGACAGTACCCGGGCTTCCACGTCGAAGGGCGACATCTCTACGACCGCTTCGGCAACAAAGTCATTCTCTACGGCATAAACAAAATGGTCATCTGGACCGACCGCGACGGCATCCCGGCGTTTCCCGAAATCGCCAAAACCGGCGCGAATGTCGTGCGCATCGTCTGGCTGACGGAAGGTTCGCCCGAAGAGCTGGATATTGCCATTACCAATGCCGTCAACCATAAGCTGATCCCAATGATAGATTGCCACGATTCCACAGGCAAATGGGATTATCTGCAAGTCTGCGTGGATTATTGGGTGCGTCCTGATGTCCTGGCCGTGATCAAAAAGCACGAAGCATACCTGCTGATCAACATCGCCAATGAGGCCGGCAAAGAGCTTGTGTCCGACGATACCTATCGCGCGGGGTACACGCTGGCGATCTGGCGCATGCGCGCGGCCGGCATCCATGTCCCCTTGATCCTTGATGCTTCCAGTTACGGGCAGGACATTCACGGCTTACAGAAGAATGGACCGTACCTCATCCAGATTGACCCGGATCACAACTTGATGTTCTCCATCCACATGTGGTGGCCCAGTGCGTGGCGCGGCGCCGGCGTGGAGCAGTTTGTCATTGATGAAATCAAAGAATCGGTAGACCTGAACCTGCCGCTCATCGTCGGCGAGTTCGCCAACAAAGGGCCCGGCTGTAGCTGCTGCATCCCCTACCAAACGATCATCGAGCAATGTGCCCTCAACGAGATCGGTTACCTGCCGTGGTCATGGGGGCCGGGGAACAACGACTGCGCCGAAATGGATATGACGGAAGACGGCACATTCGACACGTTGCACGGCTGGGGACTGGAAGTCGCCATCACCAGCACCTACAGCATCCGCAACCTGGCCGTGCGTCCGGAGTGGCTCGTCGCCGCAACGCCCATCCCCACACCGACCCCCGTGCCCACCCCCACACCACTCCCCGCACCCGAAGGCATCATCTCTGTGGGGCGGCCTGTCGTCGTCTCCTCGGTGGAAAACAGCGACCTATCCGGTGAAAAAGCCGTGGACGGGCGGTTGAATTCACGCTGGTCTTCCGCCTATGCCGATCCACAATCCATCACCATTGACCTGGGCGAGGTCCGCGACATTGCCCGCATCGTGCTGGTGTGGGAGGCGGCCTACGGTAAGGAGTACAAATTACAGGTCTCCGACGACGGCGCGACGTGGACGGATATCATCCACGAAACGCAAGGGGATGGCGGACAGGACGACCATCACATCACAACGCGCGGACGCTATGTGCGGATGGAAGGTTTGCAGCGCGGAACGCAATGGGGCTATTCCCTGTGGGAGTTCTGGGTCTTCGACCGCGACGATACCCCTTTGCCGACGCCGGACACCAGCGGTGACGTCAGCGCGCCTGCCGATGCACGCCCCGATCTGATTGTCAGCAAAGTCACGTGGCTCGAAAATCCACTTCTCAGAGACGCGGGGGTCACTTTCCGCGCCGTTGTCAAAAATCAGGGGAATACTGCTGTCCTGGGAGGCTTGCGCTGTGCTTTCTGGGCGGATGGCGAACTCGTCAGTTGGGCCGAGACGGCCTATCCTCTGCCCCCCAATTCAGAAATGATCCTCGTTGCCAACAACGGCCCTGATGGCAACGCGCGTTGGGAACCGGCAAATGTAGGATCGTTTGTCGTGCTCGCCTGGGTGGACGATGCACCGGAAGGCGGTGACGGCCGTGTGGTGGAACGCGACGAATACAACAACATGCAGACAAACAGCGGGTATGTGCAACTGAAGCCGTTCCCGCCGACAAGCACCCCCTGGCCCCCGGCGGACACTCCCACCCCCACACCCGTACCAACGGCAACACCGCACCCTGTCACGGCCACCCCCACGCCGACCCCGGTGGCCACACCGTCTTCAAAACCCACCCTCGCGTGGCTCGGTGGTGTGGCCGTACTCCTCATCCTGGCTGCGGTGGCGCTCCTGGCGCTCAGGCGACGCAGGAGCTAAACAACATAGCTATCAAACGATGCAGCAGATTACATTCGTGTAATCTGCTGCATTTGTTTTATGTCGAGGACTCAACGCGCGGCGTCCAGCAATTCCTGGCGCCGGCGTCGGTATTCGACGATGGGACGGTCGCCCTGGATCAGCTTTTCGTCTATCCGCAGAGCCGAGGGTTTGGGGACCTGCGTGATGACAACCCGGCGGTCTTGATGGGCGACATAGACGTTGAACGGCATTGCCAGCGTGTTGACAATATCCCGCAGCAAGGGGAAACGCATAAAACGCTGGTAGAAACGCAGGTATAGCAATGTGTGTTCCATATCCACAGGCACAAAGGCGGCCACAACCCGCACATCATCGCTGATGTAGTTCTGCCAGAGATTGGGGAACTGGAATTCCAGGTGGAAGGTAGGATAGGGGCCGGGGATGTCCTCCGGCTTGCGCGGTGTTTGCCCGCGATCTTCCTCGTTGAAAACGTAGACCCGGAACGTATCCTCGCCGCGCCATTCGACAACCGGGCCGTTGACCAGCACGCGATTGCCGCGCCCGATGGTGTTGTAGTGAACGAAAGGCAAATGCACCACATCAAGCTGATTCTCGATGACGCGGGAATAATGCGCGTTCCACGGGTCGCGCGCCGAACCGTAAGAGAAATCCGGCGTGATGTCCTCGAAGAAACGCGGCGGCTTGAGGTCCTCTGGGGGATTTTCACCCCACCAAATCCAAATGAAGCCGTGTGCCTCGTGCGTGGGGTAACTGTTGACTTTGAAGCGCTCCGGCACAGGCGTGAGTTTGCCGTTCGCCGGGATTTTGGTCACCTTGCCGCTGGCATCGTACTCAAAGCCATGAAAAGGGCATTGCAGGGTTCCATTGGACATCACCTTACCCTTGCTCAAGGCCACGCCGCGATGCACGCAGCGATCACGCACACACGCCACTTTCCCCGTCGCCTCACGCCAGAAGACGAGCTTCTCTCCCAGGCGCGTGACGCCGACCGGCTTGTTTTTCACCTGCGCAGAATCCAGCACCACATACCATTGATTTGGAATCACGATTTCCTCCCCCAACCAGGCGTTAAAGCGTTTGAATGTTGGAACATCTGTGGCCTTCGTCCTTTGCGGCTTTTGCTTCCGGCTGGCCAGGTCATGGAGCAAGCGCGCGGTTGATGTCTTCGACAACGCCGTATAACAACACCTGGTCATTATAGAGCGTTAAATCAGCAGCCTCCATAAGTGCCTTACGGGCTTCATCTTTACGATTTTGGGCCAGGAGAACATGACCCAATGTGTATAAAGCGCGCGCCCGTTCCAAATCGTTCCTGGCCCATTGAAGGGCCAGATAGGCGAGTTGTTCTGCTTCCGCCAAAAACTCAGGCCGCACATCGCTATAAAAACGCGCCATTGTTGTAAGCACCTCAAAGTCATAAGGCGCCAACTTCTGGGCATAAAGCAAAGCCGCTTGAGCCGAATCCACATCCGGCGGATTTTGAACCTGATAAGCCCAGGCCTGAGCAATATACACGATAGGGATTTCCCGGGTAATACTGATCGCTCTTCCAGATGCGGCCATGGCTTCTTTAGCATCTCCATATTGCGCCGAGGCAATAGCCAGCCAAGCTTCGGCTTCAGCATAGTCGGGGTTGTACTCTGCTGCCTGGTCGAACTCTCTTATAGCTTCCTGAAAGCGTCCCTGAAGATAATACAACATACCAAGGTCAAAACGGGGTTCAGGCATCTCAGGATCGAAAGACACAGCAGTCAAAAGTGCGCTCTCTGCTTCAGGCCAGTTAAGCAACCGATAATAAGCGCGTCCTATACCGAGGTAGACTTCTGGGCGCTTTTCATCAAGTTGCCGGGCATACTCAAAATCACTCAATGCCGCTTCGTAAACTCCCAACTTCAAATATTCATTGCCACGCTGAATACGCACCTCAATATCATCAGGATAAAGGTCAAGATGCTCATCGAATTTTGTCACCGCCGGCGGCAAAGGCGCCGGCGTCAACGTAGACGGATTTGCCTGGAGCGCCTGCGTAGATGACGTTGATGGGGTCCAGGTGGGTGGCTTAGGTTGAAAGGCTGTAGGAGCGACTGTAGGAACTCCCCCCGTCACGGCAGTTGCAAAAGTAGCCGGCTTATTTTGCCTCAGCAGTGATAATAGCACCAGGTAAACAATGATGACCACAATGCCTAAAAAAACCAACACTAACTTCTGAGTAGAGCTAAGCTCCTGGCTCTGGCCGCGTTTCTGACTCCTCTTAGATACTCTGGCAGGCTTGGGGGCTTTCTCAGGTTTAGGAGGACGTGGCTTACGCCCGGAACGTGGCGTTTTTTCCTTGCCCCCCTTCGGCGGTTCTTGTACAGGCGGCTCCTCACCCATCTCATCAAAGAGATCAAAAAGTTCATCTTCTTGTTGCTTTGCGCTACGATCATCAAGCAACCCCATACCTTAACCTCCTCTTTTTTATAGCCCGGCATCGGGCATTTGCCCTACCGGCTTCCTGTGCAAACTCAGTATAAAACGACATAGGCAAAAAAGCAAATACACATTTGGCAATTGGGCGGAGTGTGGCAGAATAAGCGAATGGCGAATAGCGAATGGCGAATGGCAAATGGCAAATGGCGAATGGCGAATGGTGAATGGCGAATGGCGAATGGCGAATGGCAAATGGCGAATCAGCGGTTGACTATCCGACTACCTGACTACCTGACTACCTGACTATCCGACTATCCGACTATCCGACTACCTGACTATCCGACTACCTGACTACCTGACTATATGAACTTACCAACACTTGAGGCAGAAGCACGATTCTGGGCGCGGGGGTTTCAGCGAGTAGCGGGGCTGGATGAGGCCGGGCGAGGAGCGTGGGCCGGACCGGTGGTCGCCGCGGCGGTGATTTTGCCGCTTGGGGATGATATTTGTGCGGCACTGACCGGCGTGCGCGATTCCAAGCAAATATCGCCCGCCGTGCGTGAAACGTTGGCGCTTCGTATCCGCGACGTAGCGCTGGCGGTAGGGGTAGGATGGAGCGAACAGCATGAGATTGACACGCTCGGCATCGTCCCGGCGACGCGATTGGCGATGCAACGGGCATTGGCGGCGCTACCCGTTACCCCGGACGCCCTGGTGATTGACGCACTGCGTCTGCCCGACGTCAACTTGCCGCAGAATGCCTTCCCCTACGCTGACGCGCGCTCGCTGTCGGTGGCAGCAGCCAGCATTATCGCCAAAGTCGCGCGGGACCGCTGGATGGCGGACGTGGCGGAGAAAGAATTTCCCGGCTACGGCTTCGCGCAGCACAAAGGCTACGGCACGCGCCAACACCAGGAAGCGTTGCACCGCCTGGGCGTCTGTCCGCTGCACCGGTTGACTTTCCGCCCTGTAGCCTTATGTTTGTCAACGGACATTGAACGGATTTTAACGGATTTTTTATCTTCCTGATCCGTTTCATCCGTTTAACCCGTTGACACTTTTGAAGGAGACCAAGTACCATGATCATCATCATCAACGGTCCTTGCGGCATCGGCAAGAGCACCACGGGTGAGCTTGTAACCCAGAAATTCAACCGCGCCGTCTTCCTTGACGGTGACTACATCGGCGCGGTGCATCCGTTCGAGATCTACGACGATGTGCGTATCGAGCATCTCTATCAAACGCTGCGGCATCTGATCGCGTTTCACATCGAGCATGGCGATTATCACAACTTCGTCATCCCCTACGTCTTTGAGTCGCCGGAATCGCTGGCGCGCTTGCGGACACTACTCGCCGACCTGGACGATGAAATCTACGTCTTCCGCCTCGTGTGCGACGCGCCGGTGATCGAACAACGTCTCCGTGACTCTTCACGTTCACCCGATGAAGTGGCCTGGCATCTCAACCGCGCGGTGGAGTTGATGCGCATCCAGGAAGCAGCGGCGCGCAACGGCGATCTGGGCTACGTGGTGGATACCACGTCACTAACGCCTGGCGAAGTCGCCGATGTGATTTGGGGATTGGTTCACGATGCCGATTTCACCACCCGCTACCATGAGGCGCACTGATGCGTGGTTGTGTACTGTCAACGTATGATAATTTGGTCAGCAGATTTAGCGGATTAAGCAGATTAGCATTTCCTAATCCGTTAAATCCGTTTAATCCGTTGACGAAAATTGAGGGGACGCCGTGCGCATCGTAATGATCGGCCCATTCGGGCTACGTCCGCGCGGCACGATGAGTGTGCGAGCGCTGCCGCTGGCGCAGGCCCTCGTCGCGCGCGGGCATAGCGTCACGCTGATACTCCCACCCTGGCAAAATCCCGAAGACGCGGGCAAGTCCTGGGATGACGGCGGCGTGCAGGTCGAAAACGTCGCGCTGCCGATGGGAGTGCCGGGCTGGTTCCACTGGCAGCTGACGGCGGCGTTGGTGCGGCGCGCCGTGGCCCTCGGACCGGATGTTATCCACACTTTCAAGCCCAAAGCCTATGCAGGATTGGCACATCTGGCACTGCGTCGCCGTTTCCCGGTGATCGTGGACACCGACGATTGGGAGGGCTACGGCGGCTGGAACGACGTCAATCCCTATCCGGCATTGCTCAAGCGTTTCTTTGCGTGGCAGGAGCGGTGGGGACTGACGCATGCCGCTGCTGTCACCGTTGCCAGTCGTGCGCTGCAAACGCTCGTCTGGGCGACGGGCGGATCACCGGAACGGGTCTTCTATCTGCCGAACGGGTGCATCCCGCGCATGACGGCGCCACAAACGTCCGGGATAGCGCGCCGCCCCACACTGCTGCTCTACACCCGCTTCTTCGAGTACAAAGTAGAACGGCTATGGCGCATCGTCGAGGGCGTGCGGGCGCGTGTGCCGGATGTGCGGTTGTGGGTGGTGGGGAAAGGCTTCTTTGCGGAAGAGGAGACGCTGCTGGCACAGGCTCGCACATCGGGATGGCAGGTGGCAGAAGGGACGACACCCGCGCCGGATGCCGATCTTGTCTACGCCGGGCTGGTTCCGCCGGAAGATTTGCCCGCGCATTTTGCCCAGGCGGATGTGGCGCTCTATCCCTTCGATGACACGCTACTCAACCGCACCAAGTGCCCGGTCAAGCTGTTGGATTTGTTAGCGGCGGGCGTTCCCGTCGTCGCCGACGCCGTGGGGCAGGTAGCGGAGAGCATCCGCCACGGCGAAACGGGTCTGCTTGTCCCGCCCGGCGATGACGCGGCGTTCATTGACGCGGTAACGTCGCTGCTGCGCGATGCCACACTGCGCCAATCGCTCGGCGAACGCGCCGCCTTCGATGCGCGCGACCGCTTTGCCTGGGAGACCCTTGCGCCGGTCGCCGAGGCTGCGTATCAATATGCCTGCCGCGTGCGGTAGCGGCGAGGCATCTCTGCGGCGGTATTTGACTGAGCGGATCTGACGCTCCAACGCGGATCTGACGATCCGCTTGAAGCGGTTGAGAAACGGGTGATCCGCTCGCAGCCAGACGAAGTCACAATAACGAGAATGATAAAGCCCTGACGGATACGTTGACATGCATCCGCCTCGCATTATAATCCTGTAAACACAACCATATCTTCGTCAATTCGACTACCCGACTACTCGACTACCCAACTACCCGACTACCCGACTACATAAGGAGGAACACAATGCCATTCTTGATCGTTTTCGGCGCGTGTCTGATCGTCTTTGGCGCGGTCTACGTGATCGCCACAATCGTGACCAAACGGAGTTTCCAGGGACCGGCGAACTGGCCGAAAGCGGCCGGCGAAGTGCTGCGGGCGTTCGTCTACCGTCACGAGCGCCGCACGCCGCAGGAGACCAGCATCACCTTCACTCCGGTCGTCGAATACGCCTATACCGTCGCAGGACAACGCTATACCTCCGAGAAGCGCGATTTTGTCCCGTATTACCTTGCCTCTTACCCCGATGAACGGCAGGCAGCCACGGTGGCTGCGGCATTCCCGGCGGGCAAGGCTGTCACCGTGCGGTATAATCCAATCGTCCCGGCGCAGGCAGCTCTGAAGGTGGGAAAGCCCTGGATGCACAACACCGTCCTGTTGTTCGGTGTCGTCAATGCGGCGATGGGTGTGCTGATGATCGTGCTGGCAGTGTTAATGTAGATAAAAAACCGCCCCTACTTCCCACGCACCTCGCGGATCCACTGCAAGACCTGTGCCGTCTTCTGCGCCAGCCCCTCGAAATCCCCCGTGGCGAGAATCTGCTTGGTGATGAGCTGCGAACCGATCCCCACGCAGGCCACACCCGCCTTGAACCAGGCATTGATGCTCTCCTGCGTGGCGTCCACGCCGCCGGTCGGCATGATGCGCGTCCACGGGCACGGCCCCAGCACCGACTTGACGAAGTCCGGCCCGCCGACCGACTTACCGGGGAAGACTTTGACGATCTCCACGCCCAATTCCTCCGCTTCGGCGATTTCCGTCGCGCTGCCACACCCCGGCGAATAGGGAATCTTGCGCCGGTTGCATAACCGTGCCACCTCAGGATTCAGGTTCGGACCGACGATGAAATTGGCGCCATAAGCGATATACAGCGCCGCCGTGGGCGCATCCACAATAGAGCCTACACCGAGAATGATGTTGGGATCGGCCTTAGCAAAATGCTTGCTCAACTCAAGAAATACCTGCGGCGCGTAGTCGCCCCGGTTGGTGAACTCCACCACCGTCGCCCCGCCCGCCGCGCACGCTGCCACGACCTTCGCAGCGACCTCCACATCCGCGTGATAAAACACCGGCACGAGGCCCAACTCCATAATCCTGTTCAACACCGTCATCCGATCAAAGCGTGCCATACTGTTCTCCTCTCAAATAGCCACCGAGAACACAGAGATCACAGAGAAAAATCCTCTGAGTGCTCTGTGTTCTCTGTAGCAAGAATTTTTACCGCATCCGCGTGATAAAACACCGGCACGAGGCCCAACTCCATAATCCTGTTCAACACCGTCATCCGATCAAAGCGTGCCATACTGTTCTCCTCTCAAATAGCCACCGAGAACACAGAGAGCGCAGAGAAAAATCCTCTGAGTGCTCTGTGTTCTCTGTGGCAAGAATTTTTACCGCGAGACGCGGCCCGAGACATCGCCGCCCATCAGCTTTTCGACCTCATCCACGGTCACCAGGTTAAAATCGCCCAGGATCGAGTGTTTGAGGCACGACGCGGCGACGGCAAAGTCCAGCGCCTTCTGCACATCCTCACCATAGGTACGCAGACCGTAGATCAGCCCGGCGCCGAACGCATCGCCACCGCCGACGCGATCCACGATGTGCACAATGTCGTACACCGGCGCGCTGTAGAACGCGCCCTTGTGCCACAGCACACCCGACCAGGTGTTGTGACTTGCCGAGAGCGACCCACGCAGCGTAATGGCGATGGTGCTGAGGTTGGGGAAGCGTTCCACCAACGCCGTGCAAACGTACTTGTAGCCTTCGGCCTCCACCTTCCCCGCCGTCACATCCGCGTCGGGCGCTTTGATACCGAACACCTTGTCCGCGTCCTCCTCGTTGCCGATGGCGATGTCGCTGTAACGCACCAGTTCGGACATCACCTCGCCGGCCTTCTTGCCCCACTTCCACAACTTGGCGCGGAAGTTGAGATCACAGGACACGGTCAGCCCCATCTCTTTGGCAACCTGTACCGCTTCCAGGCACACATCGGCAGCTCCCTCCGAGATCGCGGGCGTGATGCCCGTCCAGTGGAACCAGTCCGCGTCGGCGAAAACCGTCCGCCAATCTACCATACCGCGCTTGATCGTGGCAAGGGACGAGTTAGCCCGATCATAGATGACTTTGCTGCCGCGCTGCGCGGCCCCCGTCTCCAGGAAATAGATGCCCAACCGCTCACCGCCACGCACAATGTAATCCGTCCCCACACCGTACTGCCGGATGAATTGGAGGCATGCCTCACCCAGGTCGTTGTTGGGCAGGCGGGTGACGTAGTTGACCGGCACACCGAAGTTCGCCAGCGAGACGGCGACGTTCGCTTCACCACCGCCGTAGATGACATCGAACGAGCGCGCCTGTCCAAAACGCAGAAACCCCGGCGGCGCCAGACGCATCATAATCTCACCAAACGTAACAACCTTCTTCCCCATAAAAAACCTCCCGATTTGCACTGGTAGAATATCTCCCATTGTATCCAAAAACTACAACTTCAAAAGTCCCAATCTCAATGTTGACACATGCCCTCTTCATGGTATTATTTATGTATGGATTTTAGCACTCTATGATTACGAGTGCTAAAACGCGGTCGTTTTCGATCAATCGGCGTTCAGAAAATTGGAGTTCACTGAACGAATCTCAGGAATTTACCGACAGTTGGACAAAGACAAAGTTCCAACGCACATTTTGGAGCAGATTATGGACAATCAACAAGGAACGAAGATGACCGACATGCCTGAACTGACCGAGCGTCAGAGTTTACTGCTGAAGCTAATCGTCCGGGAGCATGTCGAATCCACCGGGCCGGTTGCTTCGCGCACCCTGGTTGAAAAATACAATCTCAAATTCAGCCCGGCGACGGTGCGCAACGAGATGGCGGCGCTCGAGTCGCTCGGCTATCTCACACAGCCCCATACTTCCGCCGGGCGCATGCCCACCGAGGCCGGATTCCGTTACTTCGTGGCGCGGCTGATGGAGGAACAGAGCCTCCCACTGGCCGAACAGCGGCGGATCGCGCACCAGTTCTACCAGGCGCGTGATCGCATTGAATCATGGCTGCCACTGGCCTCCTCGGTGCTGGCGCAGACTTCCGGCGGTGCTTCTGTCGTGACCGCACCGCGCACCATGCAGCCGGTTTATAAACACCTGGAGCTGATCCTCACGCACGGGCGGGCGATCCTGCTGATCCTGGTGTTGCAAGGCGGCATGGTCGAACAACAAATGCTGGCGCTTTCGGAGCCGATGACACAGACGGCGCTGCGCGAGGCCGCCGACCGACTCAACCAGATTTTTGCCGGTCTGCGCGCCGCAGACATCGAATCGCGTATCGGCGAATTGCCTTCACTGGAGGCGGACGTTGCGCGGCTTGTCATCTCCATCATGCGTAAATCCGAAGGCATGCCCTCGGATGAAATCTATCAACACGGGCTTTCCGAATTGCTCCAGGAACCGGAATTCGTCGAAGGCGATGTTGCCTCGACCTCGGTGGTGCGGGTTTTGGAAGAGCGCAGCCTGCTCCAGGCCGTACTCTCCGAGACGCTCACGCCGGCGGTGGGGGTCGGCAACGTGTGCGTGCTCATCGGTGGAGAAGGGCGCTGGGATGAGCTGCGGGCGTGCAGCATTGTCTTGACGCGCTACGGCGTGATGGATTACGCCACGGGTGCGTTGGGTGTCGTCGGACCGATCCGCATGCCTTACGGACGCACCATCTCGGCGGTGCGCTTTGTGGCGAACATCCTCGGCGAAATGGTCTACGAAATGTACGAACCCGGCACACGTGAGCCCCTGCTGGACTTTGAAGGACAATTCTAACGGAGGACGAGGTTATGACAACCGATGAAATTCGTGAAGCATGGACTGTCGAAGAAGAATGTGTTGCAGAAAATGAAACCACTACACCCGAACCTGTAACGGCTACAGTCGAAGAAACAGCCGCCGCACCGGAGGCGGTGGAAGAAAGTGCAACAGAAGCAGTCAGTGTAGAAGACGAATTGCGTGACAAGATCGCACAACTCGAAGCACAACTGGCCGAGGCCGAAAGCAAAGCGGCGGAATATCTGGACGGCTTGCAACGTTCTCAGGCGGCCTTTGCGAATTACCGCAAACGCACGGAGGCCGAACAGGTCTCATGGCGCAGTGTGGCGAACGCCGCGCTCCTGACCCGGCTCCTGCCCGTACTGGACGACTTCGAGCGCGCGTTCCAGGCTCTGCCGGCCGAATTCGCCGGCCATGCGTGGCTGGAGGGGATCACCCTGATCCGGCGCAAACTGGCGGGGATCCTCGAAGCGGAGAACGTCCGGCCCATTCAGGTCCAGCCGGGCGACACCTTTGATCCGCTTTACCACAACGCCCTGCTACATCAAGAAATGCCCGGCTTTGCGGAAGGGCAGATCATCGCCGAAGTCGAGCGTGGTTATCTATTGGGCGAGCGCGTGCTGAGGCCAACGTCCGTTGTGGTCGCCAAAGCGCCCGCCGTGGCGCCTGCGGTGGAAGAAACAGCAGCCGGTACAGTGTCGGAACCCGGAATCATCGAGGCGGCGTCGCCAGCCGAAACCACGACCGCACCTGAACTCGAAACGCCGCCGGCCGTAACCGATGAGGCAGAAAACACAGGTAATGGTTCAGAAGCACCCGGCGCTTGCACAGACGCCGCTTGACGTGTGAGGGGGTATGGCGAGAGATTACTACGAAGTCCTGGGCGTTCCCCGAAACGCCAGTCAGGAAGACATCAAGCGGGCCTACCGTCAGTTGGCCCGCAAATATCATCCCGATGTCAGCACCGAGCCAGACGCCGAAGAACGCTTCAAAGAGGTCAACGCGGCCTACGAAGTGCTTTCCGACACTGAAAAACGCGCCATGTACGACCGCTTTGGCACGGATGTTCCCAACGGATTCGGCGGCTTTGACTTTGGCGGGGCCGCGCGTGACCCCTTCGACATCTTTGCCGAAGTGTTCGGCAACCTGGGTGGGTTTGGGGGCTTCGGTGGCTTCGGGCAGACAGGGCGAGCCGCCGGGCCGACGCGCGGCAACGACGTGCGCAGCAGTCTCGATCTCACTTTTGAGGAAGCCGTCTTCGGCGTCGAGAAAGATGTCGAGGTGCAACGCTACGAAGTCTGTCCGGTGTGCAACGGCTCACGCGCCGAACCGGGGTCTTCGGTTGAGCAATGCCCGGAATGTCGGGGCGCCGGACAGGTACGGCACACCCAGCGGACCTTCCTGGGTTCCTTCGTCAACATTGTGACGTGCCCACGTTGTAATGGCAAAGGCACCATCGTCACCAAACCGTGTCACGAGTGCAACGGCAATGGGCGCGTCTACGTGCGGCGCAAGATCAAAGCTACGATCCCGGCCGGCGTGGACGATGGTGTGACCATCCGTCTGGCCGGACAGGGGGAACCGGGGGAACGCGGCGGGCCGCCCGGCAATCTGTACGTCGTCTTGAACGTCAAACCCCATCCTTTCTTCAAGCGGCGCAACAACGACATCATTCTCGAATTACAGATCAACGTGGCGCAAGCGACATTGGGGGATACGGTGAAAGTCCCCACGCTGGACGGTGAGCACCAGATCACCATCCCGCCGGGGACGCAATCCGGTGCGATTTTCCGCCTGCGCGGATTGGGAATTCCCTACCTGCGCAGCAACGGGCGCGGTGACCAGTTGATCGTCGTGCAGGTCGCCATTCCCACGCGGCTCACGGCCAAACAGAAGGAGCTTTTCCAGGAACTGGCCGGCACCCTGGGAAGTGAGACGGTGGTCGAAGAGAAAATGAGCTTTGTAGATCGCGTTAAAGAAGCGTTGGGGTTATGATGGCCGACAATCTGGAGTGGCTCGAAGTCAGTGTTGCGGTGATCCCTGAGGCAGCCGAAGCGGTTGCCGAAGTCCTCAGTCGCTATGCGCCGCAGGGCGTGGTCATTGATTTAGGGGAAGGAGAAACCGACACCTCCCACCCCGTCACGGTGAAAGCCTACCTTGCGACCGATGAAGACATCGCCGCAAGGCGTCAGCAAGTCGCCGAGGCGCTTTGGCACCTGCACCACATCTGGCCGGTGATCCCCGAACCGGTCTTCACGCCGATTGCCGACCGGGACTGGACCGCCGGTTGGAAGGAGACCATTCCCGTCCTGCATTTGGGCAAGCGCATTGTGATCAAGCCCTCGTGGCGCGAATATACGCCGCAGCCCGAAGAAATCATGTTGGAGATGGACCCGGGCATGGCGTTCGGCACGGGGCTTCATCCGACGACGCAATTGTGCATTGAGGCGTTGGAAGAACTGGTCAAACCGGGGATGCGCGTTTTGGATCTCGGCACCGGCACCGGGATTCTGGCGTTGATAGCGGCGCGTCTGGGCGCCGCCGATATTCTGGCCGTAGATAACGACGTCAATGCTGTGGTGGCCGCGCGCCGCAATGCCCAGGGTAACGCGGTCGCGCACCGGATCCGGGTGTTGCATGGCTCGCTGGCCGAGGTCAGCGGGACGTATGATGTGGTGGCGGCGAACCTCCTCGCCCACATCATCGTAGATATGGCGCGTTCGGGATTGGCGTCGCGCGTCCGACCGGGCGGGGTGCTGGTGGCGTCGGGGATCCTCGTCGAGCAAGCCGCCGACGTGGAGGCCGTCTTGCAAGCGCAGGGGCTTCAGGTCACAGAACGGCGTCAGCGAGAGGATTGGGTGGCGCTGATGGCTTCCAAGACAGCCGTTATCCCCTGAACCCTTCTAAAATTACCTACTCCCAATCCGCCAGCAGGATGATTTCGAGTTCCTTGACCTGCTGCAGACGCGCATCGTTGGTGACGAAGGCATGCGCGCCGCCCACGATGGCTGTCGCCAGGTGGATGGCATCTGGGGTGGGCAGGGCGTAGCGCACGCGCAAATCCGACATGGCTTCCATCACAGCGACATCCGCATCCAACAACGATAGGCCGGGGAAGCGTGTCAGGACATCACGGTAGCGCAAGAGCAGCTCAGGATTGTCGGCCTTTTTAACGCCGGTGAGAATTTCACCCAATGCCAATACCGAGACCACACCCTGGCAAACACCC
The DNA here is from genome assembly GCA_035373625.1 of Anaerolineae bacterium. Lineage (GTDB taxonomy): Bacteria > Chloroflexota > Anaerolineae > B4-G1 > SLSP01 > DSWT01. The sequence goes on along the minus strand of DAOSNS010000023.1, from coordinate 30,448 downwards.
GTTTCCAGCAAGCGAAAGACGGCTTGTGCCCGTGCGCCATAGTGTGGATGACGTTCAAACGCATAGATAAAAACGACCGTGTCTAACGCAATCCTCTTTGCGCTTTGTAGACGTACAGTCAATTCGCTCAACGTTCCCACGCGGCACGCTCCTCGGCCAGAAAATGCTCGCCGCCGCCGAGCGCGGCCCACACCTCTGCGCCCAAACCATAAATATAGTCCGTCCAGCTTTCCGGCTCCGGCAACAGGCGCACGCTTTCTCGCTCTACCACTACCAGCACTCGCCCACCGGGTTTCACCCCTAGCGCCGCGCGCGCCGCACGAGGCAGCACCATTTGATTACGTTCACTGAGTTTTACCAAAACAGCTTCCATTTTACACCACCCCCATTCTACTTTGCGAAACAGCTTTTTACAAAGTATAGCATACTTCTATAAAATAGACCAGTTAGAACGTTCGAACATACCAACAAAAACGCCGGTCCAATGGACCGGCGTTTTTGTTTTGTTGTTGATTTAATACTCGTCCTCGTCTTCGACCAGACCGCCACGCTGCTTTTTGTGGCGGTAGACGATCCGTCCACGGGTGAGATCATACGGCGAAAGCTCCACACGCACGCGATCCCCCAAGAGGATGCGGATGTAGTATTTGCGCATTTTTCCGGACAGGTAGGCCAGGACTTCATGGCCCGAATCGAGATGCACACGGAACTGTGTTCCGGGAAGCGCTTCTACGATCGTGCCTTCGACAACGATTTTTTCTTCTTTACTACCCATCCGGCTTCCCCTTTATGCCTCTGCTTCGGCATCAACTTCGTCCAGGGCATCACCTTCGACGGCAACTTCTGAAGCCTCATCAACCTCGTCGAACGCTTCCGCGGCTTCAGACAGCAAATCATCGTCGAACTGGTCTTCTTCCTCTTCTTCCTCTTCGACCACAGCCTGTGCCCCGGCCTTCTCTTTAGCCTGAGCCTCCGCGGCTTTGGCGGCTGCCCATTCCTCCCATTCATCGCGGCGCACCTGGCGGACGCTGAGACCAATGCGCCGCCGATCCGGTTCGACCCGAATGACTTTCACCAGCACCCGCGATCCGGGTTGCAATTCGTTGCGCTGTTCCAGGTCGCCAAGTTCGGAGTTGTGCAGCAACCCTTCGACGCCGGGTTCCAGCTCGACGAAGATGCCGAAATCCACCACCTGCGTGACCTTGCCTTCTACCAGTTTGCCCTCCTGGTATTTCTGCGGGGCGATTTCCCAGGGGTCCGGCGAGAGAGCCTTGATGCTCAGAGCAATGCGCTGCCGGTCCTGATCTACGCTCAGCACCCGAACTTTGATGCGCTGGCCCTCACGGTAGACTTCGCGGGGGTCTTCGATGCGGCCCCACGATAGCTCGGAGATATGCACCAGGCCATCCAGCCCACCCAAATTGACAAAGATGCCGAAATCGGTGACCTGGCTGATGCGCCCACGACGCACCTGACCGGGTTGCAGGTCTTCTAACAATTGCTCACGGCGGGCTGCCCGCCATTCTTTCGCGGCAGCGCGCTGCGAGAGGATCAGACGGCGACGGCGGCGGTTCACCTCGATGACTTTGAGCATAATGGACTGCCCCACCATCGCCCGCAGGCGCCGATGCCGCTCTGCCGGTTGGTGAATACGGGAGAAGCCGATCAACTGCGACATGGGGATAAAACCGCGCAAATGCCCGAACTCCACGGTGAGGCCACCACGGTTGGCGTTCAGGACCTTTGCTTCGTACACGGCCTCCGATTCCTTCAGCTTCTCGGCCTTGATCCAGTCTTCCTGAAGCAGGGCCTGAGACACAGAAAGTTCAACGTTGCCATCAGAGTCACGGAATTTGGTGACGATGACGTTGATCGTATCACCGACATTGAAGGTTTTGCCCTCAACGTTTTCGAGGTCTTCACGGGGAACGAAGCCATCGCGCTTTGAGCCAATGTCCACAACCAGCCCGCCGTCCTTAAGTGCCAGGACGGTACCCTCACGGAGTTCTCCGCGCCGCAGTTCTGTACCGACTAGTGATTCTTCAAGCTCATTCTCCCAATGCTCCATTGACATGGGTTCGGTTGGGGTCGCCTTTATTTCTTCCACATCCACTCCTCTTCCACCCAGTATTGCAAGTTAGCTCTGCTCATGCAACTTAGGCGGTTTCCTGAAATTTCCCGTATTCTATCATACCAATTGATAATGTCAAACCTTTATGCGATGCCCCACCACAAAAAACCTTCCCTAAAGACGCCGCTTTAGCGGCACAACAGACAGCCCAACGGGACAAAGTTTCCTGAATACGATAGTTCTATTATGCGAGGCTGACCGCGGCCTCGCCGCCATCCACAGGGATCGTGGCCCCGGATATCCAGGTGATGCGGGGATCCGCCAGGGCCACAAGCACGTGCGCTACATCCTCCGGCGTGGTCAGACGGTGAGCGGGATGATGGGTCAGCACGGCCTCGATGAGCTTCTCATGGCCGGGGATGGCACGCAGCGCAGGCGTGTCGGTGACGCCGGGCATAAGGCAGTTGACGGCGATGCCGCGCGGGGCCAGCTCAAGCGCCAGTTGACGCATGTGGGCTTCCAGCGCCGCTTTGGCCGCCGAGACGGCCCCGTAATAGGGCGCGGCCCGCTGGGAGCCGATGCTGCTCAGGGCATAGATGCGGCTGCCTGCCCCCAACAAACCTGCCCGCACCAGGTCTTGCGTCCAGTAAACCAGGCTATGCGCCATCACGCGCAGCGTCATCTCCATTTGCTCTTCGGTGGTGGCGTCTTCCGGCGTCTCGGCGATGTAAGGACGCAGACTGCCAAACGCCAGGGTGTGCACCATCATGTGGATGGTCGGATATGGCGCGTCGCGCAACGTGGCGGCGATGGCTTCGAGCACGCGGGCGCGGCGGCGCGCATCGGCGGCGTTGGTGTTGAAGAAGACGGCCTGACTTCCGGCGGCTTCCACGTCGGCGATGACGGCCTCGGCCTGTTCGATTGTCCGGCGCGGGTCGAGGTGCACGCCGAAGATGTTCATTCCCGCATGGGCGAAGGCGCGCGCCGTTGCCGCGCCGAAGCCGCTGGAGGCCCCCAAAATCAACGCCCAACGCCCTTTTAACATAAGCCCTCCTCCAAAAATAGCCTCTGAAAATAGCCTGATGATAGTCGTTAGTCAGATAATCCTGCGATCATTTCCATTATCGGAGCTATACCACCGGTTCGGTTACCTTCCTTACAGGTCCGTATCGTCGCCCGCGCCTGCGTCGCCGAGCAGGTCAGGAACCTCTTTTTCGATTTGCTCCGGGTCTTGACCGGCTTCCAGACGGTCAATGACTTCTTCAAACTCCGGTCCCAGGTCACCGGCTTCATCGCCCATTTCATTGACCATTTTGCGCATAAAGCGGCCCATGCTCTTGGGGTCATTTTCGTCAAAACCGCCCCAGGCGCTGGGATCGGCCAGGTCTTCGAGGCGACTGTCTTCGGAACGCAGCACGCGGACGCGCGAGACTAACCGCCGCACCTCCGGGCTGTGGCAGTATTTACAAACCACTTTACCCTCATCTATCGCGGCAAAGGAGCGCCAAAACACCGAAAACCGACGACGGCATTTCTGACAACGGTATTCGTAAATAGGCATTTTTCCTCTCCTTTTTCTTAAATATGCTCAAATGTGGTATAGTAGGGTTTGGATTTTCCCCGGCGGTCGCCATCCCCTGGCGAAACGTTCAGGGAATCCGCCGGACACCATTATACCGAAAATGTAGGCGAGGAGCAAGTTGATGACGGAAAACCAGGAACTCGACCCGTATGCGCGTCCGTATACGCCGTTGTTGATCGTCATTTCCGGGCCTTCGGGCGTGGGCAAAGACAGCGTGCTCGAACAACTCAAGCAGCGGAATTACCCTTTTCACTTTGTGGTTACGGCCACATCGCGCCCTCCACGCGCCGAAGAGGTGCACGGTGTAGATTACTTCTTCGTCTCCGAAAGTGAGTTCCAGCACATGATCCGCCAGGATGAGCTTTTGGAACACGCGATGGTCTACGGACAGTATAAGGGGATTCCCAAACAGCAGGTGCGCGACGCGCTCGCCAGTGGCAAGGATGTGGTGATGCGGCTGGATGTGCAGGGTGCGGCGACGGTCAAACGCCTCGTGCCCGAAGCCGTGCTCATCTTCGTGAGCGCCGCTTCGGAGGAGGAGTTGTACGAACGCCTGCGACGGCGTCAGACGGAATCCGAGGAGCAATTGCACTATCGCATGCACGTGGCGCGGGAGGAGATGCGCCGTATCGGCGAGTTCGATTATGTAGTGGTGAACCGCGAGGATGCGCTGGACGAGGCCGTGGAGCAGGTTGTGCATATCATTGCCGCCGAACATTGCCGCGTTCACCCACGCCGTATTACGCTGTAAGTGAGCGGCTGACTTCAATAAAGACGAACCGGAGGCTGTTGATGGTCGGGAAAGCGCCGTTATTCTTACAGGTGGGCGATGTCGTGGAGATGCGCAAAGCCCACCCATGCGGTGGCCGCACCTGGCGCATTATGCGGGTAGGCGCAGACATCGGCATCGAGTGCCTCACATGCCATCGCTACGTTCTGGTGCCGCGCACCCGCTTTGAGGCGCGGCTCAAACGTTTTGTGGAACGCCCAGACACGACACCGTCATGGAATACATAACGCCGTATTTGGCTTTATGAGCATAGTCAAGTATAATCTCTGTATATGTTTTGACAGATTATGCAGACCGATTTACAACACTTTTTGCGATATGTGCAGTTTGAGCGGGGTTATTCCGCCAACACGGTTGCCGCTTACACGGGGGACTTGGCCCAGTTCCAGGAATTCGTGCAGGCCGCCGGCGTGATGCAATGGGATGCGCTCTGCTCCGACATACTCGACGACTTTGTCGCCTCGCTACAGGATCAGGCCTACAGCACGGCAACAAAAAGTCGGAAAATCGCAGCGGTGCGCTCATTTCTGCATTTTCTCTTTGCCGAAGGCGTGCTGAAGAGCGATCTGGCAGATTGGTTGCACCAACCCAAAACCGGCAAGCGTCTGCCGCATACCCTTTCACGCACGGCAGTGCAGAAGCTGTTGGAGGCGGCCGCAGTCGAGGATACCCCGCTGGGGCTGCGGGATCGCGCGCTGCTGGAAGTCCTGTACGCCACGGGCATGCGCGCCAGTGAGGTCGTCAATCTCACGGTGCACGACGTAGATGTAGAAAACGGCGCTGTGGCGTGCGTGGGAAAAGGTGACAAAGAGAGGATCATCCCCCTGTATCCGGCGGCGATGGCCTGCCTCAAGCGTTATGTCGAAGAGGGACGGTCCTTTTTGTTGCGCGACCCGGCCGAGAAGACGTTGTTCCTCAACAACCTGGGGAAACCGTTGACCCGGCAGGGGATATGGTTTCTGGTGCAGTACTACGCGCACGCAGCCGGTTTGGACGTGCCGGTGACACCGCACACGTTGCGGCACACCTTCGCCACCCATCTGCTCGATGGCGGTGCCGATCTGCGCGAAGTCCAACAGTTTTTGGGGCATGCCAATATCACTACGACGCAAATCTATACGGAAATTTCGAGCCAGCGCAAACGCGAGGTCTACGATCAGGCCCATCCACGTGCCCGCAAGAACCTCGCCGGCTCATCCGACAACGCAGCGCCGACACCCGACGCCCAACATCCGACAACTGATAACTGACGACCGACAACTGAAAAACTGATAGCTGAAAACTCCCAGGAGGTTTTGTGTATGGAAGAGTTTTTCACCATGCAAGAGTTTCAAGCCGCCGTGACGGCAATACGCCGATACACATCGCTGACTCCCCAAGTCGGACTGATCCTCGGATCCGGGCTGAACGCCCTGGCCGAGTCTGTAGAAGATGCAACAACGATCCCGTTCAAGGACATCCCCCATTTCCCCGTCTCCACGGTCGAAGGCCATGAGGGACGCCTGGTGCTGGGCATGCTGGAAGGCGTGCCCGTAGTCGTGATGCAGGGGCGCGCGCACTATTACGAGGGCTACAGCATGAGCCGCGTCGGCCTACCCATCCGCGTGATGCGACTGCTCGGTGTGGAGCTGCTCATCGTGACCAACGCCGCCGGTGGGCTGAATATGACGTACCGCCCCGGCGACGTGATGATCATCCGTGACCACATCAATCTCATCGGCATGGCCGGGCTGAATCCCCTGCGCGGCCCCAATCTGGCGGAGTTCGGTCCACGCTTCCCCAGTATGAACGAGGCCTACGCGCCGGCGCTGCGCCAACTGGCCCAAGAGACCGCCCTGCAGGCCGGAATTCCCACCCACCAGGGCGTCTACATCTGCCTGGCCGGGCCGAGCTTCGAGACCCCCGCCGATGTGCGTTTCCTGCGCCTCATCGGCGCCGATGCCGTGGGGATGTCCACCGTGCCGGAAGTGATCACGGCCCGTCACAGCGGGATGCAGGTGCTCGGACTGTCGGGCATCAGCAACACGCTGGTCGGAGAAGAGGGCGCGCCGCCGCCCAACCACGAGGAGGTATTGGCTGCCGGGCGCGTCCTGGTGCCGCGTCTGGAGACGATCATCCGCGGGGTGTTGCGCACGTTATGACCGTCATCCTGAGTTGGCTTGGGCAGCAGGCCCTCTGGATCGGCCTGATTTGCCTGTTTGGCGCGTGCGGGTACGTCATCACGGCCATAACCACCAAACGGCGGCGTGATGTCGCGCAGTTCACGTTGGAGCGCGATATGTACCAGCAGCGTCTGGTGCGCGCCTGGTTGATGGCGATGTTGTTCCTGTTCCTCGGCGGCGTCGTGCTGATTATACGTGCGTTTGTGGTACCGCTGATCCCTGTGCCTGCAGGCCCCACGCCCACAGTCGGTGTAGGGCTGTTCACCGCGACGCCCGCCCCGATTCGCGCCACCGGGACCCCCACGGCCATCAGTCTAACGCCGCCGCTGACGACCACAGCACCCATCACGTCGGTGGTCATCTCGGCACCCCAGGCGACGTCCACCCCCACCCCTACGCCGACCCCCACGCCCGTTCCGCCGGATGTGTACCTGCCCGATTGCCCCCATCCCGAAGCACAATTGACGCTGCCAACGGCCGGGGCGAATCTGTCGGGTGAAGTGCGCGTGGAAGGCACCGCCGACATCAATGCTTTCTCGTATTACAAATTCGAGGTGCAATTCCCGGGGTCGGACACGCCGAATTTCGTCTCGCAATACGATACACCGGTGAAAAACGGCGTTTTGGGCGTATGGGACATATCGGACCCCAACCGCTATCCGCCGGGAGGGCCGTATCGTTTCCGGCTGGTCGTTGTGGACATCTACGGTAACACGACGATGTGCATTGTGCCGGTCAATATCGTTGCACCGTAAGACAAGCTCTGGATTTTGATTTTGGAGGTGTGTGTGCGTATTCGTGCAGCGCGTGAAGAGGATTGGAAAGCCTGTTTGGAACTGAATATCACGTATGAGACCGAATCCGCGTGGCAAATGGAAGCGTTGCGCGATGAGGGAGAATGGGGCGCGCGGTTCCGTGAAGTGCGTCTGCCGCGCCGACAACGGATCACCCCGCCGATCTCGCCGGAGGCGCGGGTGAAGGGGTGGGCGCACAGCGACGCTTTCTGGGTTGCCGTTGAACAACGTGCGATATGGGGATACCTGGCGCTGAGATTGGCCGCAGAGCGCAGTGAGGCGCGGATCACCGACCTCGCCGTGGGTGAGGCTTACCGTCGGCATGGTGTCGCCACGGCCCTGCTCGAGCAGGCGTTGGAATGGTGCGGGCGCAAGGAAGTCGAGTACTTGATCCTGGAATGTCCGCTCAAGGCGCAGCCGGCCATCGGCTTCGCGGCCAAACATCGCTTTGTCTTCTGCGGTTTTCAGGATGCCTACTGGCCGGGACAGGAAGTGGCACTGTTTTTCCGCAAACGTGTGCGGTAATGGACTGGCAACATCTTCTCATTCGCGTGAATGACGTACTGACCGCGGGTGTGGCCGCCACGGCTTTCGCGCTGATGCTGTACCTGTTCTTTTACAACCGTGGGAGCCGCGTCGCCAGCGCCTTCAGCGGCCTGTTGGCCTGCGTCATCGCCGTCTATGTGGTGGACCTGCTGCCCCCCAACGGCGTAGACCCCGACCGGGCCTGGCTGCTGTTACGCTTGCAATGGATAGGGATTGCGTTCACCCCACCGTTCTACCTTGAATTCGTGCGCTCCATCCGCCTGTTGGTGATGAAAGATCGCTTTCCGGGCTGGTTGCGTCCGGTCTTCTTCTTCATCAGCGGCCTTGTGGCGGTGCTGGCCCTGTGGACCGATCTCGTCGTCCGCGACGGCGTCGTCACTGTTGGTGCTCTGCATTTGCGGCCCGGCGCGCTCTTTTATCCTTTCGCACTCATTTTTATCGGCGTTACCCTGTGGGGGCTGTACGAGACCTTCAACGCCCACCAGCGTTGCTACACACGCGCCGCGCGCCGCCGCATGACCTATCTATCAATCAGCTTCATGGCGCCGGCGCTGGGGGTGTTTCCCTACCTGCTGGTGATCGGCTGGCCGGTACGTTTCTCGGAACCCTTGTTCTGGAGTGTGCTGATTGTGGGCAACGTCGGCGTGGCGACCATGCTGGCTTTGATGGCGTACAGCATCGCCTTCATCGGCGCGCTCACGCCGGACCGGGCAATCAAGTACCGCATGGTGCGCTTTCTGCTGCGTGGTCCGTTGACGGCCATTGTCGCGCTAGGGGTATTTGGCCTGGGATTGACGCTGGAGCCGTTGCTGGGGGTACGCCCATACTCGCTCTCCTTGATGGCGTTGGCCGCGAGCGTGATCGTCATGCAGCTAGGCATTGAGCTGGCGAAACCGCTGATTGACCTGGCGCTCTACCGTGAGGGACGGGCCGAAGTCGTGCGGCTTCAGGAATTGAGCCAGCGTTTGCTAACCACCGCCGACTTACAACAATTCCTGGAGAACGTCCTGGCGGCGCTGTGCGAGATCATGCGCAGCGACGGCGGTTTCCTTGCCATGCTGGATCATAGCGCGCTGCATTGGGACATCCGCTGCAACCTGTACGTGACCCAGGAAGAATTGTCCCACATTCCTCTGGAAGAGGTCGCACAGGCGCGACAACAGGATCGGGTGATTTTTTGGGATGGCTACTGGGTGCTCGTCATCCGCGACAAAAGCGGGAGCGACATGCTTGGATTGGTTGGCCTGCGATCGCCGGAGGTGACGCTGCCACTTGCCGCCGAACAGGAAACCTTGATGGATGAGCTGCTGGTGCAGGCCAGTGCGGCGCTTGAGGATCGGCGTTTGCAGCAGGTCGTGTTCAGCACCTTTTCGCCGCTGTTTTCAGAGCTGACGGATATTCAACGGCGCGGCAGCATTCTGCGTTACGAAGGCGAAGCCGTTACCGGTTTCCCTTTGACCCAGTCGCCGGAACTGCCGCAGTGGGTTCACGACGCGCTGGCGCATTATTGGGGCGGGCCACGCCTGACCGAGAACCCACTTCTGGACCTGGAAATCGTCAAACGCGCCGCCGCCGACTACGACGGCAACACCGTCAAAGGACTGCGGGCCGTCCTCGCGGATGCCATCGAACGTCTGCGCCCCGACGGAGAACGCAAGTTGACAGCGCCCGAATGGCTGCTATACAATATCCTGGAAATGAAATTTCTGCGCGGCCACAAAGTCCGTGAAGTGGCGATGCGGTTGGCCGTCAGCGAATCGGACCTGTACCGCAAACAGCGCATCGCCATTGAAAATCTGGCGGAGATTATTGCCTTGATGGAAGAAGAGGCTTACAATAGTCAAGAAGCGTCATCATAAATGTCAACAGACCAAAGGGATTGTTGAGGATTGGCAACAATAAGTTGGCACTCGCACTACCCTAAACGTTCCAACGTGGTAACGTGCCGACGTTCAAAAAGATTTTCATAAGGAGCAGAATATGGATCGTTACATCCCTCCGCATGCGGCACCATGCGAGGATTATTGGGAAGCGATTTTGGAGGAAGGCCCCCTCAGCTTCGGTCAGGTTGTCGGCGCGTGGGAATGGGTCGAAGCGCCGGAGGTTCCTATGGCGGTCTGGGATGAGGCACGACAGCTCCAGCGGACCCACACGATTCTGGAACTGGCCATTGACGGTTTCAATCGCGGGGGGCTGATGACGCACTGGAAGGGCGTGGAATGTTTTGTACCGGCCTCGCACCTGGTCAATTACCCTTTCCCTGCCGATCCGGCGGCCCGCGAGAAATGCTTTGAAGCCTACCTCGGCAAGCCCCTACGCCTTTGCATCATCGAGGTCGAGCCGGCGCGCAACCGCATCCTGCTTTCGGAGCGTCTGGTGGCAGAATGTGAGACACTGAAGCCGGAATGGCCGGAGTGGTTATGCGTGGGTCGGGTTTGCACGGGCAAAGTCACCAGCGTGCGACCGTTCGGCGCTTTCGTGGACATCGGCCCGCTGGAAGGTATGGTGCATATCTCCGAAATCTCGTGGGGCCGGGTGCGCCGTCTTGAGGATTTCCTCACGCCGGGGCAGGATGTGCGTGTCAAAATCCTCAATGTGGACCCTGAACATCAGCGGGTAGGCTTGAGCCTGAAACGGCTGAGCGAGAACCCCTGGCTGTCGGTGCACACCCACATCAAAGTCGGGGATGTGCTTGTCGGCACCGTTGCCAGCATCGAACGTTTCGGCATTTTCGTCGAACTGATAAACGGCCTCGAGGGATTGCTTCACATCTCAGAGCTGGAAGGGGACAACCCCACCGTGACCTTGCAAGATCACTTCAGCGTGGGACAGTCTATGCGGGTGCGGATTTTGGAAATCGTGCCCGAAGAACACCGGATCGCGTTAGGATTGGTTGACGGGGGGTTCCCCCATGCCACAGCGTAAATCTACCTCGATGGCCCGCCCGCGCAGCAGCGGCCGCAAAACGGTTCCGCGCGGCAAGGCAACTGCGCCCAGGGCCTCGACAGGAGGCAGACTCTCCAAAATCCTCCTGGTGTTGTGGCGCTGGATGACGGGTCCCACCGGTCAGCAGTTGCTGGCCGTGGCCTTGATTCTTTTCGGCTTACTCACGATCATCGCCATCTCCGGCAAGATCGAGGGCGTCAATTCCGGCGTGTTGATCCGCGCCTGGGTGCGCTTCCTTGTGTTTATCTTCGGCTGGGGAGCCTACCCCATGGCCGCATTGCTCGTCGGGCTGGGGCTGTTGTGGCTGCGTCATCTGGTGCACCGCCCGATGACCTGGCGCTGGCGGCCGGTGCTCGGATTCGAGTTGGCCTTGCTCGCCCTGCTCACACTCACCGCCACGCTGATTACGAAACGCAGTTGGAGCCTGGTCGAATCGGGACGCGGCGGCGGGTTGCTCGGATGGGCATTCTATGTGCTCCTCAACAACGCTTTCGGCGCGCTGATTACCACTTTTCTGATGGTGCTGGTGTTGCTGGTGGGCCTGGCGCTGACATTCGACGTGACCAGACAAGACTTGCAGCTTTTCACGCAACGTCTCGGTGAAGTGCTCGCCGCGTTGCGCGCCCGTCAAACGACCGCGCCGTCGGCGGAATCGGCGACTTCCCTCTCCTCCAGCATTGCCGTCTCACCTGTCCCCAAACGCCAGGAAGCCGCCAGAACGCCATCGTCCACGGTTGACATTGCGACCGTCCCCCCCACCCCGGCGTCCCCTGCCGCACCGGTTGTTCCACCGCCGGAATCCCAACCGGCGACACAGACACCACCGCCATCACCGGCAGCGGTCGCCCCGCCGGCACCCCACGAAGTAACGCTGCCGCCGCTCACCCTTTTGAAGGAAAGCCGCCATGTCGGAACGGACCCCGAAGACATACGCCGCAAGAGCCGCATCATCGAGGAAACGCTGGCGCAGTTCGGCGTCCCCGCACAGGTGACCGAGGTGCGCCCCGGCCCGACGGTCACGCAATTCGGCGTCGCGCCGGGATACATCAGCCGGGGCACAGATGGTGAAGAACAGCGCAAGGTGCGCGTCAGCCAGATTGCCGCGCTGGCCGATGACCTGACCCTGGCTTTGGCCGCGAAATCCCTGCGCATCGAAGCGCCGGTGCCCGGACGCGCCGTCGTCGGCATCGAAGTCCCCAATAATGAGATCGGCCTCGTTTCCTTGCGTTCGGTGCTGGAAAGCGAGAACTTCCGCAAATGCGGCAAACCGTTGTGCTTCGCCGTGGGGCTGGATGTCGCCGGCACGGCCATCGTCGCCGATTTGTCGGCGATGCCGCACCTGCTCGTCGCCGGGACGACGGGCAGCGGCAAGAGTGTGTTCGTCAAAGCACTCGCGGCAAGCCTGATCATGCACAATCCGCCGGAAACCTTGCGCATGGTCGCCATTGACCCCAAGATGGTCGAGTTAAGCCACCTCAACGGCCTGCCTCACCTGCTAGGACGGGCCGAGTCCAACATCGAGAACATCATCCGCGCGCTGCGCTGGGTGGCGCACGAGATGGATCAACGGTACAAGCTGTTCTCGGCCACCGTCGCGCGCAACCTGGACGACTACAACCGCAAAATGGCGCGCAAGGGGGAGCCGACGTTGCCGCGCATCGTCGTGCTCATTGATGAGCTGGCCGACCTGATGATGTCCACGCCGGAAGAGACGGAGCGCACGCTCACCCGCATTGCCCAGATGGCCCGCGCCACCGGCATCCACCTGGTCGTCGCCACGCAGCGCCCCAGCACCGACGTGGTGACGGGGTTGATCAAGGCCAATTTCCCCGCGCGCGTGAGTTTTGCCACCACCAGCAATGTGGACTCGCGCGTCATTATTGATATGCCGGGGGCCGAGTCGTTGCTCGGACGGGGTGACATGCTGTTCATGCCGCCGGACGTTTCCGCGCCGCTGCGCGTGCAAGGCTGCTTTATCTCCGATGGTGAATTGGAGGCGCTGATCCGCTTCTGGCAAAAGATCGCCGGCGCGACCCCGGCGCAACCACCCTGGCAAGTGACTGCCGAGACCAAAGGCCCCGAAGCGTTGCGCCTCGACGGGCAGGCGGAGGATGCCGATTTGTTGGAACGCGCCATCGCGCTGGCCAAAAGTCGGGGGCAGATTTCAACTTCGGGTTTGCAGCGACAGTTGCGTATCAGCTACCCGCGCGCGGCCCGCCTGATGGAAGAGATGGAGCGTATGGGGTTTGTTGGGCCGCAAGAAAGCGCCGGACGCAAGCGCAGTGTCACTCTCGGCGGCGATGAAGACCAGGATTGAGAGGATAGCCAATGAGTCTCTTGCTGTTGCCCAGGCAGATGGAAGACATTCACACGCTGTTACATTCGCTGGACTGGCACGCGCTGGGCTACGAGGTGGCACAGGAGACGCAGGCGCGGCTGGTCATCGTCGGGCCGGTGAACAGCGGCAAATCCACGCTGTTCAACCGCCTGCACGGACAGAAAATTTCTGCCGTGAGCGCCGTGCCCGGCACGACGAAGGGCGTTGTCGAGCATCCCATCGGCCCGTTTTTGCTGGTGGACACGCCGGGTTTTGGTGAAGTGTGGGGGGTTGATCGCGCTGCGATTGCCCGCGAAGCCGTTCAAGACGCGGATTTGATCTTGTTGTTGCTTGACGCAGCCGCCGGTGTGCGCCAGAGCGACCACGATCTCTACATCACCCTGCGCAGCACCCAACGTCCGATCATCGTGGCGCTCAACAAGGCCGATCTGGTAAAGAAGGACCTCCCGTGGATTCTGGAGAACGCCGAGAAGCTCCTCGGCGTGCGACCCGTCCCGATTTCCGCGCAGACGGGGATGGGTATCGTGGATGAGTTGCTACCCGCAATTTTGAGCGCGCAACCGGCGGTCGCCGTAGCCATGGCGCGCGCGCTCCCCGACGTGCGCGGGCACATCGTCAACCGCATTATTCGCCAAACCGCCTGGATCAACGCGTTGATCTCGTTGCAGCCGGTTCCCGGCCTGGACATTCCCTTGCTGTTGGCTTCGCAGACGCGGATGGTGTTGCGCATCGCCGCGGCTTACGGAGAACCGATGAACGTCTCCCACGCGCGGGAGCTGCTGACGACCATGGCCGGCAGCTTGCTTTCGCGCTACCTGGGATCCCAGTTAGCCAAACTCGTCCCCGGTCCGGGATGGCTTGTTTCGGCGGCGATTTCGGCGGTCAGCACGTGGGGCATCGGGCAGGCGGCGCGGCGTTATTTTGAGGCCGGGCGCGCCATCAAGGGGCCGGAACTGCGCAATCTATATCGGCGCATGCGCGCGCTGGCGCCCAAACGCCTCTTCCGCCGCCGTGCGGCCTCACCGGAGGAAACGGAGCCTGAGGTGGCCTGACGCCTCGGCGAAGCGGGTACGGACCTGCGGAGGAAGCCGGACCGATGGCTACAGACGACCTGCCGACCAAGTTTGTTGACCCCGACCGGCTCCGCGCGGATATACGCCGTGAGGTGCAGAAGCAATCGCGCATCTATCTCATTGTGGTCGCACTGGTGAGCATGGTTGTGGGCGGTCTGATCGTCAAATTCACGGCGCGGGAGACGACATCACCGGGCAATCCCCTGACGCCGCCGCCCTATTGGGGGGAAGTGTGCCTTCCCGAGACCCGGTTGACCGGGGCCACACCCGTTCCGACGGCCACGCCCCAACTGCTGCGTGTGTATATCAGCGGCGCGGTCAAACATCCCGGCGTCGTGACCGTACCCGAAGGCAGTCTGTTGACCGATGCCGTGGACGCCGCAGGCGGCGCCACGGCAGATGCCGACCTCGAAAACGTCAATCTTGCCGCGCCGCTGAGTGACAATCAGCATGTAAGCGTGCCGCGTCGCGCCACCACATTGCGTCCGACAACCGCGACAGCATCGCAACCGAAAACCGTTACTGTGCCGACAACCGCTCCTGCCCCTGCGCCGATCAACATCAACACGGCGACGGCCGCCGAGCTGCAAACGTTACCGCACATCGGCCCGGCGATGGCAGAGCGCATCATCGCCTACCGTGAAGCCAATGGCCCCTTTCAGAGCATCGAGGATCTACAAAAAGTCGAAGGCATCGGTGAGACGCGCTTCAAGGATATCGCCCCGTTGATTACGGTGAAGTAGAGAAGTGAGGAGTAAAGAGGGAGTGGGGAGTAGGTAGAAGGAGATTGGCTGATTTGCCGGAGTGCCTATGATTATCAAACAATGGCTGACGTGGTATGTGACAATGCAAGTTGTGGCGCTGATGGGCCTGCCGCTGGCATTTGCCTGGCTGCGCCGGTTGCCGTCGCGGGGCTACGCGGTGGCGAAAGCCTTGGGACTCCTCTTGACCGGCGTGGTGTTCTGGTGGGGCGGGATCATGCACCTGTGGGAGAACACCATGTCTGCCGCGCTGATGGCTGCGGTGCTCGTTTTTGCCGTGGGACTGTGGGCAATGCGGCATCGTTGGGCCGAGGTGCGTCCCTGGTGGCAGACGCGCCGGGCCTTTGTGCTGACCACGGAGGCGCTGTTCCTGGGCGCGTTCGCCTTGTGGACGGCGGTGCGGGCGTCGCAACCGCAACTGGAGACGGCCGGCGGCGAAAAATGGATGGAGATCGCGTTCCTCAACGCGGTGTTGCGTGCGCCCCAGGTGCCTCCCCATGACCCGTGGCTCTCCGGTTACGCAATTTCGTACTATTACCTGGGCTATTTCCTGTTGGGGATGCTCACACGACTGGCGGCCTTGCCGGCAACGGTAGCGTTCAACCTGGGATGCGCGGGCTGGTTTGCCCTGGCGGCAGCAGGGGCTTACGGCATCGTCTACGATCTGTTGGACCAGCGTGACGCCCTGCGCCCCTTACTTGCGCCACTGCTGTTGCTCTTCACCGGCAATGCCGAAGGGTTGCTGGAAGTGCTCCACGCGCGCGGCTTGCTCCCGGCCGGATTTTGGGCCTGGTTGGACATCCGCAACCTCAACACCGCACC
Organism: Anaerolineae bacterium; assembly: GCA_035373625.1. Taxonomy (GTDB): domain Bacteria; phylum Chloroflexota; class Anaerolineae; order B4-G1; family SLSP01; genus DSWT01. Next base: position 14,563 of record DAOSNS010000023.1, on the reverse strand, counting down.
GCAACCGCCCTTCTCCTGGAAGCCCACGCGCTTCTTCTGGTGGTGGCAGGGATCACGGGTGCTCACCGATTATGCGCCCTGGGGCGACCGCATCGAGATCATTGACGAGTTCCCCGCGTTCAGCTTCACATTGGGCGACATGCACCCCCATGTGCTGGCATTGCCCTTTGGCCTGCTGGCGATCGCGCTCGCCTTGAATTTGTACCGGACGCTCTCCGAGGATGCGCCCGGCGGCGTATGGTGGAAGCGATATGGACCGCTGGTCGGCTACGCGCTGGTGTTGGGCGGACTGGCTTTCCTCAATACGTGGGACTTCCCGATTTACTGGTTCCTGATGGTCGGCGGGATGGTGCTGGCGCGTTACATGCGGCAGACAGATACGGCAGCCACGTTGCGCCGGTTATGGGAGCGATTTCTCGCCGTGCTGTGGGATACGCTGCCCGAAGCCGTGATTTTGGGCGTGCTCAGCGTGCTGCTATACTTCCCGTTCTGGTACGCCCTGCGCTCGCAGGCCGGCGGGATTCTGCCCAACCTCTTCAATGCCACGCACTGGCCGCAGTTTGTGGTGATGTTTGCGCCGCTGCTGATTCCGGTACTGGGTGTGATCATTGGTGCCGCGCGCGAGGCAGGAGTGTCGTGGGAGTGGGTGCTGGTCGGCGGCATCGGGCTGATGGTGGCGATCGCACTGGTCGGGCTACTGGTGGGCGCGGGCGCGGCGTACCCCTACCTGCTGAGCGTCTTACGCGGTGAGCCGATCCAGGGGCTTTCGGTCACACCGGAGATGGTAATCGCGGGCATCAAAACGCGCTGGCTGAGGCCGTGGGTTGGGCTGGCCCTGGCATCGGGTGTGGTGGCGACGGTTTTGGCGTTGTTGAAGTCGTCAGTCGTCAGTCGTCAATCGTCAGTCGTCAGTCGTCAACCAGAAACCCCGATTCCCAATCTCCCATCCCCCATCCCCGATCCGCCATCCCCCATCCCCGATTCCCGGTTCGCCATTCTTCTCATCCTCACCGGCCTGTTACTCACGCTGGCGCCGGAGTACGTCTATCTCAAAGACGTGTTTATGGCCCGGATGAACACCATCTTCAAGTTCTACTTCCTGACGTGGATCGTATGGAGTCTGGCCGGGGCATGGCAGTTGGCGCGTTGGCTGGAGCCGCGATCCGAGAGAACAGAGACATCCGACTGGCGCACCGTTGCGGTCGTGGCTGCCGGTCTGTTGATTGCAGTGGGATTGGTCTACACGGCGCTGGCCGTGCCCGCGCGCGCCGAAGAGCACGGCAAACCCTGGACACTGGACGGCGCAGCGTGGCTGGCGACCGCCAGACCCGGCGATTACGCTGCGGTGCAGTGGCTCAACACGCAGGTCAAGGGTGCGCCGGTCATTGCCGAAGCGCCGAGCGATCAGTATCGCGCCTACGTCTACGAGGGACGCATTGCCGCATTGACGGGCCTGCCGACCGTGCTGGGCTGGTCAGGGCATCAACGGCAGTGGCGCGGCAATTACGACGAACCGGGGCGCCGCGAACAAGACCTGGCGCGACTCTTCTCCACCCTCGACACCGACGAGGCGCGTGAAATCCTGGCGCGCTACCATATCGCCTACATTTACATCGGCCAGGTCGAGCGCCAACGCTATCCCGCCGAGGGGCTGGCAAAATTTGCGACGCTGTTCCAGGCAGTCTACAATAGCGGTGAGGTCGTCATCTATGCGACAGGGCAGTGATGCGCCGCCGTGCGCAGCAGAATGACATCCTCGCCGATGATCTCGCACGTCAGACAATCGCGCTGCGCCAGGTAATGGAAGGTTTCGCGGCTGAAGAAGCTCACATGGGTAGGATCACTGCGATAATACCAGCGGGTAAATGCCGCGGCATCGGGGACCAGACGGGTCATGATCCCCAGCCAGCCGCCGGGCTTCACGAGACGCAGGAGCAACCGCCATTCCTTATGCGGGGTATGAAAGTGTTCGATGGCCTCGGTGCAGGTCACAAAATCATAGCGTCGGCGCAGAACAGAAGGATCCGGCGCGAAAAACGGGTCGTAGAGCGCCATCGTGTGTCCCAGAGCCTCCAGCATGAGCGACAACGTCGGCCCCGGGCCACAGCCGAAATCCAGGCCATGCTGGTGCGTGTTCCCCAACCGCTCGCTCAGAGGCATTACCAGGCGATTCAAGAACTGCCGGTATCCTTCGTCCGCCGGACTGTTTTGATGATAGGTGTAGCGCGTCCTTTCCGCTTCGGGTGTTAGACGCGAGGCCGGATCGGCGAAAATGAGGGCGCACGTGGCGCAACGAAAATAGCGCCGCATGGCATCCTGGGCGAACACACCGACTGTTGTTGAGCGACACAACGGGCAATGTATGGTGAATGACGAATCGGGAACGGTGAGTGGCAAATTAAGAACACCCCCTTAGGCCCCAAGTATAAGCGGACTCTTACGGGATGTCAAGACGGATTCTTTACATCATTTCAACGTTCGACCGTTCTCGATGAAGAGACTTGTCAACGGCCATGCTTTGTCAAGCTCAACGTTGGATTGAACGGATTCCCGACTTGCAAACTTAGGAGGGAATTCGGGACCAGGGATCATGGATTGGAAGACATCCTGATCCCCAATCCCGAATCCCCAATCACTATTTTCAGGGGAGGTCAACTATGGAACATCGTGAAGGTTTCTTTCGAGGTGTGCGTGACGCGCAAATTTACTATCAAGCCTGGCTGCCGGAAACTGAGTGCAAAGCCGTGCTGTTGATCGTCCACGGGCTGGCCGAGCACAGCGGACGGTATATGAACGTGGTCAACCACTTTGTTCCACTGGGGTATGCCGTCTACGGCCTGGATCATATCGGCCACGGGAAGTCGGAGGGAACGCGGGTGTACGTCAAACGCTTCGCCGACTACACGGACACGCTCAAGATTTACTTCGACATGGTGCGTGGCTGGCACCCCGACAAGCCGATTTTCCTGGTGGGACACAGCATGGGTGGGTTGATCGGAGCAGCCTATCTGCTCGAGCATCAGAATGAACTGGCAGGCGCGGTGCTCTCCGGGCCGTTGATCAAGGCCGCCGGTGAAATATCACCTACCATCATTTTCATGGGGAAACTGCTTTCTGCGTTGACTCCCAAAGCCGGCCTGCTGGGTCTCAATGCGGAAGGTGTATGCCGCGATCCCGCCGTGGTACAGGCATACGTCAACGATCCCCTGGTGTATACAGGCAAGACGACGGCCCGTCTCGCCGCGGAGCTTATTGCCGCCACGCAGCGCGTCGCCGACGAGGCTCCCAAAATCACGTTGCCCCTGTTGATCGTACAGGGCAGTGAGGACAAGCTGGTTGATCCGGTAGGGGCAGAGGTGCTGTACGATAAAGTCAGTTCGCCCGATAAAACTCTGAAAATCTACGAAGGTTTCTACCACGAGGTCTTCAACGAACCGGAACGCGCGCAGGTTTTGAAGGATGTGGAGGCGTGGCTGGAGAAACATCTCTAATTCTATGGTATAATGACCTCAGTCAACTATGACCTGGGTCAACTATGACAAATAAAACGCACACAGTCCCTTCCCGATGGGAGCGGCGCAAAGAACGCACTCATCAGCGTTTACTCGAAGAGGCCGAGCGGCTCTTTGTCGCTAAAGGCTTCGATGCCGTCACGGTCGAGGAAATTGCCGGTGCAGCGGATGTGGCCAAGGGGACATTTTTCAACTATTTCGAGAACAAAGAATGTCTCTTGGGCGAATTGTTGTACAACCGCATGCAGGTCTGGCTCGCGGCGCCGCCCGCGCCGGAAGCTCCGGCGAACGAGCGTATTTCCCTGTTGTTGCAAACGCTGTGGGAAGAGTTGAAACCCTATCGTCACCTGGCGCTGCACATGTTCCTGCATACCATCGCCCACCCCCATCCCGACTACTTGCCCCCGGAGCGGCTCACGGCGTCTACGGTGTTGGCAGGTTTGATCCGCGAGGGTCAGGCGCAAGGGGTGTTCCGTCCCGACATCAACCCTGAGCTGGCTGCCGGTCTGTTGGCGACGTATTTCTTTCGTATGTGCGTGATAGAGACCACGCAAACCACGGAGACCACGGAGACCACGGATGGGACCACGGATAAAACCACGGATAGGACCACGGATAGGACCACGGATGGGACCACGGATAGGACCACGGAGACCACGGATAGGACCACGGATGGGACCACGGATGGAGTTACAGCTTGCAGTTCCGACTTCATCCGTGAGGGGCTGGATTTGCTCTACCGGGGAATCCTGCGTTAGGTTTTCCATTACCACGGGTGTATACCGGCTGAAGCCGGTGTGTCCATACGATTTACCGACTGAGTCGGGGGGGACGAGTACCACCGGCTGATGAAGTTCCACAAATTGGTTCGGTAATGGGTAAATCGCAGTTTTCCCGACTGAAGTCGGTGTGTACGCGGTGTGTACTACGATTCAGGGAGGCGGGTGTTACCGGCCAGCGCTCCCCCTCATCACCAGCGGCATATAGACGCGATATACCCGTTCCACCACGCGGACGGTCACCGGTACGACAAACGGGCTTTGTGGCACCCACGGTGACGATGCGGTGACGGTGAGCACGCCGGTATACAGGCCCACAGGCAGCCCGCGCGGATCCACAGACACCTGGAATGTGCCGGGGATGAAGGTGGTTCCCGTCTGCGTGGAACTGGTGGGGATGACGGTCAGCGTCAACGCCGCGCTCGCCCGCGTGACCGTCCAACCAAACTCAAAATCGCCGGTGTTCTCCACCACCACGGTCGCCGAGACCGGCCGGGTCTCCGTAACCGCCATCATCCAGCTCAAGGCAGGCGGACGGACGGCCATCCCCCACGCGCCCCACACTTCCAGATCCAGCGGAATGGTGATGACCTGCGGCGCAACCAAAGGCTCCACGGCCCTGACGCCGATCGCGCCGCGATAGGTGCCGGTCAGCAGGTCGCGCGCATCCACAACCACCTGGAACGTCCCATCGGAGACGCCACGTGTGGGTGTGACCGTAAACGGCAGCCCCAGCGTCTCGGTGACGGTTTCCCAGGCGAAGGGCAGGCCGTCGCTCGACACCGTGACCGTCGCGGTAAAAATGGCGCGTTCGCGCAGGCGCACCGACCAGTCGAACTCGGCCGGATTGACGGCCATTCCCGCGACGGCGGCAGGGCGCTTGGGTATCTGCTTCAATGCGGTGTAGGCCAGACGCGGTGAGCCGTCAAATCTGAGGAGGGAAAACCAGTTCAACGGGTTGCACGTGGGGTACCAGCCTGTGGTGCTGAAATCGAGGTCGGAGACGATCATCACGCCCATCCACGGCCAGTTGGCGTCGGCGTAGGCAAACGCGCGTTGCAGGTAATCGGCCTGCTGTTGCGCCGAGACCTTCTGCCAGCCGAAGCCGATACTGTCCCAATAGCTGAGGCACTCCGGATGGCCTTCCTCGGAAGCATCGAGCAGCCAGCCGAACTCGGTGGCCCACACCGGTTTGTCACCATCGCCGTGCGCGACCATCACCGCGTAAATATCTTCCGCGCGGCGGAAGTTGACGATAGACCATCCCCACGTTTTGTCTTCCGGTTCCCCACCGAAGCCGTAGTTGTGGATACTGATGGCGTCGAAGTGCCCTGCCAGGCCGCTGGCATACATCGCTTCAAGGAAGGCCACGTCGTTCATCGCCTGTCCGTCGGACATGCCGCCTGTGGGCGCAAGGCTCCCCGCAACGATGGGGATGGTGGGATCACCGGCCTTCGCGCCCCGGTAGGCGCGCTTGACCATCTCCGTATAGCGCACGGGGTCCACCGGCTCGTAGTTCCACTGGAAGTCGAGGTTCGGCTCGTTCCAGACTTCGAGGGCCACGCGGTAGGGCACAGTGCAGGCAGCGCGTTTCTGGGCGATGCGGGTCGCCAATGCCTGGAAGAACGCCTGCCAGCCGGCCATCTCGCCGTCCTGGATGGGCTTCCAGTTCGAAGCGTTGCGCTCGACGCGCAGGAGCAGGTGCAGGCCGTGCTCGCACGCCCACCCCAGGCGCCAGTCTATGCTGCTCCAGTCGTAGATGCCATCGCGGTCGGGATCTACGTCATCCCAGGCAGCGAAGTACTTGAACCAGTTGAAGCCCGCCTCTTTGACCTTTGCCAGGCTAGACGGCGGGTAGGCGAGCATCATCCCGTAGCCGAGGTGTGGTGGGGGCAATTCCTCCGCCGCGCGCGCCGGGCGCATCGCGAGGCCGCCCGTCAGAAGTCCAATCAGCAACATCATCCGCCAGATGTTCTTCAACATAGCGACCTCCAACGTTTTCATCCGCAGGGCGCAAGCTAACAGTTTGCGTTACGTTTTCATCCACAGGGCGCAAGCTAACAGCTTGCGCTACGTTTTCATCCGCAGGGCGCAAGCTAACAGCTTGCGCTACGTTTTCATCCGCAGGATGCAAGCTGACAGTTTGCGTTACGTTTTCATCCGCAGGGCGCAAGCTAACAGCTTGCGCTACGTTTTCATCCGCAGGATGCAAGCTGACAGTTTGCGTTACGTTTTCATCCGCAGGGCGCAAGCTGACAGCTTGCGTTACGTTTTCATCCACAGGATGCAAGCTGACAGCTTGCGTTACGTTTTCATCCACAGGGCGCAAGCTAACAGCTTGCGCTACGTTTTCATCCGCAGGGCGCAAGCTGACAGTTTGCGTTACGTTTTCATCCACAGGGCGCAAGCTAACAGCTTGCGCTACGTTTTCATCCGCAGGGCGCAAGCTAACAGCTTGCGCTACGTTTTCATCCGCAGGATGCAAGCTGACAGTTTGCGTTACGTTTTCATCCGCAGGGCGCAAGCTGACAGCTTGCGTTACGTTTTCATCCACAGGATGCAAGCTGACAGTTTGCGTTACGTTTTCATCCACAGGGCGCAAGCTGACAGTTTGCGTTACGTTTTCATCCACAGGGCGCAAGCTAACAGCTTGCGCTACGTTTTCATCCGCAGGGCGCAAGCTAACAGCTTGCGCTACGTTTTCATCCGCAGGATGCAAGCTGACAGTTTGCGTTACGTTTTCATCCGCAGGGCGCAAGCTAACAGCTTGCGTTACGTGCTATCAACGCTTTGAAACGCGGATGGTCGCGCAGGGATTCCAGGTCAGGGTCACGGGCAGCCCAGTCGCGGCTGGTAGCATCCCAGGCCAAAGCTTTTTCCAGGTGAGCCAACGCCGCGTCGGTGTTGCCGGCGATGGCTTCCAGGCAGGCGCGGTCGTAGTGATCATCGGGGGGAAGCAGTTCGCGGGCGCGCGCCAGGTGTATAGCGGCCTCGTCGTCACGGCCCAGTTTGCGGAGAACAGAACCAAGTGCCATTTGGTAGCTCCCCTGATCCGCCACGGTCTCCACCGCCCGGCGGTAAGCATCCGCGGCCTGCTCCAACTGGCCTAACTCGTAGTATGCCGTACCCAGATTATATTGCGTCCTCGCATAATCCAGCGGCGCGGCCTCCGGCGTCCGGAAGCGCAGCGATTCCTCATAGCACGCGATCGCGCGCGCCAGGTTCGCCCCACGATCCCCCGTCGGCAAATCCGCATAGGCCAGCCCCAGGTTGTTCTGCGTCATCGCATACGCCAGCGGCGCGGCCTCCGGCGTATAATAGCGCAGCGCTTCCTCATAGCACGCGATCGCGCGCGCCAGGTTCGCCCCACGATCCCCCGTCGGC